>NZ_JBVASG010000005.1:0-406205 GCF_057813875.1 Labrys sp. F242 | reverse complement strand
TCCCTGCACAACACTCACCTGTGCAGGAATCTCTGCAATTACACGCACCATATGTCCCTCCATTTTCGAACCTGGAGGGGTTAGTTCTCAATTTCGACAGGGGGGCAGTTTCTCACTTCGGATGACACGGCCTTTGCCGGTAGCTGCGATCATTCCTGGCAGCAGGCTAAGGACGGGTCCTCGTGCGGCGATCGTGCCGCGGATCGGCGTCAAGGTGGGGATGACGATTAAAATATTCTGAGCGGGGTCCAGACTCCGCTCATGACCGCCTGGGGTCTAGAATGAAGTCAGCGTTGGATACAATTTTTAGCAGCGTATTTGGTATTGTTTGGGCGCTGGGCGGCCCGATAACCTACATCCTATTGGTTGTGGATACATGGCAAGGCAGAGCCTCCCCATTCGTCAAAATATTGATAAATCTTACGCTTGACGCGTTTCTTGCTACCATATGGCCAATTACAGTAGTTTTTTGGGCACTTCGCGCAACTTTTCCAGGGGTGTTCTAGATGAATAGAATTGCAGTCGTTGTTTGGGCTGGTGTCGACGTAGCGGCGACGCTCAAGCCCCTAGGTGCACAGTAGAGCCCGGCTAGTGCAGGGAACTTAGCACTGTGATATTGAGGCGAGATGCGCCAAACCAAATCCGACACAGATCCCAAGGAGCCCTTTTTTGGGCCGAACGCGATTCCGTGGGTCCTATCCCTGGTTGCTGCTCTGATGGTTGGCTGGCTAGTGGCCAGATTCATCAACCCTGCCTTACAGCCCTATGACCAAGCTATCGCGCATTTTATTGTGACCAAGCTGGGCCTATAGCCCTCCCCTCCATACCGCTCTGTTGGATCAGAGCATTCACCACCGCGTGCATCCCAGGGGAGAGTTGCGGGTTGGTCTTGCCGGCCTGGTAGTTGATCAGGGCATTGACAACACGGTCGCGAGCATCGCCCTGAGATACCGATAGGCGCCCGAGCTGGCTCGCAAAATCAGCGGCAGCTTTCTCTCCACTCCGACTGCGAACCATATCGAGCCCCTTTTTGCCAGCCCATCCCAACAGGCCAAGGGCGGTGACATTCGGGGGTAGATCGGCCGGCTTCTCGAGGCCCCTCATCGCCTCGCGAAAGCCCTGCGTCATGCCGGTATCAGAGCCACTTTCCACACGGTTGCGAGTGGCGTTGAAAACAGCTTCGCGATCACCAGCCGCTAGAGCCGCATCGGCATTGTCCCGACCAAAGAGCGTACCAAGCTTCTCGCGGTTCCAATCGCCCTCGCCTTTCATCAGGCGATTCCAGGCAACAGGGTCATTGGCAGCCGTGCCCAGATTGCGGTCAATCTCGGCGCGGACACCCTGACGAAGACGAAGCGGCGCAGCGGATGGACCAACAAGCGTGCCGTTCGGCTGCGCTTGTTCCACGATCTGGGCTTGCAGATCGCTGGGGCGAATGGCCGTCTTGCCACTATCGAGCACCCGGCCACCTTCACCCAATGCATCCCGCTGCAGCGCGAGCTGCTGATACTGCGCATCCACGTCTTTGATGCCCGGCACGGCGCGAGCAAGCTCTTCGTCAACCTGCTGCCGAGCCATAGTCAGTTGGCGAATGACCTGAGGATTTTGCTCACCGGTTAGCATGCCGTCAATTGCCTGCCTGGTCTGAAACAAAGTTCCTGGATTGGGATCGAGCTGGCCAGGCGCGCCCGTGATATCGAGCATCCCCCGCACCCGTTGTGTCGCCTGCTGAGCCGGACCACGGAGATTGACGGCGTTGGTTTCGAGGCTCGAGGCCAGCGGTTCGGTGTTGACGGCGCGCGCGCCTTGGAAAGCCGGCCCGTACTGCCTGCCGGTCGTTTCAAGACCTTCACCGATGGTGCGATTGATGGCAGATGGCTGTACGACGGGGCCGAGGGAGGCGTTCAAATCATCGGCGAGGCGAGTATTTGCGCCAGCACCGCGGTTCATCAGAGCATCCACAACTGCACCACGGCTATCTGGCACTGAGGCGGCGCCACGTGCTACGCCCAGCCATTCAGGCGAGACATCAGCCAGCGTTCCCAGCGGGCCAAGGCCTTGAGCAGACTGCAGGAGATCCGGCGAGATATTGCGGCGTGCATAATCGAGAGCCGGTTTCGAAAGGCTTCCGATTTCGGGATCGCGGAAGGCCTTGATATAATTGGCGATAACAGGAATTGTCTTGCTGGCCGCGCCAATAGCACCGCCTGCAGCACCTCCCACCCTTGCGCCTTCCAATGTGCTCGACAGCCGTTTTTCAAGCCCTCCCTCCCCCGAGCCAAAGCCCTGGAGAGCACCATATCCCGCGCCCTCTGCGGCCCCCTTCCAGATGCTGGGCGCACCCTTGAGCAAAGTAAGTCCCGCCTCCTGGGCCTTCCCGCCGAGCATCAGACCGCCAGCGAGATTGCCGGCACCGGTTGCAATGGGGTGATCCGCTTCAGCCTGGTGGAGCGTGCCGCGCTCGCGATCGAGGGCGCGGCCATAGGCATCTGCCATACGCTGGCCAAAGCCCTTGTCAGCATCTTCGCCGGTGATAGCCCCCTTCAGCGCCTCGATCGGAGATAGAGCGCCGGCCATGAGCTCATCACCGAAGCCGAGCGTCATGCCTTGCTGAATGCCAGTATTACCGGCGGCCAGCGCCCCTCTCGTCGCGAACCGATGCAGGGCGCTATCGTCATCCTGACGCCCCGCCGCGGCATCAGGCGCAAACTGCCGGTTGATCGTCTCGGCTATCTGGGCCGCATCAATTGGTGGCGTGAGGGCTGGTGCGGCATATTTCGCCCATGGCGGCACGTCTGCCGGAGCGGCTTCAACAGGCGCAGCATATTTTTCCCAAGGTCCGGCCATTACTGCACCTTTTCCCAGCTTTCGGGCTTGCCCGGGTCGCCACCCTTGAAACGAAAGCCGCCTTCAACCGTACCAGGCTGCGGGGCGCCAGGAGGTGCCTGCGTGGCCTGTGCGGTCGGAACAACGCCGCCCTGCTTCGGTGCCTCCTGGGGACCTGTCGCCGCCTTCAGGGCAGCGAACGGATCCGGCAGAGATTGCAACTGCTTCATGCCTTCCTGCCGGTTCATCTGATTGGTGGTGACCAGCGTCGCGATGCGAGCCTGCTCCAGCCGCTGCTGCGCCAGGGCTTCCATCGTGTCCATGATCAGCGCGTTGCCTTCAGGCGTGTTCGACAGCTTGGGCAGCGCGTCGCGGAACATCTGCACGTCGCGATCGGAGGCAGCGCCGGGCATGCCCTGCCGCTGTGCCGGCGTGAGCTTCGACAAGATCGCGTTGGCGTATTCGAGGTTACCGGCGTTCTCCCCGAGCTTGATGCCGTACTGGTTCGCGATGGCCTGGGCACCGCCAAGGAAGCCGCCGGGCAGCGTGGCAATTGCCTTGCGCAGATTGGCGATATTCCCCAGATCGGCCTTGGCCTGCGGGCCATCTTCAGCCAGTCCGAGGAACATCTTGCCCTGGCCCTCGCCAACGGTCTTGTCGAACTGGCTTTCGCCGCCCTGGATGCTGACCGAGGTCTGCGGGCCAAGGCTGGCGGGCTTGCCATCGGGGCCGAAGTAGAGAGGCATGCCGGGGGCGATGCCATACTGCGCGCGCTCCTGATCGGTGGCAGGACGGTAGCCTGAAGGCACCCCGTCTGGCGTGACATCGCGCGCGCCGCCGCTGCGCGGGTCGAAGGCAAGAGCGCGCCCGTTCAACTCCTTGTATTCCTGGTTCGGAGGCGCCTGGAAGACGACTTGCCCGGTCTTGGTATTGACGATGTTGTTCCCGACGGTCGCGGTCGGCGGTGCCGAGAAGTCGGCCACAACTTTCCCATCGGGCATGACAAGCCGGTCACCAACCTGCATCGGTTTCGGCGTGGCCTGATAGATTGGCGCAACCGTGCCGGTGCGCGGATCGGTGCGAAGGATCGTGCCATCCGGCAGGCTCTGGAAACCATATTCGTTCGGCTTCATGCGCTGCTGGATGATGCCGGCGACAAGCTGCTTGTCAGCGGGCGAGGCGAAGGGATCATTGAGCACCGCGGAGAACTGCTGGAGCTGCTGGGGGGAGAGACCGCCCTGAGTGGCAGAGGCCGGGGGTGGGCTCATCGCATTTGCCACCGCCTGCCCACCCGGGGAAAGGTTGGGCGCTGCCTGGGCAACCTTCTGGGGAGCACCCGCGATGGCATTGGTGACGGCAGCAGCGCCAGACTGCGGCGCTGTCTGCGGGTTTCCCGCAGATGGCGAGGCCTGGGCAGCCGGTGCGGCGGCGCCCTCCAGCCCCCAGTTGATCGCCTCGTTCGGGACATTGTAGCCATTGTTCGCATAGGCCTTCGCCTGATCGGGCGAGAGCGAGCCGGGCTTGAAATTGCCCTGCTTCAGGTCTGCGCCAGGCGTGAAGGGGCTCGCGGGTTGGCCGGCAGCACCAGCGGATGCCGGCACGAAGCTGGGATCGGCAGAGGCAACCTGTACAGGGGCCGTAGCAGCCTGGGGCGCAGCAGCGACAGCACCGTTGCCATAGTGGCCTAGATTACTCGCATAGGCCTGGGCAAAACGATTCTGGTTGGTGCCGGCCTCGATGCCGCCGGGAAGGCTCGTCCAGACACCAGACAACGCCGAACCAATCGCGCCAGCCTGGTTAGGGTCGTTCAGGTCGGCCGTCAGATCGCGGCCGGTCTTGCCCTTGTAGGTCGTGGCGGCCAGATCCCATGCGGCAAGATCCTGATTGGCTGGCGAAAAGTCGGCGAGCCCCAGCTTTTTGGCCTGGGAATTCCAAGTCGAGCCGAGGAATTGATAACGACCGGCCGCCGATGAGGTCCTGCCGGCGTTCGGGCCGCCAGCGATCGGCACGGCAACGCCGGGGTGCGCGGCATAGCTATCAAACTTCTTGCCGCCATAAATCGTATTGTAATCCGGGCTTTCGGTACCGGCGATGGTATCGAGCAGCGCGCGCTGCGACGGGGAAAGGCTGGTGTTTGCCGCTTGCGTGACGCGCCCGCTCGAAGGTGCTGCGGACGAGGCCCCGGTGCTTGCAGTCGACACCGCGGCCTGAGGCCCCGCCCCGCCGCCCAGCAAGCCGCCGAGCAAAGATGAGGTGCGCTGCGAACTCGCATTGCGCGCGTTCTTCTCGTCGGTATCGGCCCAGTAGTTCTGAAGCGTGCCGGACAAAGCATCCGTGACGCGGGCCACGCCTTGCCAAGGGGATTGGATCGGGGAACTGTCCGAACCCTGCTTCATCAAGGCCATGGCGAGCATGCGCCGACGCTCCAAGGCTTCGGGCGAGAGCGCACCGGCCTGGGCGGCCTCTTCGGGCGACGGGCCGGAAATGAACGAAAGAGCCATGGTCTACCCCTCAGAGGTGGGAACCGCCGCCCATGCCACCATGGGTGCGATTGTCGTCGAGATAGTTGGGGTTCGCCCGGAAACCTGCCTGTTGCGCCCCTTGGGCGGCTGGGTTCCACGTCCCACGCGGCGCCGAACTGGGAGAGGATCCCATCATGCTCCCCATGCCGCGCTGCGGGCTCCAGGAGCCGCCCAAGATCGCATTGGTGACGTTCTGGGCTCCCTCTCTCTGTGTGGCTTGCTGACCATTGGTGCGCCAATCCGGGCCGAACAGACCTCCGAAAATCATGTCCTGCATCTGCCGCACGACAGGCTTGTTGGGATCGGCGGACATCTGAAAGGAAGAGCTGGGATCGATAGGCATCACATCACCGCCTGTTCATAGTTGACGTGCTTCACGCCGCCGAACTCGCGCACCGCCCAAGGCTTCACGCGCTCGACCTCCTGAGCCAGAAGGCCGATTTCACTGGCGCCACCGATCTCATAGGCATGGAACGAAATGCCGTTCCTGAGCGCGCCCAGGCGCCGGATATTGCGCTTCAGGCGGCGATCTGACCGAAGCCAGCCGCCCAGGCCCATGCCGGCGATGTTGCCTATCGTGCCGAAGATGCCACCCATGCTGGCCGCATTCGCTTGGTTCTGGGCGTTGTAGGCGCCGAGCTGGGCATTATAGGAATTGTAGACGTCGCCCTCATAGTCGGCGGGTTTGATCTGCGTACTCGGCGTCTGGCCATAGGTGGGGTTGGTCACCTGGGAGCCTGACATGAGCGCGTTCAGTTCATTGATCGGCTCCTGGCGCTGCGTCACCATCTGCTGAACGGCCTGTTGGCGCCCGTTGAGCAGCATCTGGTTCCACTGATCGCTGTTGCCCTGACCCTGCAGCTTTATGGCGTTGTTGTAGGCCTCCGAGCCAGCCGTGACACCCTGGGCCGCAAGCTGGGCCTGCAGAGCCTGTCCCTGCCGGTTTTGCTGATCGGTGATGCGAGGCGAATAGAGGTCGTAGAGGTGCTGATCGATCGTGGAATCGGACAGATCCAGTGGCGTGTTCAGCAGATCGCCCATCCTCTTAGACTGGTCGACGCCGATTTGAGCAACCGTCTGCTTGGTCTGATTGCTGAGGTCGTAGAGCCTTTGCTGGTCTGGCGAATAGGTCTGCGTCGCCGTGAACTGCGGGATTTCATACTCGTGCCAAGCACCATTCGCATCCTGCATCCGGTACTTGTTCATGCCGGTCTGCGAATAATTCAGGGTGCCCTGCGGCGTGACCTGGTTCGTCTGGTTGATCAGCTGCGTGCCGATCGCGCTCGCGATGTTCTGGCCAGTTTGCGCATTCGCGGTCTTGACCGGATCCGGTGCCGGGGGTGGATCAGGAGCGTCACCAGCCATCAGTTCATTCCTTCTATTCCGGCGAATTCGCCGTAAATGCCGATTGCTGCAATGCGCCGAGCCGCTGCGGCGTGGGCTTTCTCAGCAAAGGAGCCAAGAACGATCAGCTTGCTATCGATGTGAATGAACGCTTCCCACTTTGATTGGCGGGCCTTCCACCGCACACCGCGGATGCCAGATGAATTCCGGCGTGACAGGCTCTTGTTCCTGGCATTTTCGGTGGATGTGCAGGCGCGCAGATTGCCGCGCCGGTTGTTAAGGGTATCGCGGTCTCTGTGGTCGGCGTATTGGCCTTTTTCTGCCGCCGAGATAAGGCGGTGAGCAAAAATGGTCTTCCAACCCTCCTTGGCATATGCATAGACAAGGCGATCTGAATTGACCTTCGCCATCCACCGCCGGCCCTCCAAGAGGTTGCGGTCGGAAATATCAGCTTGAAACCAGCGTCCGGCCGCCTTTGGACCGAGCAATTCGACCCAAAGCATGCCGCCACGCTCCTCAAGCCGGCTTGGAGCACCGGGCCTGAAAACCACGTCTAAACCTCTAATTTCAACCAGGGAAAATCTTCGGGCAGCAGCCCGTAGATGATGGCATCCTCATCGCCGTAGCCGCGACGCTTCACGCCTTCGATCTTGAAGCCACAACGACCGGCCAGACGGTGCACGAGATGATTGCTGGCCCGAACCGTCATCGAAACGCGCCGGCATCCGGCCTGCACGAAAGCGTAGTGGGCCAAGGCCTTCATCACCTGCCGGGACAAGATGCCAGGGCCCGCGATCGTCATGTGAATGTCGGAACCGGTCCAGCAATTGAAGACCGCGCCACCGATCAGATCACCATCTCGAGCAACGCCGATCGAGACGAAGGGCGGCGACAAGGTGAAGCCGATCAGATCGCCGACCAACCGGGCCACTTCCACATCGCGGCCCGTGACGATCTCCATCAGAAATAACCGCCGGGCTCATACAGGACGTTCATTTCAGTGATCTTGCAGTTCACGCCGACATTAGGCGTTGCCGGCAAAGCCTTGATCGAGACCGCCGCGGCCATCTGGTAGCCTTCGCCGGTCACGGCAACCCACTTCGCCATCGTATTGTTTTGAGCCGCCCAGCGGGCCGTGCCCCACCGTGCCGAACCCCAGAGAGAGCCGCTGAGCACCGGAGACGATTGGGCGGCGGTCGGCGCTACAATGTTGTAGTCGACGCAGACGGCCACCTGGGCAGCGATGCCAGGATCCGTGATGAATACCGGGCGGGCCATGCGGGCCGACTTCGTGCGCCCTTTGATGCCCAGGTCGTTGAAAGCAGAGATCCAGGTCGCGGCAATCGCGGTGTTGTTGTCTGCGCTGCCGATCTCGGCTTGGAATACGCGCCCCGCAACATCGCCAAAAAACAGATCGTCGCGCCGGATCCCCCAGGATGAGGCATTGAGCCCGAGATACCGGCACCAGGCACCCGTAAGCACGTTCATCACATACTGGATCGAGGTCACGCCCTCGGCGGTCGGTATGTTGATGATCGCCATGTTGCCCTTGGCATAGCTCAGGATCTGCCATCCGAAGTTCTGGCCGTAGAGGGCGTAGGCGTCTGTGAAAGCCTTCTGGATGTTCCAGGTGAAGGCAGCTCGAGCAGCAGCGGCGCGATCGATATTGATCGCCTGCGAGCCCGGCATCAGACCATCGGAGCACAACAACACCACGTCAGCGCCGATGTTCAGCGTGCAGCGCCTCCCTATCGGCCGGCCGACAACGAAGCGCGCCACTATCGACCATGTGGTACTGCTGGCCGGGTCGGTGCCGGCATAGACGAAAACCTCGCCCTCTGATGACAGGAAGACGCAGTAATCTTGCGGCCCCTGGCCAGCATCATGCGTCCAGGTGCAGCCGCTGATCAGAGAACCGCCTTTCACCATCAGGGAGCCCAGAGGGAATTTCGTCGCGGCGCCGCCAATGGAATTCGGGGCGAGATACCAGGCGTCAGCCGTGCCGCTCTCGATAAACCAGAGCCGCTGTTTTGAAGCCCAGACATGGACGAGCGCGTTCGGATTTGCCGGGCCCGTGATAGCCGGCGACGTGCTCCAGCTCGTGCCATCGTAGAAGCGGGGAGCATCGAAGCCGTTGACGGCCACCAGAAATTGGCCGCCGGGTGTCGAGAATTCCAGCCATTGCCAACGATTGTTGCTCAGGCCAGAGACCGCGGCCGATGCGATGTTGCCGCCATTGGTGACGTCGTAGATCTTGTTGCCGACACAGGCGAACATCTTGGTAGAGCTGCCGCCCTGCCAAACCATCATGGTTTCAACCGGCGTCGTTTCCGGCGTCGTGGCGAAGACCTGAGAGCCAGGGCGCCAGCGGAGGCCATCGGGATCGGGAAAGAAATTGTCCAGCACGACAGCCGCCTGCGGGTCCATCATGCTGATCGCCTCATTCGCAACCCATCCCTTCGTCGAGGCCGGGATGGTGTGCTGGCGAGAGATGACATTCCGACCGTTGCCGGGGCGCAGCGGCTTCCTCATCACGGCCCCGGATAGCTGATGATGCCGGGGTACCACGTATCCGCCGGCTCAAGGATTTGCGTCGTGCTGATTTCTCGCCCGGTGTTCTCCTGCCCGGCACTGGTGTCGAAGGATGCTTCATAGCTGCGGAATTCCTCCGCATAGTCGAGCCCCTTGGACCGCTTCCACATCCAGATCGTGCCGAGCATGATAAGGCGCTCGGGAATGATCGAGGTGTCAGTGTCGGCGCTCCATTCGAGTTTCCGGATCACTCCGTCCTGATCGAGGATCCAGGGCGCCGTGGCATAGACATAGGTCACTACCTCGCCAACGCCGAGAACCGGGAAGAACTCGATTTTGTTGTTGATCAAACGCCAGCAGGAAGGCTGCACCGAAACCGGCAACGCCTTGAGCCGCAAAAGATCCTCTTCGTTGACCGGGCCTGGCATCGTCAGCGTGGGATAGCTGCTGGAAATGAAGGTATCGGAGGGCGACAGCGTCGCTAGGTTCGCCGGCAAAGGGAACTGTGCGGTTGCGCCGTCGCCCGTGAAGGTGGCGTTGCTCGATTTCAGATTGCGCCATGTCCAGCGCTCGCGCAGATCGTCGCCTGCGTCCTGGGCGAACGCCACAAGCTGCTGGATGGTCGGATCTGGCGAGCTGAAAGCCGATTGCGGAGGCAAGAGCCCTATCCGCGTGGCGGCTTTCTGAACGATGGACAGCAGAGACATCAGGCAGCGTCCTTCCTAGGTCGACCAGGCCCGCGGCGCTCGTCGTCAGACTGGGATTTGACGAGGGCTGAGAGTTCAGCGAAATCGCTTTTGAGAGTGGCCATTTCATCCTTGAGACGCTGGTTCTCTTCGGCCATTTCGATGGCAAAAGCGTTGTCCGCGGCATTCTTCAGCCATGCCGACGCCTTGTCTCGCCATTCACGCAAGCCGTGGTGCTTGGACAACTGGGCATCTGCGACGGCCGCGAGCCCTTCCACGTTGAAGATGGCCAGGGCCTCGAATTCCTTGAGGCGGGCCGGCGTCATCAATGGCCACTGCCTGAGCGGGGTGCCGGTGATTTGGTCGGCGTTCTCGCGGTCTGCCTTCCACTTCCCGTAGGCCTCAGCGAAGCGCTCCCGGTAATGGTCGGTAACCGGCGATGAAATCTGATTGAAGGGGTCGCCAGCAACGAAGATTCGAACGGTCTCGATCTCATCGAAGATCGGGCGCCCAGCCTTTGCGGACGCCGCGGGATTTTCGACCGGCTCCATGTAGAAAATGGGGGTGACGCCCCTATTCATTTCAATCCATTGCTCATGGCCGTTGTGACCGATCGTCATCATCGGGTCGCCGGCATCGCCGAGCATGTCGGTATAGCTCATTGGGGTTTTTCCTGTTGATGGGAAAAGAAAAGAGGCCCCGAAGGGCCTCTCTGGTGTCATCAGCCAACCGGATCAGTTGGTCTTGTCGATGTACGGCCATTTAAAATAGGCCTCGACATAGCCGTTGGCAGTGATCGCCACCGCCGTGCCGTTCGCCGTGGCATTGGCGCTCAGCGTGATCGTGTAGTTGCCGGGATTGCCGTTGATCGAGGCAATCGTAGTGGAACCGGGGATGCCGGTACCCGCCACGGTCTGACCAGGATAGAGGCCGGCGGTGCTCGAGATATTCGTCAGCGTCGGCGAGCCGTTGGTGGTGTTCGCGGTGAACGCCACATTGGTTTGCGCCAGATAGAGGCCGACGATGAGCTTGGAGCCGACAGTTGCCGACGCCGGGGCATTGGCCTGGCCGGCTGTTGCCGTGGTCTCTGCCAGGTTGCCGGCAGCGGCAGCGGAAGCCGCCTTGAGCAGGCTGACGCCCGAGCGCTGAACCCAAATCCCATAGGTGCCCGTGGCCGGGAACACATAGGAGAAGGGAGTGGCGGCGGGATCGCCATACCGGCCGCCCAGATAGAAGGCGCCGACAGACTGGCCGCGAACGCCGGCGGCCGTGGTGAGCTGCGTGGCGGTGCCGTTGTTATCCCACTGGAACAGGTCGCCCTGGTTCACGGTCAGGGGCGCAGAGGCGACAGTAAAGAGGAGAAATACAAACTCCGCTTCCTGATCGCCGCTGACTACTTCGCCGACGCGGAAGGACGGCAGGGGGCCAGACTTGCCGGTGACGTCGAGAGGGCCTTCGGGCGCGTAGAGACGCGGGCCAATGCCCCCATACTGGAGGTATGCAATGGTCATTGTGAGGATCCTTACTGCCAGAGCACGCCCTGGAGGGACAGGTTGTCAGCGGACATGTTGCCCGCCCACGCGTAGATCCGCACCGTGGCGTCCTGATTGGCGTTCTGGCGATTGCCGCCAACCACCTTGAAATTCCGCTGAGTGTGGGGGCGGTATTTCAGGAAGTCGGTGTTCAGGAAGTACATGGTGTTTACGGGGATCTGGCCGTTCTTGCCGCCATCGAGGATGACATCGACCGACTTGCCGGCGCCGTAGTATTTGAGGCCGGTGAAGCCCATGCCAACCTTGTCCCCGCCGCCATCCGTGATGCGCTGGATGCTCTGCAGGGAGCTCAGATAGGCGAGGTAATAGTTGTTGTCGGCCACGATCAGATTGACGCCGTCCTGATTGCGCTTCAGGCCGATCGTGGTCTTGTTCATGTACTGGACGATGTTGGTCGACGTGACGACGCCCAGCGGATCGGTGTTCGCGTTCACCGACACGTTGCGCCACCAGGGATTCGCGGCGCGGTCGATACCGCCGATCAGGCCGGTGGTCGGCGCCTTGGAGATCAGGGCCGCAAGGCCGGTGATCTGCTTGCCGGACCAGCCGGTACCATCGGAATAGATGCCGGCAGACATCTGGTTCCAGAAGGTATCTTCGGCGCCGTCGACGCGAGCCTCGATGAGGTCGATCATCTGCTCTTCGCCGGTGTTCTGGAGCTGCTCCAGGCCGGAAATCACCACCGCGATCGATGCCTGTTTGATGGGGAATCGCGCGGCAGTCATGGTGTCGTTGAGCGTGATGTTCAGGAACTCGTAGCCCGAGTAGAACATGAACGTCTGGTTCTGCGCGTAGCGCAGTTCCTCGATGATCTCGCGGCCACCGGAAAAGGGCTTGCGGCTCTTATCCTTCATGTAGGCGAGCAAGGCGTTGTTGTTGGTGATGTTGTCCGAGAGCTTCTTGGAGCGGTTCTCCAAGGTGGTCGTGACGACATCGCCCCAGTCAACGGAAGTGACGAGAGGTGCAGGCATCTGCCTATGTCCTTATGATGATACTCAGGCCTCGCCGCGCTGCTCTGCGATAGAGCGCCGGATAGTCTCTCTGAGCGATTCATTGGCGGGTGGCGCGTTGGTCGGGGTCTCACCTCGAGCCGGTGCGCCGGTCACGGCTTTGGAGGCCTGGCGGGCTTGAGCTGCCGCATTGGCCTTTGCCGCGTTTGATGCGGCGGGAGTGGGGGCACGCTCATTGATGAGCAACTGCCTGACGTCGGGATGCATCCAACAGGCCGTTTCGTAGATCGCGGGAAGGTCGATTTTCTGCCCGCTGGTGTTGGCCTGGTTGATGAGGCTCACCATGATCTCCGACACGTTGTCGGCATACCTGTTCTTGGGATCGGCAAAGAACGTGTCGACGTTCTGAGCCACGGTCTGCCTGTGCTGGTTGGCTCGTTCACTCTCTTGATTGGTGACGATGCTTTTTAGCTGGGCAAGTTCTTGCAGCAGAGCCGGATGGATCTGCATCGCGTTCGGGTCGGCGTCGGTCTGTGGCTGCTGGCCACTGCCCAGACGCTGCAGGAGGGCCTGGGCGAACTGCTGGGGGTGCATGCCGAGGTTGCCGGCCAGGTGCGCTACGGCGGTGAAGGGATCGCGCTTAAAGGCACCCTCCCAATTCGTATAATTCGTCAGCGCGCGTTCAAGTGTGGTGCCGCTCTGGCGTGCCTGATCGGCGAAGCGCTCGATACCCTTGTATTCCGTGAGCTTGGCAAACCCCTGGTTCACCTCCTGCTCGCGCTTGACGATATCAGCCTTCACCTCGGGCGGCAGGCTATCAAAGGCGGCCTTGCTCTTGGGAGACCACCCCGGCGGCGGCCGGATAGCCTGCTGATCCTCCTGCGGAGTCTCAGGAGCGGCATTGTCGCCCTTCGGGGCATCAGCCGCGTCGGCCTTCTGCTCCTTGCCCTCTTGGGGCTTCTCCTGGGCCCTCTCCTGGCTGGCGAACCGGCCGCTCTCGTCGCGGGCGCGGGCCTGCTTTGCCTCTTCCTGCTCATTGGCAAGGGGAGTTTCAGCCGGGGTTTCCGTGACGGCTGCCCGCTGCTGCTCAATAGCCGCGGTGATCGTCGCACGCAGGTCATCGCCCGCTGGCGTCTCAATGACGCCCTCGTTCAGGACTTCGTCGGTCATGCTCTCTTGGGGGTTGCGCCGCTACCCGTTGATGTCGGGCTGGCTATTCGTCCTCAGGAAGGACAGAGGTCGGAAGAGGATCGGGCTTGTAGCCCTGCTTTACCTTCTCGACTGCCTCGGCAATCTCAGCCTTGGTCACCGGGGGGCGCTCGGGCCGGGACGGTTCTTCGCCGGCTTCCATGATGCGAACGCCCTGATCTTTGTAGGAGCGATAGAGAGCGGAACGGCTGTCGTAGAATTTGCCGTCCTGCATGCTCTTCACGGCGCCGATGTCATCGCGAACAAGCATCGGGCACGGCAGGTCAGAGCGTGCGCCGCGTGAGCGCTCAGGCTTCACCGTCTCGATCGGTATCGACCAATCGATCAGCTTGAAATTGTCGCGGTATGCCTGGTCTGCGTTCATGCTCAGTGCCCCCAAGGCAGTGTCACCGGGACGAACAGGGTTTCGCTGTCCATGATATGGATCGGAAGCGTTCCCAGCGAAGGCACCCAAGCGGCATAGGCCGGATCGTTCAGGAGACGCGCCGGCAACACGAAGAGGCCCACCAGCGTGCCAAAGCTCAGATTGTTGGCCAAAGTGTTGGTGACCACCTGAGGCATTACCGCAGCATCGGGACTATTGAGCGCGGCAGCCGCGTTCTTTTGGTCTGTGTCGAGCACGATGAAGGCTTGGACGGTCATACTGCAGCTCCTATGGCTGTCATGTAGGTTTGGATGGCGGTGTAGAGCTGCCCCTGCATCGTCACGCCAAGACTTGCTCCAATCGTGGCACAGCCAACTTGATCGGTGGTGAAGCCAAGAGAACCGCCGTCAGATGTAATGAATAGAATGCCGAATTGAGCGGCGTTCGTCGGGGCGGTGCTGGCGATCACCGACGTTCCAACTTGCGCTCCGTTCTTGAACGCCAAGAATTGCGCAGAGGATGCGCGGTCAATGGCATAGAGGCCGGGGTTTGCGGCATTCGCTATTGCCGGTGCCGAACCAGCATCGTTGAGGGCTTGATTAAACTGATCACCGGTGCCGCGTGTTTGTAGGTATGTCGCCGTCGAGCCGGTGAATACTCCCATTTGGATTGAGGCATCGGCCGCGCGCACCGAGCGATTGTAGAAAGAGATATGAGAGCTGTCCTGCTTGAACTTGAGACTGGCTGTCGCTGGAGTTATTCCGGTGACAAGGCTCGATGTCGAGCCGTCGCCAGCGTATCCACGGTCCACGGTGAATGTAGGCGCGTTTATCGCCGTCAGATTGTAGAGGTCCTGTACCCAGTTGAGCCGAGCGGACTGCGCATCATGTGCGGCCGTCACGTAAAGCGCGTCTGCCTTGGCCCATATGCCGCTGGCCTTCAACCCCACGATCGTGGAGTTGATGAGCGCCTTCCGGGTGTTGTCGGGCTGCACGGTCATGCGAGCAAAGAGAGCAGTGGCGGCCGGGTCGAAGAGCGCTGCCGGGAACGTACCGAGGGAATTCCAGTCGGGTGCGCCGTTCGCAATCGCAAAGGCGGCCATCGCCCCGTTGATCTCGGTGTAAGGGGTGCCAAGCTTTAGATTGATATAAGCCAGCAGCCGGCCGTTCCAGTCATAGGCAGGCACGCCGGCCAGGTCGAACAGGGCGGACCAGTCGCCGTTATAGTCGTAGGCGGTGCCCGTGGCGGCCCGCACTGAGGCTTGGCGCAGCGCTTGGTTCGACATCAGGGCTGCCCCGTGTTCTTCGGCCGCAGCATCCCGTTCACGGCATCCTGTGCCACCATGCGGCGCTCATCCATCAGAACTTGCTGCTCAAGAGTGCGCATCTTGATGGCGTGGTCGGCCTGCATGGCCTCCATGCCCATCTGATGCTCCTGGGCGGCCCGATCCATTTCCATCTTGGTCTGCCCCATCTTGGCCTGAGCTTCGAACTGGGACGTCTGGGCCTCGGTGTTCGCCTTCTGGATCTCCGCTTGCCCCTTGATCTTGGCGGTTTCCATCTTGATCTGCTCATCGGGCGAGGGCTGCGGCGGCTGTTTGGGCTGGCCGGCCATCGCCATCAGCTTGTCAGTGGTTTCCTCGATCACGTTCTGCAGCTCGCGGGCGACAGGGAAAGCGCGGACGCCAAACAGCAGGAACTGACAGGCCATTGGTGCCAGGTCAGGCTGCTGCTGAACCATCGGCCCCCAGACCGTCATGAACTGGCTCACTGCCTGCAGGAACTCGGTGCGGTCCTGCTTCTCCTGCGTCTCGTCGGCCGACACAGTGCTGTCAGTCTCGATATCGAGGCGGAAGCGGCGAAGAACACCATTGCGGAGCAGTTCCTGAACGTCCTCCTGTGTCGGCCCGAGGTTGTTCAGGACCTGCGGCGGCTGAGGCTGGGGAGGAGGCTGCTGGCCCTGCTGCTGCGCCATCTGAGCTGCCTGCTGCCATTGCGATTGAGCCTTCTGGAACTCAAGCGCGGCCTGCTGCTGCTGCATGGCCACATCCTGCCGAGTGGGAAGCTGTGTTTCCGACACTTCCATCATCGTGGAGAGCTGGAATTGCTCGGCGATGATCTCCCCCGCCATGCTGACGATATCGCGGGCAACACGGGCAAGCTCCTTCTTGCGATCCCCCATGCGGGACGACCCATATTGCGCCTTCAGATTTTGCGCATGCGCCGTCTCGTTCGGATCGGTATCGCCACGCATCAGGTCGGAAATGCCGGTGATCTCCCGAACATCATCCTTGAGCTGTTTGCGAAGGTTGATGCACTCCACAATGATCTTGGCGACCTGATCGACGGGCAGCCAGACGATCGGCGCCCCGCCCTGGGCCTTGTCAGTGAAAGCCGCCCAAGACTTCACCGCGATCATCTTGTTTTCGACGCCGGGCGTCATTGCACGCTCGATTTCCGGAGCGCCTTCTCCCTGCGGCCCAGCCGGATAGAAGCCGATGAGCTTTAGAGCATCGGTCAGGGCCGCGATCCGGTTCGTCAGATCGTCAATTTCCTCGGTCTGATCCTGGTAGAAAATGAAATCCGGGATCGGCTCCAAGCTGTCGTTGGTCAGCGTGCCATAGGCGGGACGAGGTGACGGATAAAAGCCGCTCAGCTTGAGATAGGGCGCACCTTCCTCCAGGACCTCGGCGCATCCCTTGGCAACCCACAAGACGCGCTGGTTCACCTTGTCCCAGATTTCGAATATCTCAGCCTTGCGGGTTTCGCTGTCCGAAGGCTGCCCGTCATTGGTTTCGCGGCTTTCGGAACTGTTGAGCGGTACGGCGCCGGGATAGTCGGGGAACCTCTCCTTGAACTGCTTTCCCGTCAGATAGGCCCGATATGCCAGCCAGGGCAGCTCTTCCCACGTCCGTCCCTTGGGGTGAATGAAATCCTCGCGCTGCACATAGTCCAGCCGGACATTTTCAAAGGCGAGCACTTCCGTAGGGCCTGCCTCTTCGGCCTCGGCGCGCTGCTCCTGCGGAGCCTCGGTAAGGCCGTCTTCGACATCGGCCTCTTCGAACACCGCTTCATAGCGCAGCCTGGGAACGCCGCGGGCATAGAGCAAATAGTCGTCGCGGATCTGCTTCAGGAATCGGTCGAAATCGTTGGCGTCGAACTGGAACTGGATTGTCCGCTCGAGCAACTGCGAGGCGATGCGGGCGACAGGGTTGCCAGTGCGAAAACGGGTGTCCACCACCGCCTTGGGCGTCTGGGCATAGACGGCCGGCTTCATGGTCTCGATATTCGACCAGAACAACTGGAACCGCCGACGCTTGGCCGTGCGGCTGCTGTCATACCGGTAGAACCTACGGATCTTGTTGCACCGCGTGCGGTATGGCTGCATGTCGCGCTGGGCGGCCTCGATCTCCGATAGCCATTTCATGGCCACGGTACCAGGCTGTTCGCGCGAATTGTAATCGTCTGCCATCAGGCGCGCTCTCTGCGATCTGTCATCAAGTTCGCGTCCTCGTGCAGCTCATCAAATGTCCAGTCGGACAGCCCGAGCTTGGGCTTCTCTTCCTCTGGATCCTTGGGAACCAGCACGTCAGAAATCATGTGCCGGCTCACCGACAGGTACCGGAAAGCGTCGGCGCCATGGCTGGGCCAACCGTGCCAGGGCTTATCCAGCCACATGCCCCGATCGTCGGACCACTCCTTGCGGTAGGCAGACAGGGCCTTGCGGCCTTCGCTTGTCGCGCCTTCGTCAAAGTCGCAGAGCGGCAGCGTGGAGCGCACCGCGTTGATACCGTCATCGATACTGAGATCGGCGCCGATGATGATCTTCAAACCGTGCTGCAAGCCTTGCTCGACACGGCCCAGGCCTGAGCCCCATTCCGTCACGCGGCCATCGTGCGGCCAGATCTGCGTGCCGAGCGTCCAGCCGCGCTGCTTGGCCAGATCCTTGATTTCCTTGGCGTGGTGCGGCAGGCCTTCGCCGGCAAGCTGGTAATAGCCGACAATACGAATGCGCCCGCCAATGAGCTGGAAAAACCAGATCGCCGTATAGTCGTGCTTGCCGATATCCCAGGCGCCGAGAACCAGATAGCGCGGATCGGCCGGAAATATTCCGATGCCGCCGCGAAGCTCCAATTTGGCCAGCTCATCAGCGTAGTAGGCGCCCTCCACAGCCGCCTCGAAAGCCTCTTCCGGTGTCGACGGATATTCCCGCTTCATGTCCGAAAGCTGGGTTTCCGCCTTCTTGACGTACCAGGCCTTCTGACCAGGCCGCAGGCTGACAACGGTCTTGGCCAGCTTGTCGAAGTATTTGGCCATGTCATCGCCGATGACGACGCCGGCCGGGTCAATCTCGTATTCGGGGTTCTTCCACCATGGGTAAAAGTGAAATTTGAAATCGAGCGGCGTCAAAGGCGTGCTGGTGCGCTGCTTGGCCTGGGCAATGGTGCACGTCTCGTAATAGTGCCCCTCCTGCCCTTCTGCCGTGCTCTCGATAAAGACGAGCTGGCCGGCCTGGACAGTGTTCAGCGCGCCGGTTCGAACCTCTCTCGCCTTCTCGGGGAACTTTGCGCAGAGCTTCCCATACTCGGACACATGCAGATATTGCAGCGTGCCGGATCGAAGCGATGCGCCCACCCTCACGCTCGAATTGTTGCTCAGCAGCAGTTCCTGGGAATTGCTGTTGACGATCGATACCGCGGCTTTGATGCCATCCGGCAGATAGTCATAGGGCAGCTTCACCTTGTCCCGGAAAATCGTCTGGGCATCGCCCAAGGTGTGAGCGATGGTGCCGCACCGGATGTTCGAATTGAAAACCGCCGCGTCCAGCATGAAGATCTGAATGAAGGTGGTGAACCCGAGCTGACGCGCCTTCAGGATCACGTTCTGGTAGTGCATCGCGTCGAACAGGGCTTGCTGAGCCCAGTTCATCCGAAACGGTACGCGATGCCCCTCCTTGTTCACGATGAAATAGAGGTTGCTGAGCCTCCACCGGACATCAGAGAACTGATCAACCGCCGTTTGGAAGGCCGCGCGTTCTGCCATCGATCGCTTTCAGCAGTTCGGAGACTTCGCCGCTCACGCCGTGTTCAACAGCGGTCTTTTCGCCGTAGACCTTGGGGCGAAGCTTGCCCGCCATCCATCGCCGCGTTTCGATCCGCAATTTGGAGCGCTGGATATTCTCGCCATTCGCTTGCCAGCCGGGATTTTCAGGTTCGTTGCGCCGCATCCAATCGTTGCTGCCATCGTCCGCAATATCCAACGACTCGTCGAAAAGCGCATCTGCCTGGGCCTCCCTCGCGTGGGCGTACTGCTCGCGAAAGCTGGCGTTCGCCGCCAGCCAACGAAAAACTGTCGACTGTGCCGGCATGTTCCCATCAAGGCAGATGCTGCGCAGGCTCTCCCCGTTTGCCAGCCGCTCGCAGATCGCGTCCGCTGTCTCCTGCGTGAAGCTCGACGGGCGCCCTGTCTTGGGGGCGGCCGCGTCGTCAGCATCATGTGTAGGATGTGTATCATCAGTCATGGAAGCTCGCCCGGTTGACGGGGCGCCTTCTGGTTATTTCGATCTCAACAGGATTGAGCCGTGCTAGGATGATTGGGAACTCTAAGAGAGAGCCCTCATGTCGAATCTCAAAAAGATCATTCTACAGATCTTGTTGTTCTGGTTGGCCTTTTGCGTCGCTAGGGCCGCGATCGACTGGCATCGTTTCGTATCGAACCCGATGGAGACGCTGTATGCATCTCTGATTTCAGGATTGGTCGGCGGCGGCACGCTGGCAATCTTGAACAGTATTCCCAATGGCAGGCGGGACAGGAAATAGTGCCATATCAAGCAGGGCAGAACCGGGCGAGCGCCATCCCTCGTCCGTCTGCCTGCTTGAAACTTACACGTGGCTTGGGCACCATGAATTTAGCTGCAGCGTAGCTCTCGGATGGGTGGTCCCTGCCAACGGCGCTGATTGCCGCAACACCAACTGGAGCACACTTGCATGTGTTCTGCGTTTTTCGCCTCGGTGTCCCAAGGGCGAACACGCCGACTACGCGCCTTCATGCGGAGAAGATCGCGAATGCGGCGGGCTCGTTTCGGTTCCTGAATTTTAGCCATATCGCACATCCATTGGTTCGGTGTGCGAAAGCCCGGCAGCTTCTCAGCTCCGGGCGCGAATATCCTCAGGTACCATTAGAGACGATGAATTTCTGACATGGGGGTTGTCAAGCCTAACTGGTGCCAACCCTTAGAAATATGCGGTAAATTGCCGTGAGACCGATGCGCAAACCGCCGTACATGTGGGGCAGGTTCGGCGTCTGACGATCGAGGATGTGATCGAAGGCCGAAATGATCGGTGTGCGGGCGATCGTGGATGCGACCTGCAGGCAATGCATGATCTCTTCCCATTTCGACATCGAGCGCCTGCACCACCGAGCATAGGCCTCCGGATCGCCCTCCTCTGGCAAGACAACACGGTTAGATACGGCGCCGGGTGCGGCAATGGCCTGCAGATATTCATTCCGCTTGCCGAGGTACCATTCCGCTGCCTGGAATTGATCTTTGTTCAGCTCGCCCTGGATCCGCAGCCATCCCTGCGTGGTGCCGACGTTGGGCTTTCCCAACTCGGGGCGACCATCCACGAGGCTCTCAGGCAACCCGGTCTGACGCATGCGGGCTGAAATCATCACGGCCTTGATATCCCTCTCCCGTTCGATCCTGGCTGGCTTTGAGCGCGAAAGGCGCCCGTTGGGTTCCCGAATGCCAAGCTGTCGTTTGCGTCCTGCACGAGCCATGGATCACCTCGTTTCATAATCGGTGGAGACGTAGCGGCGCTTCTCAAGGTCGTAATTCAGTCCGACCTTGCAGACGTAGCCCAGCTCTTCGAAGCGAGCTTTCCGCTGGTAGAGGTCTGCTTCCGTGCAGCGCTTGCCGTCCTTGAAGAAGTCAGGCCGGTGCACGACAAATCCCTGATCCACCCTGTTGAACCAGTTCATGGAACCTGAGATGTCCTCTAGTTCCGGCGGTTCCTTCCTCAGGTGGCCATCGCGCTTGGACGGGTGGGCCAGGATCTGGACATGGCAGTGCATGTCCCGAGCGAACTGGATGACCGCGTTGAGGCAGCGCCCGATATAGTCGGTCTCACTCTCGCGATTCTCGCGCTTGTGCTCCATGCGGTTCCAAGGATCGACCTGGATCGCTTTGACGCCGTAGCGCACAACCGCGACCTCGGCGCGATCCAGGAGCCAGTTCAGATCCGGCTGCCCTTCGGGGTGCTTGAGGAACACGTAATGATCGTCAATGAAGCGATCGGCGGCGGCCATCATCCGGCCATCCATGTTCATCTCAGGGACGAGGCTGTGCAGGGTGCGGATCTGCCGGCGAAGGTGGGGCTTTTCGCCGGTCTCGAAAGACGCCATCGCTATGCGGAATCCGTATTTGCGCACGATCTGGAACCAGATCTGAGCCCATAGGACCGTCTTTCCGTGGTTGGGCAGACCGGTGACGACACTGAGCATGCCTGGCGCGAGCTTGATCTTGTTTTCCCATTCTTCGAAGCCGGGCGACCACGTAAATATCGGTGGCGGTTCCGGGATCTCGCTCATGAGATACAGACCGTCTACCGGCCAAGGCAACGAGCCTTGTTCGACCATTTCGCGAAGCGCATCGGCGCCGTCGCTCAACAGGAAATCGTTGGCGTCCTTCACCCCGTCCGGCCATTCGAGGAAGTGAAAGCGAGCCTGCCCGAGGATCTTCGCCATGATACGGCGCAGGATCCGTCCGGGGCCGTCACTGTCGCCACACCAGACGAATTTCCGAACCTTGTTCAGGCCCATCGCAAGCGCATCGAGAACGTACCCGAAACCGTCGGTGCTCTCCTCGTCCTCCTCGCGCAGCTTCTCAGGCGCGCCACCAGGGACCGACAGCACGCGATTGAGGGAGATGCCGGCCTCGATCAGCGATGCCGCGTCAAACTCCCCTTCCGTGATGTAAACAGCATCGAGAGGGCCGCTCAGCACGTTGTCGAGATTGAAGAACGAGGCCTTGGCGTCCTTCTGCGACACGAAGGTTTTTTCCGAGAGCGCCCTCGCCTTCCAGTAGGTTCGCTGGCCGCCGACAAAGTAGGGCCAGAAAAGAGCCTCGTCCCGCCGCTCAATGCCCGGGAAAAAGGTTGTACCGGACTCGGCGTTGAGCCGATCCAAAGTCGCTGAACTGATACCCCTGCTCGCGGCGTAAGCCGTAGCCGCTGCGCTGCGTTTCGAAGAATTCGCCGCCGTTCCATCCGCAGTGGTGGCAGTACCACTGGGCGCCAGTGCCGTCGACCTTGACGGAGAGGCACCGGTCGCGCTTGTGCTTCCGTTTGGCGCTGCACTCGGGGCAAACTGTTCTGAAACGTCCATTGCGGTTCGACCTGGCCTGAATGTGATGTTCTCGGAAAATCTCGTCGACGTTGCGCGCTACCATCCGGTCAGCCTCCCCTCGTCGTCATAGGTGTTGCCACGGGAAGCCCATTGGTTCGGGCCGATCGGCGTGACTGTCTCGCCTGCCTCTCGCCATTTGCTCACCCAGGCAGGGACCTTTTTGCCGTTCTTGGCCTGGTTGATTTGCTTGGCTCGGGTGATGCCGGCCTCATCCTCAAGCTCTCGGATGGTGGCGCCGAAATAGGTCGAAGGGTCTTTTGCCTTCAGGCAGCTCTGCACCAGCCGTGTGGCTGCCGGCATGGTGGTTGCCCCAGCGTGGGCCAGCTTCATGAGCTTGCCGAGACGCGAACGGGTGATGCCCTTCGCCTCGCATTCCTTGGCCAGGGACCAGAACACATCTTCGTCGGACTGTTCTACCGGCAAGGCTGCCGCAGGCTGGGCAGGCGGCACCTCGGAGGTTGAGGCGATAGCCTCAACCGTAGAGGTGATAATATATCCCTGTCCCTGTCCCTCTCCCTGTCCCTTGGAGCCACTGTCCCCGGGGAAGTCTTCGGGACCATCGCCTTTGTCCTTGGGGACACTGGCGGACTGTCCCTCGGGACAATAGGAAGACAGCCACTCTTCGAAGGTCGGTATCGGCTTCTCTGCGTCTGGGTGGCGCTGGTTATGTTTCTTGATCCGAGCGCACTCACTATTCCAGCGCTGGCGCAGCTTGCCCTGCCAGGCTTCGTTCGCTTTCTCGGCAACGACGGGATGATAGAGCCGACCGTCGCTGCACTCGATCCACCGGTGCAGTGCGCCGGCCCGGATCTTGGCCCAGTCCTTGTCGATCCTGCCGCGCAGGGCATAGCCGGCAGTCTTGGCTATCCACTTTTCATCATTGGGTATCGAGGCAGCCGGAACCTGATGCCACGACGCTGACCACAGGAGAACGGCAGCCCAGCAGGCTTCCGGCGTCTCATTGGCGGCAAGGTCACTGTCGCGAAGCCGCCCTACGTCGAGCGGCATGAACTGGAAGTCTCGCAAATCACAATACGATTGCGTCAGAGGTGCCGGCCTCTCTGCTGGCTTGTTCATGCAACACCCGCTGCTGCCGCGACGATGCGGCCGGTCTGAAAATCGATGATGGAATTGATGGCCTGATCGGCGCACAGGCCAACGGCCGCAGTGATCTCCGTGCCGGTGAAATGAAAGGCGCTGATGCCGTGGGCGCGCAGGAGGTTGGCCCATTGGAAATAGGCGTCGATCTCAGGCGATGTCTTCTGATCCCAGCCCACCGGATCGATTGTCACGGCCACGAACATGGTCGCGCCATGGAAGGCCATGCTCACAAGAAGGTCTGCGGTCCGGCCGCAAACCAACTTGTTGCGCTCGATCACGATCGTGTCGTTGCCCCCGGTCTGGTTCGAGACCTCATAGCCAAGGTCAAGCGCCAGTTCGCGAAGGCACGCCCGAAAAGCATGGACGAGATCAAGCTTCTGGCGACCCGGCGTTGTCATTCGGCAGTTCCGATCTGCCGGTTGATTCTTCCGATTGCATCGCGTGCAACTTTGATCGCAGCTTCCGCCTCGATAATCTCAGACCCACCAGGGCTGAAACCGCACTGGCGAGCAAGTTCAATCTCAGCCTGAAAAGTGCGAATTTCGCGTTCCAGCTCACGGATTACGGCTCCTTGAATGCGGGCGAAAAGCTTGGCGCCAATGCTCTTGCGGCGTCCGCGGCGAATGTTCTCCGTCGTGCCCGGGCCGACACCGATCGCCCGAGCTGCGCCGGAACGACCGCGAAGTCCCTCCAGGCGCTCCACGAAACCGCGCGCAGCATCGTCATAGTCGGCAGGATTTGCCGTGCTCATTTCAGCCTCACGTTGGGAAAAGGTCCGCGCATCGCGGATGATTTGATTGCGCATGTCGTGCTCCTGTTGCGGGGCACGAGGCCACGGCTTTGCGCGGCAACTGCCAGGACGACGCGCAAGCCAAAGGAGAGACGATGGAAATGATCGGTAAGCTGTCGAGCCGCCTGATTAAGCGGCTCAAGGAGGAGCATCGGAAGTTGAAGCGCCCGGCACTCCGCCGGTTGCCAACCCGAAGATATCCGCACCCGCCGGCCGGCGAGCGATGAGCACCCCACCATGAAATCGCAGCCCACTGCCGAGGTCGGCCGGAATGACATAGCGGTCATTCCGCGTTCAGCGGAGGCCTGACGAAGATGTCAGGACGTAGTTGCTCGCGTGGGATGCCGGTAGCGGCCTCGACTGCGGCAAGGCGACCGACAGGAACCTTCTTCCACAAGCTGATAGCCTGCGGGGTAATGCCAAGCTTCTTGGCGAGGTCCGCGCGGGCCTTGCCACGAGGCAGGTCAAGTGCGCTTTCAGAGACTGACTGTTCCATACCTCGTTAGAAAGCATTTCTTTCATATGAATGCAAGCAAAACTTTCAGTGCAGTGACAGCGATTCTTGCACACGGTATGCGAATGGACAGCGTTGGCTCTCGAATTAGATATATCCGCCTTCTCGCAAAGCTCTCACAGGAGGCCTTTGCCGAGCGCCTCGAGATAACGCGCGGCGCAGTGGGCAATTGGGAACGCGATCAAGGCATTAAGCGCGAGAACCTGTCGCTCATCGCCCGAACCTTTGGCGCGGATCTCAATTGGCTTTCTGACGGGATGGGAAAGCCTCCCGAAAAACTGGGGATACCGCGACTTCGTCTCGCAACTTTCGATGATAGCGCAGCCGAAGCTGATGCCCCGTTCGAAGCGGAAGCCCCCGAGAACCTGGACCCGGATGCCACACCTAAAATCCCAGCCAACGGCATTGTGGAATTAGATGCGCGACCTGGGATGGGCGGCGGCGGCCAGATCGGCCATGTGTACTATCGCGAGGGTGATCAGATCGAAACAAGGGACGCAATCAAGGTTTATCCGTGGATTTTCCCGCCGTGGTTCCTTGCGCGCCTAAACGCGCGACCGGGCGACCTCTTGGTTGCTGAAGCTACTGGGGATTCGATGCGCCCGACAATCGAGCCAGGCACGCCGCTGATCATTGATACCAGACATAGGATCCCCTCACCCGATGGCGTCTATGCCATCCGCGACCGGTGGGGACAGGTGCAAGTGAAGCGCTTGGAAACCGCCAAGGGTGCCGGCGACCTCGCCGTAAAGATCATCAGCGACAACGGTGGCCATGTCGAGACCGTCCGGTCAGAAGACGAGATATCCATCGTTGGCAAGGTTCTCGGCGGGATTCACATCTTCTAGACGAGCATGACCCTTCGTGCACGCGCATGGCGCGCCTGCGCGTGAGGGATAGCGTTTTGGGACAAAATGAAAGCGTTTCTTTCTTTTTCCTTGCATCGGAATGAAAGAAATGCTTTCTAAAGCCATCGAAACCAAACCGATGGCCACTCCAATGAACATGCAGGTTGCAAATCTCACCAGCACCACCGTCATTCCCGTTGCTGCGCTCGCTATCGGCGCGGCCGAGCCGATCATCTCCCTGATTGAAGCCTACGAAGCCGGAGCCAAGGCGTATCGTGAGGCCGATGACGATAGCGACGATTTTGCCCAGGCCACCTACGGCGAGCCCTTCGATCAGATCGTTGGTGGTGCTTGGGAGATCCAGACTGTAGCCGGCGCAATTGCCGCCCTTCGTTTCGCCAAGAAGGAAGAGGGCTATCACCTCGATAGTCTTGCAACCGGCCCGCTCATTGATGCCGCCCTTCGTTTCCTTGAAAGCGCTTCCGGCTCTACGCTCGTTCACCCCGACGCAGAACTGTTGGCGCTCGATGCCCAGCTTGAGCCTCTGGAGCGCGAAGACGAGACAATCCATGACAAGCTCAACGAAACGCAGGCCGAATGGCAGCGCGTCCACGACGATCGCACTGGCCTGGAGTTTACCCGCGTCGATCAGATGTATTTCGGCTCGGGCATCAAGGATGATGGCCGGAATACGATCTGTCCCTGGTCTATCTGCTACATCGAACCCCTCGATCTGGCCGTGGCATACCCCACTGCCCGACAGAGAGTGATCGGACACAATGAGCGCCTAGAGGAGCTTAGGGGGGCTTATAGGCGGTGGCACAAGGCTATCGATGATTTCAACAAGTCATCCGGGCGAGAGGCGCTCGCCGAACGCTCCGAAGCACTGTATGAGCTCCGCGCGCCCCTGATGGACGAGATCCTGGCAACGCCAGCCAGGACACTCGCTGGCCTTGCCGTGAAGGCCAAGATGGTCAAGCGACAAAATCCGAAGTGGTGGAAAATCGAGCCGAAATATCTCGGCTTCGAGGACGAGTGCTGCCTCTCGCTAATTGAAGACACGCTTGCTGCGGGTTGGGCTGCAGCATGAACGCCGACAGAACGCACCACCTGATCACCGCCCGCAGGGCAGCGGGGTTCAAATCCGCGCGGGCGGCGGCGCTCTCTTGCGGGTGGGTCGAAAGCACCTATAGCTCCCACGAGAACGGCACACGTGATTTCGGCATCGATGACGCTGAGAAATACGCAGAAGTATTCCGTGCCCGCGGCGCCTCATATTCAGCCGCCGAGATTATCTTCGGTCCAGCAAGTCGAGCCACACCACTATCAGCGCGACAGGAAATCGCTTCCCGCATCATGACCTCTCTGGTCTCTCGCCAGGAGTTCGACCACGTGGAGAAAAGGTACCGCCTGGCCTGCTCTCCTGCCGAAACAGCGGCGCGCGCCCTTGAATATGCCGACGCCCTGATTACTGCCTCGACTCGGAGCGATGGCGATGGCTGAGCCAGCTCTTCCCACTGTCCTCACTGCAAACAGTCATTGCGACCGTTTGCATAAGCCGCCAGATCCTCTCTTAATCGAGTTCGTTCAAGCATTGGCACGGCGTCAGGCGCGCATCGATCACGCCCGCCTCATCGCAAACACATCGGGAAGCGGCAATGAACACCAAGCGCGGGGCGATCTACGCCAGATACTCGACTGACCTGCAGAACGATCGCAGTGTCGAGGATCAAATCGCGCTTTGCCGCTCCTACGCCGACCGGAACGGCATCAATGTCGTTTCCACCTTTCATGATCGCGCTCGCTCTGGGGCCTCTGTCTTCGGGCGTGATGGGCTCCTCAGCCTGATCGACGCGTCGAAGAACGGCACCTTCACCACCATCATCGTTGAGGCCCTGGACCGTCTCTCCCGTGATCAGGAGGACCTTGCCGGCCTTTACAAGCGTCTGTCATTCCGGGGCGTGGAAATCCTCGCTGTCCACGAGGGGAAGGTTGATCAGGTCCAGATTGGCGTTCGTGGCATGCTCGGCAGCCTCTATCTGGCCGACCTCGCCAATAAGGTACGCCGCGGCCTGGCCGGCGTCATCCGAGACAAAAGGCATGCCGGCGGCCGCGCCTATGGCTACCGGCCGATTCCGGGCAAGCCTGGTGAAATGGAGATTGTTGAGGAAGAGGCGGCCGTCGTGCGCCGGATCTTTGCCGAGTACCGGGCTGGATCCAGCCCGCGCACCATTGCCATCGGTCTGAACCAGGATGGCGTAACCGCGCCCCGCGGCGGCCGCTGGGCGGCGTCAACGATCAACGGGAATGCCAAGCGCGGGAACGGGTTACTGCAAAACCCTCTCTACAGCGGCCGGCTCATCTGGAACCGCGTGCGCATGGTTCGCGACCCTGACACCGGCAAGAGGGTATCGAGGCCAAACCCTGAAAACGAATGGCAGACGGTCGACGTGCCGCATTTGCGGATTGTACGGGAAGATGACGCCGGTGAGGCAGCCGCCCGAAAGCAGGCTCTGGCGCGTGGGCCGAACTCTCGCGGCGGCCGACCGGGGAAAAGGCTGCTGTCCGGTCTGATGCGCTGCGGTGCCTGCGGCGGCAGTATGGTCATTCAAGGCCCCGACCGCGGCGGCCAGCGCATCATCTGTTCGAACCATAAGGAGGCTCGAACTTGCGACAATCAATCCCGGTACTATGTCGAGCGGATCGAGGCGGCTGTCGTCGACCACCTGCGAGCACAACTAAAAACGCCCGAGCTGCTGGCGGCCTATGTCGCTGCCTATCGGGAGGAAAGGCGAGCGCTTGAGGCTGCTTCGCGGCGCGGGCGTGCGAAATTGGAGAAGGGACTGGCGGACGCTAAAGCCGGGATCAGCCGAATTGTCGATATGATCGGAGCGGGAATTCTCGACG
The DNA here is from genome assembly GCF_057813875.1 of Labrys sp. F242. Taxonomy (NCBI): domain Bacteria; kingdom Pseudomonadati; phylum Pseudomonadota; class Alphaproteobacteria; order Hyphomicrobiales; family Xanthobacteraceae; genus Labrys; species Labrys sp. F242. Next base: position 377,654 of record NZ_JBVASG010000005.1, on the reverse strand, counting down.
CTGGCGAGGCCGCTGAGCGTCTGGCGCCATTGCGCGCCGACCGGGACCGCTATGCTGCGGAGCTAGCGACAGCCGCCAACGAGACGAACGTGATCGAGCTGCACCCGACTGCCGTGAAGGCCTTCCATCAGAATCTCGAAATGCTGCACGTGATCCTGAGCGGCGGCTTCGGCGATATCCCCGCCGATCTCCACAATCTCTTCCGGGTATTCGTCGAAGCCGTAACCATCCGCCCAAGGCAGGCGCACGAGCCATATGTCTTTGAAGTGACCGGCCACCTTGCGCCGCTCTTGAGCGATCTGTCGGTGAATTCGATGGTAGCGGGAGAGGGACTTGAACCCCCGACACGCGGATTATGATTCCGCTGCTCTAACCAGCTGAGCTACCCCGCCACGGAGCCCGGCACTGCCGGGACGGGCGGCTTATGCAAGGCTGGGCCGAAACTGTCAAGCGGGCGGGAGAGGAAATCTTCTCCCCTCCCCGTTTTTGCTGGCGTCTCGCCCCCGCGGCCGCGATGTCAGGCCCAATATCAGGCCTTGGTGAGCAGACCGAGCAGGCCCTTGTGGATGGCTTCGTTGCCGGCCACGATGTCGCCGGTGTCCAGCATGGTGTCCCCGCCCCGGATGTCGGAGATGAAGCCGCCGGCTTCGCGTACCAGCACGATGCCGGCCGCCAGGTCCCAGGAGGAGAGCCAGCGCGCGGCCAGGCCGTCGAGCCGGCCGGAAGCGACATAGGCCAGGTCCAGGGCGGCGGCGCCGAAATTGCGGACGCCGGCAACCTTGCCCATCACGGTACCGAGATCGGCGAGGTTGGTCTGGTGCTGGCCGCGGCCGAGGCGCGCCAGGCTCATGCCCACGATCGAATCCTCCATCAGGCGGCGGCCGGAGACACGGATGCGGCGTTCGTTGTGGAAGGCGCCCTTGCCGCGCTCGGCCACGAACAGGTCCTCGGTGGCGGGATTGTAGACGACGCCGGCTACCAGCAGGCCCTCGCGCTCCAAGGCCACGGAAACGGCGAAGAAAGGCACGCCGTGCAGGAAATTGGTGGTGCCGTCGAGCGGATCGATATGCCAACGATGGGTCTTGTCCGCGCCTTCGACGACGCCGGCTTCCTCCATCACGAAGCCATAGCCCGGACGGGCCCGCTCCAGTTCCTGATGCAGCGTGCGCTCGGCCTTCTTGTCGGCGACGGACACGAAATCGCCCGGCCCCTTGGTCGAGACCTGCAGGTTCTCCAGCTCGCCGAAATCGCGCTTGAGACCCTTGCCGGCCTTGAGCACGGCAGCAACCATCACATTCATCAAAGGTGAACGCAGCATCATGAAACTTTCAAATAACAGCCGCCCCGGAGCACGGGGCACGGGAATGGGAAGCGGCCTGTCTAATGGAAAATGCCGCCGATATGAACGGGAAAATGCGACCGGCGTGAAAATTCGAATCGCAGCGGCCCTTAAGGTTCACAGGCCCTGATAATAGGCCTTCCAATGGCTGCGCAGCGCCTCTTCCTCGGCGCCGATGTCATAGGCGGGCGATGAAATCGGCTTCACCGTCTCGACGCGAACACGCACGAAATGGCGGATGCGGTCGGCCAGGGCGCCCCAGCGGTCGAAATGCGGACGCAAAACCGCGAAAGCCTCGCTCTCCTTGGCGATGACCTCGCAACGGCCGCGGATGCGCACGCCCTTGCGGGCCAGCACATCGACGAAATTGATCTCCACCACCGGGCGCTCGCGTATGTTGCGCAAGGTTCCCGGGGAGCGCGCCTCCCCGAAAACGATATGGTGGTCGTCCAAGGCCAGCATCATGCCCTTGGGCGACAGATTCGGGGTGCCGTCAGGATTGACGCTCGCCACATAGCCGAGCGAATGGCGCTCGATCACTGCCCTCGCCGCCGCATCCAGCACCGCCAACCTCCCCTATCGATCCTTCGTACCAACCTGAAGAAAAAGATCGGTTGGCATTACATGCCGTAGTAGCGGGCGCCTTGAATGGCCGCCGCCCGCACCTCCGGCGTTTGTCGGGCGACATATTCGTCGAGCTGCTTGTCGTCGAGCCCCGCCGCCTTGGCGAGCAGATGCCACATGCAGGCCAGCACCGGATTGGGCGCCAGGCCAATGCCGGCCGCATACATCCGCGCCAGGCGATTGCGGGCGATCGGCGAGCCGCGCCGGGCCGCGCGCTCGAACCAGTCGGCCGCCATCTCCTGGTCGCGCGGCACGCCCTCCCCGTTGAAGAGGGCGATGCCATATTCCACCATGCCGTCGATATTGCTGGCATTGGCCGAGGCCAGGAAGAACTCGGTCGCCTTTTTCTTGTCGGCCGGCACGCCCTTGCCGTCCTTGGTCAGCACGCCGAGCGAATAGAGGGCATCGCCATTATTGGCGAGAGCCGCCTGGCTGAAGCGCTTATAGGCGGTGGCGTAGTCGGGCGGACCGTTGGTGGTACGCAGGGCGATGATGCCGAGATTATAGGCCGCCTCGGGCACGCCCAATTCGGCGGCGCGGTTGAGCAGCAGCATGCCACCCGGCTCGTCTTTGGGCACGTTCTTGCCCAGGAGCTTGGTCATGCCATAGGCGAACATGGCGTTGCGATCGCCGCGCTCGGCCGCCTCGGAATACCATTGCGCTGCCTTCACAGGATCGGGCGGCACGCCCAGGCCATTGGCATAGAGCTGGGCGATCAGGGTCATCGCCGCAGGATCCTTGTCGGCCACCACGCGCTTGGTGGCTTCCTCCAGCGCCCTGAGATAGTAGCCGCGCTGGAAAGCGCCATAGGCAAGATCCGGCGGCGGCCCGCCCGGCACGGCGGGGGCTGCCACCTCCGCGGGCTTGGCGGCACCGGATGGCGGCGCGGCCTCGCCAGGCGCGTTCTCCGCGGGCTTGGCGGCTTCCGATGCGGGTTGAGCAGCCGTGGCCGGCGCACCTGCCTCTGCCGGCTTGCCCGCCTCGCCGCCATTGGCTTCGGCCGGCTGTGCGGCGTCGGCAGGGGGCGAGGGTTCCGCGCGGCCCGGCAACGAGGCGAGAAGGACCGGCAGCGCGAGCGCGGCCGCAACAGCGATGCGCTTCATGCGAGACTTCCTCTCTGCTTCAGCAGCCGGTCCGCCAGCGCAACCGCTTCGGCGGGCCCCTGCTCGTGATTCCAGACGGCATTGCCGAGCGCCACGAAATCGGCACCGGCATCGGCGAACAGCGGCACCGCCGCCAGATCCGGCGCGAAGGCGACGCAAGGCACTTCGAAGAGCTCGGCCCACCAGGCGGTGCGCTCTACCACGCCCTCCAGCGGCGGCATGCGGCCATCGCGCGCCGGCTCGCCGAACATGACATAGTCGACGCCGCTTTCGGCCACGGTCATGGCCTCGTCACGCGTGCGGATGCCGCCCGCTCCGACGATGCGCTCAGGCTTGAAGCTGTCGAGCGCGTCGGCCAGGCCCTTGCGGCCGTCATTGAGATGCACGCCATCGGCACCCGCCCGCGCCACCACCGCGCTCCAGCCGCTGACGAGCAGCGCCGCGCCCGCGCCTTGCACCACCGGCGCGATCTCCTTGATCAGCTTCTTGGCGCCGTTGTCGTCGCCGGCCACCGGGGTGAACAGCACGCAGGCAATGTCGCCGGCCGACAGCGCGGCCCGCAGGGCCGGCAGGAAGGCGGCGACATCGTCGAGGGCCGGGGTGACCAGATAGATCTGGACGGGAGGGCGGGATGGAACTTCAGCCATGGAGGGAATCCCGGGCGTCCTTCTTCTTGCTACGGCATCGGGGCCGATCCCGGGATCGGCTCCGATACTGTACGATTTCGTTGTCGTCCCGCTCAAGCCGAGAGGCGCGAGGCGGTTTTCCGGAACCGCTCAAGCGAATTTCGGCTCGAATTTGCCGGCCTTGTAGCTCTTGGCCATCTCGTGGTGCGGAATGACCTTGATCTTGGCAGCCTGGCCCGCGGTGCCGAACTCCTCATAGCGCTGCTTGCACAGCTTGATCATCGCATCCTGGGCCGGCTTGAGATATTTGCGCGGATCAAATTCGCCCGGATTTTCGGCAAAGATACGGCGGATCTGGCCGGTGATGGCCATGCGGCAATCGGTATCGATATTGACCTTGCGCACGCCGTATTTGATGCCGAGCTGGATCTCCTCCACCGGCACGCCCCAGGTCTGCGGCATCTCGCCGCCATATTTGTTGATGATGTCCTGGAGCTCCTGCGGCACCGAGGAAGAACCATGCATGACCAGATGCATGTCGGGCATGCGCTGGTTGATTTCCTTGATGACGTTCATCGCCAGGATGGCGCCATCGGGCTTGCGGGAGAATTTATAGGCGCCATGCGAGGTGCCCATGGCGATGGCGAGCGCATCGACCTTGGTGTCCTTGACGAACTTCACCGCCTCGTCGGGATTGGTGAGGAGCTGGTCATGCGAGAGCTCGCCTTCGGCGCCGTGGCCGTCCTCGGCCTCGCCCGTGCCGCTTTCGAGGCTGCCGAGCACGCCGAGTTCTCCTTCCACCGAGGCGCCGACCCAATGGGCCATGTCGACGACGCGGCGCGTGATGCCGGCATTATAGCCATAGTCGGCCGGCGTCTTGCCGTCCTCCTTGAGCGAGCCGTCCATCATCACCGAGGTGAAGCCGGCCTGGATGGCGGTAAGGCAGGTCGCTTCGTTGTTGCCATGGTCCTGGTGCACGCAGACCGGAAGGTCCGGATAGATCTCGACTGCCGCATCCATCATCTTGGTCAGCATGATGTCGTTGGCATATTGGCGCGCACCGCGAGAGGCCTGCATGATCACCGGCGAGCCGGTGGCCTTGGCCGCCTCCATGATGGCGATCACCTGCTCCATATTGTTGATGTTGAAGGCGGGGACGCCATAGCCATGCTCGGCGGCGTGGTCGAGCAACTGGCGAAGGGTGATGCGTGCCATGAGAAGTCTCCGAAATTTGACGAGGCGCGAGCGATTGGCCGGACGCGTCAGGCGCGCAGGATCTCCACGCCCGGCAACGGCTTGCCTTCCAACCATTCGAGGAAGGCGCCGCCGGCGGTGGAGACATAGGAGAACTGTTCGGCGACCTTGGCATGGTTGAGCGCCGCCACCGTGTCGCCGCCGCCGGCGACCGAAAGCAGCTTGCCAGCCTTGGTGCGCGCGGCGACATGCTTGGCCGCCGCCACCGTGCCGTGGTCGAAGGGGTGCAGCTCGAAAGCGCCCAGCGGGCCGTTCCACACCAGCGTCTCCGCCTCGTCGATGGCACCCTTGATGCGCTCCACCGATTGCGGCCCGACATCGAGGATCATGCCGTCATGCGGGATCGAATCGAGGCCATAGGCGTGGTTCGGCGCGTCGGCAGCGAAATGATAGGCCACGATGGCATCCACCGGCAGGATGATGGCGCAGTTGACCTTCTCCGCCTTGGCGAGGATGGCGCGGGCGGTATCGGCGAGGTCGCGCTCGGCCAGCGATTTGCCGACGCCGACGCCCTGGGCGTGCAGGAAGGTGTTGGCCATGCCGCCACCGATGATCAGCGCGTCGACCTTGCTGACGAGATTGCCGAGCAACTCGAGCTTGGTCGAGACCTTGGCACCGCCGACCACGGCGACGACAGGGCGCTTGGGCTGCTCGAGCGCGCGCGACAGCGCCTCGATCTCGGCCTGCATGGTGCGTCCGGCATAGGCCGGCAGGAGGTGGCCGAGGCCTTCGGTCGAGGCATGGGCGCGATGGGCGGCCGAGAAGGCGTCGTTCACCCAGATGTCGCCATTGGCGGCCAGCGCCTTGACGAAGTCAGGATCGTTCTTCTCTTCGCCGGGATGGAAACGCGTGTTCTCCAGGCAGAGAATGTCGCCCGGCTGCAGGGCGGCGACCGCCTTGGCCGCAACCTCGCCGATGCAATCCTCGGCAAAGGCGACGGGACGCTTGGCGATCTCGGCGAGCTTGGCGGCGACAGGCTTCAGGCTTTCCTTGGGATCCACGCCCTTGGGCCGGCCGAAATGGGCGAGCAGGATGACCTTTGCCCTGGCGCGCGCCAGCTCCAGGATGGTGGGGATCACACGCTCGATGCGGGTGGCATCACCGACGACGCCATTCTCCATCGGGACGTTCAGGTCGACGCGTACCAGAACGCGCTTGTTTTCCACATTGACGTCGTCGAGGGTGCGAAAAGCGCTCATGCCTGTCCTGTCCATCTGTTTTCGGCAAGGTGCCTAGCATACCGCGCCCGCCACGCAAAATCACCGGCGAGCAATAGAGCAAGCTGCCGGATCGATAAAGCGCTCAAGACGACGGAAGGACCTAAATTGCGTCAAAAGATTGCTCGGCGCGCGGTCGTCTTCAGCGCTCATCGGAACAATTGCGTATCGAGCTTTCGCACTGCCAGCTCGATGAAAGCCTTGATCAGCGGCGATAGATGCCGGCTGCTGGGATAGACGACATAGAGGCCACCGGCTGACATGGTATGATCTTCGAGAATACGCCGCAGCCTCCCGTCTTGCAGGGCAGACTCTGCGAACTGGTAGGGCAATTGGGCAATGCCATAGCCGGCAATCGCCGCCGATAGCGCCGAATGCATGTCGTTGACGGCGAAACGGCCTGAAACCGTCACCGTTTCCTGGCCCCCTGGCCCCTCCAGTACCCATGGCGCGCCGTCCACCGATGGGCCGACGATCACGCAGGCATGCCGGGCGAGATCCGCTGTGGCCTGCGGCGTTCCGAACTGCGTGAGATAATTCGGGCCGGCACACAAGATTCTATGCGTGGCGCCAAGCTTGCGCGCGATCAAAGTGGAATCCGGGAGGATACCGGTCCGGAAGGCCAGATCGATGCCATGCTCGATCAGATTGAGCCGGTCATCGGTCAGGATCAATTCAGCCTTGGTCTTGGGATAGGCGGCAAGGAAATCGAACACGGCACTGTTGAGCAGATGGTCGGCAAATCCGGCAGGCGCGGAAATGCGGATCGTACCCGAAGGTTCCGTTCTTGCTTCCGCAAGGCGCAGATTTGCCTCTTCGATCAGCCTCAGCGCCACGCTGCTGCGTTCGTAATAGAGGCGTCCGGCCTCCGTCATGGCGAGGCTCCGCGTCGTGCGCTGCAGCAGGCGCGCACCGACGGCCTGTTCGAGCGCAGCAATGCGGCGACTCACTGTGGTCTTGGGCGCACGGAGCAGCCGTGCGGCTCCGGTGAAACTGCCGGCCTCGACCACCCGGGCAAAAACCAGAATGTCGTTGAGATCGAGCATTATATCCAAATTTGGAACGATGTTTTCCAATAATAGCCCATTATGGTTCGATGTGGCAGCGCTAAATTTGCTTCATCACAAGCAAGGAGCGGTGAAATGGCCACCAAACGGACTGTATTGGTTACCGGTGCCACGGGTCAGCAGGGAGGTGCAGTCGCCCGCGACCTGCTTTCCAGGGGGCATCACGTCAAGGCATTGAGCCGCAGACCCGACAGTGCCGGTGCGCAGGCCCTGGCAGCGGCGGGCGCACAGATTGTGCCTGGTGACCTCGACGACTCGGCCTCTATCGTCAAGGCAGCCAGCGACGTCGACACGATGTTCTTGATGGGAACCATGCTGGCTGGCGGGACTGACGGAGAAACCCGCCAGGGCATCGCCGCCGCCGACGCGGCCAAGGCAGCCGGTATCGGGCACTTGATCTACTCATCCGTCGCCGACGCCGACAAGGCTACCGGCATTCCGCATTTCGACAGCAAATATCTGGTCGAACAGCATATTGCTGGGCTCGGCGTGCCCTATACGATCAGCGCGCCGGTCTTCTTCATGGAAAACAGCGTGGCCCCCTGGTCGATCGACAGCCTGCGCCAGGGTGTGTACGCCCTCGCTGTCCCGGCCAAGCGCGCCTTGCAACAGGTGGCGCTGGCAGACATCGGCGCGTTCAATGCCGCTCTGGTGGAGCGTCGCGAAAAGGTCTTCGGCAAACGCCTCGACTATGCAGGGGACGAGCTCTCCGGCGAGGAGCTGGTGAGAATTCTCTCGCGGGCAACCAACCGTCCGATCCGTTACCAGGAAGTGCCGACCGCCGCGATCCGCCAGCAGAGCGAGGATGCCGCCATCATGTTCGAGTGGTTCGATCGGGTCGGCTACGACGTCGATGTCGCCGGCCTGCACAAGGATTTCCCCGAGATGAACTGGCACAATTTCGCCGACTGGGCAGGCAGCTTCGACTGGCGCATCCTCGATCCGCAATAAACATGCGGGCCATTGCCGCTGACAATCATGCGCAAAACGGAGCCCCGGATCATCCGAGGCGCCGTTTCCGTCGGAGACAGTTGCGATCTCAACTCGGACCTATCCTCCCCGTTCATGCCCGTGAAGGGCAACGACGACATGATCGCCTGCGCCCGACAGATGCTGCGCATCGCTCGCAGGAAGTTCTTCACCAAGCCCTATGACGCCGTGAGCATGGAAGGAGATCGCCACGCGCGCCGGCCTATCCGAGGCCAAGGCATTTGACCTGTTTGCCAGCCAGGAAGAGCTGTTCGCATCGCTCGTCGTGCAGGAAATGGCCGCCGCCGCGGTCGAGATCTGGTGCAGCACGAAAGCGGCGTCCGCCTCTTTCCGGCCGGCTACCGGAGCGATCACCGCAATGCATCACAGACCGCCCAGCTCGGACGCCTTGCGAAGGAGGCGAAGGCTCGCGGCTCGGCAGAGCATTGATCGAGAGAGAATACCGCGCGTGAAGCATGCCAAGACGGCCACCTCATCTGCAGCCCCGACCGTCTCCAAATCATCACTAAGGCATTGTCCGGAAATAACTGAAGCGCCACCTTTGTCATGCCGATGCTTGACCCGGGCATCCAGGGGCTCTTCTTCGACGTCCGGAAGGAGGTACTGGATTGCCGGGTCAAGCCGGCAATGACAAGGTCGAGCCAATTGGATTCGTTCGTTGACGGACGAATCCTAAGTCAGCGCTGCCTCGGATTCTGCAGGAACACGACATAGCCGCGAAACCAGGGATTGGCGGTGAGGCCAGGCGGCTCCTGCCAGTCGCCGGCCTGCACGAGGCCGATGCGGAAAGGCATCTGCAGCCGGCCCAGACGCGAAAGGTAGGCGGCATAGCCGGGGATGGTGATGCGGCTCTGATAGGTCTGGATGATCACTTCGTCCACGACGCCGCCAAGCGCTTCGAGCCCCCTGGGATCGCCATTGCTGCTCCAATCCATCAGACCGGTAATGCCGAGCCTGTATTCCGCCGGCAGTTGGCGGCGCAGGCCCGAGAGGAAGGAGGCGTAGCTCTCCAGATGGCGCGTACGGGCATCGAAATCGATCTGCAGGCCGATGACACGATTGCCTGCCGCTTGCCAGCGCCCGAGCTGAGCGAGAACCTGATCGTAGATCTGCGGCGGCCATGCCAGGGTCTCGACGCGCACCACCAGCCACAGCGGCGTATCGGGAAGGCGGGGAACGGCGCTTCGTCGCGACAGGAGGCGAACCGGTTCCCGGGCGCCGACCTCCGAGCCGAGGAGATAGAGTTCGCGAGCCCGTGCGAGTTCGGGCTGCGTCTTTACCCCCGCCCACAGCCAGAAACTGTGATGGCGGTTGATGTCAACGGGCGCGGCCGTCGCGGCGGCACCGGCAGCCGCCAGGAAAATCGCGAGGGCACAGACTGGCCGCAGCATCTCTACCAGTAATACTCCAGGGACTGGGCCCAGCGTGATTGCGGATAATCGCGTTTCAACGCCTTGAACCAGGCCTTTCGCTGTGCAGCGGGAACCTCGCTGTCATCACAGCCATTCTTGCCCGTCGGCGCGAAACACCAGACGGCGCGATAGAGGGCATAGGCTTTCTGATCCGATGTCGCGCCCGCCGCGCCGATGACGGTGCGATATGTGTCGAGCCGCGAAAATTTCCTGCCCGGAAACTGCACCCCCTTGCCGCCGAGTTCATCCTTGGCCGGCGGCGTATCCAGGAAGGCGCGATCGAGATCGTTGAGGCGAATGAACTCCCCCAGGCACAGTCGTCCGGTGATGTCGCGCTGATTGGCGGACAGCGTGGCAACGCTGCTCTTGAGATCGGGGCAAGTGAAATCCGACGCCGTTTGCGGTTTGACGAACAAATCCGAGGACGGTGGATCGTCGCCCCTCGCATCACCGGGATCCGTCTCGACCTTGGCATCGGCAGGCACCAACGCCACATCCCCCGGAAAGGCCTTGTAGGCCCCGCGGGTGAGATCGCGATAAAGCAGCGTGTAGAGGGCTGTCGCCCGCTCGGCCGGTGAGGCGGCGGCATCGCCTGCCTGGCGGCGCAGCAATTGGGGGCCGGCGCTGTATCGCAGCAAGGTTTGCCGGATGGTCTCATTGCGGACCGGCGAGGCCGGCTCGAAGATGTGTTCAGGCGTCCCTGCCCGCTCGTCATGCAGGGCCAAAGCGAGTTCGATGACCAAACGCTGGCTCACGGGGCTTGCCCCCTGGATGAGATCGAGCCAAAAGCTGCGGGCGTTACGGTCCTTCACCGAATCCAGCGCCAGCCCGCGCAGCACCTGCCGGCTGAATTCGAGATTGCCATAGCTTTTCCGTTGTGCCCGATCCGGCAGCAAGCCCAGAACGACACGCGGCTGGCGAGCGACATGGAACTGATAGGAAGCGACGAGATAGTCGAACAGGTCCGTCTTGCCTGCGAAGACTTCGCGTTGCCCGTTCAGTTCTTCCAAGGTCAGGGCCTTGCTGCAGCACGCTTCACCACTGAGAGAGCCGCCCTTGCGCATGCGAACCAGGTCAAGGGTTGCTAGCAACACGGGCGAGCGCACCTGTTCCGCCCCCAAAAGGGGCAACAGCTTGCTATCCAGTTCTTGAGCGAGATCGGCATCGGAAATGCCGCGCTCGCTCGCCTTCTGCTCCACGAGGCGCTCATATTCGGCGAGCAACTTGGCATTGGCGCCGCTCATCCAATAGACCCGGCGCAACAGGCCACGCGCGGAGGTGGCGTAGCGCCCGTTCGGATAGGCCGTCAGATAGTCCTGGAGGCCCGTTTCCGCCTCGGTCGCCTTGCCGGTATCGCGCTGTGGGACTTCCCTCAGATTGCCATATTCGTCAAAGGCGCCGGCCTGCAGATGGTTCACCTCCACGCGCCCCAGAAGATAGCGTCCGCTCTCCCGCAGCCAGGGCTGGGTCGAACGGCTCAGGGCAGCAAAATGCCGGGCGGCCGCGTCGAAATCACCGGCATAGAAGGCTGCCGCTCCCGACAGATAGGCAGCAAAGTCCTTGGCCAGGGGCGACTGGGCATGCTCGGCGGCCGCGGAAACGGCCTCTCGTCCCGCCCCGGCTCCGCTGCAATCGGGCCGCAGGCCCTGCCGGGCGGCGATCAACTCATCCCTTTCAGCGGATGTGACGCCCTGCTCTGCCCTGAGAGCCGTCACGAAATCGGCTGTACCCGCATCGTTGCTGCGGCAGCGCGAGCCCTCGCCCGCGGCATAGAGCCCGTTGCCGCCCGTCGAGGGTGGTGGGTAGAGCGCGCTACGGAAGGTGGCCCAATCGCTCGGCTCAGCCAGCACCTTGCTTGCCTCCTCCTCATCCGGCCGGACCGGTGCGGGCTGCGCATCGTCTTGGCCGGCGAGCAGGAGCAGCAGATTGGCACGCGTGTCGTTGCCGGGTTGCAGCACGGCGAGATTGCTGCAGGTGTTCGATCCCGTGCCCGCGATCTTCCAACTCGGCTTACAGTCGCCATCGGAACTGGCCCGAGCCGCCATGGGGCTCAAAACGGCGAAGATCAGAACGACCAACCAGACGCCTCGCCGAGCCATATGGCTTCACTCCCCTTCGCGCCGCCCATTGCGGCGCCACTCAATCACAGCCACCCGTCCCGGGACAAGCAAACGATGCCTGGCGCCGGCAAACTCGGATGTGGAGGCTACACAAAAGAAAAGGCGCCGCAGTTACCCGCGGCACCTTGCTCACTTCACTGAAAAAGGCGCTCAGATCAGGCTGGCGAAATGCACCGCCGTGTCGGCCATGCGGTTCGAGAAGCCCCACTCATTGTCGTACCAGGTCAGGATACGCACGAACTTCTCGTCGATGACCTTGGTCTGGTCGAGCGCGAAGATCGAGGAAGCCGGGTTGTGGTTGAAGTCGCGGCTCACCAGCGGCTCGTCGGTATAGGCCAGAACGCCCTTGAGCGGGCCGCGCTTGGAAGCCTTGATGATAGCCTCGTTGATCTTCTCGACGCTGGTCTTCTTCTTGGTGTTGAACTTGAGATCGACCACCGAGACGTTGGGCGTGGGTACGCGGATGGAGGTGCCGTCGAGTCGGCCCTTCAACTCAGGCATCACCAGGCCGACGGCCTTGGCGGCGCCGGTCGAGGTCGGGATCATCGACAACGCCGCCGCGCGGGCGCGGTAGAGATCCTTGTGCATCTGGTCCAGCGAGGGCTGGTCGTTGGTGTAGGAGTGGATCGTGGTCATGAAGCCGCGCTCGATGCCGAAGGCATCATGCAGCACCTTGGCCACCGGCGTCAGGCAGTTGGTGGTGCAGGAGGCGTTGGAAATGACCAGGTGGTCCTTGGTCAGGTCCTGGTGATTGACGCCATAAACCACGGTGAGATCGGCGCCATCGCTGGGGGCCGAGACGATCACGCGCTTGGCGCCGGCCTTGAGGTGGGCGGCCGCCTTGTCACGCGCGGTGAAGATGCCGGTGCACTCCATCGCGATGTCGATGTTCAGCTCCTTGTGGGGGAGCTGGGCCGGATCCTTGATGGCGGTGACCTTGATCTTCTTGCCCTGCACGACGATGGAGTCGCCCTCGACCTTCACCTCGGCGGGGAAGATGCCGTGGATCGAATCGTAGCGCAGCAGATGGGCGTTGGTCTCCACCGGCCCGAGATCGTTGATGGCCACGACCTCGATATCCTTGCGCTTGCCCTCGACGATTGCGCGCAGGATGTTGCGGCCGATGCGGCCAAAGCCGTTGATGGCGACACGAACTGTCATCCGATATTTCCTTTCTCTGCCTTCAGCTAGAGCATTTTACAGAAAAGCCGACAGGCTTTTCGATTAAGAAAATGCGTCAAAACAAAGAGTTAGAGCAAAGCACACTTGCGTGCGCCCAGCTCGTTTACAGCTCATGCTCAGCCATTGTGGCGGCGCAAGGCGGTTTCGGCCACGGCTTCCGCCGTGATGCCAAAATGGTTGTAGAGGTCCTTGATCGGGCCGGAGGCGCCGAAGCCGGTCATGCCGACGAAGCCGCCATCAGCACCGATCACCGCATCCCAGCCGAAGCGGACGGCGGCTTCCACCGCGACCTTCACCGGAGCGTCGCCGATGATCTTGGCCTTGACCTCTTGCGACTGCCCGATGAGCAGTTCCAGCGAAGGCACCGAGACCACACGGGTCGGCACGCCGCGCTGGTTGAGGATGGCGCGGGCATTCATGGCGATCTCGACCTCGGAACCCGAAGCGAACAGCGTCACCGCGGCCTTCTCGCCGCCGGTGCCGGCCAGTTCATAGCCGCCCTGGGCGCACAGATTGGCCGAGGTGGCTTCTCGCAGCAGCGGCAGATTCTGGCGGGTCAGCGCCAAAATGGTCGGCCCGTTGGTGCGCTCCAGCGCGAGCTGCCAGCATTCCGCCGTCTCGATCGCGTCGCAGGGACGGAACACGCGCATGTTCGGCATCGCGCGGCAAGCCGCCAGATGCTCGACCGGCTGGTGGGTCGGACCGTCCTCGCCGAGGCCGATCGAGTCATGGGTCATGACATAAACAGGAGCGGTTCCCATCAGCGCCGCAAGGCGGATGGCGGGGCGGGCATAGTCGGTGAAGACGAAGAAGGTGCCGCCGGCCGGAACGAAGCCGCCATGCAGATAGATGCCGTTCATCGCGGCAGCCATGCCATGCTCGCGAATGCCCCAATGGATGTAGCGGCCCTTGAAGTCCTTCGGGGTGATCTCCACCAGGCCCTTGGCCTTGGTGTTGTTGGAGGGCGTCAGGTCGGCCGAGCCCAGCACCAGTTCCGGCATGACCTCGACAATGACGTTGAGGGCAGCCTCGGAGGATTTGCGGGTCGCCATCGCGGTAGGATTGGCGGCGAGCGCCTTCTTGTGGGCGAGGATGGCCTTGCCGAGCTTGGCGGGACGCACATGATCCATGCGGCGCGTGAACTCGGCCTGCTTGCGCTCGGACAAAGTGGCGAAACGCTCTTCCCAGGCCTGGCGGGCACCAACGCCGCGAGAACCCGCCTCGCGCCAGGCCTTGAGCACGTCGGCGGGCACCTCGAAGGGCGCGCCGGTGATGCCGAGATTCTCCTTGGAGAGCTTGGCTTCTTCCGGCCCGAGCGGCTCGCCATGGGCCTTGGAGGTGCCGGCACGATGGGGCGAACCGAAGCCGATCGTGGTCTTGCAGGCGATCAGCGTCGGCTTGCTCGACTTCTGCGCAGCCTCGATGGCGGCGGCGATGGCATCCTGGTCATGGCCGTCGACATTCACCGCGCGCCAGCCAGCGGACTGGAAGCGCTTGATCTGGTCAACCGAGTCCGAAAGGGTCAGCGGGCCGTCGATGGAGATGCCATTGTGATCCCACATCACGATCATCTTGTTGAGCTTGTAGTGACCAGCAAGAGCGATCGCTTCCTGGCTGACGCCCTCCATCAGGTCGCCGTCGGAGGCGATGACATAGGTATAGTGATCGACAACCTTCTTGCCGAACTGGGCAGCGAGCATCTTCTCCGCGAAGGCAAAGCCGACGGCGGTCGCGATGCCCTGCCCGAGCGGACCGGTGGTGGTTTCAATGCCGACGGTGTGGAAATTCTCAGGATGGCCGGGGGTCTTGTGGCCGAGTTGGCGGAAATGCTTGAGTTCCTCGACCGTCATGCCCGGGACGCCGGTCAGATAGAGCAGCGAATAAAGTAGCATAGAGCCATGGCCCGCCGACAGGATGAAGCGGTCGCGGTCGGCCCAATGGGGATTGGCGGCATCGAACTTCAGGAAACGCGTGAACAGCACGGTGGCGACATCAGCCATGCCCATCGGCATGCCGGGATGACCGGATTTGGCTGCCTCAACCCCATCGATCGCCAAGCCACGAATGGCATTGGCTAGGCGGTTCTGCATTTCGGTGAGTGCCATGGAGTGTTTCCTGATGATTTCAGCCGGAATTTGGCAAAAAAGGGCGGTGGGTTCTTAGCACCTCATCCCCGACTGTCAATGATCCCCGGGCTTGTGCCTGAAATTCACGCAACCGGCGGTGGGGTGATCGAAAGCCGGTCGTATCACCAGGGGAAGGCTGGCGGCTTTCACTTGGCCCTTGGGCGAAACCGCGATACTTTGATATTTAAGCAAAAACGCGGAGCGGCCCTGTCATGATTCGACGAAATGCCGCTATAGGGAAAGAGTGAGTAAGCCCTTGTCTGTGGATGCAGCCTTGCAACGATTGAATATGGCCCTGGTTCAGCTCGAAGAGGCCGCCGAGCATCGCGCGGAACTCGACCGGACCATCGGCGGACATCGCATCGAAGTGCAGGCCCTCTCGGAAGATCGCAATCGCCTCGCCTTGGAACTCGATGCGAGCTATGCACGCTTCACGGCGATGGAAACCGCCAATCGCGACGTATCGCGACGCCTCGACCAGGCGATGGATTCCATCCGTCACGTGCTTGAGCCGCAGGACAGCTAGCATGGCGCATGTATCCGTCACCATTGCGGGCCGCGCCTATCGCATGGCGTGCGACGAGGGCCAGGAAGAGCATCTCCTCGGCCTCGGCCGCCAGCTCGATGCCAAGATCGATGCCCTGCGTTCGTCATTCGGCGAAATCGGGGATATGCGTCTCGCCGTGATGGCCGGCATCATGGTCGCGGACGAGCTGGCTGAGATGCAGCGGCGGGCGGCCGGATTGCAGCATGATCTCGACGAATTGCGCCAGACCCGCGACAATGCGCTGCAGCGCGAGCAGCAGACCCAGATGCGGGTGACCCAGGCCCTGACCGATGCCGCCGTCCGGGTCGAGAAGCTGATCGATTCTCTGTCGAAGACAGGCGTATAGGGCATCTGAATTTTCCGGGAGCGCGGGCATCTCAGGAAGCCAGCGCTTCCAGCAATATTTTCATCGCCCTCTGGCGCTCGCACCGTCTCGCCCTTATTATCTCAATGCGGTGCTGCCTGGTTCGTCAGGACAACTGTATCCCCGGGGCCATACGACTCCCAAGGGAGCTGTCACTGTTCTTGCTCGAGGGCTCGGACATTACGGCGCCCACCTACATCAGTAGGCACCCGGGATCGAAACGTCCAACGGCCGAGGTGGCCCGCTCCCTCCTCTTTCCAAACGTGTAATGGCCTCTACCGATCACAAGACCCAGTTGCGCCACAAGGCAATGGCGGCACGTGCAGAGATCCGCGGTCATCAGCGCCAGTCAGCGACGGCGAGAGCCGCCCATCACGCCTTCAGCCGCCTGAAATACACCAGCGGTATCGTCGGTCTATACCAGGCCTTTCGCGACGAGATTCATCCCGGCGAAATCGCCGAGCGCCTGCACCATACGGGCCGCAAGCTGGCCTTGCCGACCACACCGAAATATGGGCACCCCCTCACCTTCCGTGCCTGGGCACCGGGCGATCCGCTGGTGGTGGGACGCCACAACATCCCCGAGCCCTCGCCCGAGGCGGAGGAAGTGCATCCCCAGGTGCTTCTGGTGCCACCCGTCGCCTTCGACCGGCGTGGCTACCGCATCGGCTATGGCGCGGGTTTCTACGATCGCACCATACCGCAATTGCGGGCGATGCATCCCGTCTTCACCCTCGGCTACGCGTTCGCCTGCCAGGAAGTCGCGGTCCTCCCGGCCGAGCACCATGACGTGCCGCTCGATGCCATCGCCACCGAAAACGAAATCATCACAGTGACGGGGCGTTAGGGCCTGCCCTCAGCTATGGTTTGGAATTTGATGAGGTCAAAAATGGTTGGATGGGAGGAGCGAGCGCTTGCCAAGACTTCTGTCTTGGCAAGCGAAGCGACGCTGCAGACGACCATTTTTCACCTCACCGCCTTCGGCGGCGGGGCGCTTTTGGCCGATGAGCACGTCATTCCTGCCACAGGCAAAGCCTGTGGCAGACGTAGCAAGCCGAAAGGCTTGCGTCCTCGAACTCCCACGCACTTGCGAAGCAAGTGCGGACATCCTCGGCCAAAATCGCTCCCGTCAAATCCAATCCATAGCTGAGGGCAGGCCCTAATATGCGTCTGTTGTTCCTGGGCGACATCGTCGGCCGCACCGGCCGCAACGCCGTGATCGAACGCCTACCCGGCTTGCGCGAGGCCTGGAAGCTCGACGCCGTCATCATCAACGGCGAGAACGCCGCCGGCGGCTTCGGCCTGACGGAGGCAATCTTCGACGAGGTCGTCGCTTCCGGCGCAGATGTCGTGACGCTCGGTAATCATTCCTTCGATCAGCGCGAAGCTCTCGTCTTCATCGAGCGGGCACCGCGGCTGATCCGTCCTGCCAACTATCCCAAGGGCACGCCGGGGCGCGGTGCCACGCTGGTGGACCTGAAGAACGGCATGCGGCTGCTGGTCGTCCAGGTGATGGGTCGGGTCTATATGGACGCGCTCGACGATCCCTTCGCGGCCCTCGAGCGCGAGCTCGCCGCCTGCCCGCTCGGCCTCGGCGCCGACGCCGTGGTGGTGGACGTGCATGCCGAAGCCACCAGCGAAAAGCAGGCGCTCGGCCATTTCGCCGACGGACGGGCCAGCCTGGTGATCGGCACCCACACCCATGTGCCGACATCAGACCATCAGATCCTCGGCCATGGCACTGCCTATATGTCGGATGCCGGCATGTGCGGCGACTATGACAGCGTGCTCGGCATGGACAAGGAAGAGCCCATCCGCCGCTTCATCCAGAAGACGCCGGGTCTGCGCTTCGAGCCGGCCACGGGCGAGGCAACCCTGTCGGGCCTGGCCGTGGAAACCGACGATCGCACCGGCCTGGCGGTGAAGATCGCGCCTGTACGCATCGGTGGAAAGCTGTCGCAGGCCGAGCCCGATTTCTGGTGAAGGACGGGTCATCCCGCCTCCCCGTTCCGCACAAAGGTGGATTTTTCTCGCCGCCGCTTCTATAAGCCGCGCCACAATTCATTGGGTTCGTACACACCGACGAGCCCGCACACATAACGAACCAGGGCAAAACAATGGCCGGTCATTCCCAATTCGCCAACATCATGCACCGCAAGGGCAAGCAGGATGCCAAGCGTTCGAAACTGTTTTCCAAGCTCGCCCGTGAAATCACCGTCGCGGCCAAGCTCGGCCTGCCCGATCCCAACATGAATGCACGGCTGCGGGCAGCCATCCTGGCCGCGCGCGCTGAAAACATGCCCAGGGACAACATCGACCGCGCCGTCAAGAAGGCCGCCGGCACCGATGGCGAGAACTATGACGAGATCCGCTATGAGGGCTATGGCCCGGGCGGCGTGGCGCTGATCGTCGAAGCGCTCACCGACAACCGCAACCGTACTGCATCGGACGTGCGCTCCTATTTCACCAAGGCTGGCGGCAATCTCGCCGAGACCGGCGCCGTGTCCTTCATGTTCGACCGAGTTGGCGTGATCGAATATGACGCGGACAAAGGCTCCTCCGACGCGATGCTCGAAGCGGCACTGGAAGCCGGCGCCGATGATTGTTCTTCCTCCGAAGACGGCCACGAATTCATCTGCGCCGCCGAGAACCTCGCCGAAGTGACCAAGGCTCTGGAGACCCAGCTCGGCGAAGCCCGTAAATCCAGCCTGGTCTGGCGGCCGCAGAACACAGTGGCCGTCGATGACGAGACCGGCGAAAAGCTGATGCGCCTGGTCGACAATCTCGACGACCATGACGACGTGCAGCATGTCTACGCCAATTTCGAGCTTTCCGACGCCATGATGGCGAAGCTGGCGGAGTAAATCCTGGGATCGCCGGCTTCCAGCCGGCTCTTCCCATCCTGCAAGCACAGCGATTCCAAGAGCCGGCAGGGATGCCGGCGGTCCCAGGAAGTCATGTCACAGACCCCCATCCGTATCCTCGGCGTCGACCCCGGCCTGCGCCGCACCGGCTGGGGCGTGATCGAGGTACTGGCCAACCGGCTGACCTTCATCGCCTGCGGCACCGTATTTTCCGATGACAGCGAAGAACTCGCCCACCGCCTGCTCGCCTTGCATGAGGGCCTGACGGAGGTGATGACGCGCTTCGAGCCGGACGAGGCCGCCGTCGAGAAGACTTTCGTCAACAAGGACGCCACGGCGACCCTGAAGCTCGGCCAGGCTCGCGGCATTGCCATGCTGGTGCCGGCCCAGGCCGGCCTCGCCGTCAGCGAATATGCGCCCAACCTCGTCAAGAAGACCGTGGTCGGCTCCGGCCACGCCGACAAGAAGCAGATCGGCCTGATGATCAAGGTGCTGCTGCCCAAGGCCGATCCGAAATCGGAGGACGCGGCCGATGCCCTCGCCGTCGCCATCACCCACGCCCATCACCGCACCAGCCATAATCTGGCGGCGATCCTGAAGTAATTCCCTGGCGGCGCCCACTGGACCCGCAGGTTGAGAAGCGCCGGCCCCAGGGAAATAGCGCTTGCCTCTCGCGCTTCGCACCCCTAGAACAAACCGTGAATTTATCTGAGGATTCGCCATGACCCAGGCTCGCCGCGCCGCCGTCTTCTCCGAACTGCACCAGCGCCCCGAACTTTTCCTCATACCCAACGCCTGGGATGCCGGGTCCACCAAGCTTCTTGATTCGCTAGGCTTTTCAGCGATCGCTACCACCAGTGCCGGCCTGGCTTTCACGGTGGGGCGCAAGGACGGCCAGATGACGCGCGAGGAAACCCTCGCCAATGCGCGGGTCATCGTGGAAGCGACCAGCCTGCCGGTAAGCGCCGATCTCGAAAACGGTTTCGGCGACTCACCCGAGGACTGCCGGCGCACCATCCTTGCCGGCATCGAGGTGGGGCTCGCCGGAGGCTCGATCGAGGATGCCACCGGTCGACCCGACCAGCCGATCTACGAGTTCGGCCATGCCGTCGACCGCGTCCGCGCAGCGGCCGAGGCGGCGCGCGCCGGGGGATTCGTGCTCACCGCCCGCGCCGAGAACTTCCTGCATGGTATCGCCGACCTCGACGACACCATCCGCCGCCTCCAGGCCTTCCAGGAAGCGGGAGCCGAAGTGCTCTACGCGCCTGCCTTGACCCGCCTCGACCAGATTTCCAGCGTGCTGAGCTCCATCGACAGGCCGCTCAGCGTCCTGTTCACCGTGGGCGGGCAGGATTTCACCGTCGCCGATCTCGCCAGGCTCGGCGTGCGCCGCGTCAGCGTCGGCGGCTCCTTCGCCCGGGCGGCTTTCGGCGCCTTGAAGCGTGCCGCCCTCGAGCTGCGCGACCAGGGGAGCTTCGGCTTTGCCAAGGATGCCATGTCCTATGCCGAGCTCAGCGCCCTGTTCGGCAAGGGCGCCTGAGACGGGACCTCGGCACGTGAAGCGGGCGCACGAATCAATCGAAACCGCTAGATATGGCCCAATGAGGGTCTCATGATTGGTAAACTGCGCGGCATCGTTGACAGCTATGGCGAGGATTGGGTGATCCTCGACGTGCAGGGTGTGGGCTATGTCGTCTATTGCTCCAGCCGCACGCTCGGCGCCCTGCCCTCCGCCGGCGAAGCGGCTGTGCTCGCCATCGAGACCTATGTGCGCGAGGACCAGATCCGGCTGTTCGGCTTCACCAGCGACAATGAGCGGGACTGGTTCCGCCTGTTGCAGACGGTGCAGGGCATCGGCACCCGGGTGGCACTCGCCATCCTCTCCACGCTCAAACCGGCGGACCTTGCTTCTGCCATCGCGCTCGGGGACAAAGCCGCCGTGGCGCGGGCTCCTGGCGTCGGTCCCAAGGTGGCCCAGCGCATCGTCACCGAACTCAAGGACAAGGTGCCGAGCTTCGGCCACGTCCCCGCCGATGTGATTAGCCTGCAGGCCGATCTCGGCGAGCAGCGCGCCGCCGGCCCGATCAGCGACGCCGTCTCAGCCCTGGTCAATCTCGGCTATGGCCAGACCCAGGCCTCGGCCGCCATCGCTTCCGCCCTGCGCGAAGCTGGCGAAGGTGCCGAGACGGCCAAGCTCATTCGCCTCGGCCTGAAGGAATTGTCGCGATGAAGCCGACGCGGCGACAATCCGGCGCTGAGGCGCCCAAGGCTGCCCGCCTGCTGGACGGTGACCAGCGCAACGAGGATACGACCGACTCCACGCTGCGCCCGCAGGATCTTTCCGAATTCGTCGGCCAGGCCAAGGCACGCGAAAATCTCTCCGTCTTCATCGAGGCTGCCCGCAAGCGAGGCGACGCCCTCGACCATGTGCTGTTCGTCGGTCCCCCCGGCCTGGGCAAGACCACGCTGGCCCAGATCGTCTCGCGCGAACTCGGGGTCAATTTTCGTGCCACGTCGGGGCCGGTGATCGCCAAGGCGGGCGATCTCGCCGCACTGCTCACCAATCTCGAGGAACGCGACGTCTTGTTCATAGACGAGATCCATCGCCTTAATCCGGCGGTGGAAGAAATCCTCTATCCGGCGATGGAGGATTTCCAGCTCGACCTCATCATCGGCGAGGGACCGGCGGCACGGTCGGTGCGCATCGATCTTGCCAAGTTCACACTGGTCGGCGCCACCACCAGGGCCGGCCTGTTGACCACGCCGCTGCGTGACCGCTTCGGCATTCCCATCCGCCTGCAATTCTATACGGTGGAGGAGCTCGAGCTCATCGTGAAGCGTGGCGGGCGCGTGATGGGTACGCCGATCGCCGAGGACGGTGCCAACGAGATCGCCCGGCGCGCGCGCGGTACGCCCCGCATCGCCGGGCGCCTGCTGCGCCGCGTGCGCGACTTCGCCTCGGTTCTGGGCGCCGAGACCATTACCCGCACCATCGCCGACAAGGCCCTGAGCGCGCTGGAAGTCGACCAGGCCGGGCTCGATGCCATGGACAACCGTTACCTCAATCTAGTCGCCCTCAGCTTCGGCGGCGGCCCTGTGGGCATCGAGACCATCGCCGCAGCCCTCTCCGAACCGCGCGATGCCATCGAGGACATCATCGAGCCCTATCTGATCCAGCAGGGCTTCCTGCAGCGCACGCCGCGCGGCCGGGTGATGACCCCGCATGCCTATCGCCATCTCGGCCTGGCAGTGCCGAGTTCGACGACGCCGCAGATGCCGCTGTTCACCGACGAAGAGTGATGATGGGGTGGGTCTTCGGACCCGTCTTCTTCCAATGGAAAGGGCGCCTCGATGGGCGCCCTTCTTATGCATAATCACGATCCGGCCCCGGGTCAGGCGGGTTCGAAGACCTGCCCCCAACTTAGGAATTGCCGCCGTTCAGCACGGTGACGGCGCGGCGGTTCTGCGACCAGCAGGAGATGTCGTTGCAGGTCGCGACCGGGCGCTCCTTGCCGTAGGAGATCGTGCGCATGCGACCGCCGGAAATGCCCTGTGCCATCAGATAGTCGCGCACCGACTGGGCGCGGCGTTGGCCGAGGGCGAAGTTGTAGTCACGCGTGCCACGCTCGTCGGCATGACCTTCGACGGTGACGGAGTAGCGCGGATAGGCCTTCAGCCACTGGGCCTGCTTGTTCAGCGTCTGCTGACCCTCAGGGGTGATGTCGGACTGGTCGACGAGGAACAGCACGCGATCGCCGACATTCACGACGAAGTCCTGCTGGCTACCGGGCGATGCAGCGCCACCGGCTCCGTAGCCGCCACCGCCGGCTCCACCGGGACCGCCGAGGCCACCATCGGCACCCGATTTGCTCTTACAGGCCGCCAGTGCAAGCACGCAGGTCAGTGCAGCGGCAAAGCGCAGTGCGGGGACCGCGCGCAGGGACGTCATCATTCCGGTTACTCCTCCGGTCGTCAGAATTGGTAAACCAGCCATAGCGAAAGCTGGTTAATCGAACGTTCTGGAAACACGGCCCGTGGCGATTTCTTGGCCGCTGTGGTACCGCCGCGCCTCGCCGCAAGAGCCAAATTGCCACTATGGTTAACCAAGTGCTGATCAATTCCGGCGCAAAGGTGGCTCCGGCTGGGCTCGGGCAAGGCAGGCCGCCTTTCTCATGCACTGTGGCAATCTTGTCGCACATTCACTTCATGTGAATTGATTTATAATACCATTAATCTATGCATTTTATAGATTGACAAGGTCGATTGATTTAGTGGACATTCGGGACACGCTTCTCCCGACTGGAAACCGACATCATGACGATCAAAACGCTCCGCCTTGCGCGCCTGAGGGACACGCTCGGCGTACTCCTGGCCCTCGGCCTCGTGCTCTGGCTGGTTTTCGGCGCTCTTGCCGGCGCCCGCGCCGCCGAATTGCTCAATGTCTCCTATGATCCGACGCGCGAGCTCTACAAGGAGATCAATACCGCCTTCATCGCCGACTGGAAGGCCAAGGCCGGTGAGGACCTGACCATCAAGCAGTCGCATGGCGGTTCGGGCAAGCAGGCGCGCTCGGTCATCGATGGCCTGGAAGCCGATGTGGTCACCCTCGCTCTGTCCGGCGACATCGACGCCATCGCCAAGGCGACCAAGAAGCTTCCGGACAATTGGCAGTCACGCCTGCCGCACAATTCCTCGCCCTATACCTCGACCATCGTCTTCGTGGTGCGCAAGGGCAATCCCAAGGGCGTCAAGGATTGGGACGATCTGGTCAAGCCCGGCATTGCGGTGATCACGCCCAATCCCAAGACGAGCGGCGGCGCTCGCTGGAACTATCTGGCCGCGTGGAGCTACGCCTTCGACAAGAATGGCGGCGACGAGGCCAAGGCCCGCGACTTCGTGGCGGCGCTCTATCGCAACGTTCCCGTGCTCGACTCGGGCGCCCGCGGCTCCACCGTCACCTTCGCCCAGCGCGACACTGGCGACGTCCTGATCGCCTGGGAGAATGAGGCCTTCCTAACGCTGCAGGAGTTCGGCGCCGACAAATACGAGATCGTCTCACCTTCCTCCTCGATCCTGGCCGAGCCGCCGGTGGCCATCGTCGACGCCAATGTCGATGCCAAGGGCACGCGCAAGCAGGCCGAGGCCTATCTCAACTTCCTATACACCCCGGCCGCCCAGAAGATCATCGCCCACAACTTCTATCGGCCGATCGATGAAGCCGCAGCCGACAAGGCCGATCTCGCCCGCTTCCCCAAGCTCAAGCTGGTGACCATCGACGATCCCCGCTTCGGGGGCTGGAAGACCGCCCAGCCCAAGCATTTCGGCGATGGCGGCGTGTTCGACGAGATCTACAAGCCGCAATAAGGCGCACAAACGAACGCGATCAGAGCGGGCCCCAAGGGCCCGCTTTCCTTTTGGCGGCAGCCGCCATATAACACACAATTTTTGTGGAATTTATTGCATTTAACACATTGACAATGTCGATTGATTTAGTGGATATATAAAGAAGTTGTAAATTCCCCTTTCCCACTTCCAGGTTGTGAAATGAACGGCATGACCAGCCCCACCCGCCTTCGCGACACTCTCGCCGTGCTGCTGGCTCTCGGCTTCGTGCTGTGGATGACCTTTGGCGCGCCCGCGCGCGGCCATGCCGCCGAGCTTCTCAACGTGTCCTATGACGCCACGCGCGAGCTCTACAAGGAGATCAACAAGGCGTTCGCGGCGGACTGGCAGGCCAAGACGGGCGAGGACGTCACCATCAAGCAGTCCCATGCCGGCTCCGGCAAGCAGGCGCGCGCCGTCATCGACGGGCTCGATGCCGATGTGGTGACGCTGGCCCTGTCCAACGACATCGATTCCATCGCCAAGGCGACCAACAAGATCCCGGAAAACTGGCAGTCCCGCCTGCCGCGCAATTCCACGCCCTATGCCTCCACCATCGTTTTCGTGGTGCGCAAGGGCAATCCCAAGGGCATCAAGGACTGGGGCGACCTCGTGCGCCCCGACGTCGCCGTGATCACCGGCAATCCCAAGACAGGCGGCGGCACGCGCTGGAACTATCTGGCTGCCTGGGGCTATGCCTGGGACAAGACCGGCGGCGACGAGACCAAGACCCGCGATTTCGTGGCTGCGCTCTACCACAACGTGCCGGTGCTCGACTCGGCGGCCCGCGGCGCCACCATCACCTTCGCGCAGCGCGAAGTCGGCGACGTGATGATCGCCTGGGAGAACGAGGCCTTCCTGACGCTGAAGGAATTCGGCGAGGACAAGCTGGAGGTCGTGGTTCCCTCGATCTCGATCCTGGCCGAACCGCCCGTCAGCATCGTCGACGCCAATGTCGACGCCAAGGGCACACGCAAGCAGGCCGAGGCCTATCTCAATTTTCTCTACACCCCGGCCGCCCAGAAGATCATCGCCCATAACGGCTATCGCGCCAGCGACGAGGCAGCCGCCGATCCGGCCGATCTCGCTCGTTTTGCCAAGCTGAAGCTGTTTACGATTTCCGAGCCCCAATTCGGTGGCTGGGCCAAGGTTCAGGCCAAGCATTTCGCCGATGGCGGCATCTTCGACCAGATCTACAAGCCGAAGGGGTAGTGGACCTACCCTCCCCTGGAGGGGGAGGGTCGAGGCGAAGCCTCGGGGTGGGATGACTCTCCGTGGTGAGGTCCCCCCGCATCCATTTCCAGCGCCCCCTATTTCACCCCACCCCGGCCCTTCGGGCCGACCCTCCCCCTCCAGGGGAGGGTAAGGGAATGTGATCGCCACAGGACACCCATGGCTCTTGCCGCCACCTTGCGAGCCCCCTTCGTCAAGCCGACCGCCCTGCCGGGCTTCGGGCTGACGCTGGGCTACACGATCTTCTATCTCAGCCTGATCGTGCTGATCCCCCTGGCCGCGCTGTTGCAGAAGGCGGCCGTGCTCGGCCCTTCCGGCATCATGGCAATCGCGACCGAGGGGCAGGTTTCCGCCGCCCTGAGGGTCACCTTCGGCATTTCGCTCCTCGCGGCCCTGGTCAATGTCGTCTTCGGCGTCATCGTCGCCTGGGTGCTCGTCCGCTATGACTTCCCGGGCAAGCGCCTGGTCGATGCCGCCGTGGACCTGCCCTTTGCCCTGCCGACAGCCGTGGCGGGCCTCGCCTTGTCGAGCCTCTATGCCTCCAATGGCTGGATCGGCCAGTTCTTCGCCCTTGCCGGCATCAAGGTCGCTTTCACCACCAAGGGCATCTTCGTCGCCCTCGTCTTCATCGGCCTGCCCTTCGTGGTGCGTACGCTCCAGCCGGTGCTCGCCGAGATCGACAAGGAGATCGAGGAGGCCTCGGCCACGCTCGGTGCCACGCGCTTCCAGACGGTGACGCGCGTGCTGCTGCCGCCCTTGCTGCCGGCGGTGCTGACCGGCTTTGCCCTCGCCTTCGCCCGCGCCGTCGGGGAATATGGCTCGGTGATCTTCATCGCAGGCAACATCCCCTATGTCTCGGAGATCGTGCCGAGCCTGATCTTCCAGAAGCTCGAGCAGAACAAATATGCCGATGCCGCCGCCATCGCCATCATCATGCTGGCGATTTCCTTCGCCATGCTGCTGGCGATCAACCTGATCCAGGCCTGGAGCCGCAGGAGGATGGGTGATGCCTGAAGTGACCTCCGAACTCGCGATCGAGCTCTATCGCGAACCGCCCGTCTCGCGCGAGCACAACGTCACCAGTGAATCCCGCCTGGTCCGGCGCGTGCTGATCGGCATCGCCCTCGCTTTCCTGGCGGCCTTCCTGGTAATGCCGCTGATCGAGGTGTTCTACCAGGCCTTCCGCAGCGGAGCGGCCGCCTATTTTGAGTCCTTCGAGGACCCGGATACCCGCACGGCCGTCTGGATGACCTTGATCGTCGCCCTGATCGCGGTGCCGCTCAACATCGTCTTCGGCGTGATCGCGGCCTGGGCCGTGGCCAAGTTCGATTTCAAGGGCAAGAGCCTGCTCATCACCCTGATCGACCTGCCCTTCTCGGTGTCACCGGTGGTGGCGGGCCTCGTCTTCGTGCTGCTGTTCGGCGCCCAGGGCCTGCTCGGCCCCTGGCTATCAGCCCATCGCATCCAGATCATCTTCGCCCTGCCCGGCATCGTGCTCGCCACCATCTTCGTCACCTTCCCCTTCGTGGCGCGCGAACTCATTCCGCTGATGCAGGCCCAGGGCAAGGCGGACGAGGAGGCGGCGCTGACGCTGGGCGCTTCGCCGCTGAAAATGTTCTGGACGGTGACCGTGCCCAACATTCGCTGGGGCCTGCTCTATGGCGTACTCTTGTGCAATGCCAGGGCCATGGGCGAGTTCGGAGCGGTCTCGGTGGTATCGGGCCACGTCATCGGCGGCACCAACACCATGCCGCTGCATATCCAGATCCTCTATGAAGGTGGAGGCTCGGCCGCGATTGCCGCCTTTGCCGTCGCTTCCCTGCTTGCCCTGCTGGCCCTGGTGACCCTCGTGGCCAAGACGCTGCTCGAATGGCGCTATGGCGATGAACTCGCCCACGGCGCCAAGCACTGATAAGGACCAGATCCATGGATATCCGCGTTACTGGCCTGACCAAGAGCTACGGCGTCTCGCCGGCCTTGCACGGCATCGATCTCGACATCAAGTCGGGCGAGTTGCTCGGCCTGCTCGGCCCTTCCGGATCAGGCAAGACCACGCTGCTGCGCATCATCGCCGGGCTCGAGCGCCCTACCACCGGCACGGTCTTTTTCGGCACGGACGACACGGCCGGCCTGACGGTGCAGGAGCGCCGGGTCGGCTTCGTATTCCAGCATTATGCGTTGTTCCGCCACATGACGGTGGCTGACAATGTCGCCTATGGCCTGCGGGTGCGCCCGCGCGCCAAGCGGCCGGCAGAAGGCGAAATCGTCCGGCGTGTGGCCGAACTCCTCGATCTGGTGCAACTCGGCGCTTTCGGCCAGCGCTTCCCGTCCCAGCTCTCCGGCGGCCAGCGCCAGCGCGTCGCCCTCGCCCGCGCCTTGGCGGTGGAACCCAAGGTATTGCTGCTCGATGAGCCCTTCGGCGCCCTCGATGCCAAGGTCCGCAAGGAATTGCGCAGCTGGCTGCGCACCATCCATGACAAGACCGGCCACACCACCATCTTCGTCACCCACGACCAGGACGAGGCGCTGGAGCTGTCGGATCGCATCGCCGTGCTGGACAAGGGCCGCATCGACCAGCTCGGCGTGCCCGACGAAATCTACGACCATCCGGCCACCCCCTTCATCTTCGGGTTCATCGGCGAGTCGAGCCGTGTGCCGGTGACGATTTCGCAGGGTCGCATCCTGCTCGAAGGCACCGCTTTGCCCTTCAATGCCGACGGCCTGCCGGACGGGCCGGCCAGCCTGTTCTTACGCCCGCACGACGTCGCACCGGTCGAACCGGGCGCATCGGTCCTCAACGGGTTGATCGTGGCGCAGCGCCGCGTCGGCGCCACCCGCCGCCTGGAGGTGGCCCTGGGCACCCAAGGCACGGTGGTGGAGGTCGATACGCCCAGTCTCAGGACCAGCGAGAACAACAAGCCGGTCGGCCTGAAGCTGCTCAACGCCGCTCTTTTCGCCGGCAATGGCGAGGCCCGCTATTTCCGCGGCGCGGCCACCGAACCGGTGGTCGTCCGGCCGAGCGCCTTCCAGCGCGCCTGACCCCGCCGATGGTGCGGCACAGCAGCGCTGCGAGCGTCCTGCTCCCACACGGCGCGTGCATGGCAGGTCTGCGCCTGCCCGCCACGGCGCTGGTGAGGCTTCCGCCCCTCGCAAGGATGGGTTAACGCTGAGCGGCGTTTTCGGCGCCGGTCTTTTCGGCAACACCGTCTCTCCCCGTCAGGTGGTCATCAACTTGTTCTCGCGCTTCCGCCCCGACAATTTCATGCTGATGCTGCTGGGCGTCGTGGCGTTGGCGAGCTTCATGCCCATCGCGGGCAAGCCGGCCGAGATATTCGGAGCCCTGACCAACGGCGCGATCGCCCTGCTCTTTTTCCTGCACGGTGCCCGGCTCTCGCGCGAAACGGTGATTGCCGGTCTTTCGCATTGGCGCCTGCACCTGACCATCCTGCTATCGACCTACGCCCTCTTCCCGGTACTGGCGCTCGCCCTCGATTACGGCCTGGTCTCGGCGCTGACGCCGACGCTGGCCAGCGGCATCCTCTTCCTCGCCATCCTGCCCTCGACGGTACAGTCCTCGATCGCCTTCACGTCGATAGCGGGCGGCAATGTCCCTGCTGCCGTCTGCGCGGCATCGGGCTCCAACATTCTCGGCATCTTCATCACACCGCTGCTGGCGGGCCTGCTTTTCGCTTCGCGCGGCGCGGGCTTTTCCGGTTCCGTCCTGATCACCATCGTCACCCAGCTCCTGCTGCCCTTCGTGCTCGGCCAGGTGCTGCAACCCTGGATCGGTAGTTTCGTGCGCCGGCACCGCTATGTGCTGAGCTTCGTCGACCGCGGCTCGATCCTGATGGTGGTGTATCTGGCCTTTTCCGATGCCGTCACGGGCGGCCTGTGGCGGCAATTCTCGGCTACGGCCTTGCTCACCATGGTGTTCGTCGATGCCGCCCTGCTCGCTTTGGTGCTGGTTATCACCACCTATGGCAGCCGCCGTCTCGGCTTCTCCAAGGAGGACGAGATCACCATCGTGTTCTGCGGCTCGAAGAAAAGCCTCGCCACCGGCGTGCCGATGGCAACCGTGATTTTCGCCGGCCAGAACATCGGGGCCATCGTGCTGCCGCTGATGCTCTTCCACCAGATCCAGCTGATGACCTGCGCCATCCTGGCCCAGCGCTATGCCCGGCGCCTCAAACCGGTGGCACTCGACGAGGCTGAAATTGCGGACGAGGACTGGCCCACCCGCAAGGCCGCCGCGAAGGAAGCAATCGTCGCAGGCCAAATGAAAAACCCTCCCCGATGAAGGGGAGGGCTTGAGCCGATACATGAAAGCCGAACAGCTTTCCCCGTTAATTCCGCTTGAACAGATTGGCGGACCAAGCCGGGTCGGAGGCATAGCCTTGCGTCGGCACGCGCTGCTCGGGGGTGCCGAAGATCGAGGCCTGCCAGAGCTGCGGGCCCTGGCCAAGGTCGCGGAACCACATCAGATAGAGACCGTTGGGGGCCCAAGTCGGGCCTTCATTGTGGAAGCCCTCGGTGATCATGCGCTCGCCCGTACCGTCCGGCTTCATGATGCCGATGCCGAACTGGCCGCCTTTCTGGCGGGTGAAGGCGATCAGGTCGGAGCGGGGCGACCACACCGGAGTCGAGTAGCGAGCACCGCCATCACCGCCGGTGATGCGCTGCTGGTTCGAACCATCGGCGTTCATGATGTAGATCTGCTGGGTGCCGCCGCGGTCCGACTCGAACACGATGCGGCTGCCATCCGGTGAATAGGATGGCGAGGTATCGATCGCGCTGCCATTGGTGAGCTGCGTCGCCTGCTTCGACTGCAGATTCAGCAATTGGATGGTCGAGGAGCCGTTCTTCTCCAAGCTCATGATGACCTTGCGGCCATCGGGCGAAAACCGCGGCGAGAAGGTCATGCCCGGGAAGTTGCCGACCACTTCACGCTGGCCGGTCTGGACATTGGCCAGATAGACGCGGGGATCGGCATTGCCGAAGGACAGATAGGTCAGCTCCTGGTTGGTCGGAGAGAAGCGCGGCGTCAGCACCAGATCGGTGCCACGGCTGAGATAGACGGTATTTGCGCCATCCTGGTCCATGACGGCAAGACGCTTCACGCGCTTATCCTTGGAGCCGGATTCGGAGATAAAAGCGATGCGTGTGTCGAAAGCGCCGGGCTCACCCGTCACTGCCTTGAATACCGCGTTGGCGGCGACATGGCCGAGCTGACGCCAGTTATTGGCAGAGGTCGAGAACTGCTGGCCGGCAATCTGCTTGCCTTGGACGACATCCCAGACACGAACCTGGATGCTGAGACCGCTCCCACCTGCCACTACTTGGCCGGCCACCACGACCTGGGCATTCAGCGTCTGCCAGCTGGCGAAATTAGGCGCCGCGTTTGGTCCTACCTGCTCGACGAAAGCCTTGGAATCGATCGGCTGGAACAAACCCGAGCGACCAAGGTCGTTGCTGATTACGCCCGAGAGATCGCGTCCGCCCCCGCTGATGGGCATAACAGCAACGGAAACAGGGGTAACCGCCGTCGCTCCATCATAGGTCAGCGTCAATATGCTGCTCTGCGCAGCCGCTGGTACCGTCGTGCTCAAAGTGGCCACGGCCAGTGCGGCCAATAGAAGGCTGACCTTTTTATGTAACAAGGAGGCGATGGACATTCTCATCTCTCGATTTTTCGGAAGGCCTTACACTCGGTCAAAAGCTGCCGGGCTTCACGACATAGTTGAAGACCTTCCAGGATGCGTAGAGGTCTCGTTTGAACTTCAAGGGGTTCTCTGCTGTGATGCAGCGCTTGACTGCACGCGTAACAGCACCGGCGACCGTCGGATTGCTTGCACTCACCAATTGGGCGTCCGCAATGGTGCCGTCCTCATTCATATGCAGGCGGATGGTTGCGCTATCACCGGCCCCATCCTTACCAAAGGAGGGATTTAGACAGCTCCTGATCTGACTGTTGATCATGCTCTGCATCGCCATTTGCTCGCCCATACTCAGGCGGGGCGCACTAGCATCCGGCCTGCCGGTGGATGAAGTCTGGCCGACATTGTCGCGGGTATTGCCCGCCCGCCCGGAGGGCTTGCTCGGCGTCGTTGCTGGAACATTGCTCGCCACCTGCTGGCCTTCCTTGGCCTTGCGCTTGGCGAGGATACCGTCAATGCCGTCGAGCTGCTTGGCGTTCTTGGCGGCCGAAGCCTGCTTGGCAGCCTCTGCCTTCTTGTCGGCGATCGCCTTGTCGATGGCAGCCTGACGCTCGGCATCAGCCTTGGCCCTGGCATCGGCGAGTTGTTTCTGCTTTTGGGCTTCCGCTTTCCTGGCGGCTTCGGCGTCGGCGATCTTCTGCTGTTTCTCGGCCTCAGCCTTCTTGGCGGCTTCCGCCTCGGCGATCTTGCGCTGTTTGTCGGCCTCGGCCTTCTTGGCAGCTTCGGCTTCGGCGACCTTGCGCTGCTTGTCGGCCTCGGCCTTCTTGGCAGCCTCCGCGGCCTCGGCGAGCTTCTGCTGCTTTTCGGCCTCCGCCGCTTCCTTGGCCGCAGCATCGGCCTTGGCGGCAAGCTCGGCGCGGGCCTGGGCCTGCGCCTTGGCAGCAGCATCGGCGGCAGCCTTGGCCTGGGCCGCCTTCGCCGCGGCTTCCGCCTTGGCCTGCGCAGTCTTGGCCGCAGCATCGGCCTTGGCTTGTTCCTGAGCCTTGGCGGCGGCCTCGGCAGCGGCAGCGGCCTCAGCCAGCTTGGCGAGGGCCTGCTTATCCGGCTTCGATTCGGGCTTGGGTGTCGGCGAGGGCGGCGGGGCGTCGTCGGAATTGTCGGCGACTTCGGCATCCGGTACGTCACGCGTGGGCGGCGTCGGCGGAGCCTGCACCTGCTGCGGCGCTTCCTGTCCGCCGCCACCGCCGGCTGACGGTGTCGGATCGCCCTTCATGATCTGGTCGTATTGTTCCGGCGTGACCATATCCACCGGAACGGCCGGGGCCGAGTCGAGCGGCTTGGCGGCCGGAAACGCGAACAGCAACGCTCCCAGCAAAATTACATGCACCGCCGCCGAAACGGGAAGTCCATAATCACGCATCGTACTCAAACCGGCCTTTCAAACCCCAATCTCGACGTCATCGCCTGCTCGATATTCCGCGACGTCGCCAAGCTACCCCGCCCCCGTGCCGCCCGCCTGTCAGCGCGAACATCAGCCGAAACGAGGTAAATGCGAGCATTCCCGTTTCTAGCTCTGCGGCTGGGTTACCAGCGCTGCCTTCTTGAACCCCGCGCTCGTGATATCGCTCATCACCTTGGCAATTTGATCCCAGCTCGCCTTGCCGTCGCCCTTGACGAAAATGCGCTCTTCGATCCCTGCCCCGTTCTCCGTCATCGCCTTGAGGCGGCCGAGCAAATCAGGCTCCGGCTTGTCGCTGTCGTTCAGATAGGACTGGCCGTCCGCCTTGATGGAGACGGTGATCGGGCGCTTGTCCACCGAAATGGCCTTCGCCTGGGTCTGTGGCAGATCGATATCGACGCCTTGGGTCAACAGCGGCGCAGCGACCATAAAGATGATGAGCAACACCAGCATGACGTCGATGAACGGCGTCATGTTGATATCGGCAATCGGCGCCTTGTGACGGCGGCGGCGGCGTGTTCCGCCACCCGAGCCGCCTGAACCTGTCGCGACACTTCCACCCATGATGCTTTCCTTGAATGAGGGACCGGAACGAGGCGGCCGCTCAGGCGGCCATGCGCTCGTCGATCTGGCGCGACAGGATGGCGGAGAATTCGTCGGCGAAGCCTTCCAGGCGCGCCTGCTGCTTGGCGACTTCCGCGTTGAACTTGTTGTAGGCGATCACCGCCGGAATGGCGGCGACCAGACCCATCGCGGTGGCGAACAGGGCTTCGGAAATACCGGGCGCCACGGCGGCGAGCGAGGTATTCTTGGTGGCCGCGATCGACTGGAAAGCGGTCATGATACCGACCACCGTGCCAAACAGACCGATGAACGGGCTGGAGGAGCCGACGGTGGCGAGCACCAGGAGCTTGGATTCCAGGCGCTCCACCTCGCGCTGAACGGTGACGTCCATCACCTTTTCGATGCGAGCCTGCAGGCCGAGGAAGGAGCGGCCGGGGGATTCGAGCGAGCGCTTCCACTCGCGCATGGCGGAGACAAACAGGCCGGCCATGCCGTAGTTCTGGCGCTGCGACAGCGAACGATAGAGCTCTTCCAGGCTCTGGCCCGACCAGAACACCTGCTCGAAACGATTCATGGCGGCACGCGAACGCGAGAACAGGATGGCCTTGTCGATGATGATGGCCCAGCACCACACCGAGGCTGCCATCAGGCCCAGCATGACGATCTGGACGACCAGACCGGCATTCATGATCAATCCGAGCAGGCTCACATCGGTTACCGGAGCCAGGGCCGTCTGGGCCATATCGGCGGTCGCTTCCATTCCTTCAATTCCTCGTCCTGAGGCCGACGGGCCAAGCCGGTCCGCAGGGGATCGGCACATTCGTAGCTAAGCAGATCCGTGCAAGATCGGCATAGTCGCAACAATAATCGGCGAGCCTGATCTCGATCCCGCGCTTCAAGCCGAGATCAAGCCTGCCTCAGGCACCGCCCCGGCACACACCAAACGTTACTCGGGAAATCCACGCACCTGGTTGTGCAGAGCAACAACACCAAGCGTCACGGGCTCCTTTTGACGTTTGAATGTGACCGCAGTGCGGCACCCCTTCCCGACCGCGATAAACGGCGGATTCCAGGCCTATTGATCATCGGTACCGTTAATGTCGGGTTACGGCCGACCTCGATTCGCGAATTCTTATTTACGATGCGCTGCAACATTGATGACGGCGGCTCCAAAGCCGACCGATTACTGATCCCGACTAAAGCGTTTTACGATTTGATGGAAACAGCCCAAACCGCGAAGAAGTGCGGAAACAAGACGTTGGCGCAAAAAAGCATTTACGCTTCAATGCACTATGCTTTGGACAACACGTTGCGCAGACTCTCCGGCAGGCGCTGGGGCCGGCCGTTGCGGATACAGACCACCAGAACCTTGGCGGTGGTCAGGACTTCCTCGCCCCGCCGGATGCTCTGTTCGAGATGCAGCGAAGGCCCGCGCACCTCGCCGGCCTTGGTCTCCACTTCGACGATGTCGTCCATCAACGCAGGGCGCAGGAACTCGACCTGGATCGAACGCACGGCAAAGGCGATGCCCTCTTCGCGGTGAAGGGCGAGTTGATCGACACCGAGCGCGCGGATGAACTCGGTTCGCCCCCGTTCGAAGAAGCGCAGATAGTTGGCATGGTAGACGATGCCGGAGAAATCGGTGTCCTCGTAATAGACCCGAAGAGGCAGGCTGTGGCACGCCTCATTAAGCACGCCGCCGAAATTCGGCGGGGTTTGCGCCATTTCTATCATGGGGAAAGCCGTTTGTTCAAAGTTTCGCCTGACTTGACCTGTGTGGTATCGACGTGACTGGAGCAGGATGTGTTTTTATGAGAACACGCCTTGCCCGAATACCGAGTTTCGACCCATCCTTGCGATTTACGGCGATTCCGCCAGATCGCAGAACGCTTTGGATTGATTGCAACCGAATGAGCCGCCTCATGCTCCGCCCCGCTTCCGCCGCGCTTTTGCTGGCCGTGACCCTGGCCCTGCCCTTGGGCCCGGTGCGCGCAGCGTCCTATGACGAGGGACTGATGCCGCCCGGCAGCGTCGGGCAGGACCAGTCCACGCAGGACAACAGCTACACGCCCGACCAACCTTACCCCCAGCCGCCCGCACAGGCCGGGTATGACGGCAACGTCACAGGCTCGACCGATGAACAGCCCCCCGCGGCTGCGGCCCCGAGCGCGCCGCAGAACGGCTATGTCGTAGCCCAGGAATCCACCATGGGCGATCTTCTCGTGCGCGTACAACGGCTCGAAGGCGAGAACCGCCGACTGCTTGGCACCGTCGAGGATCTACAGTCACAGGTGCGCAAGCTTCAGGACGACATGAAGCGGCAGCAGGAGGATACCGAATATCGCCTGCAGGCCCTCGAAGGCGGCGGGGGCAAGGCGTCCGCTCCAAAGCCGGCGCCCAGCGCGCCTTCGCGCCAGAAGAGCGGCCAGAGCGCCCCGGCCACGCAGCCCAATTCCCTGGGCAGCCTTCCCGCCCGCGGTGGCAACGATGTCGCCATGCAGGACTCCACAGGCGATGTTCCCGAACAGGCGCCGCCGCCCTCGGCGCCGCGCCCGCGCAACTCCACCGTCTCCCCTGGCCTGCCGGGTATCGCCGTCGACACATCGCGTCCCATGGCCAGCAATGCGCCGGAAGCAGGCGCTGAACCGGCACCGGCACCGGCCGCCCCCGCTACGCCAGAGGCCGAATACGCTTCCGACTATCGCCTGATCGAGACCCAGCGCTACGACCAGGCCGAGGCCGCCTTTCGCAATTTCGTCGCCAGCCATCCCAAGGACAAGCGCGTGCCCGACGCCATCCATTGGATCGGCGAGAGCCTCTATCAGCGCAAGCAATATACCGATGCGGCCGAGCAGTTCCTGAAGGTCACCAAGACCTATTCCAATTCCAGGCGCGCACCCGCCAGCATGCTTAAGCTGGGCATCACGCTGGCGGCCATGGGTGAGAAGGATGCAGCCTGCGCGGCTCTTCAGGCCGTCGGCAGCAAATACCCCAAGGCCGGCCCGACCATCCTCAGCGGTGCCGATCGCGAGATCAAGAAGAACGCCTGCAAGGTGGGGTGAGTCAGGCATCTGCAGATGCCTGACCGGAACATTGCCATTGCGGACGCAAACCGCGCGTTCGGGGACTGAGCCGTGTCCGCAGCCATTGCCCTGCAGGAACTTCCTGCCCTCTTCGCCGATTTCCACAATCGCGCCCATGTAATCCTCGCTGTCTCGGGCGGCGGCGATTCCACCGCCCTGATGCTGCTGGCCGCGCGCTGGCGCGAGCAAAGCCCGCAAACCCGTCTCACCGTCGCGAGCATCGATCACGCCCTGCGTGCCGAAAGCGCGGAGGAATGCCGTATCGTTTCCGCAAGAGCCGTCGATCTTGGTTTGCCCTGTATCGTCAAGCGCTGGGAGGGCGACAAGCCTGCCGCACGCTTGCAGGAAGCGGCTCGCAGCGCCCGTTACGCCCTGCTGACTGCGGTGGCCACCGAAGTCGGAGCGGACGCGATCGCCACGGCCCATACGCTCGACGACCAGGCCGAAACCGTGCTGATGCGGCTGCTTCACGGCTCGGCCGTCGACGGCCTGGCGGCGATGCGTCCCCTCACGCCCCTGGCCGACCTCAGCCTTCTCCGCCCCCTGCTCGGCACGACGCGGGCCCGGCTGGTGGCGACCCTGCAGGCCGCCGGGGTGGCCTGGCTCGAAGATCCCTCCAACCGCAATCCCCGATTCGAGCGCGTACGCCTGCGCGCCCTTCTCGCCCAGCTCGCGCCGCTCGGCCTCGACCCGGCACGCCTGGCCTTGCTCGCCCGCCGCGCCGCGCGCAGCAACGATGCCCTTGAGGCCGTTGCGGCCGAGCGTTTCGAGATTCTCGCCCGACGGGAACAAGACCGCCTGCATCTCGACGGCCCGGGGTTTGCGGCCTGCCCCGCCGATATCAGGCTGCGTATCCTGGAGCGAGCCGTCCTGCTGATGCAGGACAAGAGCAAGGCATCAGCCTATGGCCTGCGCCTCGAACGGTTGGAGGCGCTGGCCGCAGCACTCGATCAAGCCCTCGACCCGGCTCTCGGCCAAGGCGGATCCTG
Organism: Labrys sp. F242; assembly: GCF_057813875.1. Lineage (NCBI taxonomy): Bacteria > Pseudomonadati > Pseudomonadota > Alphaproteobacteria > Hyphomicrobiales > Xanthobacteraceae > Labrys > Labrys sp. F242. Next base: position 340,455 of record NZ_JBVASG010000005.1, on the reverse strand, counting down.
GCAGCGCAGCCTCGGCGGCACGCTGCTGCGGCTGGACAAGGCCGGCAATCTGCAAATCACCCGTGAGCCCGAACGCCGGCGCGGTGCTGCAAAAACCAAGATGTAGAAATTGTCATTTTCCACCGGCCTTGCCCTAGAAGCGGCAAAATAATGGCCTATTTCAAGAAATTAGCGGCGCATGCGCCACTTGAATCTTCACCGTGACAAGCCCTCGCCACTTCTATAAGGGAGCGCAGGGCTATCTATCCCACGGGCTTGGCTTGGCATTTGGCTCGCCCGTGCCTATTTTAGCCGCGATATGCTGTGGCGTCTCCTGCACAGGCAGGCCGTCCGCCGCGAAAGGCAAGAGATGAACGCGAACTTCCGAAATTTTGCGCTTTGGGTGATCGTAGTGCTGCTGTTGCTGGCACTCTTCACTCTGTTCCGGCAGACGGGTAGCCAAAGCGCTTCCGCCGACAGTTCGATCTCCTATTCCGAACTGGTGAAATCGGCCAAGGAAGGCAAGGTCAAGGACGTCACCATCACGGGTAGTGAGCTCAAGGGCAGCTACGTCAATGGCGGCTCGAACTTCACCACGCAATTGCCCAACGACCCGGGACTGGCCAAGACATTGAATGATTTGGGCGTGCAGGTCAGTGCCGCGCCGCCGGCCGAAACACCATGGCTGCTGCAGCTCCTGCTGCAGGCCTTGCCGATCCTGGCTCTGATCGGTGTGTGGATCTTCCTGTCCCGCCAAATGCAGGGTGCCGGCGGCAAGGCCATGGGCTTCGGCAAGTCCAAGGCCAAGCTGCTGACCGAGGCCCATGGCCGCGTCACCTTCGATGACGTGGCCGGCATCGACGAGGCCAAGGAGGACCTGCAGGAGATCGTCGAGTTCCTGCGCGATCCCCAGAAATTCCAGCGCCTGGGCGGCCGTATCCCGCGCGGCGTGCTGCTGGTCGGTCCGCCCGGCACCGGTAAGACGCTGACGGCGCGTGCCGTCGCCGGCGAAGCCAACGTGCCTTTCTTCACCATTTCCGGTTCCGACTTCGTCGAAATGTTCGTGGGCGTCGGCGCCAGCCGCGTGCGCGACATGTTCGAGCAGGCCAAGAAGAACGCGCCCTGCATCATATTCATCGACGAAATCGACGCCGTCGGCCGCCATCGTGGCGCCGGCCTGGGCGGCGGCAATGACGAGCGTGAGCAGACCCTCAACCAGTTGCTGGTCGAGATGGATGGCTTCGAAACCAACGAGGGCATCATCATCATCGCGGCGACCAACCGCCCCGACGTGCTCGACCCTGCCCTGCTGCGTCCCGGCCGCTTCGACCGCCAGATCGTGGTTTCCAACCCTGATTTGTCCGGCCGCGAGAAGATCCTGCGCGTGCATGTGCGCAAGGTTCCGCTCGCCCCCGACGTCGACCTCAAGATCATCGCCCGCGGCACGCCCGGCTTCTCGGGCGCCGATCTGATGAACCTGGTCAACGAGGCTGCCCTGCTCGCAGCGCGCCGCAACAAGCGCATGGTCACCCATCTCGAATTCGAGGACGCCAAAGACAAGATCCTGATGGGCGCCGAGCGCAAGACCATGGCGATGTCGGAGGAGGAAAAGCGCCTCACCGCCTATCACGAGGCGGGCCACGCCGTCGTCGGCCTCAACGTGCCCAAGGGCATCCCGGTGCACAAGGCCACGATCATCCCGCGTGGCCGCGCGCTCGGCATGGTGAAGTTCCTGCCCGAGGGCGATCGCTACTCGATGAAATTTGTCGAGTTTACCTCCCAGCTCGCCGTCGCCATGGGCGGCCGCGTGGCCGAGGAGATGATCTTCGGCAAGGAGAACATCACCTCCGGCGCCGCCGGCGACATCGAGCAGGCCACGCGCATGGCAAAGGCCATGGTCACCCGCTACGGCTATTCGGATGAGCTCGGCACCGTGATGTATGGCGAGAACCAGGACGAGGTCTTCCTCGGCATGTCCATGGGCCGTACGCAAAGCGTGTCCGAGGCGACCTCCCAGAAGATCGACGCCGAAGTGCGCCGCCTGATCAATCAGGGCTGGGAAGACGCCAAGCACATCCTTACCGAAAAACGGGACGAGCTCGAGGCCCTGGCTCAGGCGCTGCTCGAATATGAAACGCTGACCGGCGACGAGATCCGCGACCTCCTCAACGGCAAGCCGCCTTCGCGCGATCCGCTGGACGAGCCCCAGACGACCCGCGGCTCGGCCATCTCCGCCGGCAAGCCACGTCGCCCGCCCCCGCAGACGGAAGGCGGCATGGAGCCGGCCCCTTCGGCCTGATGGCGCATTGATATTCGATACGATCAAGGCCGGTCTCGCGACCGGCCTTTTTCGTGACTCGGCCGTCGAAGGTTGCGGCTGGCCGCCGGGGAATCGGAGACGAGCCGCATTTCAGGACATCAGATCCGACCAGGCTTGGTAGAGGCCGCTGACCGCGATCACGGCGAGGAAGGACCATACCAGCCACCGTACCCATGTCAGCCGCCATAGACGGCGCCCGACATAGATTTTGAACAAAGTGCCCATCGCCGAGAAGACCGGATAAAGGAAGACGAGCTGGATGATGGCGGCCAGGGAGAAAAAGAATAACAGGGCCACTGCCCCGCTCGGCAGGATGCCTTCCAAGGCAAGCGCGCTCCACATCAGGGCAATGATCAGTACCAGAAGCAGGCATGACCACCCGATCCCCCAGCCAAGATCGCGCCAAGCCCGGCTCTTCTCGTCCGCAAGGCCGCGATCTTCGTTCCCAGGAGCCTGTTCCACCCCAAATCTCCGATCGAAGAGAGGCCGTAGCCGAACTCTTTATGTCACGGCGTATCCCATCTACCGATCTGCCTTGTCATCCTCGGTCGGCAAGTACCCTGCGAAACAGCAACCCAATAGCCATCGAATTTCTTCTATTCCCGTAGTGGTAGGTAGCTTATCACGGATGGTCATGATGGATTGCCTCGCTCTCCACTGTGATGTCCCCGGACCAAAGTGCGGTTTATCCGAACCGTGCCTTGCTCTAACTCCTTGTTTCCAGGCCAATCCAACGGATTGGCGAGAGCGCCTTTGCGATTTGAAGTGATCCCGTCAAATCGCAAAACGCTTTAAGCCATCGCCGACCGGGGCCCGGCGGCAGCCAGAGATGTTTCCATGCTGAAGAATATTACCGGCGCCGCCGCGCTCGCTCTCCTGATCGCCTCACCCGCCGCTGCGCAAAGCTGCGCGCAGAACTTCAAGAGTTCCGGCGTGCCGTTGCTCACCGGCCTGACCTACAGCACCTGGGCAGTCTTTCCCAAGGTTGCTCCGGCCAAGGCGCTCGACAATGTCGGGCGTGCCCTGTCCGCTGAGGGTATCGACGTCGTCAGCGTCAACAAGAAGGCCGGTGTGTTGATCGCAACCCAGGACGGCGCCAATTCCGGCCGACCCCAGACAATCCGGGTCATCGCCCGCAAGACTGGCAGCGCGACCCGCGTCGATCTCGAATTCCATGTGCAGCCCGGCCAGTTCTCGACCGAAAGCGCCCTGCGTACCCATATCTGCGCCGTCGTGAACGCGGCGGGACGATAGGAGCGCGGCTGGTGTGCCGATCTTCAGACGACATTCTTGAAAACACCGCGTTCATCAACACGGGAAATGCCGGTCTGAAGACCGGCACACCGCTCCTCCGGCTCAGGCCGCGTCCCTGAATTGCAGCTGTGCCAGCCGGGCATAGAGGCCACCGCGCGCCACCAGGGCCTCATGTGTGCCCTCTTCGACGATGCGTCCGTCATCGAGCACGATGATGCGATCGGCAGCCTGCACCGTGGCCAGGCGATGGGCGATCACCAGGGTGGTGCGTTGGGTCATCAGGCCGTCGAGCGCCGCCTGCACCGCCTTTTCGCTTTCCGAATCCAGCGCCGAGGTCGCCTCGTCGAGCAGCAGCACGGGGGCATCCTTGAGGATGGCACGGGCGATGGCAATGCGCTGGCGCTGGCCACCCGACAGCGTCACGCCGCGCTCGCCGATCGGCGTGTCGTAACCCTGTGGCATGGCTCGGATGAAGCCGTCGGCCGCGGCCAGGCGAGCTGCTTCCTCGACCTCGGCGTCACTGGCGTCAGGACGGCCGAAACGGATATTGTCGCGGGCGGTCGCCGCGAAGACCACCGGATCCTGGGCCACCACCGCGATGCGCTGGCGCACGCGCTTGGGATCGGCCTGCGGCAGCATCACGCCGTCCAGCGTTATCAGGCCGAACTGGGGGTCGTAATAGCGCAGCAGGAGCTGGAACAGCGTGCTCTTGCCGGCTCCGGACGGCCCGACGATGGCGACCGTCTCGCCCGCCTTCACCGCAAGATCGATATCGTGCAGCACCGGCCTGTCCGGCTGGGTGGGATAGGCGAAGGTCACGCCCTCGAAGGCCACGGCACCGCGCGCCGGCTCGGGAAGGGCCAGCGGCCGGGCCGGCGCCGATATCGCCGGCCTTTCGCCAAGAAGTTCGCCCAGACGCTCGGCGGCACCGGCCGCCTGCACGATCTCCGCCCAGACCTGACCAAGCTCCGAAAGGGCACCGGCACCGAACACGGCATAGAGCACGAATTGCGACAGGGTGCCCGGGGTCATCACACCCGCCACCACATCATGAGCGCCGAGCCAGAGCACGCCGACCACCGAGGCGAATACCAGGAAGAGGGCGATTGCCGTCAACACCGAGCGCGAGCGGGTCGAAATCGCAGCGGCCTGGTAGGCATTCTCCACTTCGCCCGAAAAGCGCCCTATGGCGAGGCGCTCGGCCGTGAAGGCCTGCACCGCCCGCATGGCACCGATGATCTCCCCGGCATAGGCGGAAGCATCGGCCAGGGTGTCCTGCGCCTTGCGCGAGCGGGTGCGCACGGACCGGCCGAAGGCAACCAGCGGCAGCACGATGATGGGAATGGCGATCAGCACCAGCGCCGAGAGTTTGGGGCTGGTCCACACCATCATCACCGCAGCGCCGGCGAACAGGAAAAGATTGCGTAGGGCCACCGAGGCGGACGAACCGAACGCAGCTTTGATCTGGGTCGTGTCGGCGGTGAGGCGAGAGAGCACCTCGCCGGTCTTGGCCGTATCGAAGAACACCGGTGAAAGGTCGGTCAAGTGGGCAAACACGGCGGTGCGCACGTCGGCGACCACCCGTTCGCCCAGCGTCATCACCAGATAATAGCGGCAGGCACTGGCCAAAGCGAGAATCAGCACCACGCCGGTCATGGCCAGGAAGTAGGAATTGATGGCGACGGCATGATCGGCCGAGAAGCCGTGATCGATCATGCGGCGCATGGCGATCGGCACCACCAGCGTCGCCGCCGCCGCCAGCGTCAGAGCCAGGAAAGCCAGCAGGATGCGGCCACGATAAGCCAGGGCATAGGGTGCCAGCGCCATCAGCGGGCGCAAGGTCCGGCTGTTCCTGGCGGATTCCGCGGTATTTTCTCGGGTTTTCGGGTCAGTTTCCGTGGCCACGTAGTATTCTTCCTTTCGAGCGCGCGGGACAATGCCCCGCTGTGGGCGCTGCTGCAATCGCACGGGCCCAAACCGCTTCAGTTTGCCGCGCTCTCCATATTATCGCGCAGTGCAAAAAAGCGCTTGACTGCGACGGCGGAGAGGCGCAAGTCGCGATTGTTCCGGCCTTTGGATTTATTCCAAAGGAAGCGTCCCTGGCCGGACCCCACGAGATCAACGAGATCATGCCAAGCGACAGTAGCAGTCGAATGTTCGCGCCGTTGACGGCTTGTAAGGACTGACCGCTTGCGGGCTCGTCCTTCCGGCCGGCAACGGCCGAGAGGAAGGAAGAGCCATGGAAGACCTGGCTGAAAAGACCGTTGACGTTGCTGACCGCGACATCCTCGAGGTTTGCCTCGGCCTCGAGCACGTAGCCGACATCGTCGAGCTGCTCAACGAGCAGGAGATCGAGGAACAGGCGCATGTCCTCGTGCACCTGCCCGACGAGCGGGCCATCGAGGTGCTCGACCAGCCAGGCCTGGACGATCCTGCGGCACTGATCGAGGCCCTGCCCGCCGAACGGGCGCTCAAGCTGATGGCCGGCATGTCCTCGGACCGTGTGGCGGATGTCTTCCGCTACATGGACGATCCGCCGCGCACCGATCTGCTCAATCGGCTCGATCCTGAGACCCGCGCTTCGCTCGACAGGCTGCTGTCCTATCCCGAGGACACCGCCGGCGCGCTGATGACCACCGAATTCGTGTCCGTGCCCTCGTCCTGGACGGTGGAGCAGACTCTCGACCACATCCGCCGGGTCGAGCGCACGCGCGAGACGATCTATTCGGTCTATGTCCTCGATCCCAAGACCCGCCAATTGCTCAAGGCCGTGGCGCTGCGCCGCCTGATCACCGCCGATCCCAAGGCCTCGGTGCTGACGGCCGCCCGCTTCGACAAGCCGATCACCGTCGCGCCAACGGCCGACCGTGAGGAAGTGGCACGCCTGATCGCCAAATACGACCTCCTGGCGGTGCCGGTGGTCGACGACAGCATGCATGTCATCGGCATCTGCACCTTCGACGACATCATCGACGCGATCGTGGCCGAGGGCACCGAGGACGCCCAGAAGTTCGGTGGCATGGAGGCCCTCGACGATCCCTATGACCAGATCGGTTTCTGGTCGATGATCAAGAAGCGCGCGGGCTGGCTGTCAGTGCTGTTGCTGGGCGAGATGCTCACGGCGAGCGCCATGCAATTCTTCGAGGGCGAACTCGAAAAGGCAGTGGTGCTCACCCTGTTCATCCCGCTGATCATGTCCTCGGGCGGCAATTCCGGCTCCCAGGCAACCTCCCTGCTCATCCGCGCGCTGGCGCTGAGCGAGGTGAAGCTAAAGGACTGGTGGCGGGTCGCCCTGCGCGAACTGCCGACCGGCATCGTGCTTGGCGCAATCCTCGGCCTGATCGGCATCGTGCGCATCGTGGTCTGGCAGAAGGCCGGCTTCTACGACTACGGGCCGCATTGGGCCCTGCTGGCCCTGACCATCGGCTGCGCCCTCACGGCGATCGTCACCTTCGGCTCGCTGACCGGCTCCATGCTACCCTTCATTCTCAAGAAGGTAGGCTTCGACCCCGCCAGCGCTTCTGCGCCCCTGGTCGCGACGCTGGTCGACGTCACCGGCCTCGTCATCTATTTCACCGTCGCCCTGGTCATTCTGCGGGGAACATTGCTGTAGCCCCGGCGAGATGACGTTTCCCGCATGTGAGAAATGCGGGAGCGGTGCTTGTATCCGGACCGAAATTGCGCTATCGAGCCGCCCACTCATTCGAATTTGACTTGTCCGACCGGGGTAGCGCTCCGGCACAGAGCAGGATTTGACCCCATGAAGTCCGACATTCATCCCGACTATCACAAGATCAAGGTTGTCTTCGTCGACGGCACCGAGTTCCACACCCATTCGACCTGGGGCAAGGAAGGCGACACCCTTCAGCTCGACATCGACCCCAAGACCCATCCGGCCTGGACCGGCGGTTCGCAGCAGCTCCTCGACCGCGCCGGCCGCGTGTCGAAGTTCAACCAGCGCTTTGCCGGCATCAGCTTCAAGCGCTGAGCCTAGAGCGATTTGCGATTTGACGGAATTGGCAAGAATCGCAAAGACGCTCAAGCTAATCCTTTGGATTGGCTTGGAAACAAAGAGTTAGAGTAAATAAGCGTTCATGCTTGAACGCGTTTTGCTCTAGCAGACATGGCTGGGACGATGAGAGCGGGCCTTCGGGTCCGCTTTTGTTTTTGGGCTGTCCTGGTCGTGGGAGGCAGGTCTTCAGACCCGCCCTGCTCTTCCATCGAGCCTCGCGCCTCCAGGCGGATCCGAAGATCCGCCCCCCACACACAAAAAGAAGCCGCGATACGGATGATCGCGGCTTGTCCAAGTCGAAACAGGGAGGCGTCAAACAGAGTGAACAGGAGCCACTCGAACATCCAGCGAGCTGGAATGGCGTGAGGTTATCGCGGAATTCTTGATATTCGGTTAACGCCCGCCGGTTCGAGAGCAAAGCGTGCCTTATCCGAGTCGCATTTTTCTCTAACTCTTTGTTTTGACGTATTTTTCTTAATCAAGAAATCTATCAACTTCTTTGGAAAATGCTTTAGTCAGGCGGCCGCCGCGCATAGCCCGTCCTCCTTCGCTACCGGCGTCAGCCTGCACGAACCCAGCAGCGCAGCCGTGAGCGCGACGATACCGGCCGCAAAAGAGATCCAGAAGCCGTCGGCAGCACCAAAGCGATCAATAACCCAGCCCGAGGCGAAGGAGCCGACCGCCATGCCGATGCCGATGCCGGTCATCGCCCAGGTGATCCCCTCGGTGAGCTTGGCCGCCGGCACATGCCGCTCGACCAGACCCATGGCGGTGATCAGTGTCGGCGAGATCGATACACCCGACAAGAACAGCAACAGCGCCAGCATCACCACATTGGAAACGAACAGCAGCGGCACAGTTGTGGCCGCGGCTACCGCAATGGCAATGACGAATTGACGCTCGAGCGGCGTCTTCAGCTTCAACGCCCCGAACACCAGGCCGACAATGAGGGAGCCGGCGGCGTAGCCAGCGAGGACAAAGCTGGCTGCCGTCGCCTGCCCCAATTGTTTGGTAAAGGCGATCACCGTGACCTCTGCCGTTCCGAAGATGGTGCCGATGGCGATCAGGACGAAAGTCAGGATGCGCACCGAGGGCAAGCGGATGGCCGAGGAAGCACTGGGGCCGGTGAAGCGGCCGGGCGGTTCGGTGGACTTTTGCATCACGAAAAGCGCCGTGCCGACGGCAAGGAACACGGTCGAAACCAGCGGACCGGCCTCAGGGAACCACGCCACGCTCAGCCCGACCGAAAGGATGGATCCAGCCATGTAAACGACTTCGTCGGCCACCGATTCGAAGGCGAAAGCAGTGTGCAATTGCGGCGTATCGCGATAGAGCTCCGACCAGCGTGCCCTGACCATCGCAGGCATGCTGGGCATGGTGGTCGCGAACAGGGCCGCAACGAACAAGATCCATGCCGGCCAATGGAAATGCGCGGCCAGGAGCAGAACCGAGAAGGCGACAACCGACAGACTCGTCGCGGGAATGAGGACTCGGCTCTGGCCGTGGCGGTCCACCAGGCGGGAGATCTGCGGAGACATGAAGGCATTGCCGAGGGCGAAGGTCGCCGAGACGGCGCCGGCCAGCCAATATTCGCCGTGGGTCTGCGAGATCATGGCAACGATACCCATGGTCACCATCGCAAGTGGCAGGCGCGCCAGGAAACCGGCAGCCGCGAAGGCCTTTGCCCCCGGCGCTCGGAAGATCAGGCTGTAGGGATTGGACATCGGGCACTCCAAGGGAAAAGGATGCGCTGACATACGCAACGTATGTATTCGACATAGTTGCATACGTCTCGTATGTCAACTAATATACGCGGTGTATGCAAAGGAGAGGACATGGCCCGCAAACCGCGAGCACAAATGATCGCCGAGACCCGCACCAAGCTGGTGGCCGCGGCACGCGCCGCCTTCGGCACGGTCGGCTATGCGGAAGCGTCGATGGATGATTTCACGGCGGCTGCCGGCCTGACGCGCGGCGCTCTCTATCACCATTTCGGCGACAAGAAGGGCCTGCTCGCGGCGGTGATCACGGAACTCGACGCCGAGATGTCCAAGCGGCTCGCCGCCGTTTCGGCCCAGGCTGAAGATCCCTGGCAGGGTTTCGTCGCCGAATGCTCGGCCTATATCGAGATGGCGTTGGAGCCCGAAATCCAGCGTATCCTGTTTCGCGACGGCCCGGCCTTCCTCGGCGATCCCTCACAATGGCCGAGCCAGGATGGCTGCATCGCCTCGATGAGTGCCACATTGGCCGCGCTGAAGCGGGACGGTGTTCTTGCCGATGTCGACCCGGAGGCCGCAGCCCGGCTGGTCAATGGCGCCACCTGGCATGCCTCGCAATGGATCGCCAATGCGGCCGATCCACAGGCGGCGTCCAAGCAGGCGGTGAAGGCCTTTCATGCCTTGCTGAACGGCCTCCTGCGTCACCCCGCCTGAACGGCGGGTTTGGCTTACAGGCTCAAGTCTTGAAGAAGGCACTCGCTGCCGAAAGCGAGGCTGCCTTGCGGGCCTTGGCTTCCTCCAGGCGCACCATCTCCTGTTTCAGGGCCGCGATGCGCTCGTCGAGCTCATGCAGCGACAAGGTCGAGAGGTCCTGCCCGATCTGATGTGCCACCGGCACCTTTCGCGGCTCTTCGTCGAAAATCGCCATTTCGTCTCCTCACATCAAATACGGCGCTGCTCGGCGAGTTCCGCCGTCGTCGCCATTCTAAACCCATTGGCATCGAGCACAAAAAGCTCGTCCGTGAGCGGATGTGAGCGCGACTTGGAATCTTCGCTCACTTTCGCGGCAAAATCAGCCCTTGCCGAAAAGTCGGGCGTCCAGGCCACCAGGAAATCCCGATTGGGAATGCCGGCGATCACAAGGTCGCTCCCCAGCGCCTTCAGCAGCCTTTGCCGGATCGAGGGCAGCAGCAGGCGGGCGGCATCATAGCCATCCTGGGTCAGAATGGTCGCGGAGGCGCCCTGGCCTCTCGCCGATTTCTTGGCCCCGATCGCCAGCGCGCCGGAGGCGGCCTCCAACCCCGACAAGGCTGCTTCGTGAACGGCGTCGGCATTGACGCCCCATGTCTTCAGATCATCCGTCGTAACGAGGGAATAGCGCTCACCCTGATCGAGCGCATAGGCGATCACCACCGTGGCCGTCAGATCGCGCGAGATCAGCTCCTTGGCCTGCTGGCGATATTCGATAGGCACGATCTGCAGGCGCAGTTTTGCACGCGCATCCTGCCAATGCCTGCGCTCGTCGTCATCGGCGGGCCGGACGGCCAGGATACCATCGAAGAAAGTAAGGATTTGGCTCTCCCGGTCCGCCCCCCGCGCCGTGCCGAGCTGGCGCTGCAGATTGCCGAGATAGACCTGCTTGGTATCTTCGCCGACCTTGACATGCACGCTCTCGGGGTCATCGCCGGGCAGAGTGAATTTCAAAGCGGGCCGGTGCCGGCGGAGCAGGCTGACCACTTCCTCGCGAAAGCTCTCGGGAGCGCCCACCGCCGCGGCCGGGACACCGGCAACCACAAGCCCCACCATCGCTTCCATCACCCGGCGGCGTCCGATCCCGTCTAAGCAGAGTTTTCCGGTGCGGCCCGCGGATGCGGCCCGCCAGAAAACTCTGCCAATGTTTGATATCCTGCAAATTCCTCCTGATCGTGCCCATGGCACAATCAGGAGGAATTTGCTTGGGCTCCGCCCTGCCATCCCGTCCGCTCCCACCTGCCCGCACCGAGGGGATCACCATAGCCAGGATGGCTCCCTGTCGACAATCCTGGCGGGAAAGCGGTGCAACAGGCTTCCCTTTCGGGCGAACGACGACTATATGAGGTATGAATCCCGACAATCAGCTCGCGTCGGGCTTCGTTCCAGGAGGCTGGAGCGAGGCGGCAGCGGGCTCATGCTTTCCGAGGAGATGCCAATGTCGACCGCCCCGCTGATGCCGAAGGCCACCGCCGTCTGGCTGGTTGAGAACACTGCCCTCACCTTCGACCAGATCGCCGAGTTCTGCAAACTGCATCCGCTGGAGGTCAAGGGCATTGCCGATGGCGAGGTTGCGGCCGGCATCAAGGGCCAGGATCCTGTGATCGCCAACCAGCTCACCCGCGAGGAGATCGCCCGCGGCGAGCGCGATTCCCATCACCGCCTCCGGCTGGCCGAGCCGAAGGTCAAGATCGCCATCGCCAAGGTCAAGAAGGGCCCGCGCTATACGCCGGTCTCGCGGCGCCAGGATCGCCCCAACGCCATTCTCTGGCTGGTGAAGAACCATCCCGAACTCAAGGACGCCCAGATCATGCGTCTGGTCGGCACCACCAAGACGACGATCGCCGCCATTCGCGATCGCACCCATTGGAACACCGCGCAGCTGGCCCCGGCCGATCCGGTCATGCTCGGTCTCTGCACCCAGATCGATCTCGATTTCGAAGTCGCCCGCGCCTCCAAGGATCGGCCGCCCGAGCCCGAGAGCGCCACGCTGCTGCCCGCGGAAATCACCACCGGACCGACGGCTGATCGCGGCCATAGGCAAGACAATCCCTTCGCCTCCCTTGGCAACACGCCGCGCCAGGCGGAAGAGGAGGACGAACTGGACGTCGCCAACGTGTTCGCCAAGCTCAAGGGTATCAAGCAGAAGGACGACTGAGCCCCAGGCGGCCAGCTCAGATCCACCACTTGAAAGGGCTCTTTCGCCAGCGCGGAAAAGCCCTTTTGCTTGTGGAGGTTGGCAGCCGGCTCCAGCCGTGCTTTCCCGGACCCGTTGCGACCTAATACCGGCAACAAGAAAGGGCGCGATCGGTGATCGCGCCCTTTTTGTCATCCGATAGAATCCAGGAACATCACCTTTATGGAAGCTGGCGACCGAACTCGTCGCGCACGCCCTCATAGCGGGCATAGCGGATCGGCGGGACATCGTCATCGCCATAAACGTCGCGCTGATGCCCCATCGCGACTGTCTGATCCTGCCCCCTGAGCTGTGCCAGGCCGGCGGAGATCGCTTCGACGAAGGATGTGGCCCCCTCGACCAGAATGGCGGCGATCGAGTAGTGCAGGCGCACCTGCGTCCCGTGCAGAGCCGGGGCATAGCTCCAATGCCGGCCCCATTCATCTTCGTGGAATTCGACGCTCGACATACTCGTACCCTCAACAAAAAGTAAATACGCTCTTGCGATATGTTTCCTATTTTCAATGCTTTATGCTAGATTATCAATGGAGCAAACCTTTCTTCACCATCAACAAAAACTTGATGATCACAGGTAGGGCATGAGCAGATCGGGAGCTGGCCTCGGTGCATTGTGGACCTTTGCCGTCGCCGCTCGTCATCTGAGCTTTGCCAAGGCCGCGATCGAGCTCGACGTGACCCCCGCCGCCGTCAGCAGCCAGATCCGCGCTTTCGAGGACCGCCTCGGCACCCGGCTGTTCTTTCGCACCAGCCGCAGCATGAAGCTCACCCATGCAGGCGAGGAACTGCTCGAAGCGACCGGCGGCGCCCTGCGCACCATCGACGAAGCCTTGCACAGGGCCGCCAACACCACCCAGCGCAAGAGCTTCACCGTCTCTTCCGGCTCATCCTTCGCGGCCAAATGGCTGGTGCCGCGCCTGCCGCGCTTCCGCCAGCAGTTTCCCGACATCGACATGCGCATCGATATTTCCGATACGCTCGCCGATTTCAGCCGCCAGGAAGTCGACGTCGCCATCCGCTTCGGCCGTGGCGCCTATGCCGGCCTGCGCTCGGACCGCCTGTTCGTCGAGGACGTCTTTCCGATCTGCAGTCCGCAGCTTCTGCATGGACCCATTCCGCTGCGAGAGCCCAACGACCTGCAATATTTCACCCTGATCCATCTCGACTGGCACAGCCAGGATTCGATGTGGCCGGATTGGCGCATGTGGCTGATGGCCGCCAAGGCCGACAAACCCGACCCGATACGCGGCCTGCATTTCAGCCAGTCGATCATGACCCTGCAGGCGGCCGTCGACGGCCAGGGTGTGGCGCTCGGCAACACCAGCCTGGTCGGCGACGATCTGGCGGCGGGCCGGCTGGTGCGCCCCTTCGACCTGTCGCTGAAGATCGCGCCGGAATTCGCCTATCATTTGGTGGCACCGCGGACAAAGGCGGACAAGCCGATGATCAAGGCATTCCGGGACTGGGTGCTGGCCGAGATCGCCAGCGGCAAGGCCGTCTGACGGCCCGGTTCGCGCGCACGCCCTATCGTGACCCGCGCCCCATGCAATGCCGGTGACGCAAAAGCGTCAGGCGATGATATCCGGCGTCAGCAGGTCCTCCAGCAGGGACATGCGGTCCTTGAGATGGAGCTTGCGCTTCTTCAGGCGTTGAAGCTGCAGACGGTCGGGAGTTCCCACCTGTTCCAAAGCGGCAATCGCGGAGTCGAGATCGCGGTGTTCCTGGCGCAACTGCCCCAGCTCCGCAATCATCGCGGCTTCCTCCTCCTCGGTGAGTGGATTTGACAAGCCCATACCCTTCCATTCCGAATGGCAGCCTCGGTATTTGGACCGTCCTGCCGCCCCATGCCCCTTCGGGCACGGTGCCGAACTATGCCGAGCCGATTTCTCGCCCGCAAGCGCTGCGGCAAGATATCGCCATCTATTTACACCCGTTTGGCAAAGCTTGCCGGACAACTTTCACAAGCCCTTCCTAGGCCTTTGATCCAGCATTCTTTTTGGCTCTTCCACACTGCATTACCGTGCGGTAAGCTATTGTTCTGACTAAATTTATTGTTGCTTTGCACAATCGATTCACGGCGAGAATCCACGATTTTCCTTCGACATGCGTACCGTTTCGTGAGAACGTTGAATGTCGGAACTGTGACACAAGGAGCCGTTAATGCCTGTGCAGTCGCATTTGGTCGAACTGGAGCGCAAACATCACGCTCTCGAAACAGAACTCACCATCGCACTGGCTCATCCCTCCTCGGATGACCTCAAAATCGCAGAGCTGAAGCGCAAGAAACTCCTTCTGAAAGACGAAATTGCAAGATTGAAGAGCACCGAGAGGTTGCACTGAACCAGTCGAAGCTGGTGCATTCTGACCGCCGGACCGGAGCAAAATCCGGTACCGGCGGTTTCATTTTGTGGCCACCTTGTGCCAATTGATACGGACGGCTCCCCCAAACAGGTTCATCATCGGCTGTGATCGAAGCAATAACCCATGGAGGGGTTTGCTATGGCCGGCACGACACGCCATCTGGGGATTGGCCTCGTTTCTTCCTTCCTGCTGGCCTGTGCCATCCTGCCTACTGCAGCCACATTCGCGGACCGGGCGCGGGCCGCGCCCGTCGCCGCCATCCAGGCGCAGGCTCCCAGCCTCGAAGAATTCAAGACCGTGCTGTCGGGCTACGGCCAATACATCTATTCCGAACGCTATGGCGAGGTCTGGAAGCCTTCGGTGGTGCCTGCTGGCTGGCACCCCTATCCGGCCTGCCGCTGGGTCTATGACCGCAATTTCGGCTGGACCTATGACGACCCCACCGTCTGGGGCAAGATCATCCATCATTACGGCCGCTGGGCCTCGGACGGCAGCAATGGCTGGGTCTGGATACCCGGCACGCAATGGAGCCCCGCCTGGGTAATCTGGCGCGGCGGCGGCGACTGGACCGGATGGGCACCGACACCGCCCGCAACCGACCAGCAGGAAATCAGCCTGGCCAATTTCAACGTGGACAGGCAATGGACCTTCATCGAGACGGCCAAGCTCGGCAATCGCTGTGAGGGTGAAGCTTCGGCGGTGCCAGTCGGCACCTTCGTCGGCTCGGCCCCGGTGACACGCATCAAGATCGTGCGCGGCATTGCCGTGTTCGTGCTGCCGCCGCCTGCAACCGTCATCGACTACGACACCGGCCCGGTTGCGCCCTGGCCGGCCGAGTTTCTCGGCGAATGGCTGCTCTGGCTCAATACCGCCGCCTCGGCCGCCTCGCTGACCGTCGGTGACAGCCTTGCTGCTGCCTGCGCGCCGCCGCCAGCAGCGCCGGCCGTCACGCCCATCGCCTTGCCGACGCCGGCAGCCCCCCGCTTCAAGTCCTGGAGCCCACCTCCGCCCCGCTATGCCAAACGGCGCGACCTGCGCCGGGTCGATGCGCCGGAAGCCCCGCGCAGCAGGCGGCGGATTTATCCTGCGCCGGACTATGTCGACGAGCCACCGATCTACAGCCCACCGGCCCGCCGCCGCCCACCTGTCTGGAATGATGGCCCCGTGGTCCAGAGGCCGCCTCGCTACCCGCCGCCGGGCCCGGTGGTAACGCCCTCCAACAATCCGACTTCACCCAATTCCGGCCAGCGTTATCGTAGACCCCGTCCGCCCGGCCCCTATCGCGGCCAGCAAGTCTGGTAGCAGGCACTGGCTGGCCGGACCGAGAATGCAGCGGGGCGTTGTAATGGCGCCCCGCGGCTGTATGGTTCGGGCATCCCTTTTCCTGGAATCGATCATGCCCGCCTCCGCTTCCCTGCCCCGCCGCCAATGGTTCGAGATGACGACGGAGGATTTCCGCACCGGCGAAACCGCCGATTGGATCGCCGTCTTGCCGATCGCCGCCGTGGAACAGCACGGGCCCCATCTGCCGGTTGGCGTGGACAGCATGATCATGCAGGGCTATCTCGACCGCGCCATCCCGCTGATTCCCGCCGACATTCCCGCGACCTTCCTGCCGATCCAGACCATCGGCAAATCCAACGAACATCTGGAATTCCCAGGCACCCTCAGCCTTTCGGCCGAAACTGTAATCCGGGCCTGGGTCGAGATCGGCGAAAGCGTGCACCGGGCCGGTATCCGCAAGCTCTTGATCGTCAATTCCCACGGCGGCAACATGGCGGCGATGGATATCGTGGCCCGCGAATTGCGCGTGCGCCACGGCATGCTGGTCGCCTTCACCTCCTGGCACATGTTCGGCTACCCCAAGGGCGCCTTTTCGGATGACGAGACGCGCCTGGGCATCCATGCCGGCGAGATCGAGACAGCCTTGATGCTCGCCTTCCAGCCCGACCTCGTGCGCATGGACAAGGCCAAGGACTTCCGTCCGGTCACCTACGAAATGGAGCAGACCTTCAAATATCTGCGCACCGGCCGTCCCGGCGGCTTCGGCTGGATGGCCCAGGACATCCGCCCCGAGGGCGCGGCGGGCGATGCTGGGAAAGCAACGCCGGAACATGGCGAACTCTCGGCCGAATTCGGCGCCCAGGCGCTGGTCGACCTGCTCAGGGATATCCGGGACTTCGATCTTTCACGTTTGAGGAACGGGCCGCTCAAGGAATGAGGGCTGCATCCTTCTCCCGCAAGGAGAGAAGGATGCAGCCCTCAGGCCGCGACCTTCTCGACCTCTTCCAGCAATTGCAGATCACCGCGGCCGAAGGACACCGTCACGTCCTCGCCCATCTGCGGGGGCGGGGCACCCGGATTGTTGAAGGTGTCGAGCGAGACCACGTTCTCGTCGAAGCGCACTCGGATGCGCACGATCGAGCCGAGGAAGCTGACGAGCTCGATGCGACCGGTGAGGCTATTGCGCCCCTCGCCGCCGGTGCCCAGCACCACGGCTTCGGGGCGCAAGGCCAGCGTGCGCGTCTCACCATTGCTGGCACCCTGCAGGCCACGGCTGGTGATCACCTCCTGCCCATCGACCGAGAAGCGCCCGGCAGCGGCATCGACGACCTTGCCCGTGAGGAAATTCAGCGTGCCGACGAAAGAGGAGACAAAGCGCGTCTTGGGGAAATTGTAGATCTCGAAGGGCGTGCCGACCTGTTCCATCTGCCCGGCGCTCATCACCACGACGCGGTCGGACATCGACAACGCCTCTTCCTGATCATGCGTGACGAACAAGGTGGTGATGCCGAGTTCCTGCTGCAGCACCCGGATCTCGTCACGCAGGGACACACGGATCTTGGCATCCAGCGCCGAGAGCGGCTCGTCCAGCAGCAGGATCTTCGGGCGCACCGCAATCGCGCGCGCCAGGGCCACGCGCTGCTGCTGGCCACCGGAGAGTTGGAAGGGATAGCGATCAGCGATCTGCGGCAGCTTGATCATCTCCAGCATCTGCTTGACGCGGGCGTCGATCTCGGACTGGGATTTCTTGGCGATCTTCAGGCCGAAGCCAATATTCTCGACCACGGTCATGTTGGGAAACAGGGCGTAGGCCTGGAACACCATGCCGACATTGCGCTGGTTGGGCGCCAGGCCAGTGATTTCCTTGCCGTCCATGCGGATCGAGCCGGCGGATGGCGACTCGAAACCGGCGACCATGCGCAGGACCGTGGTCTTGCCGCAGCCGGAGGGACCGAGCAGGGTGATGAATTCCCCCTTCTGGACCGACAGATCGAAACGCTTCACCACCTGGTTGGCGCCGAAGCTCTTCTGCAGCCCGGTGATCTCGAGAAAGGACATCTTGACCTCCAGTAGCAGTTTCAGCGTGCCGGCCGGGCGCCGCGCGAGCGTCCGACCAATTGCAACAGGCCCATGCAGGCCCAGGTGATGATGAAGGCAACGATGGCGAGCGCCGAGGGCTCATAGGCCCGGTTCGCGCCGATCAATTGCAGATAAGTACCGAAGACCGGCCGGTTGAGCAGGCTGGCAAAGGTGAATTCGCCGATGACGATAGCGAAAGCGATGAAGGAGCCGCTGAGCACGCCCGAGCGAATGTTCGGCAGGATGACTTGCCACAGGATGGTGAAACCGCTGGCACCCAGGCTCTGGGCCGCCTCTGTCAACGTCTTGACGTCGATAGCGCGCAGGCCTGCATCGACGGAACGGTACATATAGGGCAGCGCCAGCACGACATAGCCGAAGGTAAGCAGGAGGTCCGTGGTCCATTCGCTATCGGTCAAAGGCAGCCAGGACGACGAGTTGAACATGCGGATATAGCCGAACACGATGATGATTGCCGGAATGACCAGCGGCAGCAGCGTGACGAACTCCACCGGCGACCGCCATCGCGGCAGGCGCAGGCGCACCAGATAGGCCGCCGGCACCACCAGCAGGATGCTCAGAATGATCGTAGCAAGCGCGAGCAGGATCGAACGGATGAACGCGTTCTGGAACTCCGCCTGGGCGAACACCACGCGATAGGCTTCGAAACTGTATTGCCCGCGCAGCATGCGCAGCGAGAACTCGAAGGTGGAGAGCAACGGGATGATGAAATAGCTGATTGCCAGCAGGATGATCAGCCAGGACAGCACGGAGGATTTCTTCATCGCACCCACCGCTCGCTATAGCTGCGCAGCCAGATATAGGCGCCGCTGGAAATACTGGTGATCACCACCATGCCGAAGGCGATGGCGTAGCCCAGATTGGGATTGCTGAGCACGTCGCCGCGGATCTGGGCGAAGAGCTGGATGGGAATGATCGGCAGGCTGGATCCGGTAAGCGCATAAGCGGTCGCCACCGCGCCGAAGGCATTGGCAAACAGCAGCAACGTCGCGCCCAATATGCTCGGCAGCAGGATCGGCAGGGCGATGTGCCGCCAATAGTGGAAATTGCTGCCGCCCAGCACGGCATTGGCCTCGCGCCATTCGCGCTTCAATCCATCGAGAGCTGGCGCGATCACCAGCACCATCAAGGGAATTTGGAAGTAAAGATAGACCACGGTCAGACCGGTAAAGCTGAGAATGTTGAAGCCGGTCGAATAGAGGTTGAAGCCGAGCCAGTCCCGCAGCAGGACGGTGACGAGCCCCACCCGCCCCAGCGTAGCCAGGAAGGCGAAGGCCAGCGGCACACCGGCGAAATTCGAGGCGACCCCCGAAAATGTCATCACGGCGCCGCGCATCCACTCCGGCAGGCCACCGAGAATGACCGCATAGGCCACGAAGAAGCCGATGAAGGCACCACCGAGGGCCGAGGCGAAGCTGATCTTGATGCTGAGCCAGAAAGACGAAACGATCGCCGGATTGGTGAACAGCTCGAAGATGTTGCCGAAGGTGAAATGCCCCTCCCGGTCGAAGAATGCCCCCACCAGCAGCAAGGCCGTCGGGACCACCAGGAAGAGCAAGGCGAAGAGCACGAAGGGCGCCATGCCCAGCACGGCCAGCCCTCCACTGGCTCTGGCCGAGCCTGGAGCTGCAGCTGGGGCAGTGTTTGCGGTGGTATTCATGCGGCGACCACAATAGCACGCGTCCTGCCCGGAGAAACCGGACAGGACGCGCAGGAGATGACAAACGATGTTACTTGACGGCGGCGCCGACCACGCTGTCCCAATCCTTGGTGATCTCGGCCTTGGCAGCGCCCTGCTCATCAAGTGTCGGGAACACGGCCTTGGCATAGGCTTCCGCCGGCGGAAGCTTGGCAAGCAGGTCCGCCGGGATCTTCTTGTTGGCGACGAGGTCGTTGAAGCGGATCGGATGGCAATAGCCCTTCAGATAACCGATCTGGCCTTCGTCGGAATAAAGATACTCCATCCACAGCTTGGCGGCATTGGGATGCGGTGCGTAGGCGCTGATGGCCTGGACATAGACGCCAGCGACCACACCGCTGGCGGGAATCACCACGTCGACATCCGGATTGCCCTTGAGCGTGTCGCGATCGGTAAGGGCGTTGTAGTCCCAGCGCAGCACGATCGGGGTCGCGCCCTGGGCGAGCGAGGCGGCCTTGCCGATGGTGGGCACGAAATTGCCCTTCTTGTTGAGTTCGGCAAAGAATTTCAGCCCCTCGGCGGCAGCCTTGCTGGCATCGCCCTTGGCGGCGGACAGGCCGGCGGCATAGACACCCTGGATCGCCTGGTTGGCTGTGCGGGGATCGCCAGCCAGTGCCACGGCATTCGCGTAGTCGGAGCTCAGCAGGTCGCTCCAGTCCTTGGGCGAATTCTTGACGATGTCCTTGTTCACCTCGAAGGCGAGCACGCCGTAATAGTCGCCGTACCAATGGCCATCGGCGTCCTTGGCATTGTCGGGAATGGAAGCCCAGGTCGCCACCTTGTAGGGCTGGATCAGGCCATCCTTCTTGGAGGTCGGGCCGAAGGAAAGACCGACATCGATCACATCGGGCGCCTGCGGGCCGGTATTGCCCTTGTTGGCCTTGATGGCCTCGACTTCGTCGCCCGAACCGGCGTCCGGATTGAGCTCGTTGACCTTGAGGCCATACTTGGCCTTGAAGCCCTCGATGATGGCGCCGTAGCCGCACCAGTCATGCGGCAGCGCGATCGTGGTGAGCTGGCCTTCCTTCTTGGCGGCGTCGATCAGCTCCTGGCTCTGGGCCAACGCGCTGCCCATCGAAGCCGCCAAGGCCAGCACGGATACCGATGCGATACCCAGCCACGTTTTCCTGCTCATTTGTCCAACTCCTAAGATGGTGCCGCGCCGGCCCATTTTTCCGTAAAGGTTTTTACAGCGGCGCTGGTATCAATGACGGTTGACACTTTTGTGTCAATAGTGGCCGTCATATATGACAGCCTCAATATTCACTGTTTGCAGCGATTTTTACGGGTTTACGACGCCCGCTCGATCCGTTAGGAAGTGAAAAAGCCCGGCCATCGGATGAGCCGGGCTTTTGCGTGTCCGGGTTTTGGAATTCCGTGCGAAGGTGTTTTACGATTTGGTGGAACCACCAGCGATCGAAAAACGTATCGAAACGAGAGAGTTAGAGCAAAACGACGTTTCCACTTGAACGCGTTTTGCTCTCGGAATTTCGGGGCCGAGGGCCAGAGAGAGAAGGGAGATCACCATGGCCAATGTCGTCGTGGTCGGGTCGCAATGGGGCGACGAAGGCAAGGGTAAGATCGTCGACTGGCTGTCGGAACAGGCCGACGTCGTCGTACGCTTCCAGGGCGGCCACAATGCCGGCCATACCCTCGTCATCGGCGACAATGTCTATAAGCTGTCCCTGCTGCCCTCGGGCATCGTGCGCGGCAAGCTCTCGGTGATCGGCAATGGCGTGGTGCTCGACCCCCGCGCCTTCGTCGCCGAGGTGAAGAAGCTGACGGAGCAGGGCGTTTCGGTGACGCCCACGACATTACGCATCGCCGAGAACACCCCGCTCATTCTCTCGCTGCACCAGGACCTCGATCGCCTGCGCGAATCGGCGACCGATGGCACCAAGATCGGCACGACCGGGCGCGGCATCGGTCCCGCCTATGAAGACAAGGTCGGCCGCCGCGCCATCCGCCTGATGGACCTGGCCGATCTCGGCGCCCTGCGCCCGAAGATCGCGCGCCTGCTCAACCATCACAACGCCCTACGCCGCGGCACCGGCCAGAACGAAATCGATCCGGAAGCCCTCTATCAGGAACTGGCGGACGTGGCGCCGCTCGTCCTGCCCTTCATGGACGACGTCGGCGCCCTGCTCGACAAGGCGCGCAAGGCCGGCAACCGCATCCTGTTCGAGGGCGCCCAGGGTGCCCTGCTCGACATCGACCATGGCACTTACCCCTATGTGACCTCTTCCAACACGGTCGCGGGGCAGGCCGCCATCGGCTCCGGCCTCGGCCCGGGCGCGCTCGACTATGTGCTGGGCATCACCAAGGCCTATACGACGCGCGTAGGCGAAGGCCCCTTCCCCACCGAACTCACTGACGAGACCGGCCGCCTGATCGGCGAGCGCGGCCGCGAATTCGGTACGGTCACCGGCCGGGCCCGCCGCTGCGGCTGGTTCGATGCCGCCTTGGTGCGCCAGACCATCCGCACCTCCGGCATCACCGGCATCGCCCTCACCAAGCTCGACATTCTCGATGGCTTCAAGACCATCAAGGTGTGCGTGCGCTATGAACTCGATGGTCGCGAAATCGACTATCTGCCGGCCAGCCAGGCCGCCCAGGCGCGCGTGAAACCGATCTATGAGGAGATCGAGGGCTGGCAGGAAACCACGGCCAAGGCCCGCTCCTGGGCCGACCTGCCGGCGCAGGCGATCAAATATGTGCGCCGCATCGAAGAGCTGATCGGGGCGCCGGTGGCCGTGCTCTCCACCAGCCCCGACCGGGATGACACGATCCTTGTGCAAAATCCCTTTCAAGTCTAAGAGCAGACCTAATCCCGTCAGATTCGGGCATTAGTGCGTGATCTGCTGCGATGGCACTGTGCGGGTTGCGATCCGCGCGGCGCCGGGCGTATCCGGCGATGGTCTTGTTCCCAGGGGCAGGATCAGGCGTGGTTTCGACCACGTCTTGGCAGCCGGGCCTGCCTGCAGCGGATCATGGGCCCGGAGCAAACTGCGATTTCTCCGAATCGCATTTTGCTCTTACGTCTTGTTTTGACGCATTTTCCTAACCGAAAAGTCCATAAACTTTTCTGGAAAATGCTTCTGTGAAGAGATCGAGCCAGAACGCGTGTCGACGGACTATTTTCCTCCCATCCAGCGAGCCGTGCAGGGTCTTTCCCCCAATACGCAGGAAACCCGCCAGGCGCTCTATGAGAAAGCCCGCTCCGCCCTTCTCCGCCAGCTCAATGCCGCTGATCCAGCGCTGACGGAGGGGCAGATTGCGAGGGAACGCAACCTGCTCGAAGAGGCCATACGGCGCGTCGAGCACCATTACGACGAAGCCGAGTTCACGCCCGAGCCGGTCGTCTCCGAGCGCCCGGCCGCTCCCCAGTCCCAGTCCGATGGCCAGCCTGCCGACAACGATGCCGTGGACGATGAGGCGCCCTCGCCTGCCTCGTCCCGGCCGAACGGCTTGCCGGCTTTCGCCGAGCGCAAGACCGAGAAGCGGCGGCCTCAGGCGCCTCGTCGCAGCAGTTCCAACGGCAATTTCCGGCGTTATGCCGTGATGGCCGCGCTGGCAGCCGTCATCATCGGCGGAGGCGCCGCCACTGCGCTCTATTTGCGCGGAAGCGACGACAGCCCGGCGCCGGTACCTCAGCCGGGGCCCGCACCACAAGCATCATCCAAGCCCGCACCCGAGCCCGGCAAATTGAATGACCGCCTCGGCGGCGCGCCGGCCGCCCCCCCGACCGAAGTCGCCACCGGCAATCCTTCGGCACCGACGCCGGCCGCCCCGCAGCCTGCCGCACCGGCGCCGCAGGTTCCAACAGCGCCCGCACCGCTGCTGCCCTCGACGCAGTCGGAGGCGCCGGAGGGGCAACGCGCGCGCCTGATGGAGGAAGACCCGAGCGCCCCGATGAAGGGCCGCCTCTTCGAAGGCACCGTGAACTGGCGTACGGAATCGCAGGCCAGCGGTACCAACGGACCGCTCGACACTGTCGTCGTCGGTGAAATCACCGTTCCCGACCGCAAGATGAAGGTGCTCCTCACCCTCAGGCACAATTCCGACCGTTCCCTGCCGGCAAACTACCTCTTGAACATCCAGATGAGCGTACCGGCCGACTATCCCAGCGGCGCCGTCGGCGACGTCAAGAGCGTGAACGTCAAGGCCGATCCGCAGGTCCCTGGCTTGCAGCTCGACGGGGCGTTGATGAAGGTCACGACGGGCGTGTTCCTGATGGGTCTGCTCGACCCACCCGACGAGAAGGGCCGCAACGCCAAGATGTTGCAGGCCAATCAATGGTTCGACCTGGTGTTCACCTTCGCCAACGGCCGCAACGCCGTATTCACCTTCGAGAAGGGGCCGACTGGCGAGAAGGCCTTCAACGACGCCATGGCCGCCTGGAACACCGACGCCGCCGCGGCGCAATAGATCGCGGCGCCCCTTTCAGGATGCCTTTACGGTCGTGACGCGCAATTCGTGCTCGCGGCCGTCGCGGGCCTTCCAGGTGATCGACTGCCCCGGCGACAGGCCCAGCAAGGCCGTGCCGATCGGCGTGAGGATCGAGACCTTGCCCTCGGCAATGTCGGCCTCGCCCGGATAGACCAGTTTGACCTCGCGCAAGGCGCCGCCCTCCGTCTCGAAGGTGACGACGGAGCCGATCTGCACCACACATTCGCCGACCTGCACCGCCGGAACGATCTCGGCCCGGTCGAGCTCGCCGAGCAACGCCTCGGCCACTTCAGGGAACCGATCGAGGGCGGAGGTGGCGAGCTGCGTCAGGCGCTCGAAATCGATCTCGTTCACGATGATATTGGGCTTGGTCTGGTTCTTGATGGGTTGATTCATGATTGGATACCTCAGAATAGCCGCGACATGGCACGCCCACCTGCCAAGCGGCTACCCGCTGAGCATGGCGACGAAAAATGGATGCGCCGGCCCCGCGCTTGGCGCGAGCCTGCCGGCGACAGCATTGCGATTTGACGGATTGAAAAATGCGCCGGGTGGTATGCCGCCCCGGATGGGAAGCGGCGCGCCCCGCAGCTCGGGGCGCAAACGGCCGAGCCCGGGGCTACGCTTCCGCGATCGGGAAGAGACGAAGGGTGATTTTGACCACGGTGCTCATGGCTCCACCATGTTGATCGACACCAATCCTGTCAAGCCGGATCGGATGATGTCCCGAACGCGCTTTACATCGAGGCATGGAGACAGCTGCGCCCCCTAGAGCAAAGCCCGTTTAGACGGAAACGCTGTTTTGCTCTAGCTCTTTGATTCCAAGCCAATCCAATGGATTGGCTGGAGCGTTTTGCGATTCTCGGTGATTCCACCAAATCGCAAAACGCTTTAAGGAAAAAGCCGCCCGAAGGCGGCTCCCCTTTAGGCTATCGCGAGCAGTATCAGGCCGGCGCGTGCGCGGCTTCCAGACGGGCCACGCCGGAGCGTACTGCCGCCTGGATCTTTTCGAAGGCCCTGACCTCGATCTGGCGTACACGCTCGCGCGAGACGCCGAACTCGTCGGAGAGTTCTTCGAGCGTGATGGGATCATCGGCAAGGCGGCGTGCCTCGAAAATGCGCCGCTCGCGATCGTTCAGCACATTCAGGGCTTGGCGCAGGGCGGTGGAGCGGTTCTCGCTTTGCTCCGTCTCGGCCAGGCGGGTCTCCTGACTGACAGAATCGTCCACCAGCCAGTCCTGCCACTCGCCGTCGCCTTCCTCGCGCACGGGAGCATTCAGCGAAGCATCGCCGCCGAGACGGCGGTTCATCTCCACCACTTCCTGCTCCTGCACGCCGAGCGACTTGGCGATCGACTTGACCTGCTCGGGGCGCAGATCACCTTCATCCAGCGCCGAAATCTGGCTCTTGGCCTTGCGCAGGTTGAAGAAAAGCTTCTTCTGGTTGGCGGTGGTACCCATCTTAACCAGCGACCAGGAGCGCAGAATGTACTCCTGGATCGAGGCGCGGATCCACCACATGGCGTAAGTAGCGAGGCGAAAGCCCTTTTCAGGCTCGAAACGCTTGACGGCCTGCATCAGGCCGATATTGCCTTCCGAAACCACCTCGCCCAGCGGCAAGCCATAACCACGATAGCCCATGGCGATCTTGGCCACGAGCCGCAGATGCGAGGTCACCAATTGATGTGCAGCCTCACGGTCGCCATGCTCGCGCCAACGCTTGGCAAGCATGTACTCCTGCTCCGGCTGGAGCATCGGGAAGCGGCGAATTTCATCGAGATAACGCGACAGGCCACTCTCGGCGGCCAAGACGGGAAGCGCGGCAGAAGCCATATGTTCCTCTCCTCTGAACCCCCATCGAGGGCGGTTCAAATCGCCATCCCTCCTTACGAAGCAGACGGCGCCTACGTGATATGGGGACGATACCGGCCCTTGTGAAGACCCTTGTGGATCTTCCCGGTCACGGCATCTCGCGGCCCCGCATGTGCCACCCTCGGCAAATCTATTGACTTGCTTTCACCGAGGACGTCTCACCGGCCATGGGACATTCGTCACCCGGGCGGCTGAGGCACGGACCAATCCCGATCACCCAACTCATCATGCGCCCGATTGCGGCGTTTTCACGTTGCAATTTTTCCCAGGCGGCCATGCATTAATGTGACAGCTCGGTAACATTGTCAAATTAAGGGATGTTAATCGATTTCCAGGCTGAGGGAACCGCCGCCCGTCGTACCGCGTTTACCGTAACGCTTTGTTTACCTTGCACCAACCACCCGTCGGCCTAACTCTTCTAGAGTGCCCTCCGCCATCGCAGCCCGCGATGCTGGAAATCGGCCGCGGCCCTTCACTGTTGACCAGACAGGAGACATCAGTATGGACGGCGATAAGCGCACGGCTCAGGCCAAGGCCGATCTTTCCGAGAGCCTCGGCAAGGATCTCGACGCTCTGAGGGCTGAAGTTGCCCGCCTGACCGAGCAGCTCAGCGCCTATGTCGACGCGGAGAAGAGTTCCTGGTCGAAATTCCTGTCCAAGGAAGCCAGGCATGCCAGGCAGGTGCTCGACGACAAGGTGAACGAGGCTGGCGCCAAAGCCAGCGAAATCGGCGATGCCGCCAGGGAGCAGGCATCCGACCTGCAGAAGGCGACGCTCGACTACATCACCCGCAAGCCGCTGCAATCGGTGGCGCTCGCTGCCGGCATCGGCCTGATCCTCGGCCTGTGGAGCAAGGGGCGCTCGTGACTCGTCTCCTTGCTTTAGGTGCCCTCGCCAAGGAGGAACTGAGCGCCGTCCTGCGTCAGTACGGCACCGTCCTCCTTTGGCGCTTGCTCGCAGGCTGCTGCGTTGTCGCGATGGCGATCATCGGGCTGATCAGCCTGCACCGTTTCCTGGCTGAAACCTATGGCCCCTATTGGGCCGATGCAGCGCTCGGCTGTGGATTTGCAGTGCTGGCGGTGTTGGCTCTGGTTGGGGCGCAGGCCGCCGAGAGGAAAGCCAAGCGCCGCCGGCTCCTCGCCGCGACCTTGGTGACAGCGGCGGGCGTCGTCGAGGAGAGCCTGCCGGACAAGAAGACGGTCAGCGGCGCCCTGGCGCTCGCAGCTCTGGCAGGTGGCTTCTGGCTCGGCCGCAAGCGCTAGCTTCGGCTTCAACCGGTGCGCAAGGCCTTGGCCAAAGCGGCGAGGTCCGCCGGCAACGGGCTTTCGAACACCAGATGCTTGCCGCTGACGGGGTGCTCGAAACCGAGCAGCCGGGCATGCAGTGCCTGTCGCCCGAGAGAGGCAAGCACTGCGCGCGGCGCCTCCGGCAGGAGGGCCGCCTTGGTCTTGAAGCCGCTGCCATAGACGGCATCGCCCAGCAGCGGATGGCCGAGATGGGCCATGTGGACACGGATCTGATGGGTCCTGCCGGTCTCCAGCCGGCATTCCACCAGGCTGACCAGCGGCTGGCCGCCGTGGCTGCCCAGGGCCTCGACCAGGGAATAATGGGTGATCGCCTCCCGGCCGCGCCCAAGCGCCACCACGGCCATCTTCTCGCGATTGCGGGTGGATCGGTCGATGCCGGTCTCGATCGTGCCATGCGCGCGCGCCGCCCCCCAGACGAAGGCGAGATAGGCCCGTTCCAGCGGTCCGGTACGGCCATGATCGGCGAACTGAGCCGCCAATCCCTGATGCGCCCTGTCGTTCTTGGCGACCACGAGCAGGCCGGACGTGTCCTTGTCGAGGCGATGCACGATGCCGGGCCGTTTCACGCCGCCAACACCCGACAGCGAATCACCGCAATGGGCGATGAGCGCATTCACCAGCGTGCCGCTCTCATGCCCCGCCGCGGGATGCACGACCAGGCCGACCGGCTTGTCGATGACCAGGAGGTCGTCATCC
This sequence comes from Labrys sp. F242, assembly GCF_057813875.1. Classification (NCBI taxonomy): domain Bacteria; kingdom Pseudomonadati; phylum Pseudomonadota; class Alphaproteobacteria; order Hyphomicrobiales; family Xanthobacteraceae; genus Labrys; species Labrys sp. F242. The sequence continues at coordinate 312,461 of NZ_JBVASG010000005.1, read as the reverse complement.
TCATAGACGATGGCAAGCGGAATATCCTCGCCCTGCGGCTCGGCAGGCTCCGGCTCGGGGACCCGCAGCGCAATTCGTTGCCCCGGCTTGAGGATCTGGCCGGCATCGAGCACCGCACGGCCATCAATCGTGGCATGGCCGGCTTCGATCAGGGCCTTGATGCGCGTGCGTGACAGAGGCTGCAGATCGGGCCTGTTATCGGCGCCCTGGCATTGGCGGGCCAGGAAGCGGTCGATGCGCTCACCGGCTTCGGCGACCTCGAAAAGCGTCTCTTCGGAGTTGTTGGCGATGCTGTTCATGGGCGCCTACTAGAGCAAAACACGTTCAAGTGGAAACGTCATTTTTCCCTAACTCTTTGTTTCGACGCGCCTTTGCGATTCCTGCCGATTCAATCAAATCGCAGGACGCTTTAAGCGGGAATGTCAGCAATGCCAAGAATTCAAACCACAAATGCGCCAATCGTGCAGATTGCCGCTTGCCGACGGCCTGATTTGCCGCTATAGGCGCACTCCTTGCCGCTGCTCCCATCGTCTAGTGGCCTAGGACGTCGCCCTCTCACGGCGAAAACACCGGTTCGAGTCCGGTTGGGAGCGCCAAGCTTTTCAAGCGCTTAAGCAAGCATTTCCAGAACATCGGCTGATTTGCACCGCCATGCGGCGTCGAACACGCGCCTCGCCGCTGATCGTCCTATGCGCCAAACGAAAAGCGCCACGGTTTCCCGCGGCGCCCGTCAGATTTTCATTGGAAATGAGGTCTGGGTCGGTGCGTCAGCGCATGCCGACCAGACGCTTGGGCGTACGATATTCAACCACCACGGCCCGCGGCGCGACCGCCGCGCGGGGCGACTTGGCAATCGGCAGGCTGAGACGACGCTCGGTCGGCTTCACCGACCGCTTGGCAATGGCACGCACGTCTTCAACGGCGATACCGAGCAGCGATGCGGCGATCTCGACCTGCTGGTCGAAGTCATCATTGAGGCATTCGGCGGCGACCAGGGCTTCCTCGATGGTCGGAAGGGCCTGCTTGACGCGCCGGCTGCCGAATTTCGTGTTCCAGGTCTCGCTCACGGATCTATGCCTTCTCTTTCACTTGACGGCACCATAGCAGGATTCTCGCAATGTTGCAGTGCAACAAAGGCTGAGCAGCTATGCGTTGCAATTTCGGCAAAAGTTGGGATCGACGCGCCGAAAAGCCGCTGACTGCATACGAGCGACAGCGCTGCCCCAAAGCGTTTTGCCATTTGGCGGTCACGCCAAGAATCGCAAAGGTGCTCTAGCCAATCCGTTGGATTGGCTTGGAACCAAAGAGTGGGAGCAAACAAGCGTTTCTGTCTAAACGCGCTTTGCTCCAGGGATGTCCGACGCCCCCCTATTCCGGTCTGCAATAATTTCCAGGCGAACACAGTACCTCGGAGGCCTGCCTGATTTCGATCAGCAACTGGCATGCGGTTGAAGCGGGATCAAGCCACGCAAGGGGCATGGCACCTCAAATACCTCTGCGTAAGAAATACCAATAAAGAATAATTTACCCAATGGAATCCCAGAAAACCCTATCCCTAAATTGGCTAATCCTGACAATTCTAATCCAAACGCTTCCGTAGCTACTGCTATCAGAACACCCGCTGCTAGCTTGTCGCAACGCGATACACTGCGCTAGACTGCGATGCAAAAACGCAACAGGCCGCTTGGTTTCCAATGGATGAGCTCTGCACATGCTTAATAAGCCTTCACTTTTCGGCTGCCGCAGCGCTATGATGACACCGGCTAGATACCGCGTTGATCCCACCTTCGAGTAACGGTTCGATATTTGTCATGACACTACGTTTCCCGCGCCTGGCACCGGTGCTGTTCATCCTGCTTGCTGCCTTCTCTACACAGACGGCCGCCGCCCAGACCGCTCCGACGAAGCAGGGACCTGAAGTCATCGGCGACGTCGTCGGCTTGACGCCAGCCGTCCATGGTTCGATGTCCGGACGCCTGGAAATCGGGTCCAGCGTGCATCAGGGCGAGAAGATCGTCACAGGCCCGAGCGGCGTGATCGAACTGCGTTTTCTCGACAATACCCATCTGATGCTCGGCTCCAAGTCGTCGGTCACGCTCGACAGCTTCGTCTATGCCGGCAATGGCAAGGCTAAGTCCGTCGTGCTGCAATTCGCCAAGGGAGCCTTCCGCTTCGCCACTGGCGATTCGGCCAAGAGCGCCTACAAGATTCACGCTCCCCAGGCCTCGATTGGCGTGCGCGGCACCAAATTCCAGGTCGATTCCCGCAGCCCCACCAGCGCCATCACCCTCTATGAGGGCAAGACCTTCATCTGCCCGCCACGGCGCCCCATCCGCTATTGCAAGCTGGTGAAGCCGGGCGAGACCGCGCTGGTCGGCGAGGATCGCATCATCCGCATCGTGCCTGCCGCGGGTTCACCCACCGAGCACTGCACGGGCACGGCCAATTCCAAGATCTGCGACACTTTCGGCGGCAAATAGGGCCTCGAGCCGAGCCGGACAGGCGATCGCAACACGTCCTTGGCGGGCCCCTTCGGGGGCCCGTTTTCGTTTGTGCTTGGGATATCAGAACTTCTTGCTGAGGAATTTCGAGCCGCTCCAGCCGAAGCGCCAAGGCCGTTCGATTGCCTTGCTGATACCGATGCGGGGGCCGGCGGCGATGGGTGGCTCATGGGCTCGCCGCAGGAGCTCGAAGGGGAGCTGGGTCATCGCCAGCCCGTTCTGACCGCCGGTCAGCCCCAAGGCCTGGCAAAGCCGCCCGGGTCCAGAGCAGAACAGGGCCGGATTGGCGAGCCCCCGCCTCTGCGCCATGCGATCGAGTCCCGCAGTCGGTTCCAGGGCTCGCAGCAGCACCGCACTAGCGCGGCCGGGCTCTCCGGATACGATATTGGCGCACCAATGCATGCCGTAGGACAGATAGATGTAGATATGGCCTGGCGGGCCGAACATCACGGCGTTGCGCTGCGTCGGCCCGCGATAGGTGTGAGAGGCCGGATCGTCACGGTCATAGGCCTCGGTCTCGACGATGACGCCGCCGACGCCATCGACCAAGAGGGTCATGCCGATCAGATCTCTGGCAACGGTGAGAACGTCGCGTCTATAGAAGGCGGCGGGAGCATAGGCCTGGGATGAATTGGGCATTTCTCAGATTTTGGAAGATTATTGGGTTCTTTTGAGCTTTTTTGCGCAAAATTCTCGCTCAAATTAATCTATTGTCACGAAATCGACGCGGTTTGAAGCGCCACGGCATTGACAGGCGATAATCCCTGTTTAGCTTGCGGGCGCAATAGAAGTTAGGAACTTGTTGATGAACGACGCTTTCGACCGACGGCTTTTCCTCCAGGGAGCCGTAAGTCTCTCGACTCTGATGGCACTGGGCCTTCCGACCGCAGCATTCGCCGACGAGGGCGCGCTGACTTTCGGTCCGCCTGCGCCTTTTTCCTTCGAGGGTCTGGTCGAGCGTGCCAAGAAGCTGGCGACGGAGGCCTATGTTCCGACCGAGAAACCAGCGCCCGACATCACCTCCAAGCTGACTTATGAGGAACTCGGCAAGATCAAGTTCAAGACCGAGGACGCTCTGTGGGCCGATGGCCCAGCGCCCTTCCCGGTCACCTTCTTCCATCTCGGCACCTTCTTCCAGAAGAAGGTCACCATCAACGTGGTCGAAGGCAAGAACGCCAGCGAGATCATCTACCGCAAGGCTTCCTTCGACATGCCGACGGACAGCCCGGCGCAGGCCATGCCCGACGGCGTCGGCTTTGCCGGTTTCCGCTTCCAGGAGCCCCGCAACGGGCCGGTCGACTGGAAGAAGAACGACTGGGTCGCCTTCCTCGGCGCCTCCTATTTCCGCGCCATCGGTGAGCTCTATCAATATGGCCTGTCGGCCCGCGGCCTTGCCGTCAACGCAGCCGATCCTAACCCGCCCCATCAGGAAGAATTCCCCGATTTCAAGGAGTTCTGGCTGGAAGCCGTTCCCGGCTCAGCCGACCAGATCAAGGTCTATGCCCTCTTGGACGGTCCGTCCGTCGCCGGCGCCTTCTCCTTCCTGATGACGCGCGCCAAGGCCGTGCTGATGGATATCGAGGCGCAGGTCTTCACGCGCAACGATATCAGCCGTTTCGGCCTGACCCCGCTGACCTCGATGTATTGGTTCTCCGAGACAGCCAAGCAGACCGCAGTCGACTGGCGCCCGGAAGTGCATGATTCCGACGGCCTGGCCATGTGGACGGGCGGCGGCGAGCATATCTGGCGCCCGCTCAACAATGTGCCGGCCACCACCACCTCGGCCTTCACCGATACCAACCCGCGCGGCTTCGGCCTGCTGCAGCGCGACCGCCTGTTCGATCACTATCTCGACGGCGTCAAATATGATCTGCGTCCCTCGCTGTGGGTAGAGCCCCTGGCGCCGTTCGGCGAAGGCACCGTCCAGCTCATCGAAATCCCCACCAATGACGAGATCCACGACAATGTCGTGGCGATGTGGGTGCCGAAGGATCCGGTCAAGGCCGGCCAGCAATTCACGCTGAAATACCGTCTGCACTGGTCGGCGGACGAGCCCTTCCCCACCAATCTCGCCCGCGTGGTGGCGACGCGGCTGGGCAATGGCGGCCATCCCGGCACGCAGCGCCCGGTCGGCTTGCGCAAATTCGTGATCGAGTTCCTCGGCGACCCGCTCAAGGACCTGCCCTACGGCGTCAAGCCCGAGCCGATCATCACCGCCTCGCGCGGCGAGCTCTCCTACATCTTCACCGAAGCAGTGCCGGACGGCATCAACGGCCATTGGCGCGCCCAGTTCGACCTGCACGCCACGGGACCGGAGCCGGTGGAACTGCGCTGCTATCTCAAGCTCGGCGACAAGGTGCTGAGCGAGACCTGGCTTTATCAGTACCATCCGTTCGTATAGCGCTGGATATACTGGAACGCCTGCTCTTGCGATCTGGGGGTGTGCACCACGTCCCTCGGAAGCCTCTGCTGGAAAGTACGAGGTCCATGCCAGGCGCTGCAGAAATCGGCGCAAGAGCTTTGCTTTAATCGGCATTGAAGCGACGAAGGGGCGACTATTTTCGCCCCTTCCGGACAGTCAGCATAGGCCCATGGCCTCAATTCGGCCCCGGCTGCCGACACAGCGGTCTTGATTTCGGCCAAAGAGGTGGCGAAGCTCCGCAGGCGTCAAAGTCGGGGGTGCATGAGATGGCCACCTTTATCCTGATACCCGGTGGCTGGCAGGGCGGCTGGGTCTACCAAAAGGTGGCCGATCTACTGACCACGCACGGGCACAAGGCCCTGCCGATCACCCTTTCGGGGCTCGGCAACGCTCCGGCCCCAGCGGCCAATCTCGAAACTCACATAGGTGAGGCCGTTCGTGCCGTGAAATCGCATGGCGACGATGTGGTCCTGGTTGGACAATCCTACGGCGGAATGATCGTAAGCGGCGCCGCCGATGCTGCACCATCACAAATCCGGGCACTGGTCTATGTGGACGCCTATGTGCCTGAATCCGGCGACTCCGTCTGGTCGCTGACGACGCCTCGCTTTCGGGATGTCTTCATCGCAGGCACACAGGCCGACGGACTGACTTGCGCGCCGCCTCCCCATCTGGACCCGCGATGCCGGCCCCATCCAATCGGAACGTTTCTCCAGTCGATCAATCTCGGCGGACGTTGGCGTGACGTGCCGCGCAAGACCTTCATCGGCGCATTTGGATGGGAAGGAAGCCCGTTCCTTGACCTTTACCGGCGCCTGAGCAGCGAGCCGGAGTGGGCGACCCATGCCTTCGATTGCGGGCACAATGTCGCGCGACTGAAGCCCGAGGCCCTGGCCGCGATATTGCTGGCCCAGGTTTGAGCAACCGACGACCGCAGTCTACGCAACGTGCCACAATGCTTCGTTTCATGTGCTCCCTTCCCGCAAGATAGGCCTTGCTTCAAGGCTCGTCCCCATCGCTGACTTCCAAGTCGGGCGGAGAATAACGCGCTACCTTCCCAAAACCGGCATCTTGCTCTAGACACCCCTTTTGCCGAAGGGAGTCCCGATGCCATCCAGCACCGCGGCGGGGCAGGCCGTGCCTGTCGCCATCATCATGGGAAGTCAGTCCGATTGGGCCACGATGCGCCACGCTGCGCAGACCCTGGATACGCTCGGCATCGGTTATGAAGCCCGCATCGTCTCGGCACACCGCACGCCCGACCGCCTCTACGACTTCGCCAAATCGGCAAAGGCGAAGGGCTTCAAGCTGGTGATCGCTGGCGCTGGCGGCGCGGCCCATCTGCCCGGCATGGCTGCGGCCCTCACCCCGCTCCCCGTCTTCGGCGTTCCGGTTGAATCCAAGGCGCTTTCAGGCGTGGACAGCCTGCATTCCATCGTGCAGATGCCGGCCGGCATACCGGTGGGCACCTTGGCGATCGGACGTGCGGGCGCCGTCAACGCCGCTTTGCTCGCCGCCGCCGTGCTCGCCCTCCACGACGAGGCCCTGGCGACGCGGCTCGAGCGCTGGCGCGCCGCCCAGACCGAAGCGGTTGCCCATCATCCCGTTTCCGACGACACGGTGAAGGCATGAGCCAGGGTATCCAAACACCGCGCGTCGGACCGGGAGGAACGCTCGGCATTCTCGGCGGCGGCCAGCTCGGCCGCATGCTGGCCCTGGCGGCCGGACAGCTCGGCATACGCTGTCACATCTATTGCCCCGACGATACCAGCCCGGCCTTCCAGGTCGCCGAGCGCTTCACATGTGCCGCCTATGAGGACGAGGCGGCGCTTGCAGCCTTTGCCGAAAGCGTCGATGCCATCACCTATGAGTTCGAGAACATCCCGGCCGCCACGGCGGCGATCCTTTCCGCGGCGCGCCCCGTCCTGCCGGCCGTGCGCGCCCTGGAAACCACCGCGGACCGCCTGACGGAAAAGAACTTCGTGCGCTCGCTCGGCATCGGCACCGCCGAATTCCGGGCCGTCGACAGCCATGCCGACCTCGCCTCCGCCGTTGCCGCCCTGGGCCGCCCCAGCGTGCTCAAGACCCGGCGCTTCGGCTATGACGGCAAGGGGCAGACCATCATCCGGCCGGGCAACGACCTCTCGGAGGCACTGGCCCGCATGGGTGGCCAGCCCGCGATTCTGGAGGCCTTCGTCCCTTTCGAGACAGAAGTCTCGGTCATCGCAGTCCGGGCCGACGACGGCGCCGTGCGGACCTACGACCTCACCGAGAACCTTCATCACGACCACATTCTCGATCAGTCGATCGTACCTTCCCATTTTTCGGCGCTGGTCGAGGTCGAGGCCCGCGAAATCGCCGCCCGGATCATCGCTGCGCTCGACTATGTCGGCGTGCTCGCCGTCGAAATGTTCGTGACCTCGGACCGTCAGGTCCTGGTCAACGAAATCGCCCCGCGCGTGCACAATTCCGGGCACTGGACGCAGAATGCCTGTCTGGTCAGCCAATTCGAGAATCACGTGCGCGCCGTCTGCGGCTGGCCGCTGGGTTCCACCGAACGCCACTCAGACGCCGTGATGACCAATCTGATCGGCGACAGCGTGCATGCCTGGCGTGCTCTGGCCGCTGAACCGAACGCCTCGGTGCACCTCTATGGCAAGCGCGAGGCACGTGCGGGACGGAAAATGGGCCATGTCACACGGATAACGCCGAGATCGCGCTAATCCGTATGGACAGCGGCGATACCTTCTGATATGACCCCGCTTCCAAATTCGGCGGTGCTTTGGCACCGGGTTTCCTGTTGCCAAGCCGCCGCAGCGATTCACACCAGGATAATAGGACAGCACGCGTGCAGGTTCTCGTTCGCGATAACAATGTTGATCAGGCGCTGAAGGCGCTCAAGAAGAAGATGCAGCGTGAAGGCATCTTCCGTGAAATGAAGCTGCGCGGCCATTACGAGAAGCCGTCCGAGAAGCGCGCCCGCGAGGCTGCCGAGGCCGTTCGCCGCGCCCGCAAGCTGGCTCGCAAGAAGCTGCAGCGCGAAGGCCTGATTCCCGCAACGCCGCGCGTTGTGAAGAAGTAAGTCTGATTTTTGATCGGAAGATAGGTTGAACGAACGCCCGAGCCATTTGGCCCGGGCGTTCACGTTTGTAGCGTATGAGGTCGCCGGGGGTGCGCCGGCCAGGTGAGATGCGTCGAAATGCATGGAAAGGCTTTACTTTCCAGCAAGGTTAATGCGGCAGATTGCCGGTCGAGGACTCGCAGCTCCCGTAACTCGTCTCGATGGATTCGGACCGACAAGATGACATTTTCCACGACAACCACGGCAGAGTCCCCAGCCAGAACCTCCATCTCCCGTATCGCCGCCCTCCTGCTGCTGGGCGTTGCGGGCCTCGGTCTGGTCGGCTGTGCCTCCACCGGCAGCGGTGGCGATGATGGCGATGCCAGCAGCCGCCAGGTCTCGTCGGCCGATATCGGTTCACTTTCCTCGGTGATCGAAAAGAATCCCAACGATCCCGAAGCCTGGAACATGCGCGGCTCGGCCTATGCGCGTTCCAACCAGTACGGACCGGCGATCTCCGACTTCAACCGCGCGCTGCAGATCGATCCGAACTTCGTCCAGTCCCTGGCCAACCGCGCTTTGGTCTACCGCAAGACCGGCCAGACGGCCCAGGCCCTCGCCGACTACAATCAGGTGATCACCCACGATCCCAATTATGCGCCAGCCTATGTCGGCCGCGGCAACATCTATCGCCTGCAGGGCCAGACCCAGCAGGCCATGGCCGACTATGACAAGGCCATCAAGATCAAGCCGGAGACGGCCGAGGCCTATTACAATCGCGGCTTGATCCGCCAGGCCAGCGCCAATCATGAAGTCGCGATCGACGATTTCACCTCGGCGATCTCCAACGATCCGCGCGCCGAGGCCCCCTATTATTCACGCGGCAGCTCCTATCTGCAGTTGCAGAAATACAAGGAAGCACTGTCCGACTTCGATCAGGCCCTGCAGATCAACAACCGCAACGCCGCCTCCTGGGCGGGCCGCGGCTATGCCCAGGCCGGCTTGAACGACACCCAGAAGGCACGCGAGAGCTTCCAGCGCGCGCTGGCGATCGATTCGAGCAACGCAGCGGCTAAGAGCGGCCTCAGCCGGCTCGGCGGCGGCGCCTGAGGGCACGGCTGCAAGGCAACGCGCCTCAAGTCGGTGAGGGCGGCCATCCGCGAGTGGCAGGCCGTCTCACCTCGCGTGATGTCCCCTTGCCCGTTCGGCTGGAAGGCAGGGCCCTCAGTGGGACCCGCCTTTCTCCCGTCCGAGCGCCGTCTCGGCCGCGGCAACGATTTCCTGGGCGGAAGGAAACTTCCCGATTCCCGCCAGGCCCTCGCTGCATTCGATGTGGGTCCAGCGCACCAGCCCCTCGCGATCGATGAGAAATTGCCCCTTGAGCTGAGGCCATTGCCGCTCCAGATCGGCATGATCGGTCTGGTTCTCGATGTAACCGTCGAGCTGGGCCAGCGCCTCTGCGGCTTGCCGAACCGGCAAAGGTTCCGCCAGCTCACCGGTGGGATTGACACGGGTCTCCGCCAGGGCGGCCATCAGCTCCGGTGTCGGCAGCGGCTTGGGGACACCATAGGCCCGGTGCGTCGACAACGTCGGATCGGTTGCGATGCGCAGCCGGCTCGGCCTGAACTTGAAATAGAGCCGGGCATTTTCGAGTTCGGTCGCGACGACGCCGAGCGTCTCGATCCCCAACGCCTGCAATTGGGGAGCCGTTGCGGCCATCTGCGCGATCGCCCTGCGGCAGAACGGGCACCACAATCCGACGAACAGGGCAAGAAACAACGAATTCCTGCCGCGAAAATCGGCGAGCGATACGCTGCCCGACCCGTCGAGAGCGGGCAACGAGAAATCCGGCGCGCGTTCACCCAAGGCAATCGGCACCAGTGTCGGCTGCATGTTCATGCAAAACCCCTTTCATCGTGGCCAAAAACATCGTGTCGAAAATTTAGGGTGTGCCGTCCGTGATGGTTTCGGCGGAAACGATGCGACGACAAGGAATGGAGTTAACAAAGAAACGGCAAGACCATCAGGGCGTCTGGCTCCAGGCCGGCACGCTGACAAACCTCCTGCGACTTGGCCAAGTATAGCGCCGCTTGCTCCTGGTTCCCAGCGTCCAGATGGAGCGTGCCCAAGCCATCATAGCAGGGAAACAGGAATTGCGGCTCGCCCATGCGTTCGGCCAGGCGCAAGGCTTCCTCATAGGAGGCGAAGGCGAGCCGGTGTTCGCCGCGACATTGATAGATCTGGCCAAGGATGATGAGCGGCGCGGCCAGGTGATCGAGCAGGCCGAGCCGCCGATCGAGATCGACCGCCATCTGCGCCGCTTCGACGCCCTCCGCTTCGCAGCGATCGGTCAGCGCACAATAGGCGACCGCGAGATTGGCGTAGATCCGGGACTGGAAACCAAGGTCTCCTACCTTCTTGGCCATCTCCAAGCCACGCAGGCAGGTTGCGATGCTGCGCTGCGGATCGAGGGAGCTGTAGAGCACGCCGAGATTGGTATAGCCACGGCAGGCAGCCTGCAGCAGGCGATGGTCCTCGGCGAGCCGCACGCTCTGCTCGATCTGCTCGATCGCATCCGCCGGCCGGCCGATGCGCGCTAGCGCCACGCCGATGGTGTTGTAGGCCTGAGCCCGTATCGCAGCCAATTCCCGCAGACGTTCCTGCTCCGCATCGGCACCCTCACGATCCGTCTCGGCAAGGGCTCGTTCCGCCCAGGCGATCGCACCGTCATTGTCGCCGGTGCGAAAGGCCAACCGCCCGACCTCCTGGAGCAATTGCGCACGCTCGGGCGAATATCCCTCGCCCCCGATCAAGGCGAGGCCTTGCATGAAGCAGCCCCTGGCTGCCTGGCGATCGCCCGCTTCCCAATGCAGACCACCGATCTTGCGCTGGAGGCGCGCCGCCGCGGCCGAATCCGCCGCGGCCTCGAAGGCCTGACGCACGGCCTCATAGTGAATAGCCGCCTCTGTTCGCCGCTCGGTCAGCGCCAGCAGGTCCGCCAACCTTTCCCGTGTCGCCAAGCTGTCACCTTCGCAGCCGGCGCAGTCGGACAGAATACCAAAGGCCCGCTCATAATGGCGGATGGCATCGTCATTGGCGTAGACGGCGCGGGCCCGGTCGCCAGCCGCCATGAGATAGCGCGCGCCCTTGGCCTTGTCGAAGCTCAGGCTCCAATGATGGCCCAACGCCTCCAGATCGCTCAGCCTCTCGGGACGGCCACCCACGGCCCGTTCGAGTGCGCGGCCGGCCCGGTCGTGCAGTTCGGTCCGGCGGGCAAGCAGCAGGTTCTGGTAGACGGCTTCATGGATGAGAGCATGGGTGAAGCGATAGCTGCCCGCGCCCTCGCTGACCCGGACGATGAAATTTGCCTCGGTCAGGTCGCGGAGAGCGGCTTCCACTCGAGCCGGTTCGGTGGCGATAGCCGCAAGATGGGCATCCTCGAACGCCATGCCGAGTACGGCTACCTCATGCAGCACACGCCGCTGGTCCGCCGGCAGTTCATCGACGCGCGACAGCAGCAAGCCCTGCAGGGTCGGCGGGACATTGTCGGCTTCGAGCGGGGCCGCGCGGATCCAGCGATCTCCCTCGCGCCGGAGCACGCCCCTGGCCACCAGGCTTCGGACGATCTCTTCCACGAAGAGAGGATTGCCACCGGACCGACGGATGACGAAGGCCCGGATTTCATCGAGAGTATCCGCGTCGGCCTCCCCAAAAAGGGCGCCGACGAAGGCCCGCGTCTGATCCGCCGAAAGGGGAGCCAGGGGAAGGCTCGATTGCACGGCGTGGGCAAAGCATAGCGGGGGCCGGCCGGGGCGGTGGGACAGCACGATCATCAGGCGCCGATCCGCTAGGTGGTCGGCGATGTCGCACAACAGCTCCACCGAGGCCATGTCGGCCCAGTGCAGGTCTTCGACGACGACCAGCAAATGTCCCTGGTCCAGGCGGCGCCCGATCAGCATGCGCGCGGCCAGGGCGATCTGGCGTTTCACCTGTTCGGGCGCGAGTTCGTCGGCGCTCGCCCCCTCCATGCCGAGCATGTAGCTCAGGACCGGGATGACGGCCTCGGCCATTTCGAGCTCGGCACCCAGCCCGACAAGTCCAGCCGCAAGCTTTCGGCTCGCCGTTTCGAGCGTATCGTCGCGGTTCACCCGATAGGCCTCGCGGAACAGGGCACCGAAGACGCCATAGACCGGTTCGCCAAGGGAGGAACACGCGGTGCGGCGCACGGCACCGCCGGCCAGCCTGCCCTGCGCTTCGAGCACCGCCAAGAATTCGGCGACCAGCCGCGATTTGCCCGAACCAGCTTCCCCCACGAGGTTGACGATCTGGGCAGATCCCGTCTGCGCTCGATCGAAGGCGGCGATCAGCCCCGCCAATTCGTCGTCACGGCCGATCATCGGGCTTTCCAACCCATGGGCAGCCAGCCCGCGCGCCGAAGCGGGCGTGGTCGACAGGCCGATTAGCCGATAGGCCGCCACCGGCTCCGCCTTACCGCGCAGAGCCAGGACATGCGCCGGCTCGAAACTAAAACGGTGCTGGGCCAGGGCATGTGTGACCGCGGAAACCAGGATAGTGCCTGAGGCCGCCGCCAGCAGGCGTGCCGTCGTGTTGACGGTGTCGCCGGTCACCGCATAGGCGGCGCCGGCGGCCTGGCCAAGGCGACCCGCAACCACAAGGCCGGTATGGACGCCGATATGGAGGCTCACCTGCTGTCCCAGCCGCCCGGCCCAGCGTTCATTGAGCCGGACGCTCTCCTTCGTCATGTCCAGCGCAGCGCAGAGGGCCCGCTCCGGATCGTCTTCATGGGCAATGGGTGCACCGAACACGGCCAGGACAGCATCGCCGACGAATTTTTCCACGAAGCCTTGATAACGCGTCACCACGCCCGCCAGGGTTTCGAACAGGGCGTTCTGGAACGCCCGCACCTCCTCGGGATCGAGCCGCTCGGCGAGCTGGGTGAAGCTCGAGACATCCGCAAAGAGCACTGTCACCTGTCGCCTGTCGACCTCTGGATCGGCGCGCGTCTTGGCCGGCACCAATGGCGCAGGGGCGACGGGTTCGGCGGCCGGGCCAGCTGCGCCGAGCGTCCGCGCCGTGCCGCAACGAGGACAAAAGGCAAATCCGGCTTCACAGAGGAAGCCGCATTTTGCGCAAGGCGCCGGTTGCGCACATCCGCATCGCGGGCAGAACGCGAAGACCGATATCAGCTCAAGACCGCACCCGGCGCACACCATAGGACGATCCGCCAGAGATAATGCGGGCCCACCGCCCCGCCCATGGCCGCGATAGCCGGTCAGCGCCAGACCAGATCCAATTCCATGTCCTGATGGATCGAGCGACGCCAGGTGGAAGGAAATACATCTTCCTGCTCCAAACGCAGGATTTTGCTCACGTTTTTATTCTAGGCGGCGCATAGGGGCACAGCAAGCGTCTTTTGAGCCGGCCACTCGCAACCTCCTTCTTCCTTGGCAAAGAGTAGATATGAATGTTTCGCCGCGCCCCGTCCGTCACACCAACTTCAATCGATAAGTATTTCGATTACAATTATCCGTATTTCCCGGTATTTTGACTTCAGGCACCGACCGAAGACCACCTCACTCAGGTCGTGTGCGCTATTGGTACGAGGGAGCGGTGAAGCAAGAGCCCATGCCGAGCATCCAGGCCGAGGCGCCCGGCCGGGGGTCCATCGAGCCGGCGGCGGATGGCAAGACGCTCCCACCATTGTTTGTCTATATTTGGCGCAACAGCCGGCGGCAGCAGATCATTATCCTGGTCGCGGTCCTGCTCTCCTTGCCGTTCTACTTTCTGTCGCTCGACCTGCCCCGCAGTATCGTCAACGATGCCATCCAGGGTCGCGCTTTCCCGCACGAAGTTACCGAGGCGCCGCTTTTCGCCCTCAGCCTGACCCTGCCGGCCTTTCTGGGCGGCGGCACGCTGAGTTATGCAGGCGTCACCTTCTCCCGCATCGCCTATCTGATGGTGCTCAGCTCCGTCTTCATGCTGCTGGTGCTGGTCAACGGTGCTTTTCGCTATGTCATCAACATGCAGAAGGGCAAGCTCGGCGAGGAATTGTTGCGTCGCCTGCGCCTCGATCTCTTCGACCTGTTGCTGCGCTTCAGGCCCGAAGCCATCCGCACGATTCGCTCGGCAGAGGTCGCTACCATCATCCGTGACGAGGTCGAGCCGATCGGCGGCTTCGTCGGCGACGCCTATATCCAACCCGCTTTTCTTGGCAGCCAGGCTCTCACCGCCCTCGGCTTCATCCTGCTGCAAAGTCCCCTGCTTGGCCTTCTCGCTGCGGCCATGGTGCTGGTCCAGGGCCTGATCATCCCGCGGCTGCGGCGCGAGCAGCTCAGGCTCGGGCGCCAGCGCCAGGCACGCTCACGCTCGCTTGCCGGTCATGTCGGCGAGATCGTCGACGGCATCGGCGAGGTCAGCAACCATGGCACGGCTGCCTACGAAAGGCACAGGATCGTCGGCATTCTCGATGAGCTCTTCTGGATCCGCTATCGCCTTTATGGCCGGAAGTTCATGGTGAAATTCATCAATTCCGTGCTGGCGCAGGTGACGCCCTTCCTGTTCTACGCGCTAGGCGGCTATTTCGCCTTGCGCGGTTCGCTGGACATCGGCCAGTTGGTGGCGGTGATCGCGGCCTATCGCGACCTGCCACCGCCCATCAAGGAGTTGATCGACTGGGACCAGCAGCGCCAGGACGTCGAGGTCAAATATGAGCAGATCCTGGAGCAGTTCTCCCTGGCCGAACTGCCTCGGCCCACCGGAGCAGCCCCCGACCTGACGTCCGGCGGCTCCATCGCCGTCGAAGCCCTGCGGATCCACGCGCCAAGCGGCGACGTCCTCCTCGACAACGCCAATCTCACCCTGCCGCTGGGGTCGCATGTGCTGTTCACCGGCTCCCGCGGCGAGGGCTTCATCGCCCTGGCCCAGGTTCTGGCGCGCCGCCTGACGGAATTCAGCGGCAGGGTACGCTTTGCCGGACAGGACATCGCCGCCTTGCCTGCAGACTGGATCGGGGAAAATCTCGGTTATCTCGGTCCCGATTGCAGCATTTTTGGGCGTTCGCTGCGCGATAACATCGTCTACAGCCTGCTAAACCAACCTGTTGGCGCGAGTGCGAGCGTCCTTGATCTGAGCAGGGCCGGGGCAACCGATTCGCGGGAACTCGACCAGCTTATCGTCAACCTGCTGGCCGAGGTCGGCCTCGCCGAGGCTGTCTATGGCTTCGGCCTTGCCCGCAAATTCGCCGTCGAGCCCGATCCCGAGCTTGCCCAACGCCTCGTTGCCTGCCGCCGGCAGCTCATCCGGGAACTCGAAGCGACGCATCTGGCTGAGCTGATCGAGCCTTTCGATCCGGCCTGCTTCAACCCCTATGCCACCCTGGGCGAGAACCTGTTCTTCGGCGTGCCGACCGCCGAAGGCGCCATCGAGGCCCTGATCGACGACCCGCAGATCGCCGCCTTGCTGGCCGAGCAGGGACTCGATCGCAGCCTCGCCGACCTGGGACTGAAAATCAGCGCGACCATGGTGGAAGTCTTCTCGCAGATCGCCGCAGACCATATCGCATTCGAGCGCTTTTCCTTCATCTCTTCGAGCGATCTGCCGCACTTTGCCGAGATTGTCGCCCGCGCCGGCGCACGAGGCACCGGCCCCCTTGCACCAACCGAACGCAAAAGCCTGTTCATGCTGGCGCTCAATTATGTCGAGACCCGCCACTGGCTTGGGCTGGTGACCGATGCCCTCGCCGAGACGATCGTGCGAACCCGCAGGCAGATCATGGCCCTCGATCCCGCCCGGTTCGTCCGAAAGCTGGAATTCTACGCGCCCGACCGGCTCTGCCCCGCCGCACCGCTGCGCGACAATCTGCTGTTCGGACGCATCGACCATGCGATGGCCGGCGCCGAAGAGCGCGTCATGACCACCCTGCGCAAGGTCGTGCAGGATTGCGGGCTCGAGCCTGTCATCTACCGGCTCGGCCTCGATCAGGAGGCCGGCCCCGGCGGACGCCTGCTGCTGCCGGCCCACAAATGCGCCCTTGCTTTGGCGCGCTGTCTCATCAAACGCCCGAAGATCCTCATCCTCGACCAGCCCGACCTGATGTTTCCGGAAGGCCAGCGCGCCCTCATCCTGGAGACGGCGCGCCGCCGCATGGCCGGGTGTACCCTCATCGTCGCCACGCGGGACGACACGGCGCGGACTTCGTTCGATGTCGTGGTTGCGACCCGTGGCAACCGCATCGAAGCGGTGACCCGGCTATCCGCGCCGACGGCGCCCCAGGAAGCCGTGCCCGAGACGCTGATCGATGACTTGCCCGAGGTCCAGGCCCTGCGCGACGTGCCGATGTTCGCGGCCCTGGACACGCCACGCCTGAAGCTGATCGCCTTCACCTGCGAACACGTGGCATTCGCACAAGGCCAGACCCTGTTTCGCCAGGGCGATGTCGCCGATGCCGCCTATGTCATCCTCTCGGGCACCGCCGACGCCTTCATGGAACATGAGGGCGAGAGCTTTCACCTGTCCACGACCGAGCGGCATTCCATCATCGGCGAGATGGGACTGATAGGCAGCTTGCCTCGTTCGGCCACGGTGGTGGCGGCCACTGACCTCGGCACCCTGAAGATCGCCAAGGACATTTTCGTCAATCTCCTTGCCGAACTGCCCTCCGTCGCGCTCGTGGTGATGCACGACCAGATCAAACGGCTAGGCCTTGCCGAGAGCCGCCTCACCCGCCTGATGCAAGGCCTGCCTCCCTTCGGCGCGGATGACCCCGGTCCGTCCTGAGCGGAAACGGGCCGGCGCACGAGGCCTTTGAACGCAGCATCAAGAATCGCGCGCTTTGGGGCTTACATCTCGGGCCATCAATCCAATATAAGGCTGAGCGAATGCGGCTGGGACGAATGCGCACCCGGCCGTGCGCCTATCCGTTGCTGAAGAGTGCGTCCGCGCTCCGGAGATTGCCATGGCCGACACGATTGCTTCCGAAAGCAAGACGTCCGACAAGATTCCCGTCACCGTTCTCACCGGCTATCTCGGCGCCGGCAAGACCACCCTGCTCAACCGCATCCTGACCGAGCCCCATGGCAAGCGCTATGCCGTCATCGTCAATGAATTCGGCGAGATCGGCATCGACAACGACCTCATCGTCGACGCCGACGAAGAGGTGTTCGAGATGAACAATGGCTGCGTGTGCTGCACGGTGCGGGGCGACCTCATCCGCATCATCGACGGCCTGCTCAAGCGCAAGGGCAAGTTCGACGCCATCCTGGTGGAGACCACGGGCCTCGCCGATCCCGCGCCGGTAGCGCAGACCTTCTTCGTCGACCAGGATGTCGCCGAAAAGACCCGCCTCGACGCTGTGGTCACCGTGGCCGATGCCAAATGGCTCAAGGATCGGCTCAAGGACGCCCCCGAGGCCAAGAACCAGATCGCCTTCGCCGACGTCATCGTGCTGAACAAGACCGACCTCGTCACTGCGCCCGAACTGCATGAGGTCGAGATGCGCATCCGCGCTCTCAACCCTTATGCCAAGCTGCACAAGGCGACCCGTTCCAACGTGGCGATCTCAGATGTGCTCGGCCGCAACGCCTTCGACCTCGACCGCATCCTGGACCTGGAACCCGCTTTCCTAGAGGTCGACGAGCACGACCATGATCACGACCATCACCATGGCCATGGCCATGGCCATGACCATCATCACCATGACCACGGCCTGAAGCACTATCACGACGAGACCATGCAGTCCTTGTCGCTGAAGATCGATGGCGATGTCGATCCGGCCAAGTTCATGCCCTGGATCGACCGCATCGCCCAGAGCGAGGGGCCGAGCCTGCTGCGCTGGAAGGGTATCCTCTCCTTCAAGGACGAGCCGCGCCGTTTCGTGCTGCAGGGCGTGCACATGATCGTGGACGGCGACCTCCAGCGGGAGTGGAAGCCGGACGAAAAGCGAGAATCGCGTCTCGTCTTCATCGGACACAATCTCAACCGCGACGAGCTCGAAAAGGGCTTCCGCGCCTGCGCGGCGTGATCGTATACCCTCCCCTGCAGGGGGAGGGTCGGCCTGAAGGCTGGGGTGGGACGAATTCACCGCCCACCCGGACCCGTCACCTCCCGACGCTACGCGTCGACCCTCCCCCTCCAGGGAGGGTGTAAGTTCCAAGAGTCTCCCTTGAACACCACCACCTTCCCTTCCCTGTCCGAGAGCGTCACCTCGATCGAAGCCGGCAGCCATGTGCTGGCCTGCCATTGGCTTGGCCGCACGCCTGTCTTTGCGTTGGCCGACGGCACCGTGCTCAGGGCGGAGATCGGCGAAGAGAAGCGCGACGCCCTGTTCGGCGATGCCGGCCTGCTGGCCGTCACCGCCAATGCCACCACACTCGTCGCCGGCGGCGATGACGGCCGAATCATGGCCCTCTCCGCCAATGGCGAGATCGGCCAGATCGGGCAGGCCGGCAACAGATGGATCGACGCTGTGGCGGTGTCCGCAGGAGGCGCGACGGCCTGGTCGGCGGGCAAGGCCGTCTATGCCCGCGACGAGAAGGGTACTGTGAAGCAGTGGACGGCGCCGTCCAGCGTGCGGGGCCTTGCCTTCATGCCCAAAGGCTACCGCCTCGCCGTGGCGCACTACAATGGCGTATCCGCCTGGTTTCCCAATTCGAGCGCTGCCCCCGAATTCTACGAATGGAAGGGCAGCCACCTCGACATCACGATTTCGCCCGACAACCGCTTCATCGTCACCTCCATGCAGGAGAACACGCTCCATGGCTGGACTGTGGCCGAGAAGAAGCACATGCGCATGTCGGGCTATCCCTCCAAGACACGCTCCTTCTCCTGGTCGCATGACGGCAACTGGCTGGCAACTTCCGGCGCCGATGCCGGCATCGTCTGGCCGTTCCAGAGCAAGGACGGTCCCATGGGTAAGGCTCCGCGCGAATGCGGTATCCGCCACGCCAAGGTGACGCAGGTGGCCTTCCACCCCAAGGCGCTGGTGCTGGCGCTCGGCTATGAGGACGGCTGCGTGCTGCTTTGCCGCCTGACCGACGCCTCCGAAATCCTGGTGCGCCGTGCCATGCCCGGATCGGGCATCACAGCCCTGGCCTGGGACAAGACAGGAGCCCAGCTCGCCCTCGGCGCCGAGGATGGCGCTGCCGGCATCCTCACTTTGCCCGGAGCTGCCTGAGGCGATGTTCGGCCTGTTCCGCAAATCCAGCCAGGCCGAGCGCGACAGGGCAGCCGCCATCAAGCAGATGGCCCGGGAGATCCTGGGCCTCGGCGAGGAGACCACCATCTCCGTCAGCGAAATCCAATGCGGCGATGCCGCCTGCCCAGGCACGGAAACGGTGATCCTGGTGATGCAGCCGGGCGTCAAGACCAAGGCCTACAAGGTGCTGGCGCCGCTCCTGGAGGTGGAACGGGCTGCAGTAGAGCTGGCCTTGGCTGGATAGGGCCAGCTGGAAACCGGCGTTCCAGGAGTGCCCCTACACCCCGCGCCTTTCCAGTGCATCGACGTAGCGCGTCAAGGGGAAGCAGATCACGAAGAAGATCAACGCCACGCAGCCATAGACGATGAAGGGCTGGAAGGTGGCGTTGTTGATGGCATTGGCCGTGCGCAGCAATTCCTCGAAGCCGATGATCGAGGTCAGCGCCGTGCTCTTCACCAGTTGCACCAGGAAGCCGACGGTCGGGGCGCGCGTCATCGAGAGGACCTGGGGCAGGACGATCAGGCGCAATTGGCGCCAGTAATGCAGGCCAAGGCTGGCGCTCGCCTCCCACTGGCCCCGCGGCAAGGCTTCGACGCCGCCCCGCCAGATCTCTGCGAGAAAGGCGCTGGCGCACAAGGTCAGGCCGAGCACTGCCGTCAGCCAGGGGTCTATGCGCAGGCCGATGCGCGGCAGACCGAAGAACACCAGGAAGAGCTGCAGCAGGAGCGGGGTGCCCTGGAACAGCCCGATATACCATTCGGCCGGCCGGCTCAGCCATTTGCGGCTGTCGATGCGGGCGATCAGGATGGCGAGGCCGACCAGGCCGCCACCGATGAAGGCGACGATCGAGAGAAGCACGGTCCAGCGGGCTGCCAGCAACAGATTGCGCGCGATGTCCCAGAAGGTGAACTCGATCATGCCAGACCTCCGAACAGGAAACGCCGGCCGCCGAACTGCAGGAGACGCCGCAGGACGATGCTCAGCACCAGATAGATCAAAGCGACCACCAGATAGGTCTCGAAGGGCAGGAAGGTGCGCGCCTGGATGAGATCGGCTTCATAAGTGAGTTCCTTCACCGCGATCTGCGAGACGGCCGCCGATTCCAGCATCATGATGACGATCTGGCTGCTGAGGGCCGGAAAGATCACCTTGAGGGCCTGAGGCAGCACGATCTTGACGAAGACCTGCCGTGGTCGCAGGCCTAGAGCCAGCCCCGCCTCCTTCTGCCCCCGCGAGACGGCGTCGAGGCCGGCGCCGACGATCTCGATGCCATAAGCGGTGAGGTTGATGGTAACAGCCACGATGGCGACCATCAGCGGATTGAGCAGGATGCCGAGGCTCGGCAGCCCGAAGAAGATGAAGAACATCTGCACGATGAACGGCGTATTGCGGATCAACTCCACATAGACAGTCACCAGATAGCGGACCGGCGCATGGCGGCTGCGCCGGCCGGCGGCACCCAGAACGCTGAGGAACAGGCCGAACACGGCCGAGACCAGGATCATCAGGATCGTGATCCCGGCGCCTCTTGCGATCGCGGCAAGCGCGGCGCCGAGCCAGCCGAAGTCGAGACTACTGCCCATTTCCGTGCCCTTCCCTTCAAAGCCGGGGCGCACCAACGGCCTTGATGCCTGAACGATGAGGCGTCGTCATTGCGAGAGGAGCGAAGCAATCCAGGTCCCTGGATTGCCGCGTCGCAGTGCTCCTCGCAATGACGTGCGGGTCAATTCTGAGAACCGCTCAGTCCTTGAGATCCTTGGGATCGAGCGGCTTTTGCAACCACTTCACCGAGATCTCGTTGAGCTTGCCATCCGCCAGCAGCTTGGCGACGGCGTCATTGAGAGCCTGCTTGAGGCGGGGCTCGTTCTTGTTGATGGCGATATGATCGGGCGAAGACAGCAGTTGGAACTTCTGCTCGGGCTTGAGATCCACCCGCTTGGCCAGCACCTGCGAGCCGACGTCGTTGCCGACCACCATCACCTGGGCCTGGCCGGAGAGGAAGGCCTGGATCACCGAATTGTAATTGTCGAAGCGGCGAACATCGGCGGAAGCCGGCACCACCGCCGTGAGGGAAGTGTCCTCCAGCGTGCCGCGATTGACGGCAATGGTCTTGTCGCCGAGGTCTTCCTTTCCGGCCACCTTGAGGGCCTGCGGGCCGATCACGGCGATATAATAGGGCGCATAGGCCGATACGTAATCGACCACCTTCTCGCGTTCGGCGCTGTAGCCGACGCTCATCAAGAGGTCGACGCGCTTTTCGGTCAGGAAGGGAATGCGATTCTGGCCGGTCACGCTGACGAGGTTGAGCTTGACCTTCAGGCCGTCGGCGAGGATCTGCGCGACGTCGATGTCATAGCCCTTCAGGCTCATATCCGGGTTGACCGAGGAGAAGGGCGGGAAGTCGCCGAAGACGCCGACATTGATCACGCCGGCCTTGGTGATGTCGTCGAGTGCGTCGGCCTTGGCCGCGACGGTCGCGGCAAACAGGGCGGCCGTCAGGGTGGCGGCCCGCAGGAGACTGCGTAGGATCATGATGTCGGTCCTTTCCTTGGATGGTTTGTTCTGGTTGGAGGAAATGGCTCAGGCTGCAACCGGCACGACCACGCAGCCTTCGGCCGGCAGCCCGACGATGACCGGCTGGCCGAGGCCGTGCACGTCACCGCCGCGGTTGGGCTGGACGGCGAGAACCTGCCCGCCGCCCTGCAATTCGACCAGGATCTGCCGCATGGCACCGAGCGGAGTCACCTCCAGTACCTGGCCCGGGATGCGGTTGCGCTCACTGGAAAGAGCCGCCGCCTGCAGCGGCATCAGGTCGATGCTCTCGGGGCGCACGCACAGATCGACCTCGCTCCGCCCAGCCGTATCGTGCGGGGTCGAGACCACCAGCTTCAGGCCGTTGGCACCGACGAAGGCGGCAAGGCCGTTGCCCTGGGCTTCCAGGCGGCCACGGAACCAGTTGGCCCTGCCCATGAACTCGGCCACGAAGCGCGAGCGGGGCTTGCCATAGACCTCGTTCGGCGGTCCTTCCTGCACGATGCTGCCACTCTTCATCACGAAGACACGCTCGCCCAGGCTCATCGCCTCCTCCTGATCGTGGGTGACCACGATGGTGGTGGCGTCGACTGCGGCGAGCACCTGCTTGAGTTCGGCCCGCAATTCCTGGCGCAGCTTGGCATCGAGGGCGGACAGCGGTTCGTCGAGCAGGACCAGGCCGGGCCGCGTCGCCAGGGCGCGCGCCAGGGCGACACGCTGCTGCTGGCCGCCACTGAGTTGATGGGGCTTGCGATGGCCGAAATCCGGCAGGCGCACCAGTTCCAGCATCTGCGCGACGCGGTCGTCGATCTCGTTTCGCGGGCAGCCGCGATAGCGCAGCCCGTAGGCAATGTTCTCGGCGATAGTCATATGCGGAAACAGCGCATAATGCTGGAACAGCAGGCCGACATTGCGCTGATAGGGCTTGAGCCGCGTGACATCCTCGCCGGCGATGCGCACCGTGCCGGCATCCGGCCTTTCGAAGCCGGCGATGATGCGCAGAATGGTGGTCTTGCCGCAGCCGCTCGGTCCCAGAAGGGCAACGGTCTCGCCGCCGGCGATCGAGAACGAGACGCCGTCGACCGCCGTCACATCGCCGAAATGCTTGACGGCATCGATGAATTCCACGGAGTTCGCCATGTCTCGCTCCCGTTATTTGAAGAGTAGGTCGTTACCTGAACATTCCTTGGCCGATCAGGCGATCGAAGCCGACGAGCCGTTCCAGGATGATGATGAGGATGGCCGTGATGCCGACGAGCAGGACGGCCGCGGCCGCGATGGTGAGATCGAAGGAGGCCCGCATATTGCTCACCAGCGCCACCGGTAGCGTGTAGGTGGTGGGATCGGTGAGGAAGAGGCTGACGGCGACATCGTCCATCGAGATGGCGAAGGTGAAGACGGCGCCGGTGACGATGCCGGTGCGGATCAGCGGCAGTGTGACGCTCCAGAAGGCCTGCCGCTCCGTGGCGCCCAGGATCAGGGCCGCTTCGGTCAAGCGCTTGTCGCGGCCGACCAGGCTGGCCAGCGTGGCGCGCAGCGCATAGGGCAATGTGATGATGATGTGCCCGGCCAGCAAGCGCGGAAAACCGCTGATCACGCCAATCTTGGAGAGGAAGAGCAGGAGGGCGAAACCCGTCACCACCGCCGGCACGATCAGCGGCGACAGGAAGGCCCCCATGATGACGCCCTTGCCGCGGAAGTCGCCGCGGTCGAGCCCCACCGCCGCTGCGGTCCCGATGACCACATTGACGAGGGTCGCCAGCACCGCGATCTCCAGGCTGGTGCTCAGGCCCGCCACGACATAATCCTGCGAGAACAGTTTTTCGAACCAGTGCAGCGACAGGCCGGGCGGCGGCAGCGGCCCGAGATAGTCGCGGGCGTCGAAGGCGAGCAGCCCCGCCACCAGCAACGGCACGATCAGGAAAGCCAGGCCTAGCCCGATCACGATGTTCGTGGTGGAGATGGCGACACGGTCGCCCCACAGCTTGGTCTTGCCCTCGGCGGTCATGCGCGTTGCCTCCGGCCATGCTGCACCAGCGAGACCAGATAGACGACGATGAGGGTCAGGATCAGCATGGTGATCGAGACGGCGGCGCCGCTGGGATAATTGGAGACGTCGCTGAAGCGGTTGTAGATCACGTTGGAGATGAACAGCACCCGCCCCTTGCCGAGCACCATCGGAATGACGAAGGCGCTGATCGAGAAGGTCAGCGAGACCAGGAAGGCCGAGACCAGCGACGGCAGGCTGCGCGGCAGGGTGATGTCGAGATGGGCCCGCCATGCGGGCGCACCCAGCGACTGTGCGGCATCGATCAGGCGAGGATCGAGATTCTGCACCGTGCCGATCAAAGTCAGCACGCTGATCGGGATCACCGCATGCAAGAGCCCGGCCCCGACCAGCGTCTCGATATACCAGCGGCTGGTCGGCGCTATGCCGAGCAGGGTCAAGAGGGGGCGGGCGATGCCGACCGAGCCGAAGGTGAGCTCCAGCGCATAGGTTCGCACCAGCATGGACAGCAGCACCAGCGTGATCATCAGACCGATGCAGGCGACCCGCCAGCGCTTGGAAAAGCGCCGCACGACGCCATAGGCAATCGGGAAGGCGATGATCATGCCGACCAGCGAGGCGGCGACGCTGATGCGGAACGTCTCCATCAGCACGCCTGCGAAGGACGGGCTGACCAGTTCACGGTAATTGTCGAGGACGAAGGGCGAATCCGCTGCCGAGCCGATGCGGCCCGGCACGAATTGACGGAAGCTCTCCAACGCCAAGTCGATTAGCGGCGCGGCGAAGATCAGGGCGAAGACGGCGAGCGCCGGCACGAGCAGCAGCATCGCGCCGCGATTGGGGGATGGCGTCGCCGCGCTGGCGATCGGGACGGCTTGGGACGACAAGGCGATAACCTCCTGCAACCTACCCCGGCTGAGCACAGGGGCGGAAACGGCATAGGCGCTGACGACACCCTCCCCTGGAGGGGGTCGGCACTTCCTCTTGGAAGTGCCTGGGGTCGAAGCGAGGCGTCGGGGTGGGGTGGGGTGATCTGACGCCACGTCTTCAAGGTATTTGCCGGCGAGATCTCGGAGTCCCATAAAAGGAGTCACCCCACCCCGGCCTTTCAGGCCGACCCTCCCCCTCCAGGGGAGGGTTGAGAACCTCAAAGCAGCGGGGCGATATCGGCTTCCCAGCGCTTGGCCCAGGCATCCTGGTTGGACAGCACCACATTGTAGTCGGGCACATGGACGAACTCGTCCATTTCGGCCGGCGTGAAGATGAGATGCTTGAGGTTCTCGGGCTTCTCGGCCTTGGCGTTGAGCGGCGCTTCGCCCGCGACCTTGGCGTAGAGCGTGTTCATCGCCGGGCTGATGGCGAAATTGATGAAGTCCAGCGTTGCCTTGAGATTGGGCCGGTTCTTCAGGACGGCAAAACCGCTCTGATAGAGGAAGGTCGCCATGCCTTTCTGCTTGGTCAGGCGGGTCACCGGGAAATTCTTGGCGACCGCCGCCCAACTCGGTTCTGCAAAAAAGCCGACGGAGGTCTCGCCTGCGGTGAAGGAATTGGTGAAGTCGACATCCGTCACCGCGATGCGACCGATATTGCCGGACTTGGCGAGATCCGCCATCAGCTTCCAGCCCGGCTCCATGTTCTTCTCGTCGCCGCCGCCATGCAGGGCCAGCGCCACGATCTGCAACATCATGCTCTGGGTCGGGCCGGGCCAGCAGATCGCCCCTTTGAGCTTGGGGTCGAACAGGTCGTCGATCTTGGTGACAGGCATCGGCACGGTGTCGGTGCGATAGCCGAAATACATGCCGCCGACGGCGCGCGGCACCGCCATGATGCCGCCCTTGTCGTTCTTGATGATCATCTTGGCGGGAATATCGGCGAGATTGGGAATGTCGGCTGGATTGACGGTTTCCAGCCAGTCTTCCTTGATCATCGAGTTGAAAGAGCCTTCCCAGCCGGCGACATAGTCGAAATCGGTGCGCGGCCAGATCGCCTTGATCTTGGGCAGGATGGCGGCGGCGCCGCCCTGGTGCAGCACCCAATCGATATCGACGGCGCTTTGCTGCGCGGCGATTTCCTTCATCGCCTTGACGACATCGCCGCCCCATTCGACGGCCGTCAGCTTGGTGCCAGCCGCCCGGGCCGGTGCGGCCTGCCCCAGCAAGACGGGCAGGCTCAGCGAGCCTATGAGAGCGAGCAGGTTCCTGCGCGACAATTCGACCATGATGTTTCCCCTCGGTAGCCGTCACCATGCCCTCGTCGTGGATCGACTGTTATGGACAGGCTCGGTACGAGGCCAAGGGGCCTGAAAAAGGCAGGCTGCGGTAGCCGGATAATTCGCGTGAGGGTATAAGCGTTGCTGAATGCTCCCCGGGGGAAACGGATTATCTCATACAGAAGATACTGAGTGTCTGTTTGTCATCCCCGGCGAGGCTACAGGCCTCGGGAAGGGGATCCAGGGGCCAAGAGATTCTACCTGCGGCCCCTGGATCCCCTTCCCCTCGCTTCGCTCGGCGGGGATGACAAAACACTCGCCCGGATCGGTATCAGGCGTGGCCGAGTTCGACTTTTCGTGGCGATTTTGTCGAGCTCGGGTCGGTCACTGAAAACAGCTCAGGCGTGGCCGAGCTCGACTTTTCGTGGCGACTTTGTCGAGCTCGGGTCGGTCACTGAAAACAGCTCAGGCGTGGCCGAGCTCGACCTGGCGCAACACGAAATCGGCCAGGAAGCGCGATTCCTCGCGCGCGCCGCTGCGAACGTACAGGCCGATGTCGATTCGGGCCGAGCCTGGCATGTCGATCGACTTGTCGAGGGCGCGGCAACCCTCGGGAATCGTCGCCGCGATCATCGGACCGATGCCGATGCCGACGCGCACCGCCGTCGCCATCGCCACCAGGGTCGAAGCCTCGCAGACGATGCGCCAGTTGCGGTTGCGCGTAGCCAGCGTCGCCATGGCCGGTCCCCGCCAGGGACAGCTCTCCACGAACATGATCACGGGCAGCGGCATGTCCGGCGTGAACTCGATATCGGCACGCCCGACCCAGTGCAGATATTCGTTCCAGACATGCGCCGGCTTGCGGCTGCAGCGGCTGGTATCGCACACCGCGATATCGAGTTCGTCATTCTCGAGCATGGCGGCCAGGCGCGCATTGGACTCGACCAGGATGTCGATGTCGACACGGGCATTCTTGTCGCGGAAATCCCGGAGAATATCGATCAGGCGGGTAGCGGCAAAATCCTCGACCACGCCGAGGCGGATGCGCCCCTCGATCTGCCGGCCATTCAGGCGCTTGCCGACTTCGTCGGTCAAGGTGAGGATCTCACGGGCATAGGGCACCAGGAGCAGCCCGTCCGCGGTGAGCGTCAGCCCCTTGGGGCTACGCTCGAACAGGTCCGAGCCGACCAGGGCCTCGAGCTTGCGGATCTGCATGCTGACCGCGGCCTGCGTGCGATGCAACGACAGCGCCGCACCGTTCACCGTCCCCACTTCGGCGACGGAGAGAAAGGCGCGAAGCAGATAGGGATCGAGATTCAGCATGCGGGGCGCCGGATAGGGTGGTCCATGCTTTCGGTCCCCTTGTCTGGCGCCCCCACCTGTGCTGGCTGGCCTTCTGCGACCTCAGGACACCTGTCGGCATTGTTCCACACCGATCAAAAATCACAAGGGCTTATACCGCTCGGCGACAAGTCCCCTTGCCCCCTGGAGCAAAGCGCGTTTAGACGGAAACGCTTGTTTGCTCTAACTCTTTGGTTCCAAGCCACTCTTACGGATTGGCTGGAGCGTCTTTGCGATTCTTGGCGTCACCACCAAATCGCAAAACGCTCTCGGCTCTCACGCCTTTGCAGCCACGACCTCCACCTCGACCTTGAATTCCTCACGCGTGAAGCCCGAGACGATCATCAGGGTGGAGGCAGGCGGCGGATCGGCGACCACCGCATCGCGGGCCTTCATATAGCCGGCCATGTGCTCGCGGCCGGTGACATAGGCATTGATCCTGACGATGTCGGCGAGCGCCATGCCGGCCTCGGCCAGTATCGCTTCGATCGCCGTGAAGATCAGCCTGGCCTGCGCTTCCGCACCCTCCGGAATCGACTCGTCCGGGCCGATGCCGAGCTGGCCGGAACAAAACACCATGCGGGCGCCGGCCGGCACCTCCACAGCATGGCTGTAGCGGGCGAAGGGCGCACGCAGCGAGGACGGCGTGATGGCGCGAAGCATGACGGGTCTCCGAAAATCTGGCCGGCGCAAAATTAATCGTGATCACGACTTGTGCAAGCTTGAATTGGCGCTAACAATCGTGCGTCGGCGTTGCGGCAATCCGATACCAGAAACTCGCAAGACGAACCGAACAGAGGCGACAGGAATGAACAGCATGCTCAAGACCGCCGTGCTTGTAGCAACGGCCGTGGTTTTTGCCGGCTTGAACGGCGCCTATGCCGAGGAACTGGTGAAAGTGCGCTTCGGCACCAACTGGCTGGCGCAGGGTGAGCATGGCGGCTACTACCAGGCCGTGGCCGACGGCACCTACAAGAAGTTCGGCCTCGACGTCGAGATCGTGCAGGGTGGCCCGACCGCCAACAACGCCACTGCCCTGGTTGCTGGCAAGAACGACTTCTATATGGGCGGCAATCTCGTCGAGGTCTTCTCGGCGGCCAAGGAGGGCGTTCCCCTCGTCGCGGTGGCTGCGACCTTCCAGAAGGACCCGCAGATCCTGATGACGCATCCCGGCGTCGGCCTCGATAGCTGGGATGACCTGAAGAAGGCCAAGACCATCTTCATCGGCCCCGATTTCCAGGCCACCGGCTATGCCTGGATGAAGGCGGCTTTCGGCTTTACCGACGAGGTGGTCAAGCCCTATGACTTCAATCCCGGGCCCTTCATCGCCGACAAACAATCTGTGCAGCAGGGTTATGTGGCGTCCGAGCCTCTCCAGGTGGAAAAGGGCGGCGGCTTCAAGCCCAATGTCTTCCTGATCGCCGACCAGGGCTGGAACACCTATTCGACCCTGATCGTCACCCGCCAGGACATTATCGATGCCAAGCCTGACGTCGTGCAGAAATTCGTCGACGCCTCGGCGATCGGCTGGGCCACCTATCTCTACGGCGACAACAAGCTCGGCAATGCGGCGATCCAGAAGGACAATCCCGACATGACCGACGAGAACCTCGCCTTCGCCGTCAAGCAGATGAAGGCCTATGGCATCGTCATGTCAGGTGACGCCGAGAAAAACGGCATCGGCGCCATGACCGACGAGCACATGAAGTCCTTTTTCGACAAGATGGTCACCGTCGGCCTCTACAAGCCCGATTTCGACTTCAAGAAGGCTTATACGCTGAAATTCGTGAACAAGAATGTCGGTTCCGACCTGATCAAGAAGTGAGCATGGTCAATAAAGTGCATTTCCCGGGAGCGCGGACGTCCATGTCCGCTCTTGGAAACGCCGAGAATGCAGAAAGGAAGAGCGGACATCGCGACATGCCACGCATGTCGCTGCGACGTCCGCACTCCCAGGAACAGCCCCTCTCCGCGGGAGCTATGCCTTGACGCCCCCCTCCAGCCGCCCGACCGTCGTCTCGCTGCGCGACGTGGGCAAGACCTTCTCCTCGGGCACCACCGCGCTCCAGCATCTCGATCTCGACATCCGCCAGGGTGAGATCCTCTCTTTGCTGGGTCCCTCGGGCTGCGGCAAATCGACGGCACTGCGCATCATCGCCGGGCTGGGCGAGGCCTCAAGCGGCAGCGTGGTCTGGGCCGATGGCGACACCGACCATTCCCGCGACGTGGGTTTCGTCTTCCAGGAACCGACGCTGATGCCTTGGGCCAGCGTGTTCGACAATGTCTGGCTGCCGTCGCGGCTCAAGGGCGTATCGCGAAAGGCTGTCCGGGACAAGGTGATGCAGGCCCTCGACAGCGTCGGCCTCACCGCCTTTGCGCAGGCCTATCCGCGCGAACTCTCCGGCGGCATGCGCATGCGCGTCTCCATCGCCCGGGCCATGGTGACCCGCCCGAAGCTCCTCCTCATGGACGAGCCCTTCGCGGCGCTCGACGAGATCACGCGCCAGAAGCTCAACGACGATCTGATGCGCCTGCAGGCAGAGCTTGGCTGGACGGTGGTGTTCGTCACCCATTCGGTATTCGAAAGCGTTTATATTTCCGATCGCATCGTGGTGATGGCGGCTCGGCCGGGACGCGCTTTCGCCGAGATCGCCGTCGACGCCGAGCGCCCGCGCGGCGCGGCCTTCCGCACCACGCCCGTTTACGTCGACTATTGCCGCCAGGCCTCCGCCACGCTGACCTCGGCCATCGGCAAGGCGGTCGAGAGCGTCGACGGACATTGATCGCCAAGAATTTGGACCGGGGGGCAGAAACAGGATGAGCGTGATCAGTTCGGCGGGCGATGCCGCCACTCCTCCCGTCACAACTCGCCGGAACCCGTCGGCACTCCTGAAATGGCTGCTGCCGCTCGCCTTTCTGGTGGTCGTGCTGGGGGCCTGGGAATATTGCGTGGCCGCCGGCCTTACCCCGATGAAGGTGGTGCCCGCCCCCAGCGAGATCTGGGCTGCCTTCTTCCGCGAATGGGAAACACTGGGGCCGGCCTGGCTCTTCACCCTGGAAGTGACGTTGAAAGGCTTCGTGCTCGCGGTGGTGGGCGGCGTTTCGCTCGCCATTCTGTTCTCGCTGTCGCGGCTGGTCGAATATACGCTCTATCCCTATGCCATCATCCTGCAGGTCACGCCGGTGCTCGCCCTGGCGCCGCTCTTGCTGGTGATCTTCTCGCAGGCCACCGTGCTCTTGATCTGCGTATGGCTCGTCGCCTTCTTCCCGGTGCTCGCCAACACGCTGATCGGCCTGCGCTCGACCGACCACAATCTGCTCAACCTCTTCGAGCTCTACCGCGCCTCTTCCTGGCAGAAATTGTGGCTGCTGCGCCTGCGTGCGGCCCTGCCCTATTTCCTCGGTGGCGTGCGCATCGCCGGCGGTCTTTCCCTGATCGGCGCCGTGGTGTCGGAACTCGCCACCGGTGCGGGTGGCGCGCGCGGGGGTCTTGGCTATATCATCTATCTCGCGCCACGCTATTTTGCCTATCCGCGGGCCTATGCCGCGCTGGTGCTGCTGTCGCTGACGGGCATCGCCATCTTCCTCGCCCTGTCCTATCTGTCGCATCTCCTGCTGTACAAATGGCATGAGAGCGCGCTTAAGCGGGAAAACTGACCGTGTCCAAGCCCCTCGCAGTTCCCACCGATGGCCGATGGTCGGTCGAGGCCAGCGTACCGGCCTGCCTGGTGTCGCAACCACTGGCCGGCGCCGACCAGGATGGCCTGGCACGCATCTGCCTGACCGTCGCGGACGGGCGCATCGAGGCGATCGAGGCCGTGACAGGTCCCTCCGGTACACTCAGCGCAGGCATGGTCTTCCCGAGCTTCGTGGAACTGCACACCCATCTCGACAAGGGCCATATCTGGCCGCGCCGCCGCAATCCCGACGGCACCTTCTTCGGGGCTCTCGACAACGTGACCCTGGATCGCGAGGCTCATTGGTCGGCCGCCGATGTCGCCGCCCGCATGGATTTCTCACTACGCTGCGCCTATGCGCACGGCACCTCCGCCATCCGCACCCATCTCGATTCGATCGGCAAGCAGATCGGCATCTCCTGGCCTGTTCTTGCCGAAATGCGCGAAAAATGGGCCGGCCGCATCGAATTGCAGGCCGTCGCGCTGTTTTCCATCGAGCATGTGGCCGATCGCGCCCACATGTCCGACATCACCGCCGCCCTACGCGCGCATGACGGTATCCTGGGCGGCGTCACCTATATGGTGCCCGAGCTCGACCAGGGCCTGGACACGCTGTTCCGCCTCGCCGCCGACAACGGCTTCGATCTCGATTTCCATGTCGACGAGACCCAGGACCCCGAAGCCCGCACACTAAGCCATATCGCCGAGGCGGCCCTGCGGCATCGCTTCGCCGGCCAGGTCACGGTCGGCCATTGCTGTTCCCTCGCCCGGCAGGAGGAGGACGAGATCAAGGCCACCATCGACAAGGTGGCGCAGGCCGGCATCGCCGTGGTCTCGCTGCCAATGTGCAATCTCTATCTGCAGGACCGCGTGCCCGGCCGCACCCCCCGCTCGCGCGGGGTGACGCTGCTGCACGAATTGAAGGCGGCGGGCGTGCCGGTCGCGGTCTCCTCCGACAATACGCGCGACCCCTTCTATGCCTATGGCGATCTCGATGCCCTCGAAGTCTTCCGCGAGGCGACGCGCGTGGCCCATCTCGACCATCCTTTCGGCGACTGGCCAAAGGTGGTTACGGCGACGCCGGCCTCGGTGATGGGCATCGACGCCGGGCGGCTGCGTGTCGGTGGGCCGGCCGATTTCGTGCTGTTCAAGGCCAGGAGCTGGACGGAGCTGCTGTCCCGCCCGCAGGCCGATCGCATCGTGGTGCGCAAGGGCCGGGCCATCGACACCGCTTTGCCGGACTATGAGGAACTCGATGCGGTGCTGTCAGACCGAACCGAAGGTTTGGTCCGGCGATCGCAGGCCAGCGGCCCCTAGGCGCTCAATCAACCAGACTTGACGCACCAGACATGGTGTGCCGATCTCCAGATCGGCATTTTTCTTCGACGGAACGCTTCGCTTCCAAGAATGCCGATCTGGAGATCGGCACTCCGAGATCCGCCCATGACCGACATCGCCGCCCTCAAGGCCCGCCTGCCCGACATCCGCATCGAGGATCACCCGACCTTGGTGCGGCAGAAGAGCCGCGACTTCTTCTGGTATTCGCCGGTGCTCAAGCGCGAGCTCGACCACATCACCGGCGATTGCATCATCTTCGCCAAATCCACGGACGACGTCGTCGCCACGCTCGCCGCCTGCTACGCGCTCGACATTCCGGTGACGCCCCGCGGCACCGGCACCGGCAATTACGGCCAGGCGATGCCGCTGTCGCGGGGGGCCGTGCTCGATCTGTCCTTCATGGACAAGATCATCTCGATCGAGCCGGGCGTGCTGGTTGCCGAAGCCGGCGCGGTGATGGCCGAGATCGACAAACAGACGCAAGCCCATTCCGGCCAGGAATTGCGTCTGCATCCCTCCACCGCGAAGACGGCCACCATCGGCGGCTTCGTCGCCGGCGGCTCGGGCGGCGTCGGCTCGATCACCTGGGGCGGCCTGCGCGACTGGGGCAATATCACCCGCCTCAAGGTAGTGACGATGGAGGCAAGCCCACGCATCCTCGATCTCACCGGCGAGGATCTGCACAAGGTCAGCCATGCCTACGGCACCAACGGCATCATCACGGAAGTCGAGATGCCACTGACATCGGCCTTCAAGTGGATCGACGTCATCGTCGGCTTCGATACGCTCGCCGAGGCGGCCGCCTTCGCCAACGAGACCGGCGAGGCTGACGGCATCCTCAAGAAGCAGCTCGCGGTGGTGGCCGCGCCGGCCGCGCATGACTATTTCAACCGGCACCGGCGTTGGATCCCGCGCGACAAGCATATCGTCTGCGCCATGATCGCCCCGCAGAACTACGATGCCTTCCTCACCATCACCCGCCGGCGCAAGGGCGCAGAACTGTTGTTCTCGACGTCGGGCATGAGCGAGGCGGACCGCAAGGGCCTGCCCGACATCTACGAACTCGGCTGGAACCACACCACGCTGCGTGCCCTCAAGCTCGATCCCACCATCACCTATCTTCAGACGCTCTACCCCTTCCCCAACCAGCTCGAACTCGTCTCCAAGATCCATGCCGTCTTCGGCGACGAAGTGGTGGCCCATCTCGAATTCGTGCGCTTCGACGGCAAGATCACCTGCTTCGGCCTGCCGCTCGTCAAGTTCACCACCGCGGAGCGCCTCGACGAGATCATCCGCATCCACGAGGACATGGGTGCGCCGGTGTTCAACCCGCACCGCTACACGCTGGAGGAAGGCGGCATGAAGCAGACCGACGAGATGCAGCTCGCCTTCAAGCGCGAAGCCGATCCCAAGGGCCTGCTCAATCCCGGCAAGATGATCGCCTGGGACGATCCCGATTATGACTATTCCTCGAACCGGACCTATCTTTTCCGGGGCATGCAAATGGAAGCCTGATCGGCTTGCCAGGATATCGGACACACTCGTCTGCCAAATGCACCTCGCCACGAAATGGCGAGGTGCAACACCAAACCATAGCTATGAAAGGCCCTGCCATGTGTGGAGCACACAACAGCGACAACACCAATCTGGCGACCGGAACGCTCCAGGTCGACGATGAGCGGGTGCGCATCACCCGCTACGATTTCGAGCCCGGCCAGGAGACGGGCTGGCACCGCCATGAATATCCCTATGCCGTGGTGCCATTGGTCGACGGCACGCTGCGTATCGTCGACACGCAAGGCGAGAAGCTGGTTCCACTCGCTGCCGGCACCTCCTACTCGCGCCCGGCCGGCGTCGAGCACAATGTCTTCAACGGCGGCCAGTCCCACATGGCCTTCGTCGAGGTCGAGATGAAGGGCTGATGCGGGTCCTCGTCCTCTTCTCGCACCCTTGCGAGGAATCCTTCGGCGCGGCGCTGCATACCTGCGCCGTGGAGACCTTGCGCAAGGCCGGCCATGAGGTCGACGACTGCGACCTCTATGCCGAAGGGTTCCAGCCCGTGCTCACGGCCGCCGAACGGCGCACCTATCACGACACCGCAAAAAACCGCGATGGCGTGGCTGATTATGTCGAACGCCTGCAACGGGCGCAGGCGCTGGTGATCGTCACGCCGATCTGGAACTACGGCTTTCCGGCCATCCTCAAGGGGTTTTTCGACCGGGTCTTCCTGCCCGGCGTGTCCTTCACCCTGGTCGACGGCAAGGTCCAGGGCAATTTGCACAACATCACCAAGGTGGTGGCCGTCACCACCTATGGCGGCTCGCATCTGAAGGCCCTGCTGATGAGCGATCCGCCCCGCCGCGTGGTCACGCGCATGCTGCGGGCGGTGGTGAAGCCCTTCGCGCGCTTTCAATACCTCGCCCATTACTCGATGAACCTGTCGACCGACCACTCGCGCGCTGCCTTCCTGACCAGAGTGGAGAAGGCACTGGCCAAGGTTTAGAGCCTACGTCGGACAGGAAATATTTACCGGATTTCAGGCTAAAGCCGACGAAATCCTCGACATTTTCTGTGAGAAACTGTATCTGAAGCCGGCTACAGCAAATCATCAGCCGGCGGATCATTACCATGCGACATCCGGCCTCCAAGACACTTGGTTATCAGTTGATCCACGTGGCCCGCCTGCATCGGGCCCGCACCGCCAAACTCCTCGAAGGACTTGGCCTGTTCCCGGGCCAGGAACAGGTGCTCGAAGCCCTTGCCGGGCGAGAAGCCCTGTCGATGAGCGAATTGGCGGAAATCCTGCGCGTCAGGCCCCCGACAGCCTCCAAGACGATTGCGCGCCTGTCGGCCGCCGGCCTGATCGAGCGCAAGGCGACCGACGGTGATGGGCGCGTCGTGCGCGTGGGCCTGAGCGCGGACGGCAAGGAAAAGGCCGCGGCTATCGCGGCCCTGGCGCTCGACATCGAGGCGGAAGCCACCAGCCATCTCGACAACAAGGACCGCAAGCGCCTGCGCAAATTGCTCAAGCGAGTCGAGAAAGGCTTCAAGCACGCGCTCGGCGGCGAGATCGACGCCGATGATGACGACGAGGGCGACGCCGACGAGGCTTGAGGGCGCCAAGCCTTCTCCCCTTGCGGGAGAAGGTGGCGCGAAGCGCCGGATGAGGGGTTTTGCAACCTTACCGTTCTTCGTGGCTCAACGCCCGCCTCCGATTCGAATTGGATGAGTCGGGAGACCCCTCATCCGCCCCTTCAGGGCACCTTCTCCCGCAAGGGGAGAAGGGAAGTCGCGCACCTCACCTCGCCATGATGGCCTCGACCAACTCCTTAGCCCGGAACTGGTAGCCAGCATTGTCGACGGCCGCCCATCCGCCCTTGCCGTCATCGACGATACGGCTGCGCATGCCGCCGGCCTTGGCGATGATGTCATAGTCCTGGCCTGAGTCGGCGGGATAGGCGAAGGTCATCACCAGATCGGTCGAGCCGACATTGACCGAGCGGTGGATCCAGTAGGGCGGCACATAGCACAGGCTGCGCGGCCCGATCTCGACGCTGCGGATTTCTCCGGCCGGCGATTCTAGCAGCATGATGCCGTGTCCGCTCTCGCCGTAATACATTTCCGGACGATTGGGATTGGCGTGGATGTGGCCGCGCGTGAGGAAATATTCCCGCCCCACCTTGCCTGGAATCATGCGGGTGACCCCGATGATCATGTCGCCGGCATCCGCCGAGGGTTTGTAATCCGTCACCTCGTAAACCACCTTGTCGCCGAGTTCGGCGAGGACGGTTCGATAGGCAGCCTCGTCTTCATAGAGGCCGGCAAGATCGCCCATCGTCTTGGTGTAGCGGTTGGTTGCCCCCCGCAATTCCCCGTTCTCGACATCGACGACGCACAGACCCGGCTCGCGCATGGGCATATCAACCAACCTTTCTTTTGATTGCGGCGCTCTTGGAAGCTCGCCATTCGGTAGCATCACTACATTTTTATCAGCACCCCGACAACCCTCGGCGCACTATTTTAACTCATTTTAAGCTAATTTAGACAATATTGCGTTGCAATATTTCACGTATGTGATTTTGTTTCAATTTTTTAAAATTTGGATCGCTTGACCCCTGTCAAAAAATGTACTTATGCTACAGAACAGGGCCAGGAAAAACGCCCTGACGGACGACGTGGAGGAGAGAGCCAATGAAGAAAACCCTTTTGGGCGGCAGCCTGGCCGCAGCATTGCTGGCCGGCACGATGGGCATGGCGAGCGCCGCCGACTGCAAGATCGGCGTGGCGATGTACACGCTGAGCGCCCCCTATTTCGCCGCCCAGCAGGCCGCCGCCATCGATCAGGGCAAGAAGGCCGGTTGCGAGGTCACCACCTCCGATGGCCAGAACGACATGGGCAAGCAGATCTCCGACGTCGAGGACATGGTCGCCAAGGGCGTCAACCTCCTGATTCTCAACCCGCGCGATCCGGAAGGCCTCGTCGGGGCAGCCAATGCCGCCACCGCGGCTGGCGTGAAGGTGGTGGTGATGGATTCATCGATCAACACCAAGGCCAAGATCGTCACCCAGGTGCGCTCCTCCAACGACCAGAACGGCTTCCTCGTCGGCCAGTGGCTGGCCAAGAAGATGCAGGGCAAGCCCGTCAAGATCATCCTGCTCTCCGGCTCCCAGGGCAATGAAGTGGGCCGCGACCGCCGCCTCGGCGTCTTCCGCGGCCTTGTAGAAGGCCAGCTCGTCAATGACGGCAAGGCCAGCTTCGAGGTGCTCGGCCAGGGCTGGGGCAATTGGGCGACCGAGGACGGCCTCAAGGCCGCCGAGGACCTGCTGCAGGCCCATCCTGACGTCACCGTGCTGCTCGCAGAGAACGATTCGATGGCGCTGGGCGGCATGAAGGCGCTGCAGGCCGCCGGCAAGACCGACGTGCTGGTGCTCGCCGCCGCCGATGGCCAGAAGGAAGCGCTCGCTCTCATCAAGGACGGCAAATATGGCGCGACCGGCCTCAACGATCCGGATCTGGTGGCGCGTACCGCTGTCGATATCGGCCTGAAGGCGCTCAAGGGCGAGCTCTCCCCCGACACGCCCAAGCTCGAACTCACCACGCCGGCGGTGATCACCCAGGAGAACGTCGACAAGTTCTACAAGAAGGACGCGGTGTTCTAAGCGGCGGCTTCGGCGTCATGTGCCTTCTCCCCTTGTGGGAGAAGGTGCCCCGAAGGGGCGGATGAGGGGTCTCGTACCCCATCCGAAAAGACTTCAGGGACAAGCACCAAGAACAGAGAGGTTTCGTCAACCCCTCATCCGGCGCTTCGCGCCACCTGCTCCCACACGGGGAGAAGGCAATAGTCGCCCTGCGATATCCAAACCAGCGAGGCATCATGTCCGAACTCGCCAGGCTCACCGCCATCACCAAGTCCTTCGGCGGCGTACACGCCCTCAAGGGCGTCGACTTCGATGTCCAGAGTGGCGAGGTTCATGCCTTGCTCGGCGAGAACGGCGCCGGCAAGTCGACGCTGATGCGTGTGCTGGGCGGCGAACTGCACCCCAGCAGTGGTGAGGTGACGGTCGTCGGACGTCACGTCGACTTCCGCGATCCGCGCCTGGCCAGGGCACTCGGTATTGCCGTGATCCATCAGGAATTGGCCCTTGCCCCCGATTTGTCGGTGGCGGAGAACATCTTTCTGGGCGAACTGCCCGGGGTCTTCGCAGGGCCGGGGCTGAGAAAGCGCGCCGGCGAATTGATCAAGCGGCTCGGCTTCGACATCGATCCCGGCGAGCGCGTCGGCAATCTCGCCGTCGCCCATCAGCAGGTGGTCGAGATCGCCAAGGCGCTGTCGCGCGAGGTCAAGATCATCATTTTCGACGAGCCGACCGCCGTGCTGTCGGATCGGGATGCCGGGCGTCTGCACAAGGTCATCGCCGATCTGCGCAGCCATGGCGTCGGTGTCGTCTATATCTCCCATCGCCTCGAGGAGGTGATGCGGATCTCCGATCGCATGACGGTGATGAAGGACGGCCAACTCGTCGGCACCGTCGCCGCCAAGGACGTGACCATCGACGACATCATCCGGATGATGGTCGGCCGGCCGCTCTCCGCCCTCTTTCCCGAGAAGGGGGAGCGCAGGATCGGCGAGGAAGTGATCAGCGTGTCCGCGCTCCATGCCGGCCGCAAGGTCCGCAATGTCAGCCTCGCCGTGCGCGCCGGCGAGATCGTCGGCCTCGGCGGCCTGGTCGGCTCCGGACGTACCGAGGTCGCCCGCCTGATCTTCGGTGCCGACAGGCCCGATAGCGGCGCCATCAAGTTCAAAGGCAAGCCGGTGCATTTCCGCTCGCCGCGCGACGCCGTCGCGGCGGGCGTCGGGCTGGTCCCCGAGGATCGCAAGCATCAGGGCGTCATCCTCGACAAGCCCATCCGGGTGAACGCCACCATGGCTCGGATGTCGTCGGTCACCACTGCGCTCGGCTTCCTGCGCCGGGGCCTGGAACGGCGCACCGTTGGCGAACTCGGCCAGAGCCTGCGCCTCAAGGCCGCCAGCGTCGACGCGCCCGTATCGAGCCTGTCGGGCGGCAACCAGCAGAAGGTGGTGCTGGCCAAGTGGTTCCATGCCGACGGCGATCTCATCATCCTCGACGAGCCGACCCGTGGCGTCGACGTCGGCGCGAAGACCGAGATCTACACGCTCGTCAACCGCCTGGCGGAAGCCGGCAAGGCCGTCCTGGTAATCTCTTCCGAACATCAGGAGCTCTTCGGCTTGTGCGACCGCGTGCTGGTGATGCGCGAGGGCGAGATCCGCGGCGAACTCAGCCCGGGCGATTACAGCGAGGAAAACCTGCTTTCCCTGGCCATGAGCGAAGGCGGGCAACCCGGCAAAGCAATTCAAGCGGCGAATGGTATAGGACAATGACAGCTCTCAGCGAGAACCGCGGCGACGGCAAGCGCGGCTATGATCTCGGCGCCCTGGTGCAGCGTTTCGCGACCCTCGGCATCTTCCTGGTCCTGGTCATCGTCGCCTCCGTGTGGACCGACAGCTTCCTGACCAAGAACAACATCCTGAACGTGCTCCGCCAGGTCGCCTCCGGCGCTGGCATCATGTCGGTTGGCATGCTTTTCGTCATCCTCACCCGCGGCATCGACCTTTCGGTCGGTTCGGTGCTGGCGCTGGGCTGCGTGCTCACCGCCTATTTCATCGCCAAGCTCGGCTATGGCGTCGGCGTCAGCATCGCGCTGGTGATCTTGTGCGGCGCCGCCTGCGGCCTCGCCGTCGGCTTCTTCGTCGCCTATATGCGCCTGCCCTCCTTCGTGATGTCGCTGGCCATGATGGCGATCGCCCGCTCGCTCTCCTTCATGATCTCGGAAGGGCGGCCGATCTCGATCGGTGACGGCGGCCAGGCCCTGGCCGATTTCGGTGCCGGCTACTGGCTCGGCATACCCCAGCCCGTCATCCTGATGTTCGCGGTGTTCATCGTCGGCGGCATCGTGCTCTCCTTCACGCGCTTCGGCCGCATCATCACCGCCATCGGCTCCAACGAGGAAGCGGTGCGGCTGTCCGGCATTGCGGTGCCGCGCTATGTCCTGGCCGTCTATGTGATCTCCGGGGCTCTGGCCGGCCTTGCCGGCGTGATTTCCGCCAGTCGCACCACCATCGGCTCGGCCCAGGTCGGCGTCGGCATGGAGCTCAACGTCATCGCAGCCGTGGTGATCGGCGGCGCCAGCCTGATGGGCGGGCGCGGCGACGTGGTCAACACGCTGCTGGGCACGCTGGTGATGGGCATCATCGCCAACATCATGAACCTCGCCGGGGTGCCCGGCTACAGCCAGCAGCTCTATACCGGCCTGATCATCGTGGTCGCGATGCTGCTGCAATACGCAACCGGCACTCTGAAGCGATAGACGACAACCCAACGCGCTGCCGACTCCGTTGACAGCGCGTATTTTTCTGTCTAAATTTTCACATAAATGATCTTATTTCACAAATGTGAATATTGATCATTCATCGCCACCAGGCGATGCGACACAGGGAATTCTTCCAATGGCTGAATCTCGCGGGTGGCACAGCGCACAGGGCCGGGCCTTCGGTGGTCCGCTCAAATACATCCAGCGGGCCGGCGAAATCGGCCGCCTCGCCGATCATTTGCGCCCTCTCGGCAAGCAGGCCTTCCTGCTCGTCGACGGCTTCGTCTTCGAAAAGCTCGGCGCCCCCATCCTCGCCTCGCTCGAAGGCAGCGGCCTCGGCCTCACCATGGAGAAGTTCAACGGCGAATGCTGCCGCGAGGAGATCGACCGGGTGACATCCCTGGTCTCCCAGGCCAACGCGGATATCGTCGTCGGCATCGGCGGCGGCAAAACGGCCGACACCGCCAAGCTGGCCGCGATCGCCAACGATGCCCGCATCGCCATCGTGCCCACCATCGCCTCCACGGACGCACCGACCAGCGCCATCGCGGTGACCTACACGCCGCAGGGCGTGTTCAAGGAATCCTTCATGCTGCCACGCAATCCGGACGTGGTGGTGGTTGACAGCGCCCTGATCGCCAAGGCCCCCGCCCGCTTCCTGGTGGCCGGCATCGGCGATGCCCTCTCCACCTGGTTCGAAGCCCGCTCCAACCTGGAATCGCGCTCCGACAACTTCATCGCCGGCGGCTATCCGGCCCCGCTGGCTGGCATTGCCATCGCCAAGGCCTGCCATGAAGTGCTGATGCGCGATGCGCTGGCAGCCAAGCTCGCGGTCGAGAAGGGCGCGCTGACGCCAGCCGTCGAGAACATCATCGAGGCCAATACGCTGCTCAGCGGCCTGGGTTTTGAGAATTGCGCTGTTTCCGCCGCCCACGGCATCCATGACGGCCTGACGGCTCTGGAGGAAAGCCATGGCTTTTTCCACGGCGAGAAGGTCGCCTTCGGCGTGCTCTGCCTCCTGATGCTGGAAGGGCGTCCGCTCGCCGAGATCGAAGAAACCGCCCGCTTCTGCAAAGCGGTGGGCCTGCCGACCACCCTTGCCGACCTCAGGCTCGGCAAGGCCACAGCCGCCGACATCGAGCGCGTCGCCAAGGCGGCCCTCAAGGAGGGGTCGATCACCTGGCGGGTCGCGGTGCCCTTGTCGGTGGAAATCGTCCGCGATGCCATCATCGCCCTGGACGCCTTCACTTCCTCACTCTTCGGCGCGGAGCGGCAGACCGTTTGACGGCCCCTGCTCCCCCTTCCCCAACACCTCCTCCATATTCAAGGACTTTGATCATGCGCGCAGCCGTCATGTATTCGCCGGGTGACATCCGCCTCGAGGACGTTCCCAAGCCGGTCGCGGCAACCGGAGAGGTGCTATTGCGTGTTGCGGCTGTCGGGGTATGCGGCTCAGACCTTCCTCGCATGCTGACCAAGGGCGCCCATCGCATGCCGATCATCTGCGGGCATGAATTCTCGGGCCATATTTCGGAGATCGGGTCGGGCGTGACCGGTTTCGAGAAGGGCGAACTCGTCGGCGTCGCCCCGCTCATCCCCTGCCGGGTCTGCGATCAATGCGCGACCGGCAATTTCTCGCGCTGCCGCAACTATGACTATTTCGGCAGCCGGCGCGACGGTGCCTATACCGAATTCGTCTCGGTGCCGGTGGGCAATCTGCTCAAGGCCCCGGCGGATGCCGATCCCCGCGCCATCGCCATGACCGACCCGGCCTCGATCGCCCTCCACGCCGTCTGGAAGGCCCCGCCCACCGTTGGTCAGCGCGGCGGCGTCATCGGCTGCGGCCCGATCGGGCTGTTCGCCATCCAGTGGATGAAACTGATGGGCTGCACGGAAGTCGTCGCCGTCGACGTCTCCGAGCAGAAGCTCGAACAGGCGCGCGAGGCCGGTGCGACCCACACCCAGTTGATCACCGATCCGTTGCCGGCTGGGCTGAACTGCGACCTCATCGTCGAGGCCGCCGGCCATCCCTCCTCGATCAACTTCGCCGCCAAGCTGGCCGGCCCCGGCGGTCATGTCGTGTTCATCGGAATCCCTGTCGGCGAGGTCGCGCTGGAGAACCAGACCTTCCAGCACTTCCTGCGCCAGGAAGTGTCGCTGCACGGAGCCTGGAACTCCTTCGGCGCCCCGTTCCCCGGAAAGCAGTGGACGGTGTCGCTCGAGGCTCTCGCCACCGGCAAGCTCAAATGGGAGTTCATGATCACCCATGAACTCACGCTCGAGGAACTGCCCGGCATGTTCGAGAGCTTCAAGCGCAAGAACGAGTTCTTCTCCAAGGTGATGTTCAGGCCGTAAACTGTAAAATCGACACAAAAGCACGTCGATCCTTACCCTCCCCTGGAGGGGGAGGGTCGGCCTGAAAGGCCGGGGTGGGGTGAAAGAGCACCGGCTTTGATAATCTGGCGGTAGTTTCGACTAGAGAGTCACCCCACCCCGACACTGCGTGTCGACCCTCCCCCTCCAGGGGAGGGTGAAGCGGACAAGATGTCCGCGCTCCCGGAGAACCACTCATGCCACGTCTTCTCGGCCTGGATTTCGGCACCGGCGGCATCAGGGTCGGCGTGTTCGACCTTGAAAGCCGTGCGATGCTTGGTGAGCGGGAGGTCCAGTACCCCACCCGCCACCCGCATCCGGGCTGGGCGGAGCAGTCGCCGATCGACTGGTGGGACGCGCTCGGACAGGCCAGCCGCGGCCTGATGCGCGACCTCGGCTCGCCTCATATCGATGGCGTCTGCGCCGCCACCACGGCCTCGACCGTGGTCGCCTGCAAACGGGATGGCACGCCCCTGCGCCCCTCCCTCCTGTGGATGGACTGCCGGGCTGCCGAAGAAGCGGCCCGGACCGCGCTCTCGCAGCACCCCGTGCTGGCCTATGCCGGCGGCGGCGATGCGGCCGAATGGCTGGTGCCCAAGGCGATGTGGCTCTCGCGCCACGAGCCGGACGTCTATGCCGGGGCCGACATCATCTGCGAGTGCCTCGACTACATCAATTTCAAGCTGACGGGCCTGTGGGTCGGCTCGCGCATGAACGCGACCTGCAAATGGAACTACGATTCCGTCACCCGCCGCTTCCCTGACGAGCTCTACGCCGAATTCGGCATTCCCGACCTCGCCACCAAACTGCCAGATGATATCAAGGCAGTGGGCGCACCGATCGCGCCGGTCAGCGCCGCGGCGGCCGAGCATCTCGGCCTCGTTAACAGGCCCATGCTGGCCCAGGGCGGCATCGATGCGCATACCGGCATCGCGGGCGCAGGCACGCTGCGGCCGGGCGAACATCTGCTGATCGGCGGCACCTCGATCGTCCATCTCTTCCAGCTCGCGGCGCAGGCACCGGTCACCGGCTTCTGGGGGCCATATCCCCATGCCCTGGTCGATGATTATTGGCTGGTGGAAGCAGGCCAGGTTTCGGCCGGCTCCGTGATGTCTTGGTATGCGCGCGATATGTTCGGGCTCGACCAGCAGGAGCGCGCCGCCCTGGTGCAGGAAGCGAGCGCTTTGCCGGTCGGCGGCACCGGTCTGCTCACACTCGATTATTTCATGGGCAACCGGACGCCCTATCGCGATCCCCTGCTGCGCGGCGCCGTACTCGGCCTGTCGCTCAGCCATTCCAGGGCGGACCTCTATCGCTCCGCCGTCGAAGCGGTGGCGCTGGGTTCGGCAAACGTGTTCCGCCGCATCCAGGAACTCGGCATTGCCTGCAACCGCATCGTCTCTTCGGGCGGCTATGCCAAGAACCCGCTGTGGCTGCGGGCCACGGTCGACGCCATGGGCATGCCCGTCGAACTCCTCAGCCAAACCAATCTCACCCTTGTCGGCACGGCCGCCTGCGCCGCTACCGGCGCCGGCCTGTTTGGCGACCTCTTTGCCGCGGCGGATGCGGTGGCCCAGCCGGTCACGCTGGTCGAGCCCGACCTCGCCGCCCATGCCCGCTATGGTGAATTGCTGCAGGATTATCTTGAAGCGACCGAGCTTCTTGCGCCACTCTCGCGCAAGCTGGCATCAAGACAGCTTGAGGGATCGCGTTGATGAGTGTCGGCAATCTCGACCATGACGTCCAGTTCAGGACCATGTCCGGCGAGCAGCGCGAACTCCTGATGATCCAGGTCGCCAAGCGCTATTACGAGCTCGACATGACCATGGGCGACCTTGCCAAGGAGCTCAACCTCACGCGCTGGCAGGCCAGCCGCCTGCTGACCGAGGCGCGCGAGGC
Source organism: Labrys sp. F242 (assembly GCF_057813875.1). NCBI lineage: Bacteria > Pseudomonadati > Pseudomonadota > Alphaproteobacteria > Hyphomicrobiales > Xanthobacteraceae > Labrys > Labrys sp. F242. Next base: position 267,996 of record NZ_JBVASG010000005.1, on the reverse strand, counting down.
CGGCATCGTGCGCATCGAGATCGTGCCGCGGGCGCCGCGCTCTCCTGACATCGAGTCCAGGCTGCAGCGCCGCTGGAACCTGAAGGAAGCCGTCGTCGTCCCCAACAATGGCGAGGAGGACGAGGGCCTCCTGCTCGATGCCGTGGCGCAGGCTGCCGCACGCATGCTCGCCGGCCTCGGCAAGGTGCCGCTGATCGGCGTCTCCTGGGGCCGCACCATGAGCGCGGTTGCGCACCGCCTGCCGCCCTTCTGGAACGAGGGCGTGGAAGTGGTGCTGCTCAATGGGGCCATGAACATCCGATCGCCCTCTATCCGCACCAACAACACCGCCGAACTCTTCGCCCGCTCGGCCAATGGTACGGCGACCTTGCTGCCGGTGCCGGCCATTCTGGGCCATGCCGCCACCCGCGTGGCGCTGGAACAGGATCCCACTATCGCCAGCGTGCTGGAGCTTGCCCGCAAAGCGCCGGTGATCTGCTTCGGCATGGGCACGATCAGCCCCGATTCCGTGCTGGTGCAATCGGGCTTCGTCACCGAAGCGGAAACGGCGGCCCTCAAGGCGAAAGGCGCCGTCGGCGATATTCTCAGCCGCTATGTCGATGCCCATGGCAATATCGTGGACGCGGACATCGATGCCCGAACCATCGGCCTGGATCTGCGTTTTTGTCGGGAGCGGAAATTCTCGATCGGCGTCGCCGCCGGCAAGTCGAAACAAGCCATAACCCTTGCCTGCCTCAGGGCCGGCTATCTCAACGTGCTCGTCACCGACGAGCAGACAGCACGCTTCCTCCTGGATGAAACCCACCATGGATAAGACCGATAAAGGCACGCCGGCTGCCTCCAAGAAGCCGGGCCAAGTCTCCTCTGCTCAAGCCGCTCCGGCCCTTAGCGTGGTGCCCACCGGCTCCGCCCTGATCGTATCAGGCCAGGGCGCCCATGCCCGCAATCCCGGCACGGCCCTCAAGCCCGAATGGTTCGAGGCGATCGAGGTCAATCTCAGCGCCACCGAACGCCGGGCCGCGACCCTCGGCGGGCGCCGCACGGTGAAGAAGGAATACCAGGCCGCCTGGCTGGTAAAGGCGGTGCAATGCATCGACCTCACCACCCTGGCGGGAGACGACACGCCCGGCCGCGTGCATCGCCTCGCCCTGAAGGCGCGCCGCCCAATCCGCGAGGACATCGTTACAGCCCTCGGCCTCGCCGATGCCCCGCCCACGGTGGGCGCCGTCTGCGTCTATCCCACCATGGTCGGCCCCGCCGTCAAGGCGCTCGCCGGTTCCGGCATTCCCGTCGCCTCGGTGGCGACGGGCTTTCCCGCCGGCCTCACCCCGCTGCCGCAGCGCCTTGCCGAAATCCGCTATGCCGTCGACCAGGGCGCCCAGGAGATCGACATCGTCATCAACCGCGCCCAGGTGCTGACGCAGGACTGGAACGCCCTCTATGATGAGATCCGCGCCATGCGCGAGGCCTGCGGCGAGGCCCATCTCAAGGCCATTCTCGCCACCGGTGACCTCAAGACGCTGCGCAATGTCTACAAGGCCAGCATGGTCGCGATGATGGCGGGCTCCGACTTCATCAAGACCTCCACCGGCAAGGAGGACGTCAATGCTACCCTCCCCGTCAGCCTCACCATGCTCCGTGCCCTGCGCGACTATGGCGAGTTCACCGGCGAGGCGGTGGGCTTCAAGCCGGCCGGCGGCCTCAGGACGGCGAAGGACGCCCTGGCCTGGCTCGCTTTGATGAAGGAAGAGCTCGGCCGCCCCTGGCTGGAACCCAATCTTTTCCGCATCGGAGCCTCATCGATGCTCGCCGACATCGAGCGCCAGCTCGAGCATTTCGTGACCGGGCGCTATTCGGCGCTGACTCACCACGCTCTGGCATAGGAAACGCAACGCGAGAACCTTCTCCACGAAGTGGGGAAGGTAGCCCGACGAAGTCGGGTCGGATGGGGTGCAGCCCGCTAGTGGCACCCTCTTCGGACTGAAAGCGCTAGCGGCCCACACCCCATCCGTCATTGCTTGGCAATGACATCTTCCCCACTTCGTGGAGAAGGCCAGGCGCACCTCCCTCCGCTAGGGAAAAGGCACGCCGAAACCTATGCCCAGGAGGCCCCCGATGCCCACCGTCAAGGAAATTCTGCAAACCATGGACTATGGTCCTGCCCCAGAAGCCGACAATCACGTCACGGCCTGGCTCGCGAGCCATGAAAAGGGCTTCAAGCACTTCATCGGCGGAGCCTTTGTCGCCTCCAAGGGCAAGGAAACCTTCGAGGTTGTGAACCCCGCTCGCGATACCCTGCTCGCCAAGGTCGCCGCCGGCACATCCGAGGATGTCGATGCCGCCGTCAAGGCCGCGCGCAAGGCTTTCCCCGCCTGGTCGGCGCTGCCTGGCCATGAACGCGCCCGCTATCTCTACGCCATCGCCCGCCACATCCAGAAGCGCGAGCGTTTCCTCTCGGTGCTGGAGACGCTGGACAATGGCAAGCCGATCCGCGAGAGCCGCGACATCGACATTCCCCTGGTCGCCCGACATTTCTATCACCATGCCGGTTGGGCCGAACTGGTCGAGACCGAATTCGCCGGCTACGGCCCCGTCGGGGTTTGCGGGCAGATCATTCCCTGGAACTTCCCGCTGCTGATGTTGGCCTGGAAGATCGCGCCGGCGCTCGCGGCCGGCAACACGGTGGTGCTCAAGCCCGCCGAGTTCACCCCGCTGACGGCACTCGCCTTCGCCGAGATCTGCCGCGAAGCCGGGCTGCCGGATGGCGTGGTCAACATCGTCACCGGCGATGGCGCCACGGGTGCGGCCCTCGTCGCTCATCCCGATGTCGACAAGATCGCCTTCACCGGCTCCACCGAGGTCGGCCGGCTCATCCGCCAGGCCACGGCGGGCTCGGGCAAGAAGCTTTCGCTCGAACTCGGCGGCAAGTCGCCCTTCATCGTCTATGAGGATGCCGATCTCGACGGCGCCGTGGAAGGCGTGGTCGATGCCATCTGGTTCAACCAGGGCCAGGTCTGCTGCGCCGGTTCGCGCCTGCTGATCCAGGAAGGCATCGCCGAACGCTTTCTCGGCAAGCTGCGCCGTCGCATGGAGACGCTGCGCGTCGGCGATCCCCTCGACAAGTCGGTCGACATGGGAGCCATCGTCGCGCCGGTGCAGCTCCAGCGCATCCAGGACCTCGTCAAGAAGGGCGAGCAGGAGGGCGGCACGCTCTGGCAGGCCGATTGCGCCCTGCCGGCCAAGGGCAGCTTCTTCCCGCCCTCGATATTCGTCGATGTGGAACCATCCTCCACGGTCTCGGAGGTCGAGATTTTCGGGCCGGTTGCCGTGGCGATGACCTTCCGCACGCCCGACGAAGCCATCCAGCTTGCCAACCACACGCGCTATGGCCTCGCCGCCTCGATCTGGTCGGAGAACATCAATCGCGCCCTCGATACCGCCGCCCGCATGAAGGCCGGCGTGGTCTGGGTCAACTCGACCAATCTGTTCGACGCCGCTGCCGGCTTCGGCGGCTATCGCGAGAGCGGCTTCGGCCGCGAGGGCGGCCGTGAAGGCCTCTATGAATATCTCAAGCCCGACTGGGAGAAATCCCTGCCCGCGGCCGAGGACAACAAGGCTGGCGCCCTTGGCGTCACGCCAGCCGAGGCGCCTGCAGGTACCGCCCTGCCCAGCATCGACCGCACCGCCAAGCTGTTCGTGGGCGGCAAGCAGGCCCGCCCTGATTCCGGCTACAGCTATACGGTCAAGAGCACGGCCGGCGCCACGCTCGGCCAGGCCGGCCTCGGCAATCGCAAGGACATCCGCAATGCGGTAGAGGCGGCGACCAAGGCAAGCGGCTGGGGCGCCGCCACGGCGCATAACCGCGCGCAGGTGCTCTACTACATCGCCGAGAACCTGTCGGCCCGTGCCGCCGAGTTCGAGCAGCGCCTGGTAAGCTACGGCCACAGCTCCAAGGCGGCCAAGGCGGAAGTCGAGAAGGCGATCCGGCGCATCTTCTACTACGCCGCCCAGGCCGACAAATATGACGGCCGCGTGCATTCCACCCGTTCGCGCAACGTGACGCTGGCGATGAACGAGCCCTTCGGCGTGGTCGGCATTCTCTGCCCGGATGAGGCGCCGCTGCTCGGATTCGTCTCGCTGGTGCTGCCGGCGATCGCCATGGGCAACCGCGTCGTCGCGGTGCCGTCGCCGGCCTTCCCGCTGGCAGCGACCGACTTCTACCAGATCCTGGAGACCTCGGACGTACCAGCTGGCGTTGTTAACATCGTCACCGGCGCGCGCGACGAACTCGCCAAGACCCTGGCCGAGCACGACGACGTCGACGCCCTCTGGTATCATGGCTCCAAGAGCGGCGCCGCGGCCGCCGAGAAGGCATCGGCCGGCAACCTCAAGGCGACCTGGACCAATCAGGGCCGGCCCCTCGACTGGCTCAAGGACGCGCAGGCCCAGGGCGCCGACTATCTGCGCCATGCCACCCAGGTGAAGAACATCTGGGTGCCCTACGGCGAGTGAGGCCCGCACTTCCTTTGGAGCGCGGACTTCCAGTCCGCCCTTGCCATCCTGCAAGCGCGGCATTTGCAAAAGCGGACATCGCGACATGTCTTCATGTCGCTGAGAAGTCCGCGCTCCAAGAAAGCCTCACGGCTGATCGGCGGCAACCTCGCCGGGCTGTTTGGGTCGATACTGGCCCTTGGTGATCACCTCCTCGCCGACCTCGACCAGATGGTGCCCGACGGTGCGCAACAGATGCAGGGCGACGGTGATGTCGCTCTCGACGATATCCAGGAATTCGCGCGTGCCGATGCGCAGGCCCGTCAGATCGGCTATCGCGATCATCGACACCATGCGCGTCTGGCCGAGGATGACGGCGAGGTCGCCAATCAGGCGTCCCGGCAGGATGGTGTCGATCAACTCCTCCTCACCCACCACATTGATCCAGCGCAGCTCGGCACTGCCGGAGGCGACGACATAGGCACCATCGGGCACCTCCCCGGTTCGAAAGACATAGTCGCCGGCTTTGGTCGACATCCAGCGTGAGGCATAGGCGAGCAGCTCGATCTGGCTACGCTTCAGGCCGCGGAAGCTCTCCACGGCCGAGAGCACCTCGACCTTGGCCTGCAGATCGCCCGACATCGAAGCGTGATAGGCTGGGACCGGTGGGCGGCTCGCCCCATTGATCGGGCGGCCATCGCGGATGGTAACCACCAGATCGAAATCCTCGCTCTGAGCGATCTGTGGCTCCAGCACGATGATGGTGCTCTCGGGCAGCAAGCCCCGCAGCCTGAGCCAGATGGCGCGGCGGTCCGCCTCGGAGGCACTCGCCATGGCATGATCGAGCAAGACGAGATCGGGCCGGCGGATCAGGGCCCGGCCAAGGCCGATGCGCTCGCGCACCGCCGGCGAGAGATTGGTGCCGGCGATCGCGGTGCGCACGTCTCCCACCAGCAGGCGCAAGGCACCGGCCAGCCCTTGTGCCTCCACCACCTCCATCAGCACATGATGAATCTGCCGGCGGGTCGCCTCCGACGGCGCCACGGACAGGCCGAACACCAGGTTTTCCAGCACGGTCAGGTCATAATTATAGGTTCCGGCCTCAATCGGCGAGAAGGTCCCGCCCGCCAGCTCCCTCAGGCGCGCGCCGTGGCGGGCGCGCGCCGCCAGGATGGCCGCAGCAAGCTCGGCAGGAAAATCGGTACCCAGATCACTCGGCGCGATGTTGAAGAGCAACGACAGCAGCGTGCCACGCTCGGCGACGTTCATGCCGGCGACATCATGGGCCTGCTCCTTGGACGCGACCGACCTCAAGCGTTCGAACAGCTCGGGGCCGATGGTGGTGAAGCGACGCAGCAGCGGATGCCGCGGCCCGACTTCGCCGAAGGCCCTGACCAACGTCGAAGCGAGATCGATCGAGAAGGCCAGGAGCTGTTCGGCGATGTCGAGTCCCGCGATGTCAGCCAGGAGAGCTTCACCCGGATGGCTTGATTCAGTCTCGCTGTGATGGTGTACGGCGTAGAGCAGATTCTCACCGATGGTCAGGCCGGGATTGATGGAACCGGGGTCGAAACGGTCGATCTGCTCGGCCAGCCCTTCGGCCTGGAGGCGCAGCGTCACCTCTTCCCGCAGGGCGCGGACGCGGCCAGCGAGATCGTCATGCTGGCCCGCGACAAGATAGCCGTCGAGGGCGCGATCGAGCAGCATTTCCGAACGGCCGATCACCTCGATGACATCGAGCCACCAGGCGTCGACCTCGCTGTCGTTCTTGAAACCGACGAGCCCGCCATCCCTCCAGGAAACATCGAGGCGATCGGTACTGTTGGCGGTCTCCGTCGCTTCGACCAGGGCCTTGGCCGCTTCGCCCGACGGTTCGCCGGAAGACTCCGGCTCTAGATAAAGCGGCAGCCGGGTATTCTGAGCGATGGTGCCACGAAACAGATAGGGCGTGCTGTTGGCGACGCCGATACGCGCGGCCAGCATAGTCGGGCTGGCGCCGGCGAGATCGAGGCCGGATATGGTCACCTGCCCAGCGCTGGGCATCGAAGCACCAGAGAGCAGATCGCACAGGGCCCGTCGTACCAGCATGTCCGCGCTCTGAATGGCAACGAGCGACCCGCCGGGTATGACAAGATCGACCTGGTCGAGCAGAGGCACGCCGCCAAGGCCCGGCATGGTGACGTCGCGCAAATGGATCGCCCCGTTCAGGCGGGGGGCGTCGGCATCCGCCACCACGGGAGCCAGCGCCTCCGGCACTTCGAACTGCTCCAGCAGGCTGTCATAGCGCGAGGATGCCTCCTGGGCCTGGTTCCAGTAGGTCAGCAATTCGCGCCAGGGATCGGCAATGTCGCGGGACGCGGAGAGCGCCGCGATCAGGGCGCCGACGCTGAGTTGGCCATGGATGACCAGATAGCCGCCGATCAGGAAGAACAGGAAGGGGGTGAGCTGGGTGATCGAATTGTTGACGAACTTGATCAGGAATTTACGCTCGAAAATGAGCAACCGGATCGTATAGAGCTCACCCAGCTGCTTGCTGAATTCGGCAAGCCGGTAGCGCAAACCGCCATTCTGGCGTAGATCGGCGACGCCGGCGACGCTTTCCCCAATGCGCTCCGACAGGGCGCGCACCCTGCCGACGCGCTGATGATGAAGCCTGTTCACATAGCGCTGCATACGTGGGATCAGGTAGGCCTGGACCGGGATGAGGCCGATACCGGCAACGCCGAGCCAGACATTCTGGAGAAAAAGGAAGGCGACGATGGTCAGGATCTGGCCGAACTGGAACACCGGCTGGGCGAAGGCATCGCCCATCACTCCGCTCAACGGCTCCGCCTCGGCGGTGACCATCGAAACGACCTCTCCCTGCGAGACAGTATCGAAGCGCTGCAGGGGAAAGCGCAGCACCTGGGCGATCAGCTTGTAGCGCAGCCGCCGGATCATGCGTTCGCCGATGACGCCCCTGTAGATGCTGAGCTGCATCTTGATGACGCCATTGGCCAAGGTGCAGATCAGGAAGGCAACGCACAGCACCACGAGGAGCGTGGTCTGATCGAGATGAAGACCCAGGCGGTTGAGCGGCGTGGCATGCCCCTGAAGCGCCCCGTTCAGGATGTATTTGGGCAGCTCCAGCGATAGATAGAGGACCGGAAAGGAGGCCACGGTCGCGGCAAGCAACAAAAGCTGATGCCGCCTGCTATGGCGCCAGACGAAGGAAAACAGTCCGGATTTGTCCGGATCGCCATTGTTGGACAAAAGCCGCCTCCCGCCCGTTGCGAGATCCCCACATCTTCATGTGTGACTACAACCCACAATAGCAAGCCACCGGCAGGCGAAAAGCGCTTCGATGTACGTATTGTCGAGCGATGAAGGCCTGTTTCCATAGCGTTTTGCGATTTGACGGTTTCACCTGGAATCGCAAAGGCGCCCAAGCCGATCCGTCGGATTGGCTTGGAAACAAGGAGGCGAAGCAAACCAGCGTTCAGTCATGACCGCGCTTTGCTCAAGGCCATTACCACATATGCAGGGAGGTCGTGCCCTGCGCCGTACCGCACCAGGAGGCCGTCTCGATATTGAAGATGAGCGCGCTGACGACCTGCCTGGCGACGTTCTGGTGGAAGGCCATGACGCTCTCGGCCTTGATGAAGAAGGATTGCGTCAGCAGGCGATGGCCCGATCGGGCATCGGACAGGGTCACGATGACATTGAGGTGGGGCACGCCGGCCACGACCTGGCCTTCGACCAGATAGTCGATACCGGCGACGGATCTGGACGATGTCTTGCGCCGCGCCGGCGGCTGCACCAGGATCACGCGCGAATTGGCGATCGCCCCCCTGATTTCCTGCACGATGGTGTCGAAGGCAAGCTTCATCGCGCCATCCACTCCACGCAGGCTGAATGGCATCACCGCCACTTTGGCCTCCGCCGCACCACCATCTAAGTCAACGTCGTCGGGCGCCTGCTCCAGTGCCTCCGGCGAATCGGTGAGGCCGCCGGACGGCATGTACATGTAGCCCCGGCCCGGTACGGTATGGATGATGCGATGCCGCTCGTCTCCGACACTCTGCCGCGCATCGCGAATGCAGCGCAGCAGGGCTGCTTCCGTGACCACCGCGCGCGGCCAGACCGCCGCGAACAATTCGTCCTTGCGGACGACCCTCCCGGCATTGCGGGCAAGGTAGCTCAGCAATTTGAAGGTTCTGGAACGCACCGGCACGCGAGCACCGGCCTTGCGCAATGTACCTCGGCTGAGATCCAGAACGGATTCGCCGAGCCTGTATGTCAGCTCCTGATCCATGTCTCTACTCTCTCGGCAGTGGGTCCGGGCGGGGTTTGCCCCTGCTCCATCTGATCTGGTGCCGCCGAGAAAGCGCAGGAGGATTTGCAGGAAGCCTCCGACTGTCTCAGCCGCAGGTCCAGTTTCGCTATTATTGCGAATGAAACATCACCAAAACAGATGAGAGAAAGCCGGTTTTGCCACGACCACGACGCCCTTCGAGCGATTGAAGGGAAGATCCAGCCGGCTTCACGCCATGCGCGGCAGCGGCGCCAGCCCGGCGAGCAGGGCGACCACTTCGGCCTGGCGCCTGCAACCGGTCTTCTCCAGCACACCGCGCACCTGGGTGCGCACCGTATTCGACGTTACCCCGCTATGCTGGGCAATGTCCTCCACGCTGTCGCCCGTGGCGAGGCTGCGGGCGACACGGGCCTCCGCCGGCGTGAGATCGAAAAGGGACTGCACCAGCTCCACCGGCGGTGCCTGCGGCGCCGTCACCGGCGTCAGGATCAGGGTCGCCGCGCTGCTCACGAAAATATCGCGCGCGCTCAGGCGGATCGGCACGATATGGGCAACCATGGCCTCCGGTTCACCCCGTACCGGGAAGGATCGTACGCTCGCGCCATGCGGCTGATCGATGGTGATGATGGCATCGCGCAGGAGCTTGTCAGCCGCCTTGTCGACGAAGGAGACGCCATCGAAGGCGCGCCAATGCACGAAATCGCCGAGATCCTCGATCAGGTCGTTGGCGGCCAGCACCTTGCCCAGCCGGTCGAGCACCAGCGCCGGCAGACCGAGCGCGGCCAGGGTCTGGCTGGCGACGCGGGCGCGCTCGAGCTGCAGGCGGGCGGTCATCAGCGCACTGCGGGCAAGGTGGGGGCGCAGCGTGTCGAAACGATCGACAAGGGCGCGCTCGGCCGGCCCCTGGGCGAGCCAGCGCGTGAACAAGAGCAGCAGCATTTCCCGGGTCGGCAATTCCACCGTGGTCACGATCATCGAGCCGATGCCGGAGGGGCGCCAGAAATCCCGATAGAGCGGCTCCTGCTCGAGCTCGATCTCCGTCATGATGTCCCGCTCGGTGATGAAGCCCGCTCGCGAGGACGCCAGCACCCGGTTCAGCCCATGGCCGCGCTGCGCGAAACCGCCGGCCAGCGCCGCCTTGGCCCGCTCCCGGGCGCCGGACGACGCCGTGAGCATGGTGGCGTCCTTGCCGAAGACATAGAGGCTGCCGCCAGCGCCCGACGTCATGTCCGAAAGCGCGTCCAGCGTGCCCGGCCATTGCTCCGGCACGAAGGCACATTCGTAGATCCGATCGACCAGTTGCTGATCCATGACGGCTTCCTCGCGAAAGCAACGCTGCATTATTCCAGATCACGTCGCTTTTTCACAAAGGAAATAAGGCCCTCGGTGTCTCATCAGTCGAGTTTCAACTCGAAAAACACCTGATCGCGTAAGAATATACCATCAATCAGTATCCCCTCGGGATAGCCCGTCTCCGGCCGGAAGGCATCCGGCACGATTCGGGTCATGCGAAAGCCCCGGCGCTGATAGAAGCGCAGATTGGCAATATCGGCCGTTGCCGTCGAGACGACCAGCGAGTGCGCGCAGCGCTCCCGGCAGAAGGCGATGGCCGCCTCGACCAGTTCTCGCCCGATACCCACGCCCCGATGCTCGGCCAGCACCGCCAGGCTCTTGAGCTCGAGCACGCCGGACTCGTCGGTGGCGAGGATCTGGGCATGGCCGATGATGGCCTCCCCCTGGCGGGCTACCAGCACATCGCCCAGTCCGATATAGGTGGCGACCTGAACGGGTGAATCATCGGCCAGAGCGAACAGCGCCAGCAAGGCCTCGCGCGGCTCCTCATATCGTTCTATCGGCATCGACACATCCGCAGGCAGGGATCGGGCATCACACGGGTCCGCGCAGCCAGTCCGGGACCTCGCCGAAACCCTCGACCAGGTGATCGACAATGGCCCGCAGCTTGCGCGGCATCGGCTTGACCGGCGGCCAGACCGCGGCGATCGGCAGGGGCAGCGGCGGATGGTCGGGCAGCAGGGCAACCAGCCGGCCATCGGCCAGCGCCTCATGGGCGATGAACATCGGCAGCAGGGCCAGTCCCAGGCCGGCAATCGCCATGTCCCGCATCACCTCGCCATTATTGGCGGCGATGCGCCCGCGCATCGGGACGCTGACGACACCGCCAGAGCCATCGGCCAACTGCCAGACCTGGGTGGCCTGCAGGTTGCGATAGCCGATCGCGGGATGATCGGGCAGGCCGGCAAGATCCTTCGGTGTCCCTCGCCGTTCCAGATAGTCGGGGCTGGCACACACCACCCGCGGATCGTCGCACAATTTGCGGGCGATCAGGCCGGAATCCGACATCTGGCCGATGCGCACGGCGAGGTCGAAGCCGCCGCGCACCAGATCGACGAAGCGATCCTCGTAATCGACCACCAGTTCCAGATCGGGGTGGCGCAGGGCGAAGGCTGCCAGCAACGGGCTGAGATGGCGAATGCCGAAACTCATCGGCGCCGAGATGGCGAGCGAACCGCGCAGGCCCGACATGCCCCAGGCCACGCTCTCGACCGCATTGGTCATCTCGGCCAGAGCCGGCCGCAGCCTCACGGCCAGTTCGGCCGCCGTCTCATTGGGCAGGATGCGCCCGGCATGGCGCTGGAACAGCGGCGCACCCAAGGCCAGCTCCAGATCGGTGATGCGCTTGCTGACCACCGATTTCGACAGGTTCGCCCGTGCCGCCGCGCCGGAGACCGTGCCGGCCTCCATCACATCCAGGAAGGTCTTGATCTCGTCGATGGTCCATTTCATGGCGAGCGTCCAAATCGGTGGGCCGGTCCCACCTCTGCCTACCCCGTCAGCCCTGCCTTTCCAAGCCCAGCCGTTCGAAATTTTCGAACGCAGCGTGTGCAGAGATCACGCTACACGGCCCAACCGTTCGCGGCGATATTACGGACAACGCAACACATAGGAGCCTGCCATGCAGCTCACCGGCATTCATCATCTCACCGCAATCACCGCGAACGCCCCCGGCAACAAGCGCTTCTACACCGATACGCTCGGCCTGAGGCTGGTCAAGAAGACCGTCAACCAGGACGACACCAGCGCCTATCACCTGTTCTACGCCGACGGCGAGGCCACGCCCGGCAGCGACCTCACCTTCTTCGACTGGCCGGTGGCGCCAGAGCGCCGCGGTACCCATTCGATCAGCCGCACGGGCCTGCGTGTGTCCGGCGAGGATAGCCTGAACTACTGGGCCGCCCGTCTCAAGGATTTGGGCGCTGCCGCCGGTGACGTCGGCCTGATCGACGGCCGCGCCAGCCTCGAATTCGAGGATCCGGAGGGCCAGCGTTTCCGCCTGGTGGACGATGGCGGCAACGGTACGCTGCACCCCTGGAGCCGCAGCCCCGTGCCGTCGGAACACCAGATCCGGGGCCTTGGTCCGATCACCATCTCGGTGCCGAAGAAGGAGCCCACCGATGCCATACTCACCCGCGTGCTCAACATGAAGGAGGAGCGCGACTACGCTTCGCCCGACGGCGAGGGCCGGGTGCATGTCTACCGCATGGGCGAAGGCGGTGCGGCCGCCGAGTTGCATGTCGCGGTGCAGCCAGGGCTCGGCACTGCCCGGCAGGGTGCCGGCGCCGTGCATCACGTCGCCTTCCGCACCCCCGACGTGGCGGGGATCCATGCCTGGACCGAACGGCTCGGCCAGTTCGGCATTCCGAGCTCGGGCGAAGTGGAACGCTACTACTTCCGCTCGCTCTATTTCCGCGAGCCCGGCGGCAATCTCTTCGAGATCGCCACCGATGGCCCCGGTTTCGCCGTCGACGAGCCGCTGGAGACCCTCGGCGAACGCCTGTCGCTGCCGCCCTTCCTCGAAGGCCGCCGCGCCGCCATCGAAGCCGGCCTGCAGCCTCTGTAGAAGCACCAGGACGGCGACAATCAGCAAATCTACAGCCAGCGCCGGGGCATGCCCCGGCGCTGGTTTTTTGCTGAGGGCAGGCCTCGAAGCCACGCCACAACGGAAACGCACAATCGTTCAAGATCGCTGCCGCTGAAGGCCCCATAGATTGCGCCATTCGAGAATGGAGCAAAGCAGCATGGAAACGACACCCAAAGCGATCAACTTCGCCGAGAAAATCTCAAGGATCAACGATCTCTGGCAGCCTCGCGTCATCGCCGAAATGAACGACTACCAGTTCAAGCTGGTGCGCATCGAGGGTGATTTCATCTGGCACGACCATCCCGAGACGGACGAGACATTCATCGTCCTCAGCGGCCGCCTGCGCATCGATTTTCGCCATGGCGCCGTTGTCATCGGCCCTGGCGAGATGGCCGTGGTGCCCAAGGGGCTGGAGCACAAGCCCTATGCGGAAAGCGAGGTCCATCTCCTGCTGATCGAACCACGCGGCACCCTCAACACCGGCCATAAAGGCGGCGAGCGCACCGCCCAAAACGACGTCTGGGCCTGAGATCGCAGCGCACTCTGCCTCAACTCTCGACCACCACGTCAAGCAACTCGCCACCGAGAGAAAACTTGGCTGCAAACAATTCGTTGTCGTTACGGGCCGGCAGGATCGCATAGTCGAGGGTCAGCGCCGCGCCGCCGCTTTTCTCGGGCGAAAACGAAAAGCATCCGCGCTTGAGAACGAGCGCCGCGGCAAAGGCCTGTGGAGAGACGGCACCAGGATCCGTTGCATCGGGAAAGATCTGATCGAGAGCCCGGCGCAGGGTCGGGGTACCATATGTGAAACGCTCCTCCAGCCATTCCAAGCGCATTGCCTCGGGAAAGCCCAACCGCACGCCGGCATCCAGCCTGTCCAGTTTCTCGACCAGGGGTACGAACGGATCCAGATGCTCCGGCTCGAAGGCAGCCATGGTTTTCTTGGTCATGAAGAGATTGAGCGGAATCTTGCGCCCCGCAACGGTCGACGTTGTCAGGCGCGAAAAATCCGACAGCTTGCGTCGCCCGAAATAGGGATGGCGATATCCCGCCTCCCACCGTGATGGTGCGATTGAATCCGGCAGGTCGCGCATCGCCTGTTCGACCTGGTACTCGATACCCGAGAAATTTCCGGCCACATCGAAGAGAGCGGCAAAAACCGGCGGCCACCAGGTGACGCCGGCAAACTCCCAGGCAGCTTGGTCAAGCGCGCGATATTGCAAGGCGAAGGGCCGCTGTTCATAGGGGTAAGGCGTGAGCGAGGATGGAAGCAATTCATCGCCGCCGCCCATCATGGCGCAGATGAGTTCGAATGCCCCCACGGAGGGTGGCCAGGAACGAAAATGATCGCGAACGCGCCGGTCATTCTCTTCCAGATTGCGGCAGAAGGCTTCGAAGGCCGGCAGGCGCAGTAAGAGCGCCTCGTAATGCTCACGCGTCGGATGGCACATATACGCCGCCCTGTAGGCGACGTCGGAGCGATTGTCAGGCGGATGGAAGATGAGATCCCACCCGTCCGCCGTGACCTGTCGGAAATAGGCGTGCGTAGCGATTGTCTCGGGAGACTGCATGACGACCTCGAGGTTCGATCCCCGCACGGTGCCGCAACTGTGCTCGGGAGGCAATCAGGCCAGATCCGATCGCCCCAGCTTGAGCAGTTCCGTTAGATCTTTCGCCAAGAAGAGAAGCCGTGGAGCTACGCCGTCGCCGGCGGATCCTCACCCGGCGCCAGCGTCATCACGTCGGCCCAGTCGGGATGCTTGCGGTATTGCGCCCGCACATAGGGGCAGAGCGGCAGGATGCGAAATCCGTCCCTGCGGGCATCCTCCACCATGTAAGCCACCAGCGCGGCGGCAGCACCGGTGCCGCGCATCGTCTCGGGCGCGCCGGTGTGGTCGGCACTGATCAGGGCGGGATCGCGCCTGGTGAAGACGATCTCGGCCTCCCCTTCCACGCCGTCGATGCGCGCGACATAGCGCCCGCGCGGCTCGGCAAGCTCTTCGCGACGAATATCGATGTCAGCCATTCCGGCCTCCCTCACTGTTTTCTTCATACCAATGACGCGCCGCCGACAGATCGGCGGATGACAATTCGTGGCCGGCCTCGATGCTGTGGGCGGCGACGTCAGCGCCCTGATGCCGCAGCCAGGTTTCGAGCCGGGGCGCCTCCTGTCCGAAGGGATCGCGTGCCCCGGTCAAGATCAGGGCCGATGTCCCGGCAAGATCGGCATCGGGCAAGGTCTCGAGCACCGGCATCGCCCGCAGGAGAATGGCGCGCGTGATGATGCCGGGATGCAGCCCCATCACGGCGGCAATGAAATTGGCACCATTGGAATAGCCCAGAAAGGTCAGGCGGTGGTGGTCGAGCCCATAGCCCGCCATGGCCCCCTCGGCGAAAGCCGCGAAGGCCTTCGCCTCGAAGGCGATGTCGGCCTGATCGAACTTCGTCATCCCAATGCGCCGGAACCAACGCAGCACGCCTTCCTCATGGCTCCGCCCACGCACGCCGAGCAAGGTCGCATGGGGTGCGATCTGCCGAGCGAGCGGCATCAAATCGGCCTCGTTCCCGCCGGTGCCGTGCAATAGGACCAATGTGCTGCCGTCGGGCTGGTCCGGCGTATGGAAGCGATGCACGAAGGGCAGATCCCGGCGCGGCAGGCGCGGCTCTCCTGGCAGGGAGAATTGCGGCAGCATCGCCTTCAGGTCGTCCGCCCGCTCGGCATCGCCCGGCGGCACGAACAGGCGTTCGCCAAGATGATCGGCTGCCTCGTCGATGGCAAAACCTGGGCCATCCGTCGCCACTTCGATCAATGTGCCGCCCGGCTCGCGCACATAGAGCGAGGTGAAGTAGTTGCGATCGTGGAAATTGGTCGGCGACGAATTGAGACGCAACAGCGCAGCCTCATGCTTGCGCACCTCGGCTACATCCGCCGCGCGAAAGGCGACATGGTCGGCCGTGCCTGTGCCGGGAATACCCGGCACATAGCCGGAGGCATCGCGGACGTCGACGACATCCGTGTCCGACAACATGCGCTGGAGATTGCCCTCGCGCGGCCCTGGCCGGTAGCCGAACCGCGCGATGAAGGCCGCCGTTTCCTCAGGCTGGTCGGTCAGCAGGGTCACGGCGCGCAAGCGCCTTGGCGCGATCGCTTCGTCGCCCCAGGGCGCGGCCGCCGGTAGGTCGGCGCCGACGAGCTTGACGATGACACCGTCGGGATCCTTCAGCCTGAGGACGGATTCACCAAATTCCTGCGACGGCCCCGTCATGGGCACGCCATGGCTCAGGGCCCTCGTCATCCAATCGCCGATGCTGGCCGAAGGCACGGCAAAGGCGATCTCGGAAACCTGGCCATTGCCGACACGGCCCGGGGCACCGTCCTCCCAAACGAGGAAGGTGACGATGGAGCCGGGCGAGCCGAGACGATCGCCATAGAAGAGATGGAGCTGCTGGGCATCTTCGTAACCACCCGTGCGCTTGATCAGGCGCAAGCCGAGGAAGCCGACATAAAAGTCGACATTCGCCTGCACGTTGCGCGTCATCAAGGTGACGTGATGGATACCGTTCGCGGCAATTGCCGTCATGAGCTCGCCTCGTCTTCCCCGCTGGTGATTTGGCAAACCTCGCATGATCGTTTCCATCCGTCCAAGCCACTGATGCCGAATTCGGCGTTCTCGATTGACGAACGGCAAAAAGGTTTTGGGCGAACAGCTCCCTGTTTATGCTGAGCCATGGGCCGGATACGGCCGACAACCTCCCGGAGGATCGAATGAGCTGGAACCCCGCCCTGACACCCGGCTGCCCCGATGCGATCGGCATCGACGCGATCGAAACCTTGATCGTGCCGCGTTCGCGCGATCTCGGCGGCTTCGAAGTGCGCCGCGCCTTGCCCGCCCCCAAGCGCCAGATGGTGGGGCCCTTCATCTTCTTCGACCAGGCCGGCCCCGCCGAATTCCTGACCGGCCAGGGTGTCGACGTACGCCCGCACCCCCATATCGGCCTGGGCACCGTCACCTATCTCTATCGCGGCGATTTCCACCATCGCGACAGTCTGGGCACCGACCAGGTCATCCAGCCCGGCGCCCTGAACTGGATGGTGGCCGGGCGCGGCGTCACCCATTCCGAACGAACCTCTGCGGAAGCCCGCCAGGGTCCCAACAGCCTGTTCGGCATCCAGACCTGGATCGCCCTGCCTGAAACGCATGAGGACATGGCGCCGATGTTCGAGCATCACGGCAAGGAGACCCTGCCGGTGATCGAGAGCGACGGCGTCAGCGTGAAACTCATCCTCGGCAATGCCTATGGCGAGAAGGCGCCGGCGACATTGTTCTCGGAAACCTTCTATGGCGACGTCGTGCTGGCCCCCCGTGCCAGACTGCCGCTGCCGGACGAGCACGAGGATCGCGGCCTCTATATCACGCAAGGCTCCGTCACCATCGCCGGCCAGGATTTCGCGGCCGGGCAGATGATGGTCTTCCGCCCCGGCGATGCCATCACCGTGGCGGCCGGCGACCAGGGGGCCCGCCTGATGATCCTGGGCGGCGCCACCCTCGGCGGGCCGCGCTATATCTGGTGGAACTTCGTCGCCTCCTCCAAGGAGCGCATCGAGGAAGCCAAGACCCAGTGGCAGGCGCAGAAGTGGGGCCAGGGCCTGTTCGATCTGCCCCCGGATGATCGCGCCGAACATATTCCTCTACCGGATTGAGGCTGGTCGCGGCATTCATTCTCCCAGGCAAACAGTCGTCGACGAACCTTCTTCATCACCTGGAGAAGGTTCGTCATATTTTAGGGATGACTTTGCGCAAGATTCTTCATACAACTTCACCTTGCGCGTGACCTTGCCCATTGACTCAGTTTGTGGAAATGCGCAACAAAATGAAGGGCGCCCCCATGATGTGGCTCGGGCGCCTATCCCGTCGCCACGCGGGCAAAAAGAAACAAGCCATTTCCAGGGAGAAACCAGATGTACAGGAAGATAGGAGCCGGCCTCGCCGCACTGACGGTCAGCGTCCTGCTCGCCACCACCTCCGCCTATGCCGATTTCTGGTCCGACGCCTCCAAGGACCTCCAGGGCGTCACCATCCACGGCATCTCGGAGAGCACGCCGCCCTCCAACTATGTGAAGAACGTGCTGGGCCCGGCTTTCACCAAGGCCACCGGCATCAAGGTGGAGTTCGAAGCCACCTCCTGGGACCAGATGTACGACAAGGCGATCAAGGACATGGAGGCCAAGACCGGCGTCTATGACTTCGTCTATATCGAGCAGGACATCATCTACAGCTATCTGGCCCGCAACTTCCTGGTCGACATCACCAAGACGCTCGCCGACAAGCCGGCGCTGAAGGCACCGGACTACGATCCCGCCAAGTTCACCACCTTCGCCAACTACTTCAAGGACGACAAGGGTGACCTCTACGGCGTGCCGATGGAGGCCTTCATCAAGATCTATCTCTATCGCAAGGATCTGTTCGATGATCCGGCGGTGAAGGAAGCCTACAAGAAGAAGACCGGCAAGGATCTCGCCCCCGCCAAGACCCACGAGGACTACAAGGCCATCGCCGATTTCTTCACCGAATGGGGCAAGGACAAGGGCGAGGAATTGTGGGGCTCGACGGTGCAGGCCAATACCGGGCATCCCGCCTCCTGGTACGAATTCTTCGAAAGCGTCGCACCGACCTTCGGCGTCTATAATTGGGGCATCGACGCCTCCAAGAACTATGCCGCCACCGTCGCCAATGGCGGCTCGATGAACAGCCCAGAGGCCAAGAAGGCGCTGGAATACTGGTTGAGCCTGCTGCCGGACGCTCCGCCCGAATCCACCGCCAGCACCTGGGACGAAGTTGCGGCCACCTTCGCCGCCGGCCGCGCCGCACAGGGCCTCGTCTATGGCGAGAATGCCGCCTGGATCGCCACCGATGCCGGCAAGTCCAAGGTGGTGGGCAAGGTCGGCGTCGCCCTGCCTCCGACCTCTCCGGGGGTGATCGAGGCCGCCGAAGCCGGCAAGGGCTATATCGGCTATTATGACGGCGGCGCCTTCGGCATCTCCTATGCCTCCAAGAACAAGGAGGCGGCCCTGCTCTTCCTGCAATATATCGCCCAGGAGAGCGTCCAAGCCGATTGGGCCGTCGCCGGCTCGCGCATCACCCATAACTCGACCTATGACGATCCCAAGGTGAAGGCGCAGGACGAGAAGACCAACGGCTATTATTCGCTGATGAAGAAGGACGGCAAGCTCTTCGCCGGCGCACCGCCCTACCCCTTCCATGCCCAGGTGCGCGAAGCGACCGCCTCTATCTTCTACAAGGCGATCACGGGCGATCTCTCGGCGTCCGACGCCCTCGATCAGATGGCGGCCACGACGGAGGCTGAACTCAAGAAGCTGGGCTATCGCAAATAGCGGGCCTGCCGGAGCCGCCCAGGGCGGTTCCGATTTACCGGAAATAGCGGCGGGGCCCCTGGCTTAGCAGGAGCCGCGCCGCTGTCCTTTACTGCCTCGCGGGTGAAGGAATCCCCATGCGATCGTCGACAACCGGCTGGCTGCTGCTGGCACCCACGCTGTTCATCCTCGCTCTATTCGGTATCGTGCCGTTCATCTACGTGATGGTGGTCTCCTTCACGCAGTGGAACAGCTTCGCCGCCGATCCGGCCATGCATTTCAACGGGCTCGACAATTTCCGCGCCCTGGTCTTCGACACCGACTTCCTCAAGTCGATCTGGGGGACGTTGAAATTCGGCTTCTTTGCCGTGGTCAGCGAGATCGTGCTCGGCTATTTTCTCGCCCAGCTCTTCATGCGCGACTTTCCGGGCAAGGGCTTCTTCCGCACCATCCATACCCTTCCGCTGGTGATCGCGCCCATTGCCGTGGGCGCGATCTGGCGCCTGCTGCTCACGCCGGGTCTCGGCCCGGTGCCGAGCTATCTGCGCAGTTGGTTCGGCTACGACCTCAATATCAGCCGCTTCTCGGACCAGGCCTTCGCGGCCGTGGTGATCATGGACATCTGGCACTGGACGCCGCTGGTGACGCTGACCCTGCTCGCGGCCCTTTCTTCCCTGCCCAAGGATCCTTTCGAGCAGGCGCAGATCGACGGGGCCAGCCGCTTCCAGATCTTCTGGCACATCACCCTGCCGATGCTGAAGCCAGCCATCCTCGCCACCGTGTTCATCCGCCTGATGGACGCTTTGCGCACCTTCGACGAGATCTTCATGCTGACCAGCGGCGGCCCGGGCGACGCCACCCGCTTCGTCGGCCTCTACATCTACCGCGTGGTGTTTCCCAAGAAGGATTACGGCTATGGCGGCGCCATGTCCGTGCTCGTGCTCTACCTCACCATCGTGATGTGCTGGCTGCTCTATTCGGCCCTGGTAGCCCGGCGCGACCTCAGGAGGCCCGAGTGATGCGCAAGCCCAATGTCTTCGTAAGCCTGCTGCTCTGGATCGTGCTCAGCCTGATCACGCTGGCGCCGATCTACTGGCTGTTCGTCGTCTCAGCCAAAAGCCGTGTCGAGCTGTTCGGCAGGCCGAGCTTCCTGTTGACCTCGTTCTTTCCGGACAATTACGCCAACGCCCTGACGGATCCGAACCTGCAGAAATACATGCTGAATTCGGTCATCGTCGCCACCTCCAACGCGCTGCTGGTGACCCTGCTCGGCTTCCTGGCCACCTATGCGCTGACGCGCTACAAGCTGGTCGGCAAGGAAAACGTCTTCTTCTGGACCATCACCAACCGCATGGCGCCACCGGCGGTATTCCTGCTGCCCTTGTTCCTGCTCTATACGCAGGTCTTCGCCATCGGCGACTGGAAGCTGTACGATACCCGCATCGGCCTCATCCTGCTCTATTGCGTGTTCAATCTGCCCTTCGCGGTGTGGACGCTGCGCCCGGTGCTCGACGCCATTCCGCAGGAACTCGACGAGGCTGCCACCATCGATGGCGCCTCCACCTTCCAGCTTCTGACCAAGGTGATCTATCCGCTGGCCCGCCCGGGCCTCGCCGTCACCATGATCCTCACCTGGATCTTCGCCTGGAACGAGTATCTGCTGGCAGCCACCCTCACCAGCGTGGAGGCACGCACCATCACCACGCTGCTCGCCGAATATGTCTCGGTCACCGGTACCAATTGGGGCCAACTCGCCGCCACCGCCATGCTGACGCTGATCCCGGCCCTGGTGATCCTCGGTGTCGTGCAGCGCCATATCGTCGCCGGCCTGACCTTCGGCGCCGTGAAGGGATGAGGCCATGAACCAGTTTACGAATCTCGACGAACAGAACGAAGAGGCCAAGAAAGTCGCCGAGAAGACGGGCTTCCTGCCGATCCACACCAACGGCTTCGACCGCGGCTTCATCGCCGTGGTGTTGCTGATCGCCATCCATCTGTTCTGGATGCGCTTTCTGGAGCAGTCGCTGTCGATCTACATCGCCACTGCGATCTCGCTGGTGCTCGGCTATGTGATCATCAAGAAGGGGTGAGTTCTTCCCCTGTCGAGGCATATCGCCAGGGCAGAATCTTGCTCTTGCACTTCGGCGCTCTCCCACTATTGTCATACAAAATAACATGACAATAGTGGGAGACAGCGAGCATGGCCAAGCGCATCATGTTCACCGGCGGCAGCGGCAAGGCCGGGCGCCATGTGGTGAAGGATCTCCTCGATCACGGCTACCAGGTGCTCAATATCGACACCCGGCCATTGGACGATCCGCGCGTACGCACGCTGATCGCCGACATCACAGATGCCGGCCAGGTCTTCAATGCGCTGTCGAGCTATATGGGCACCCACGAGTTCGACGCCTCCTTGCGCCCGCAGAAGGTCGATGCCGTCGTTCATTTCGCCGCCATTCCGCGCATCATGATCGTGCCTGACAACGAGGTGTTCCGCGTCAATGCGCTCGGTACCTACAACGTCATCGAGGCAGCGACCAAGCTCGGCATCCGCAAGGTCGTGATTGCCTCGAGCGAGACGACCTATGGCGTCGTCTTCGCCCATGAACATCGCAGTCCCGCCTATTTTCCCCTCGACGAGGACTATGACGTCGACCCGATGGACAGCTACGCCCTCTCCAAGGTCGTCAACGAGAAGACGGCTCGCGCCTTCGCGCTGCGCGAAGCCACCGACATCTATGCGCTCCGCATCGGCAACGTCCTCATCCCCGAAGACTACACCGAAAACTTCCCCAAATGGTTCGCCGATCCAGGCTTCCGCAAGCGCATCGCTTGGAGCTATATCGATGCGCGCGACCTCGGCCAGATCACCCGGCTCGCCATTGAGAAGGACGGCCTCGGCTTCCAGGTCTTCAATGCCGTCAACGACGACACCTCGTCCAATCTGCCGACCGCCGAACTGCTCCGGCGCTTCTATCCCGATGTGCCGGTGAAAGGCACGCTCGGCGAATATGAGACGCTGCTTTCCAACAAGAAGGCTCGCGAGCTCCTGGGCTTCCGGGAGGAACATCCCTGGCGGCGCTATGTGAAGGGCTAGGGCGGCTTCGACCGGGCCAGTTCCTGCTTTCGTCATTGCGCGCTGAGCGAGGCAATCCAGGCCAGGAAACCGCGGCATTTGACAGCATAACTTATGCGTCCTACTTGTACGGACAGGATTACAAGATACGAACCATCTGGGAAACGCCATGAGCTTCGACGAACGCCCCGCCCTCTCCCCGCGCGACCTCGCCAACGCCATCCGCTTCCTGACCGTCGATACCATCGAGGCGGCTGGGACAGGTCATCCCGGCACCGCCATGGGCATGGCCGATATCGCCGAGGTGCTGTGGAACCGCTTCCTCAAGCACAATCCGGCCGACCCGGCCTGGATCGATCGCGACCGCTTCGTACAGTCGAACGGCCATGGCGCGATGCTGATCTATTCCCTGCTGCATCTGTCAGGCTATGATCTCTCGCTGGAAGATTTGAAGGCCCATCGCAAGCCTGGATCCAAGACGCCGGGCCATCCCGAACATGGCATGACGCCGGGGGTCGAGACGACCACCGGCCCGCTCGGCCAAGGTTTCGCCAATGCCGTCGGCATGGCGCTTGCCGAGCGCAAGCTGGCGGCCGAATTCAACCGCGATGGCTTTCCTGTCATCGATCACCACACCTATGTCTTCCTCGGTGACGGCTGCCTGATGGAGGGCGTGGCGCAGGAGGCTGCTTCGTTCGCCGGCGCGCTTGGCCTCGGCAGGCTGATCGCCTTCTATGACGACAACGGCATCTCGATCGACGGCGAGGTCAAGGCGTGGTTCGCGGACGACACGCCGGCGCGCTTCCGGGCGCTGGGCTGGCACGTGGTCGCCGATGTCGACGGCCATGATGCAGGCACCGTGCAGGCGGCGATCGAGGAGGCGCGCGCCGTGCATGACAGGCCGAGCCTGATCTGCTGCCGCACCATCATCGGTTTCGGCGCCCCCAACAAGCAGGGCAAGGAAGAAGTCCACGGCGCCCCGCTGGGTGCCACCGAGGCCGCCGCGACCCGCGAGACACTGGGCTGGCCCTATCCGCCGCATGAGGTGCCGCCCTCCATCCGCGCCGGCTGGGATGCGCACGGTCGTGGAGCTGACAGCCAGGCGGCCTGGGAGGCGCTGTTCACCCGCTATCAGGCAGCCTATCCAGATCTTGCCGCGGAATTGCAGCGTCGCATGGCCGGCGAAGCGCCCGCAGCTTTCGCCACGGCCGTGGCCGATTATGCCGATGCCCTGGTGAGGGAGCCGCCGGCCCGCCAGCCTCTGCGCAAGGCCTCCAGCAAGGTGCTTGCCCGTTTCACCGCGATGCTGCCGGAGCTGATCGGCGGCTCGGCCGATCTCAGCCAGTCCACTCTGGCCTGGACGCCGGCTTCCAAATCAATCCTGCCCGGGGATTTCGCCGGCAATTTCATCCACTACGGCGTGCGCGAATTCGGCATGTCCGCCGTGATGAACGGCATGGCTGCTCACGGCGGTCTGATCCCCTTCGGCTCGACCTATCTGGTCTTCAGCGACTATGCCCGCAACGCCGTGCGCCTCGCCGCCCTGATGAAACTCAAGGCGATCTTCCTCTACACGCATGATTCCATCGGCGTCGGTGAGGACGGGCCGACTCACCAGCCCGCCGAACAACTCCTCGCCTTGCGCGCCATTCCCGGCCTGTCGCTATGGCGCCCCGGGAGCGAACTCGAAGCGCTTCTTGCCTGGGAAGCGGCAGTGGGCCGTGAGGGCCCCAGCGTCATCGTCGCGGCCCGCCAGGACGCTCCGGCGATTGCCCATGTCCCTGAACACCGGCAGGCGATCCGGCGTGGCGGCTATGTGCTTTCCGAACCGGCTGAGCACCCTGATCTCGTCCTTGCCGGAACCGGCTCCGAGCTGGGACTCGTCGCCGAAGCCGCAGCGCATCTCGCAGCAGAGGGCATCCGCACGCGGGTGGTATCGATCCCAAACGCCAATATTTTTGCCAGCCAGCCCGCGGCCTATCGCGACGCGGTGCTGGCGCCCGGCACGCCCACTTTGTTCGTCGAGGCTGCCTCGTCGATCTACTGGTACCAATTCCTGCGCGGTCCCGGCGCGGTTGTTGGCATCGACGCCTTCGGCGAGAGTGCGCCCGGCCCGCAACTTTACCGGCATTTCGGCCTCACGCCCGAAGCGATCGCGGCAAAAGCGAGAGCTTTGCTCCCGGCAACTTCTTAAGAACCGTCCTTCAGCGCGCCCGATGCAATTCGATGGTCAGGCGCGTACGATCGGGGTGGTGCCAGGATTCGTAATATTCCACCGGCCTCCCTTCCTGATCATAGGTAAGTTCACGGTTGAAGAGCACATGCGATCCGGGATCGAGCCCGAGATGGCCGGCAATCTCCGCATCGGCCGTGCCGATTTCCACAGTGCGCTGGCCGCTGGAAACGATCACGCCGAAATCCCGTTCGAGGCATTCGTAGAGCGAGACCTGCTCGAGCCCCGGATGGGTCAGCAATCCCGGCACCCGGCCATAGGGCAGGTAGTTGCGCACCAGCAGCAGCACCTCGCCATCGGCATAGCGCAGGCGTTCGATCAACACGGCCTTGGTGTCGCCGATACGCTCGGCGATGGCCACGGGGGTGTCGATCAGGCGTTGCGCCAGGATTTTTGTGCTCAGTTTGAAGCCGGCCCGCGCCAGATCCTCGCGCAACGGGTCAAGGCGTTGGCTTAGATTGATCGGCACCTTGCGCTCGCGCACGAAGGCACCGCGGCCCCGCTCGGTTTCGATCAGCCCCTGCAGCGCCAGCGACTGCAGTGCCTGGCGAACGACGCTGCGCGAGACGTCGTAGCGGGCGCAGAGCTCATGTTCGGAAGGAAGCCTCCCGCCCGCTGCGTAGAGGCCCTGCGAAATTCCATCTCTCAAGGTCTCGGCGAGTTGGAAATAGAGGGGAACCGGCGTGGAGCGATCAAGCATGAAGGGAGCGGGCAAATCGGCAAAGGGGACCAAAGGACCCTATCAGCTTTACCGCCGGAGCAACAGGCGCGCCTGCCCCTCCTTGCCCAGCGTGTCAACCGCGCCGGCGATCAAGCCGCGTCGGTTTCCTGAGCGAGCACGCCGCTCACACCAGCACTGCCGCGGATCGCATAAGTCAGCGGATCTCGGCCCATCTCTACCGCGAGAGTCACGAAAGTTTCGGCATTGCAAGGCAGATAGGAGGATTCAAGGCGCGCCAGCGTGCTGAAGGTCACGCCCGTGAGCGCACCGAATTGCCGATAGGTCAGCCCGCGCGTTGCGCGCACACTCCGCAAATCGTCGCCAAATCGCTTCCAATCGATCTGTAGCGATGTGGCGTTCTTCTGGAAGGGACGGCTCGCTCTTTCCTGCATTTCTTCACTCACTTCACGCCCGGTTCGATCGCGCTACATTGCCTGACACTCTTTCAGCAAACACTTTGAAATATTCCATCGCGACTTCCCCAGGACTGGGAAGACTCCGCAAAATGCACTGCACTTCAACAGCTATACGTAAGGTATTCCAATATACGTTACCATATCGAAATACATTTAGCGTTACATCTAAAAAACGTAACATCACATTTTCTTGAGGGCACTGCAAAAACGCACAGCACAACTTCGTGGCAACAAGCACAATAGGCCAAGCGGGGCCCGGCTCACGCCGGGCCCCGCTTTCAGATCGTCCAGTTCGGATCAGAAGGTGCGCTTCAGGCGAACACCGCCCTGCCAGGAGTTGGCGGAGCCATCCAGAGACCCCAACGGCCCGATGCCAACTTCCTGCTTGGTGTGGGTATAGGATACTTCGCCAGCCACTGAGAGGCCCTTGACGATCATATAGGTCAGATTGCCCGCGATGGAGTATTCCTTGAGCGAGATATCGATACCCGGGACAACGTTGCGCAGGATGCCGTCGGCCTTCACGTCGATGTAGCTACCCACAAGATTGGCGTTGAGCTGCGGCGTGATATTGCCACCGAGTTCGGCCACGATCGACCAGCCCTTGGTTCTGCCATAGCCCGAAATACCTCCTGGCCCGATCGACGAGGGGAAGAGGTCCGACAAGCCGATGAGCGTGCCGAGGCTGTTCTTGACACCGAGATATTCGGTGGCGCCATCAGCATACTGACCTTCAACGATAAAATGCCCGCCATCGATAACCGGTATTTTAATGAGGGCAGTACCACCGATGGCGTAGCCATATTTGTTGTCATGAGTCGTAGGGATCGAAAAGGGGATGTTGGTGCCGCCCAACGTCAGCGTCCCGTCGACAGTCTCGGGTGCGCGCAACTGGTGGAGAGCTCCTTGGAGGGCCAAGGATCCCCAACTCGAGTCATAACGCAATTGACCAACGACATCCGGGATTTGCTGCCCGCCCTGCAGATTGATGTCCACGCCGGCAGGACCCAAGCCGGTGATCGTGCCACTGATGCCCACGTCGTTGACACGGTGGTCGCGGCCATCTTCGATCGATAGCGTGGCGCTGAAGCCACCGCCAAACTGAGCAGTGTAGGCGAGCAGGTTCACCGTGCTGGTTTCTGCGTAATAGGGCGCCCAGATCGTATCGCCATACTCGTTATCGTAGAAGCCGAAGAACGAATGGGCGTAACCAGCCGTCAGGCCACCGAACTGGATGAAGGCCTTGTCGATCGTGAAGGTGTTGCCGTTGTAGATGCCGCCACGGCCTTGAGCCGAAATCGGATGCGAGTCGGCATTGATCTGGAAATAGGAGCGCAGCAAGCCCCAATCGGTCTCGGTGCGGGCGTCGAACCAGATACGGGCCTGAGTGTTGAAGGCCGAGCGATCATCGTTCCGGTTCTGCCCGACATTGGTCAAGACATTGTTAAGTGATGTCGGAGCTGAATTGATGCCTACCCGGTCGCCGCCGAACACACGATAATCGGCGCGGATCTCTCCGCCGATCTTGAGGCAGGTGTCGCTGCCGGGAATGTAGAAAAAGCCAGGCCCGAAGGCCGAGCAGACCTTCACATATTCAACGGCTTCGCCCTTGGTCATGGGCAGGTCGGCAGCCTGCGCGGCGCCAATGGCGGCAATGCCTGCAGCAGCGCCGAGAAGTGCGGATTTCATCGTCATCAGAACCCCCTCCGGGACATTATTTTACTTGCACGAGGGGACTTCTTGACATGACACCCCACTCGCAACAGCCGACCGAACTTGGCGCATGCTTGAGAAGCATTTGGCCGCCACGTGAATCGTCGCAGTAAGGGTGCGATATTCTAGAAAATGCTACAATAGAATTCCCACGTCTCGGAACCGACAGAAAACATTTTGGCGAATATGTGTCACTCAAAAGACACAACCCGGATACACGAGCTTCCGCTGAATAAATTACTACCGATTTCGGTATGTATAATTTATAAATCTGCATATTGTAAGTCTATATTGGTGTTTTATAATTGGAACATATTAAATAAACACATATTATCTCTACCCATCAGGCAAAAGTCGAAATACGACTCCCACCACGGGCAAATCATTTTCCGTGTGGTAATATAAGACTTGCAGGTCCGCTGCCGACGCGTAGGGACGCCGGAACGAGTTCGCAAAAATGCCTATCCGGCATCGCGTTTTGCTTGCAGGCACGGTTGCCATGCAACGAGATGGAGAGCTCCTCCTGGATCAGGCACGAGCACACCTACGCCGGACCAGGGGTCCGGCGGGACTCGACAGTCGTGTACGCAGATGCAGCCGCCGGCCCTCAGGTCGTCTTTCGCGGCCAGGGCGTTTCAGCCACCGGCGTCAGCGGGCCCTTGCCATCGCGCCAGGAAACGAGATTGTCGACCACCAACTGGCCCATGGCTCGGCGGGTATGAATGGTGGCCGAGCCAACATGCGGCAACAACACCGCATTGTCGAGCGCCGCCAGCCCCTCGGGCACGCGCGGCTCGTCGGCGAAGACGTCGAGCCCTGCCGCGAGAATGGTGCGATTGCGCAATGCCTCGATGAGGGCGTTCTCATCGACCACCGAACCGCGGGCGACATTGATCAGCACGCCTTCGGGGCCAAGTGCCTTGAGCACATCGGCATCGACCAGATTGCGCGTTTCCGCCCCGCCGGGGACGATGATCATCAGCGTATCCACCGCCTCCGCCAGCGCCCGCACGCTGGCATGATAGGCATAGGCCACATCCGCCTGGCGGCTGCGTCCGTAATAGGCGATCTTCAGGCCAAAGGCCTCGGCGCGGCGAGCGATCGCCTTGCCGATCCGGCCCAGGCCCACGATACCCAACGTGCGCCCGCGCAGCGTTGCCTTCGTCAGCGGATAGTTCTCGCTCAACCATTTGCCCTGCCGCAGGAAGCGATCCGCCTGCGGTATTTCGCGGATGGTCGCCAGCAGCAAGGCCATGGCGAGATCGGCGACATCCTCATTGAGGACTTCGGGCGTATTGGTGACGATGACACCATGCCTCGCGGCTGCCGCGGCATCGACGGAATCATAGCCGACGCCGAAATTGGCAATGATTTCGAGCTTGGGCAGGGCCGCGAGCAGCGCCTCGTCGACATGGGCGTGACCGCCGGCAGCGAGGAAACGCACCCGGTCCGCAATTCCGGCCAGCATGGCCTCGGGATCTTCGGCCAGCCAGAGCTTGTGCACGGTGAAGGCCTGGTCAAGGGCCTCGACCGTTTGGGCAAGCATGGGCTTGGGCATCAGAAGATCGGGTGCGGACATGCCGGAATACTCTCGCGGAACGGAATTGATCGAAGGGCGCTGCCAACGCCTACAGCATCAGGTCCGATTCCGGAATTGGGCCTGATGCTGCAGGTTGTTGTTGCCGCGTGGTTTTTGCCGAAAATCAGCATCTATTTTTCGGCCCGGCGCTCCAAAACGTTTTGCGGTTTGGTGAAGTCGCCAGCCGCAAGGAGGCGTTTTGCCCAAACACGCCTCGGTCAGAGAGCTGTCAGCTTGCCGCCGAGTTCGTCCTCGATGTGAGCCTGCACGATGGCATCCATGTCGCGGTCCGCGATGAAGCCGAGTTCGAGGGCACGTGCCGTATCGAAATCGCGCGGCCAACCCGCCACGATCTTCTCGATCACGGGATCGGGCTGATGTTTGATCAGCGCCACCGCCTTGTCGCCGGCCGCCCTACGCAGGGCCTCGATCTCCTCGGCCACCGTTGCGGAAAGGCCGGGCATGGAAAGATTGCGCCGAGCGCCCAGGCGGGCCGTGTCGATCGCCGCGGAATGGTGCAGGAAACCGACCGCCGAGCGCGGGCTGGCGAACCAATGGCGCACGTCGTCCGAGACAGGCAGGATCGCCTCCTGCCCGTTCAGCGGCTCGCGCAGAATGCCCGAGAAGAAGCCGGAGGCCGCCTTGTTGGGCTTGCCCGGACGCACCGCGATGGTCGGCAGGCGGATGCCGATGCCGTCGAAGAAGCCGCGGCGGCTGTAGTCGGCCAGCAGCAATTCGCCGATTGCCTTCTGCGTGCCATAGGAAGTCAGAGGCGTGTTGAAGAACTCGTCGCCGATACGCTCCGGGAAGGGCGCGCCGAACACCGCAATCGAAGAGGAAAAAATCACGCGTGGATAATAGCCCTCGCCCGGCCTGGCATCGCCATGGGCCTGACGGATCGCGTCGAACAGGCGCTGGGTGCCTTCCAGATTGATACGATAGCCCTTTTCGAAATCGGCCTCGGCTTCACCCGATACGATGGCGGCGAGATGGACGATCACATCCGGGCGGGTATCGATCAGGCGCTCGACCGTGCCGGGCACGGGCAGGTCGTCCTGGCTGGCGCTGCAGGCGAAGGGCAAGCCGGCGGGGACCTCGGGCAGCACGACGTCGCTGAGCAGGGCTTCGCTTACGGGCTTGCCGCCAAGCTTGCCGTCGCGGCTCATGCTCTCCAGCAATTTGCGGCCAACCATGCCGGCCGCACCCAGAATCAGGACTTTCATCGCCTCGCCTCGTCATTTCCCCGCGACCGAAAACCGTCAGCCGAAGCCCCGCGCATCGCGTCGCACCTTTTGTCTCATGATGCCCGTTGCGGGCCCGAAGGACGGCTCGAATCCGCCGTTTCTCCTTGTAGCGATAAGGCCTTTGCCAGAGCGAGGCAAGCTCTTGTCTTACAAATTGAGCGAGAGCGTTTGCGATGGGACCTGGTGTATGACGAAGGCTCCGCAGCCACTTCCTGCGGAGCCTTCATCATCCCCAATCGGGTGTCGTGATCAGGACCGGGGTCGGGGTCCGACCATGGCGGTCAGCGCACCCTGAGGATCGCGGGCCTGGATCACCCACATCTCGCCGGGCACTTCCATCGGCTCCAGCGTGATCGTGCCGCCATTGGCGGCAACGCGCCGGGCCGTCTCGTCGATGTCCTCGACCTGGACATAGTAGACCCACATCGGTCCGCACATGTCCTCAGTCCGGGTCATCATGCCACCATAGTCGGCGCCCTTCTTGCCATAGAGCTGATAGACGCCCATCGGCCCCATATCGAGGCCCTCGCGCTTCTCCCAGCCGAACAGCTTGGAATAGAATGCAAAAGCGCCCGCCGCGTCGCCGGCATGCAGCTCACGCCAGGCGATATGGCCGGGCGTGCCCAGGCCCGGCATCTCCGGCGCCTCGCCCTGCCCCTTGAACAAGCCGAACACGGCACCGTCGGGATCGGCCGCAATGGCGAAACGGCCGATGCCCGGAATATCGTCCGGAGCGCGGTAGATCTTGCCTCCGAGCCTGGTCACCTCGGCCGCCGAAGCGTCAACGTCGTCGGCTGCGACGAAACCGCTCCAGTTCGGCGGGGTGTTGCGGGCGGCGGCATCGGGCGGAATGTCCATGAGGCCGGCGACCAGCGCGCCCTTGTTGGAAAACAGCATATAGGCCGGGCCCGGCATGCCGGAATCCGCCGCCTCCCAACCCAGCACGGCGGCATAGAAGGCCGCGGCCCCCTTCACATCCGTGGTCATCAATTCATACCAGACGAAGTCTCCGTGTGTGACCGCCATGACAGGCTCCCTTGGATGCCGGCTCCCCGATGCCGGATTTCTGTTCTTGGAAGAAACGATAGGCGAACGACAGGGCGGCCTGGCGACAGGCCTCCGCTGCTCATGAATGCAACCGCCTCGACCGCGGCAACCTGGAGCAAAGCGCATTCATGACTGAACACGCTTTGCTCCAGCTCTTTGTTTCCAAGCCAATCCAACGGATTGGCTGGAGCGTCTTTGCAATTCTTGGTGACGCCGTCTCATCGCAAAACGCTTTAGTCCTGGTATTCGTCGTGCCGGCGCACGAAATCCATGGTGGTCGCCTCGTTGCGCCCCTTGGGCGCCCGGTCGAGGATCATCAGGGTGCCGATCAGTTCCTCCGGACCACGGGCATAGCTCGAATAGGTGTGAAACACCTTGCCCTGCTCATCCTTGTAGAAGGCGCTCAGCCCGGGCAGTTCGTCATGGCCCTGGGCACTCGGCTGGCTGGTGAAATTATAGGTGATCTCTTCGCCCGCCAGGTCCTCCCGGCTGAAGGAGACGTGATAGTCGAAGTTGAAATCGCTGCCGAAGGCCGAAGCCCAGGGGAAACGCCACCCCATGCGCGCCTTATAGGCCTCGATCTTCTCCAGCGGCGCGCGCGAGACGGCCGTGAGCGTGACGTCGTGATGGTTGAGATGAGCCAGGGCGCCGTCGAGATGATCCGCCAGGAAGGAGCAGCCGGGGCAGCCAGCCTTCCAATCGGGGCCCAGCATGAAATGATAGACGATCAACTGGCTGCGCCCGTCGAACAACTCCGCCAGCGTGCGCCGCCCCTCGGGCGTGTCGAACAGATAGGCCTTGTCGAGTTTGACCCAGGGTAGAGCCATGCGCTCGGCATTGAGGCGATCGCGCGCCCGCGTCGCCTCCTTTTCCTTGATCAGAAGCGCCTTGCGCGCCGTCAGCCACTCTTCCCGGGACACGACTGAATGGGCCGGCATGTCGACCTCCCTCGCTCGGATTTGTATTGCTTGACTAAATAGGTTGATATCAACATTATTAGATCATGTCAAAACACCTTTCCCATGAGCGGTTCTCCTCCAAGATAGGGCTCGATGCCGAAGAGCCTCCCGCTTCGGACTGCGAGCCGCAACCTCTGGTTGCTTTTGCAACGACCCTGATCGTGCGCGATACCTGCCTATGCCTGCATGTGCAGCGGGCAGCGCGAACGCTGGCGCGCCGCTTCGACGATGCCTTGCGGCCGCTGGGGCTGACCAACAGCCAGTTTTCGCTGCTGATGGCGCTCAACCGCCCCTCCCCCCCACCGATGGGCCCTGTGGCGGCACTTCTGGCCATGGATCGCACCACCCTCACCGCCGCGCTCAAGCGGCTCGAAGCCCGTGGCCTGGTGCAGGTGATGCGCGATCCCGTGGACCGGCGTTCGCGCCTGCTGGCGCTGACGCAGGCTGGAAAGCAGCTCCTCGCCCGGGCCATACCGATCTGGCAGGACAGCCATGCCCGCCTCGAGGCCGGGATGCCCGACGGCCACGCCATCCGCCTGAGGCAGGATCTCGCCGCTCTCGGTTGACCCATGACACGACAAAGGCCCCGGTTGCCCAGGGCCTCGGTCAGAGACGTCCGATGTCTGTCGCCTCAGTTGAAGGTGTAGGACAGGCCGCCCATCACGCCGAAATCAGGCTTGCGTCCACCGGGCGAATAGGTGCCGGCGACATTGGCGCGCCACTTGGCATCCTCCGAAGTCCAGCCCAGGCCCGCCGCCATGCCGACCTGACGATGATAGACCGCCATGCCACCGGCAACCGAGACCTTGCCCGGCCTGTCGTCATAGCGCAGGGCCGAGGCCGCCATGGCAGAGGCAATGCCCTGCCGGGCTTCCTTGAGATTGTTGGACACCTGGCTCTGCAGATTGGCGATGTTGCCGCCGATGCTGTCGATACGCTTGTCGAGGGCAGTGATAGCGCCGCCGACATTAGTGTAGCTGTTTCCGCCGACCGTATAGTTGGGTAACTTGACCGTCCCATCCGGGTTGACCGTGGAACCACCGCCCAGAGCATCCGCAACGGATTGCGCGGAACTCGTCAACTGGCCAAAGTTCACAGCATCTGTTGCAGCCGTACCTGCGGCAACGTTGGTGATTTTCTTGCCGGCAGCATTTATGCCGTCTACGGTCATGCTCGGGCCATTCGCGATGCTGACACCATTCGAGGTCACCGTCGTGCCACCAACCGTCAGGCCGGTCTTGTCTAGCGTGTTCCCGCCCGCCGTGACACTGTCCACCTTGATGTCTTTGGCCAAAGCATATTGCACGTTGACGTCGCCGGTCTGGGTAACCGTCTTGGTGACCACCATGTTGTTGTCGGAACTGAAATCGACCGTCGCTCCTGGCGCAACCTTGCTTGCATTCGCCGTGTCGCCAGCTGTGCTCAGATTCCAGCCCTTATTGGCAGTCTGCTGCACGTCGTAGAGCTGCGAGCCATTCACCGCATCCGAGGATCCTGCGTTTACCGCCCCGTTTGCGACATTGGTGATAGTCGTACCGTTCTTGCCACCTAAGGTGATGCTGCCCTTGTCGGTACCCGCATCATATTGCACGGCATTCTCGGCCAGATTGGCAACCTGTTGACCGACCTT
This sequence comes from Labrys sp. F242, assembly GCF_057813875.1. Classification (NCBI taxonomy): domain Bacteria; kingdom Pseudomonadati; phylum Pseudomonadota; class Alphaproteobacteria; order Hyphomicrobiales; family Xanthobacteraceae; genus Labrys; species Labrys sp. F242. The sequence continues at coordinate 234,280 of NZ_JBVASG010000005.1, read as the reverse complement.
GCCGATCTCCTGATTGGTGGCATAGAGCTGCGAACCGTTGACGGCATCGGTCGAGGTCGCGGTCACCTGGCCTGCGGCCACATTGGTCACCGTACGCTCATTGCCCGCCGAGCCGACGCTGACGGTACTGGTCGGCGAACCGCCCGCATAATCATAGGTCGTCCCGTTGACCGTGCCGCTCTTCGTCTGCACCACGGTCGAGGTTTTCGAGCCCGCACCCAGCGCCACGTCGCCGGCCTGCCCGCCGGAAGTATCGGCGCCCGTACCCATGGCGACCGAGTTGGCCTGCGTCGCCTTGCTGCCCGTGCCGGTCGCGATGGAATCCGTGCCACTGGCCTCGGCCCCATTGCCGCTCGCTATCGCACCATCGGCACTGGCCTTCGCGCCGGTACCCGATGCCATCGAATTGTTGCCGCTGGCCTCTGCCCCGGTGCCGGTCGCAATCGAGCTCTCGCCACTCGACTTCGCACCATTACCCGTGGCAACCGAGGATGCTCCGCTCGCCTCGGCGGCATTGCCGGTGGCGATTGCATTGTCCGCGCTTGCGCTGGCTAGGGTACCGGTAGCGATCGCATTCTTGCCGCTCGACTGAGCGCCATTGCCCATGGCAACGGAACTGTCGCCGCTCGCCACGGAACGCGGACCGATACCAACCGAATCCGTGCCGGACGCGACGGAATCCGGCCCCGTCGAATTGGCATGGAAATATTTGATGCCGCCGCCATTGATGGAGCCGCCGATCTTGTCGAGCACGCTCTGCACCGAGGTGAAGGTGCTGCCGCCATAGTTCAGGCTGGTGATCACCGTGCCGCTGCCGGGATCGAAGCTCGAGCCACCGCCGAGGCCGCTCGCCACCGAATTGCCCAGGCTGAAGATTTGCGAGCCGTTGACCGCATCGGTGGAGGTCGTCGACACGTCGCCCTTGGCGACATTGGTGATCTTCTTGCCGCCGGCATCGATGCCACTGGTGGTCACGCTCGGGCCGCCATCAATGACAAGGCCGGTCGTGTCGATCTTGGCGGCCCCGATCGTCAGGCTGTTGGCGATGGTGACATCGCTGGCAAGGTTGAAGGTAACCGCGTTGCCCGACTTGGTGATGGCGATATTGCCGTCGGTGTTGTTGAGGTCCACCGTATCGCCCGGAGCGACATTGGACGAATTGGCGCCGTTGGCGGTGAGGTTCCAGCCCTTGTTGGCGGTCTGGTTTACAGCATCCAGCTGGCTGACGTTCACCACATCGTTCGGAGCGACGCCGTTGGCGACATTGGAGATCTTCTGCGGCGAGCCACTGCCATGGCTAGCGTCATAGGCACCCAGTGCCGAGTTCCATTGCAGGGCATCTGTCTGCAAGGCCGTCACTGAGGTGTTCACCGCGTTGAAGGCATTGCCGACATTGTTGTAGTCCGTGCCGCCAATAGTGTAGCTCGGCGCACTCACCGTGCCGGTGGTCGGGTCATAGGTCGAGCCGCCGCCGAGATTGCTGGCGACCGAATTGCCCAGATTGTTGGCGGCGTTGCTGACCGTCTGCAACTGGCCGACATTCACCGCATCGGTGACGTTGGTGCCTGCTGCGACATTGGTGATCGCCTTGTTGCCGGCGTCCACACCATTGACGGTCACGCTCGGACCGCCCGCGATGGTCAGCCCCGTGGTTGTTACCGTGGTGCCGCCCACCGTGAGGCCAGTGGCGTCGAGCGTGTTGCCGCCTGCCGTAATGCTGTCCAGGGTGATGCTCTTGGCGAGATCGAAGGTCGCGTTCGGGCCGTTATGGGCGATGACGATATTGCCGTCGGTGTTGCTCAGATCCACCGTGCCACCGGGCCCGACATTGCTCTTGCCCGCCGTATCGCCGCCCGTCGACAGGTTCCAGCCGGCATTGGCATTGTTGCCCACCGCCTGCAGCTGGCTGACATTGACCGCATCACTGGCGGCCACGCCGTTCGCGACGTTGCCGATGGTCACCGGCGTGCCGGCATTGCCCAGGGTGATCCTGTCCTTCACTGCCGGGTCGTCGTACTTCACCGCGGCATTGGCGAGATTGGTCGTGTTGGTGTCGAGCTGCGTCAGCGCGCCGCCGACCGTGGTGTAGTTGGTTGGTGCTCCGGCAGCGTCACCCTTGTTGTCGACGGCCGTGACATTCTGGCTGAAGCCGGACAGCGTGCCGGTGTTGGGATCGTAGGTCGTGCCGCTGCCAATGGTAGAGGCGCTCGAATTGCCCAGATTGTTGACGTTGTTGCCCAGGTTGGTCACCGAGGTGGAGACGGTGTTGAGCTGGCCCAGATTGACCGCGTCCGTCGCATTCGTGCCGGCGGCCACATTGGTGATCGCCTTGCTCCCCGCATCAACGCCGGCCGTGGTCACGCTTGGCCCGCCCGCGATGGTCAGCCCATTGGTGGTCACCGTGGTGTTGCCGACCGTCAGACCGGAGGAGTCCAGCTTGTTGCCGCCCGCCGTGACGCTGTCGAAGGTTGGCGTCATCGAAGTGGCGATGGCGATGGTGTTCCCGGTCTGGGTCAGCGCGATGTTGTTGCCGGCCTGGTAGGTCACCGTATCGCCGGGAGCGATCTTGGTCGAGCCGCTTCCCGTGGCCGTACCGGTGCTGCCGGCTACCGTGCCGGTATTGGCATTCCACCCCTTGTTCGCCGTAGTATCCAGGGCCGAAAGTGCGTTACCGACATTGTTGTAGGTGTTGCCCGAGATATTATAGCTCGGCGCGCTCACCGTGCCGTCCGGATTCACTACCGAGCCACCACCGAAATTGTTGGCGACCGAATTCGACACGCCGTAAAGCTGGCTGCCGTTCACCGCGTCGGTCGAGGTCGCGCTGATATTGCCCTTGGCGAGGTTGGTGATCAGGGTGAGATCGCCAGCCCCGATGCCGCCCAGCGTGATCTTGGTCTTGCTCGTGGGGTCGTCATACTTCACCGCGGCATTGGCGAGATTGGTCGTGTTGGTGTCGAGCTGCGTCAGCGCGTTGGACACCGCGGTGTACTTGGTCGGCGCACCGGCCGCATTGCCCTTACCGTCGACCGCCGTGATGTTCTGATTGAAGCCCGTCAATGTACCCGTATTGGGATCATAGGTCGTGCCGCCGCCAAGGGTCGAGGCGGTCGAATTGCCCAGATTGTTGACGTTGTTGCCCAGGTTGGTCACCGAGGTGGAGACGGTGTTCAGCTGCCCCAGATTGACCGCGTCGGTGGCGTTGGTGCCGGCGGCCACATTGGTGATCGCCTTGCTGGCAGCATTGATGCCGGCCGAAGTCACACTCGGGCCGCCGGTGATGGTCAGGCCGTTGGTATCGAGCTTGGAATTACCCGCCGTCAGGGTGTCGACCGTGACGTCCTTGGACAGGTTGAAGGTGACGGCGTTGCCGGTCTTGGTGATAGCGAGATTGCCGTCGATATTGTTGAGGTCGACCGTGCCGCCGGGCGCGACGTTGGAAGAATCGGCGCCATTGGCAGTCAGGTTCCAGCCCTTGTTGGCGGTCTGCTGCACGTCATAGAGCTGCGAGCCATTGACCGCGTCGGTAGAACCCGCGACCACCGCACCATTGGCAAGGTTGGTGATCTGGGTCGGCTGGGTCGCACCGACACCGCCGAGGGTGATCTTGGTCTTGGTCGCATCGTCATATTGCACCGCGTTGGCGGTAGCGTTGCTGACGACACCGAACAATTGCGAACCATTGATCGCATCGGTCGAGGTTGCCGTCACATCGCCATTGGCAACATTGGTGACCTTCTTGCCGCCCGCATCGACGCCAGCGGTGGTTACGCTCGGACCGCCCGTGATGCTCAAGCCGGCCGCGTCGAGCTTGGAGGCGCCCACCACCACGCTTGAGGTGTTGATGGTGACGGCGCCGACCGACAGGCTGCTGGCGATCTTCAAATTGGAGGCGAGATCGAAAGTTGCGTTCGGGCCGTTATGGGCGATGACGATGTTGCCGTCGGTGTTGCTGAAATCCACCGTGCCGCCGGGGCCGACATTGCTCTTGGCGCCTGTCGCGCCATTGGTCGACAGGTTCCAGCCGGCATTGGCGTTGTTGCCAACCGCCTGCAACTGGCTGACATTCACAGCGTCATTGGCGGCAATGCCATTAGCGAGATTGCCGATGGTGGTGCCGCCGGCCCCGCCGAGCGTGATCTTGGACTTGGTCGCCGGGTCGTCATACTTGACCGCGGCATTGGCAAGGTTGGTCGTGTTGGTGTCGAGTTGCGTCAGCGCAGCGCCTACCGTCGTCGTCGCCGTCGGTGCAGCCGCCGCGTTGCCCTTGTTGTCGACGGCGGTGATGTTCTGACTGAAGCCCGACAGTGTACCGGTCGCCGGATCATATTTGGTGCCGCTGCCGATGGTCAAGGCCGTCGAGTTGCCGAGATTGTTGACGTTGTTGCCCAGGTTCGTCACCGAGGTCGAGACAGTGTTGAGCTGGCTCAGATTGACCGCGTCGGTGGCATTGGTGCCGGCAGCCACATTGGTGATCGCCTTGCTCGCAGCGTTGATGCCGGCCGTGGTCACGCTCGGACCACCCGTGATGGTCAGGCCGGTCGTCGTCACCGTGGTGTTACCGACCGTCAAACCGCTGGCATCGAGCTTGTTGCCGCCCGCCGTCACACTGGTGAAGGTGGGCGTCATCGAAGTGGCGATGGCGATGGTGTTGCCGGTCTGGGTGATCGCGATGTTGTTGCCGGCCTGGTAGGTTACGGTGTCGCCGGGGGCGATCTTGGTCGACGCGCTGCCCGAAGCCGTGCCCGTACTGCCGGCAACCGCTCCGGTATTGGCGTTCCAGCCCTTGTTGGCCGTCTGTTGCACGTCGAAAAGCTGCTGGCCGTTGACCGCATCGGTGGATGTCGACGTCACCGCGCCATTGGCGACATTGGTGATCTTCTGCGGCGAGCCGCTGCCATGGCTGGCATCATAGGCGCCGAGCGTTTTGTTCCACTGCAAGGCGTCCGTCTGCAGCGCGGTCACGCTGGTATTCACCGCGTTGAAGGCGTTGCCGACATTGTTGTAGGTGGTGCCGCCGATATTGTAGCTCGGCGCGCTTACCGTGCCCGTCGTCGAATTGTAGGTCGAGCCACCGCCGAGATTGCTGGCTGTCGAATTGCCGAGATTGTTGACGTTGTTGCCCAGGTTCGTCACCGAGGTGGAGACGGTGTTGAGCTGGCTGAGATTGACTGCGTCGGTAGCATTGGTGCCGGCGGCGACATTGGTGATCGCCTTGCTCGCGGCATTGATGCCGGCCGTCGTCACGCTTGGACCGCCCGTGATGGTCAGGCCGGTGGTGTCGAGCTTGGAATTGCCGACGGTGATGCTGCTGGCGATATTGAGATTGCTCGCCAGGTTGAAGGTCGCGTTCGGGCCGCTATGGGCGATGACGACATTGCCGTCATTGTTGCTCAGATCGACCGTCCCGCCAGGGCCGACATTGCTCTTGGCGCCCGTAGCGCCATTGGTCGACAGATTCCAGCCGGCATTGGCGTTGTTGCCAACCGCCTGCAACTGGCTGACATTGACGGCGTCATTGGCCGCCACGCCATTGGCGACATTGCCGATGGTTACCGGGGTGCCGGCATTGCCCAGGGTGATCTTGGTCTTGGTCGCCGGGTCGTCATACTTCACCGCGGCGTTTGAAAGATTGGTGGTGTTGGCGTCGAGCTGCGTCAACGCGCCGGCCACCGTGGTGAAGTTGGTGGCAGCCGCCGCCGCATTGCCTTTGGCATCAACAGCCTTGATGCCCTGGCTGAAGCCAGACAACGTGCCGGTCGAGGTGTTGAACGTCGTGCCGCCGCCAATGGTCGAGGCCGTCGAATTGCCGAGATTATTGACGTTGTTGCCCAGGTTCGTCACCGAGGTCGAGACAGTGTTGAGCTGGCTCAGATTGACCGCGTCGGTGGCATTGGTGCCGGCAGCCACATTGGTGATCGCCTTGCTGGCAGCGTTGATGCCGGCCGTGGTTACGCTCGGACCGCCGGTGATGGTCAGGCCGGTCGTCGTCACCGTGGTGTTACCGACCGTCAAACCGCCGGCATCGAGCTTGTTGCCGCCCGCTGTCACACTGGTGAAGGTCGGCGTCATCGAAGTGGCGATGGCGATGGTGTTGCCGGTCTGGGTGATCGCGATGTTGTTGCCGGCCTGATAGGTTACGGTGTCGCCGGGCGCGATCTTGGTCGAGGCACTGCCGGAAGCCGTGCCGGTGCTGCCCGCCACGGTGCCCGTATTGGCGTTCCAGCCCTTGTTGGCAATGGTGCTGACGGCGGTCAACTGACTGACGTTCACCGCGTCATTGGCGGCAATGCCATTGGCGACGTTGCCGATGGTCACGGGCGCGCCGGCATTGCCGAGGGTGATGCTGTTCTTCGTCAGCGGATCGTCATACTTCACCGCGGCATTGGCGAGATTGCTCGTATTCTTGTCGAGCTGCGTCAGCGCAGCGCCCACCGTCGTCGTCGCCGTCGGTGCAGCCGCCGCGTTGCCCTTGTTGTCGACGGCGGTGATGTTCTGGCTGAAGCCGGACAGTGTGCCGGTCGCCGGATCATATTTGGTGCCGCTGCCGATCGTCGAGGCTGTCGAATTGCCGAGATTGTTGACGTTGTTGCCCAGGTTCGTCACCGAGGTGGAGACAGTGTTGAGCTGACCCAGATTGATCGCATCGGTGGCATTGGTACCGGCGGCGACATTGGTGATTGCCTTGCTGGCGGCATTGATGCCGGCAGTCGTCACGCTTGGCCCGCCCGTGATCGTCAGGCCGGTGGTGTCGAGCTTGGAATTGCCGACGGTGATGCTGCTGGCGATATTGAGATTGCTCGCCAGGTTGAAGGTCGCGTTCGGGCCACTCTGGGCGATGACGACATTGCCGTCGGAATTGTTGAGGTCGACCGTGCCGCCCGGCGCGATGTTGCTGGTCGTCGCCCCCTTGTTGGTGGAGAGGTTCCAACCCTTGTTGGCCGTCTGCTGCACGGCGAGGAGCTGCGAGCCATTGACGGCATCGGTCGAAGCTGCCGTCAAGGCGCCATTGGCGACATTGGTAATCGTCACCGGCGTGCCGGCGTTGCCCAGGGTGATCTTGTTCTTCACTGCTGGGTCGTCATATTTCACCGCGGCATTGGCGAGGTTGGTGGTGTTGGTGTCGAGCTGCGTCAACGCACCCGCCACCGTGGTGAAGTTGGATGCGGCAGCCGCCGCATTGCCCTTGGCATCAACCGCCTTGATGCCCTGGCTGAAGCCCGATAGCGTGCCGGTCGCGGTGCTGAAGGTCGTGCCACCGCCGATGGTCGAAGCGGTCGAATTGCCGAGATTGTTGACGTTGTTGCCGATGGTGGTCACCGACGTGCCGATCGCATTCACCGCCTGGTTGGTGGCGAAGAGCTGCGAGCCGTTCACCGCATCGGTGGACGTGCCGTTGATCTGGCCCGCCGCGACATTGGTGATCGTACGTTCCTTGCCGGACGAGCCGACACTCACCGTCGAGTTGGCGGCATTGCCGGCATAAGTATAGCTGGTGCCATTGATGGTGCCGCTCGGCGTATTGACGACGGCGGCCGTGGTGGAACCTGCGCCCAAGGCGACGTCGTTGGCGTTGTTGGCCTTCGAGCCGGAACCCAGGGCAACCGCATTGGCAGCGGCGCCCGTGGCCTTGTCGCCGAAAGCGAGGGCCCCCGCGGCGGCCGCGTTGGACTGATTGCCCAGCGAAACGGAGCCTTGCCCGATCGCGAAATTGGCGTTGCCGAGCGCGACGGCACCATTGCCAGCCGTGACGCCGAGAGTGTCACCGGCTGCGGTGTTATTGGCGCCAAGCGCCACGGCGCCGGTGCCGTTGGCGATATTCGGATCGCCAATCGCCACGGCCCCGTCGCCGATGGCCTTCTGCCCCAGGCCGATCGCAACGGCACCGCCGGCTGCTGTGGCGGCATTAGCATTGGCGCCCACGCCGATGGCAACGTTCTGGCCCGTGGCGCCGGAAATCGAATTCAGGCCAACAGCCACACCATTGGCACCAGCTGCCTTGGAATTGGTGCCAATCGCCGTCGCATTGGCGGCATTGGCGTTGGCAGCCTGACCGAAAGCGATTGCGCTGTCACCATTGGCGATCGCACTACCACCAAAGGCAATCGCATTGGCCTGGGCAGCATTGGCCGATTGTCCAAATGCAATGGCATTGGCAGCATTGGCCACGCTTGCCCCACCGAAGGCAACGGCGTTGGCGCCGTTTGCCTTGGAGGAAACCCCAAAGGCTATGGCGTTGGTCGACGTCGCCAACGAATTGCTGCCCATCGCAATGGCATCGACACCACTGGCATTCGACGACACACCGTAGGCCATGGCATTTTGGGCCAGTGCGTTGGAGGAGCGGCCTACCGCGATGGCATTCTCGCCAGCGGCCCTGACACCATAACCCATCGCATAGGCCGCATTCGCAGTAGCCTGGGCGCCCAGACCGATCGACACCGCGCCGACTCCCGAGGACATCGTTGTCCCACCGAGGGACCCCTGCCCACCGATCGCGACGGCATCGACATTGTTGGCAATCGACTGTGCGCCGATCGCAACGGAATCCTGCCCCGTCGACTGGGCACCAGCACCGAAGGCCAGTGTATCACCCGCATTGGTATTGCTCTTGGCAAATGCGCCGCCGCCAAAGGCGATGGCGCTGCCTGCACTCCCAGCTACGGCATTGGCGCCGGTGCCGATTGCGATTGCAGTGGAACCTGACGACCCGGCTCCGCCGGATGCAGACGAAGACGTGCCGATGGCAATTGCGTTCGAACCATTTGCCAGAGCACCGTCGCCCTGAGCCATTCCGTAACTAGCCGCAACATTGGCACCGCGGCCAATGGCGATGCCTGACGTGGAAGCGGCGGTAACCGTCGATTGTCCGCCAAAGGCGATCGAATTACTCCCAGCCGCCTGGGCTCCCCGCACATCATTCGAACCGATGGCGATTGAGCTCTGGCCGGATGCGGTGGTCGAGTTGGCCACGCTCAAAGCGGTCGTGCCATTGCCACCTGCGCCACCGATAGCGATAGCATTGTTTGCGATGGCTCGGCTGCCGAAACCGACAGCGGTCGCTGCCGTGGCAGTCGCCTGGGCCTCTAGGCCGATCCCGGTCCCCCATTTACCGCCGAGGCTCATCACGCCAAAGGCTGAACCACCTTCGCCAGTTACCTTAGAGAAGGCCCCGTAGGCCGTGCCCGCCGTCACGCCTGACGCACTCGACTCGCAACCCGCCACAGTCGAGTAGGTACCCGTTCCATCGGTAGCCTGATTTGTGGTACCTCCTGGATTTGTCCGCCCGACCACACTATTGCTACCCGTCACACACGATGACGAGGTGTTGATCGTGTTGGCACCAACCGGCCCCCCGCTCCACAGGCTCAACAGGATGGCGGCGAGCGCGGTGCACCCGAGCGTACAACTCACCTCCCCCCCGCCAGTAAGCGCCCCAAGCCCCAGGCGCTTGCCTCTCATACCCATCACGCGATGTGCCAGGCGCAAGATCGCGTGGATTCGTCGGCGCAAGCTGCGATGGGCGTGCTTGGCGAGATGGATGCTGTCGTGGTTCGGCATGGGGCCCCGGTCTGTCTGAAACGCCGCGTCTCACAGGCAAAGCCATCCCTTCTGGAAATGGCTTTGATAGCAGTTGACCTGGGGATTCCCGCATTACCGGGCAGTGATTCGTATCTCGAATACTTAGTCCCCCGACCCCTATCTCCCTCAACGTAAGGGAGAAATGGCCGTAGCGTCAGACCTTAAAAATCCTCCGCATTGTTGGTTAATACTCACGATTCCGCGGGTGTGTAAATACTACATGATATTCAATTAAAAGTATATTTTTACCTCTAAGTTAAAAATAAACTGAAAAGGCATCGATAATTATTTCGAAAATCGAGTCAATTCATAATTCAAAAGGAGTATATCCTGGAAAATTTATCCAAAAACCCTGAAATAATCATAAAATTTCCCAGAAGGACAACAAGGTGCAAAAGCCATATTCAAAAGAAAATAAATCGATAAATCGATTTATTATTTCAGAGATCTATTATTTAAAAAGTAAGATATTTATTTAAAATCAAATATAATTACACGAAAACAACGCTGATTCATCGCGATGATATCCGCATATACACACATTCAATTCCAAGTTACCATGTTGGCCAAGCGTGCTTTTGCCAATAGCCGGCGTCGTCGCCGGCAACATGAAAGGCCCCCTACTACGAAGTAATTAAGCCTATTGATCTGCCAGAGCCTCCCCGAGCATTGTTGCGAACATGCAACAAAGTGAAAAAATCAGCCGCCATCCTCCCCCGAGCCAACACCACGGCGCGCCCGGCGAACGGACCAGGTGCCGTAAGGGACATCTGCCCGAAGCATCGCATCAGGGGCGGCCTTCGCCTTCGTTCCGCTCCAAAGAAAAGGGGCGGCTCGAAAGCCGCCCCATCGCAATGAGATCTATTGGATCGGAGCCGGTTCGGGTTCCGGCTTCGGCTTGGGTTTCGGCTTGGGTTTCGGCTTCGGCTTGGCCTCAGGCTTGGCATCCTGAGCAGCTGCTGGCGCGGGTGTCCCGGGCACAGCAGTCACCGGCATAGCGGGCGTCGGCGCAGGCACCTGGGCGGCATTCGCCCCGCCAGCCTGGGCAATGTTGACGCTGAGTCCATAAAGCAGCAGGCGCTTATCAACACCTTGGAAAAGAAGCTCGAAGGTCAGCTTGGTATTGGTATTCACCGGAAAGAAGCCGGCCAGATGCAGCAACCCGTTCTTCTCGATCTGAGGGGCCAGGGTGATCGTCGGGTCGAGCACCAGCGCCGCCGCCAAGTCCAGATCCGCCTTGCGCTGGCTGGCAAAAACTTCGGCCAGCCTGGCATCGCTGTTTTCGCGCTGGAAATCCGGCGAGCCAAGATCGCGCAACACCGAATAATTGCCGGTCTTGTTGGCCTGGTCTAGCGCGATCAGGGTGGATCGCACGAGGATCAGCACGGTCTTGGGATCGAGGTTCATCGTCTGCGCCCCCGCCGGCGCCGCATTTGCGGGAGCCGGCGCAGCCGGAACAGGCGCAGGCTGCTGTTGCGCCATGGCAGGCGCAGACAGACCGGCCGCGAGCGCGAAGGCAAGCAGGCTCCCTCGGCGCATCGTAGGAGGAAGGTGTCTCCGCCAGGCCGGCTTGCTCTGCGATGAACGAAATTTCATAGGGTTCCAGGCCTCGTTGGATTGGTCGCGATAGCCAAGGTGTCACAGATTTCCCCCGACCTGTCACCTCGCATGTTTCAATCTATCCACGCCAGCCGAGACCCGATACATGTGACGGCAGCAGATGGTCGAGCATGATGGCACCGCCGCCGCGTACTTCGGCTCGACAACGTTACGGAAAGAAACAATGCGCGTTCGTGTCGGTTGCCTTCTCCTCGCCTTGGCCGCAGGCGGCCTCGGGCCGGTTCCACCCATCCCGGCCATGGCACAGGATCAGCCGGCCCCCAAGCCGGCCAGAAAGCACAAGCCAGCCGCAAAGCAGCCCGCCAAACCTGCCCCTGCGCCTCCGGCCCCGGTGGTGCTGCCGGAACCGCCGCTGCCCGTGCAGCAGATCCGCCAGTTCGGGACGACGTCCTGCACCAGCCTGGTCGACCAGATGTCGCGCGGCTCGCTCAACAGCAAATATGACGTGCAATCGGGCTGGAACCGCCAGGCTCCCGCCCAGCATGTGTTCCAGAGCGTCGCCGTCATCGACCGGCCGGAAGTAACGCCGGCCAACGGCCTGGCCGCCATCATCGCCACGCCAACGCCATCGGGCAGTTGCGACGGGGTGACGGTGCAGGTCTTTCCGCTTGCCAGCGATTGCGCCACCGCGCAGACCTATATGCGCTCGACAGGTGCCAGCCCGATCCCCATTCTCAACACTCAGCTCATGATCGACCGCAACGGCAAGCGCATCTTCCTGCTGCCGGGCGTGAACAAGACCTGCATCGCCGTCTCCGTCGATTCCAGCTTCGGTCCCGTACCTGTCGCGCAGACGCCGTCGTCACCGGCTCCTGGGCCTGCACCTGTGCCGGTCCCCGCACCGGCGCCGGCACCGGACGCCATCGTGCCGCATGCCGTCCCGGTCACACCGCCAAGCTCGGAAATCCTGCCAACGGCCCAGCCGCCGAAATGAGCCCGAGCACGCGGGAAAGCTTCCCGCGGACCGGCTGTGCATGACCGAAGGGAATGGCTTGATTCGGGTTTCCAACCTGCTCTAATCGCCGAACGCGCCGCTTCCCTCGCCATCCGGCGCACCATCAGGCCTCAATAGAAAAGCAGGTCATGCTCGATATTTCCGCGCTCCAGTCGATGAAGGTGTTGTTCGCAACGCCCTGCTATATCTCTGCCGTCAGCATGAATTATGTGGTCAGCATGTATAGCCTGGCCTGCGATGCCACGCAGCTTGGCCTGAAGACCGTGCTGCACATGCATTCGGAGAGTCTGATCACACGCGGACGCAATATGGTCGTGCTGAAGTTCATGCAGGACGAGTCCTATACGCATCTGTTCTGGATCGATTCCGACATTTCCTTCACCACCCAGCAGGTGGTCCGCCTGCTGCTCGCCGATCGCGACGTGGCCGGCGGGGTCTATCCGATCAAGTCGCTGGCTTGGCCCGATCCCCTGCCGGGCGGCTTGACCAAGGACGAGATGGAAATCCGCTTCGCCCGTTATGCCTTCAATCCCGTCGACCACGGCAAGACGCCGATCGGCCAGCATGTCGACGATGAAGGCTTCATCGAGGTCTCGGAGGCGCCCACCGGCTTCATGGTGATCAAGCGCCATGTCTTCCCCAAGCTGATGCAGGCCTATCCCCATCTCAACTACACGCCGGACGGGCCCCCCGACAATCCGCTCAAGCCGCTGCACTGGCTGTTCTTCGACTGCATGGTCGATCCCGATTCCGGGCGCTATCTGTCGGAAGACTATGCCTTTTGCCGGCGCTGGCGCGACATCGGCGGCAAGGTCTGGGTCGATTCCCAATCCAAGCTACAGCATCTGGGCCAGTACAATTATGTCGGCGATGTCGAGACCAGCCTGAAGCAGCAGGGGCACTGGTAGAGCCGCATCGAGACGGCGAGGAGCACGAATGCCGGACTATGCCATGACGGCGCCCCTCGTCGAGCTTCTCGGCCCGGTGCGCCGCACTCATATCGTCGATATCGGCGCCAATCCCATCGATGGGGAGCCGCCCTATAAGTCGATGCTGGCGGCAGGCCTCGCCCGGCTCACCGGTTTCGAGCCGCAGGCCGAGGCGCTGGCCAGGCTGGAGGCAACCAAGGGGCCCAATGAGAATTATCTGCCCCACGCCATCGGCGACGGCAGCGAGGCCTATCTCAATCTGTGCGCCTATTCGGGCTGGAGCAGCCTGCTCACCCCGCGCCAGGCCGCGCTCGAGGTATTTTCCTATTTCAAGCCCAATGCGGAGGTGATCGGCCGCATTCCCGTGCGCACCACCCGCCTCGACGATCTCTCGGTGCTCCCGGAGATCGACATGCTCAAGATCGACGTGCAGGGCGCCGAGCTCGCGGTGTTCCAGAACGGCCGCGAGAAACTGCGCTCGGCCGTGGCCGTCCAGACCGAGATCTCCTTCATCGCGCTCTATGAAAACCAGCCGGGCTTCGGAGAAATCGACATCGAACTGCGCTCGCAGGGTTTCGTGCCGCATTGCTTCAAGGCGGTGAAGTTCAGCCCGATGGCGCCCTATGTCAGGCCGGAGAACTGGACGCCGGCCGCCAACCAGCTGCTGGAGGCCGACATCGTCTATGTCCGGGATTTCGTCGATCCGGATGCCATGACCGACGAGCAGCTCAAGCATCTGTGTCTGCTGGCTCAATATTGCTATGGCAGCATCGAGCTCTGCGGCCGCTGCATCGACCTGCTGTGCCGGCGCGGCGCCCTGCCGCAGGACGCGCTCGCCCGCTACACCGCACTGCTGGAGGCGGCGCGTCCCTCCACCACCGCCTGAGAGGGCTTGACGACACAGCGGCGGGCGCGTTCTGTGGAGCATCAGTGAGACCCCTCCCCATGCCCGCCGATACCAGCGCTTCCCGTCACCCCGAAGTCGCCGCTTTTCTTGCCGCCCATCCCGATACCCGCTTCATCGAAGCCTTTACCCCCGATTTGACCGGCTATGGTTTTGGCAAGCGCCTGCCGATCGAGGAGATCGACAGCCTCTACCGTTCCGGCATGGGCTTTTCCGCCGCGCCCTATGTGCTCGATGCCAGGCATGACGGCTATGGCTCCGGCGGCATCGGCTGGGACGATGGCGACCCGGATGCCAAGGGCGTGCCGATACCAGGCACGCTCAAGCCAATGCCTTGGGCAGCCGTGCCGACGGCGCAGGTCATGCTCAACATCTCCTATGCCGTTTCGGGCGAACCGTTATGGACCGATCCGCGCCACCTGCTTAAGACCATCCTCGCCCGCCTCGCTGCCGACGGGCTCCATCCCACCGTGGCTTGCGAATACGAGTTCTTCCTCACCGACGGCACTCGCGAGGCCGATGGCCGCATCCGCCCGCCGATCCTCAAGCGCACCGGCCGGCCGCTCGGTCCGCCGACCAACCTGTCGGTGCTGACGCTGGAGGAAGTGGCACTGTGGTCGGCGAAGGCCGATGATGCGGCGCGGGCGCAGAATGTGCCGATGGGCAGCATCATCGCCGAGATGGGTGTGGCCCAGTTCGAGACCAATCTGCATCATACTGATGATGCCATGCTCGCCGGTGATCACGCCGTGCTGCTGAAAAGACTGATCCGCGGTACCGCCCGTGCCGAAGGCTGGGACGCCACCTTCATGGCCAAACCCTATGAGGACGAGGCGGGATCGGGCCTGCATGTGCATGTCAGCCTCGCCGATGCCGAAGGCCGCAACATCTTCGCCAATCCCGCCACCGGCGAACAGACGATCCGCCATGCCATCGCCGGCATGCAGCGCCTGATGCCTGAATCGCTCGCCTTCTTTGCGCCCAACCACAATTCCTTCCGCCGCTTCGGCGGGCTGTTCGCACCGGTCAATCGCAAATGGGGTGAGGATAACCGCACCGTCGCCCTGCGCATACCCACCGACAAGGGCGCGGGACGGCGCATCGAGCATCGCGTCGCCGGTGCGGATGCCAATCCCTATCTGGTATTGGCGGCCATCCTCGCCGCCGCCCATTACGGCATTACCAGGAAACTAGAACCGGATGCGCCCGTTGTCGGCAAGCATGCCGGCTTCACGCGCGATCCCGGCCTGCCGGCCGATGTCTTCGAAGCCGCGCGCCGGCTGGCGCGGGCGAGCCTGTTGAAGGAGTATTTCTCCAAGCGCTATCTGGAGACCTACGCCCATTTGGTCCATGGCCAGCACGAGGATTTCCTCTCGGTGCTGAGTCCGCGCGAATACGATCTGTTCTTCTGAAACCCGTCCTCATCCCGATCGGCGAACAAAGTTAACCGCCATCGCGAGCGGAGCGAAGCGATCCAGACCCCAAAAGGCCTGGATTGCCGCGTTGCTCTGCTCCTCGCAATGACTTCAAGCGGGTTGAACGTTCCAGCCGGCCTCAGATCCCCCGCGCGCCCCGGGCTCTTAGCCGGATCATCACGCCGCGGTCGTGCTCCTCGGCGCGCCGATGCGCCCTGACCTGGAGCAGATCCTTGCGCGCCATCAAGCCGACCAGGGTCCCGCTCTTGCGATCAAGCACCGGTACCCGGCCAATATCGGCAATCGCCATGCGATCAGCGAGCGCGCCGGCGAGTTCATCGGCATAGCCGATCTCGAGTTCCTGCCCCTCGAGTATCTCCTCCAGCGACAGGGATTGAATGTCGTCATCCTCCGAGGCATGCACCGACCAATCGAGGATATGACCCCGAGAAACCATGCCGACCACGCGCCGTTCGGCATCGACGACCGGATAGCTCTTGTGGCGGGGCTCCCCGCCAGTGAAGAAGGCAACCGCCCGCGCCACCGTCATCGCTGCAGGTAGCGTGTCGACCTCACGCACCATCAGATCGGCTACACGGGCGAGATCGAACGGATCGGTGTGGTACTCGCCCGAAATATGATGGCCACGACGAGCGATCTTCTCCGTCAGGATGGAACGCTTCATGGTCAGCACGGTGGTGGCATAGGCCATGCCGCAGGCCGTGAGGAGTGGCAGGAGTACGCCGAGATTGGCGGTGAGCTCCACCGCAAAGAGCGTCGCAGTCAGCGGCGCGCGCATGGTGCCGCCCATCATCGCCGCCATGCCGAGCAGGGCCCAGAAACCCGGATCGGCTTGCGGCAGGACAAGGCCTGCCAGCGCTCCCAGCGCGCCGCCGAGCATCATCAAGGGCGCGAGGACACCGCCGGATGTCCCCGAACCGAGCGAGATTGACCAGATCAGGGACTTGACCACCAGGAGCAGGATCACCGCCTTGAGAGCCATCTCGCCGGAGAGCAGATGGCGGATATTGTCGTAGCCCACGCCGAGGGCACTCGGGTCGAACAGGCCGCCAATGCCGATCGCCAGGCCTCCGAACAGAGGCCACCACATCCAATGCAGCGGCAAACGATGGAAGAAGTCCTCGCTGGCATAGACCATGGCTGTGAGGACGCCCGAACCCACGCCGGCGACGATACCCATCAAGACCCAGCTGAGGAAACCGGGCAGGGACAACGCCATGTGCCCGGTGAAGCCGAACAGGGGTGTGGGGTCGAGCAGCAGTCCGCGTTCCGCGGCTGCCACGGCGGCCGCGACCACCACCGGCAGGAAGCTGCGAGGCTTCCATTCGAACAGCAAGAGCTCGATTGCCAGCAGCACCGCTGCGATCGGGGTACCGAACACCGCCGTCATGCCCGCCGCGGCGCCGGCGACCAACAACGCCTTGCGCTCATTGGCGCTGAGATGGATCATCTGGGCGATGAGGGAGCCGATGGCCCCGCCCGTCATGATGATCGGCCCTTCGGCGCCGAAGGGACCACCCGAGCCGATCGAGATTGCCGAGGACAGCGGCTTCAGCACCGCCACCTTGGGATTGATCCGGCTCTTGCCGATCAGGATCGCCTCCATCGCCTCGGGAATGCCATGGCCGCGGATCTTCTCAGAGCCGTAGCGTGCCATTAGGCCGATGATCAGGCAGCCGATCACTGGCACGAACACGGCCGCCCAACCGAGCGGCGTACCGGAGATCGGCAGGCTCTCCAGCGAAAAACGGCCATAATAGGCGATGTTGGTGCACAGCGTGATCAGGCGCAGCAGCGCGAAGGCGGCGCCCACGCCAGCCGTGCCGACAAAAACGGCGATCGCCATCAGGAGGATCACCCGCCTGTCCGTGGTGAAATCGCCCAGGCGCGCCGGCAACCCGCGGGTCCCCGCCTCGGCATCATGCCCCGGGGTGCCCAGAGTCGAAGTGGTCATGTCTCTGATATCCATCTGTCGGGCCTGGCCCGGCTGAATTTTGTATCGCAATACGATATATTTTGCGCAAGTCAACGGATTTTCGTAGAGAGTGCGGCAGACAGGAGAATCGTGGAGCGATGGACCCTATGCGGCAACAAGATCCGGACTACGCCGCCCTCGCACGCTTTCGGCATGCCTTGCGCAAATTCCTCGCCTTCAGCGAGGAGGCGGCGGGCGCGGAGGGCTTAACCTCGCAGCAGCACCAGGCCTTGCTCGCCATCGCCGGCCTGTCGCAGGGCGGTGCCCTCTCGATCGGCGAATTGGCCGAGATCCTGATCCTGCGCCACCACAGCGTCGTCGAACTGGTCGACCGGCTCGGCAAGCTCAGCCTGGTCGAACGCATGGCCGATCCGTCCGATGGCCGGCGCGTGCTGGTGCGGCTCAGCGAGGCAGGCCGACAGAAGCTGCAGGCCTTATCGGAAACCCATCTGAAGGAACTGGCAGCCATCGGACCGACGCTTTCCGAGCTCCTGCAGGCCTTCCGCGGCTGATCACGCGACCGGTATCCGCGGCGGCATCGACCTCAAATCGGCGTGAAGCGTAACGAACCTACCCTGCCCGCGCGTATAATCCTCCAGACGCGATGATGTCTTGCTTCGGCAAAGCGTTCTGTGACTTGAATGAATCATTCCTGATCGCAAAGACGCTCCAGCCAATCCTTTGGATTGGCTCGGAAACAAGGAGCTAGAGCAAATGAGCGTTCACACTCAAACGCGTTTTGCTCGAGTGGAGGACGATGATGAAACGACGCGGCATCCTGATCCTGGCAGCAGCCCTTACGACCTGCCTCGGCACCGGCCTGTGGTTCTCGGTTTCGAACGCCGAAGAATCGCCGCGCAAGGTCGCCGCCCCCGGCCTCGACACCCGATCGACAGCAGGCTCGGAAACAGCGGTGCTGGCAGGCGGCTGCTTCTGGGGCGTGCAGGGCGTGTTCCAGCATGTGAAAGGCGTCACCTCGGCGGTTTCGGGTTATGCCGGCGGCACGGCCGACACCGCCACCTACGACACCGTCTCGACCGGCTCGACTGGTCACGCCGAAGCGGTGCGCATCCGTTTCGATCCCCGCCTCATCTCCTACGGCCAGATCCTGCAGATCTATTTCTCGGTGGCGCATGATCCCACCCAGCTCAATCGGCAGGGTCCCGACAGCGGCACGCAATACCGCTCGCAGATCTTCACCGCCAGCGCGGAACAGGCCAGCATCGCCACCGCCTATGTCAGCCAGCTCGACGGTGCCAAGGCCTTCGCCCGGCCGATCGCGACACGCATCGCGCCGCTGCAGGGCTTCTTTGCGGCGGAGGCCTATCACCAGGATTACCTGACCCGCCATCCGACCCAGCCCTATATCGTCATCAACGACCTGCCCAAGGTCGCCGCCCTCCGGCAGCTCTTCCCGTCCGTCTATCGCAGCGACCCGGTCCTGGTAGCCGGCCGCTGAGGCCGAACTACGGAACAAGAGCCGTGACGTCGCGGCTGAAATGCACGATGCGGCGATCGGGGCGTTCCTCCACCCGCTCGATGGCGTAGCCGCGCCGCTGGTACCAGGCGACATTCTCGGTGAAGCGCTCATTGGTGTAGAGCCGCACGAGCCCATGCCCGTCGCGCCGGGCCCGGTCTTCGGCAAAATCGAGCAGGGCCGAACCCAGGCGACGGCCCTTGAGCGCAGGGGCCACGGCAAGGCTCCAGATCAGCAGATGATCGGGTTTCGGCTCGACGATGAGGGCAGTTTCGAGGGCCTCGGACGAACCGGACACCCAGATCTCCATCGCCTCGAACAGGGCCATGAAATCCGCATCATGCGGCGGCAGGGATATGCCGATGCGCTGTTTCAAGGGAGCATAGGCCGCCTGCTGCAGGACGGTGATCGCAGGGATCTCGGTTCTGGCGGCGCGACGAAATTTCATGACGAGGCTCGAAATCGTGCAGCTATCGGGGATCGAGGGGGACCGGTGATGATGCACATCCGAATCCGCCCGATCGAGCATTCGCGCAATCGATGCCGACCCGCAAGAGGTTCCAAAGCAAGGACGTTCATCCGCCCTCGAAGCCTCGCCGGGATTGTCGGCTCTCCCGGGCTCCCCCTCAATTCGCCATCAACCGTTCGAGATAGGCGCACACCATGTCGGCCATGGCATCGGAATAGGCCTCGATCTCCGCCGGCGTCCGCGGGCTTTCCGAAAATTGCTTGCCGACCGCGCTCAGCGTAGAGGCGATCAGGTCCCCGGCCAAGGTTCGTGTCGTTTCCGAAGCCTTCGGCAGAGCCTCCCGCATGAAGGCCTCGACGATGCCGTCTCCCGCTGCCTTGGCTGCCTCCGCCTCGGGCGCGTCACGGTAGAGCGGCGCAGCATCGTCGAGCGCCCCGCGCACCGTGGCCTCGTCGCATTCCGAGCGGATGAAGGTATGGACGAGAACACGCAGCCTTTCGAGCGGCGGCTTGTCGCCATCCTGCAGGATGGCGCGCAGTAACTCGGTCGTCTGCCGCCATTCGTCGCTCTGGAGCCTGAAGAGAATCGACGCCTTGTTGGGGAAATATTGATAGAGCGAACCGACGCTGACGCCGGCCTTCTCGGCCACCCGCGCCGTGGTGAAGCGCTGAGCGCCCTCCTTCCTCAAAACCTGAATGGCAGCCTCCAGAATGACGGCGACCAGCTCGGTCGAGCGGGTCTGCCGAGGCTGTTTTCGTAAGGAAACAGAAGAGCTTCGACGATCGGTCATCGGGATGCAGGCCAATGCGAATAGTGAACGCGACGAATTAATCGTATTTCTAGTCCGGCGCAAGAATGCGTTTTCCCAAACCGGAGCCTGCCATGACCACCCTGACCGCCGCCCCGCTTGCGCTCCTGCTGGACCGCCTGTTCGAAGAGGCCGACGCCACCTCGCCGGCAGCGATCCCCGCCGTGGCCGAGCTCTCCCGCCCGGAACGCGAGCGCCTGATGGGCAGCAAGACCGAATATCTCGACCTTTATGGCCGGCTGAAGGACCTGCCGCTCGCCGTTTCGCGCGAAACCGGCCTGCTGCTCTACATGCTGGCCCGCAGTTGCCGGGCGCAGACGATCGTCGAATTCGGAACCTCGTTCGGCATCTCGACCCTGCATCTGGCCGCGGCGCTGCGGGACAATGGCGGCGGCCGTCTGATCACCAGCGAGTTCGAGCCGTCCAAGCTGGAACGGGCCCGGCAAAACCTTGCCGCCGGCGGTCTTCTCGATCTCGTCGAAATCCGGGAGGGAGACGCACTGCGTACGCTGAGCACCGGCCTGCCGGAGGCGATCGATCTGGTCCTGCTCGACGGCGCCAAGGCCCTCTACCCCGAGATCCTCGATCTGCTGGAAAGCCGGCTCAGGCCTGGCGCCCTCATCGTCGCCGACAATGCCGACTACAGCCCCGACTATCTCGCCCGCGTGCGCTCGCCGGCCCGAGGCTATCTGTCGACCCCCTTCGGCGAGGATGTCGAACTCTCGATGCGGATTGGCTGAGCCCAATCCCGTCGCTGCGAGGCGCCAGGAACGCTGCAAGGAGTTGGAGGCGAACTTCCGGCCCTTGCCAACCGCGACGTGATGGCAGATTGCCGAGCCGGCACATTGCCATCACGATGTCGACGCAACCCGTGCAGCGCTCGACAGGTCGAAACGATGCAACAGCAGCGTCCCTCCATTTACCAGCAATTGGGCGGCGAAGACGGTATCTCCCGGCTTGTGGACTTGTTTTACGACATCGTCGAGCAGGATCCGGCGGCGGCCGCACTCTACATGCTGCATCTCGACGGCCATGGCGTCGCCCATTCCCGCGTCGAGCAGACCCGCTTCCTGATGGGCTTCTTCGGGGGACCGCGTCTCTATGTCGAATTTCACGGCCATTCGGATGTGAGGGCCATCCATGCCCATGTGGCTGTGACAGCCGAGACGCGCGACATCTGGATCCGCAGCATGGACAAGGCGTTCGACCAGACCGGCTTACCCCCGGAGGTGAAAAAGAGGGGGATGACCGCTCTCGCGACCGCAGCCCGCCTGGTGCACGACGTCAATCCCCTGCGCAATCGTGACGAAGAAATCGAAGCTGGAACGGGCTCGAATCCACCTTAGCGACCAAGGAACCCGATTTTGAATCGGGCCGTTTTCGCCCAGCAAGCCTTCAGCCGAAGCTCAGCTTGCTCTTCTGCTGACCTTGAGCGTCAAAATTGGCTGGATCCAGCCAGGCTTCGTAGCCCGCCTTGAGACGTGGCCATTCGCCGTCGATGATCGAGAACCAGGCAGTATCGCGGTTTTGGCCCTTGGCCACCATATGCTGGCGGAAGACGCCCTCGAAGGTGAAGCCGAAGCGCGTCGCCGCCCGCTTGGACGGTTCGTTGAGATTATGGCACTTCCATTCGAAGCGCCGATAGCCAAGCGTCTCGAAGGCATGGCGGGCGAAGAGATAGAGAGCTTCCGTCGTCACCCGCGTGCGGGCGATCGCGGGCCCCCAGAGAATGCTGCCGATCTCGATGACGCCGTGCACGGGCTCGATCCGCATCAGGGCCTGTCGGCCCTCGGCCTTGCCGCTCGCTCTGTCGATCACCGCAAAGAACATCGGATCCGCTATCGAGGACGCTTTGTCGAGCCAGGCCGAGAAGTCGGCGGCATTCCCCGGTACGCCTTCGAACAGGTAGCGGAAGCGCCCGTCGGCCCCCGGCTCCTGCGCCGAATGCAGGAGATCGGCGCCATGGCGCACCGGATCGAGTGGCTCGAGGCGGGTATAACGTCCATCGAGCACGACGCGCTCCGGGCGCGGCACGCCCTTCCAAGTCGACAAGTCCATCGAATGTCCTTCGCGCCTATGCGATCAGGAAAGCGGCCCGTGCCGATTCCGATCCATCATCCCAACGATCAAATGATCAGATGATCGCATTATTGCGGCGGCGCGATGCGTTGTTCAAGCGAAAGCACCTGCTGGCGCACCACGCCGGACAGGGCCTTGGAGGAGGCGACCGAGCTGAAATCCGTATCGGGGTGAGGCACATTGCCAGCGCCGCGGAACACCTTGAGGCCATCCGGCATCACCACGATGTCGCCATTGCGCAAAGTGGGATCGACCGAGATCGGGATCTGCGGCAGGCCACGCGCATTGGACTGGCAGGTACAGGCCGGGTTTTCGCTGTCGCGGAAGGCATAAGCGGTGGGCAGCGCGGTGTAGAGCGCGCCTGCACTGTCGACGGCCGATTCGATCGCTGGCTTGGTGTTGCCATTGCTGCCGTCATTGGAACCGCTGGCCTTGTAGAGCACCATCTGGCCGCCCGAGCACGAGGCTTCGCACATCGAGCTCTGCATGTCCTCGTCGCGCTGGGAGCGGATGAAGCCGGTGGCGAAATAATAGCCGTCACAGGTGCGCACGCAGTAGCCCCGCGCCTTGGGCGCGCTGACCACGGGCGCGGGTGCCGGACGAGCGCGTTGCTGCTGTTGCTGTTGCTGCGGCACGGGTGCTGGCGCCGGCCGCGATTCCTGGCGGGGCCGGAACAGGAAATCGAACAGGCCAGCCTGAGCGCTGCCACCCACGGCAACCGTCAGGAGCAATCCGGCGGCAAGGGGAGCGGCAAGGCGTTTCAAGGTCATGGCACGGGTCCTGGCAGGTCCAAGCGAAATTTCCCGATATTACTCACGAATGAGCAATATCGGGAAATTTCGCAAGCATTTGAAATCCCGTGGGTTCCTCCTGATCGAGCCTGTGGCTCGATCAGGAGGAACCCACTTGGGAAGGGCCGGCAGCGACCGGCCCCGCCTTCTATGCGAGCATCCCGTCAAAATCATGTCGGTGACACTTTGTCACCAACTAGTGATTGTCGCGGGGGATGCCATAGGTCTGGGCGACCCTCTGATACTTGACTGCGGGCTTGAGCACCATACCGTCGCCGAGCTGATCCACCATGGCGCGCTGGATTTCCTGCCAGGGCGTCTGGCTCGGCGCATAGTGAAAGCCACCCGCCGCGGCGAGATCGGCCCGGCGCTTGGCCAGTTCCTCATCGGAGATCAGGATGTTGGCCTCGCCCTTGTTAAGGTCGATGCGCACCCGATCACCGGTCTGCAGGATCGCGAGACCGCCGCCCGCGGCTGCTTCCGGCGAGGCGTTGAGGATGGAGGGCGAGCCCGAGGTGCCCGACTGGCGCCCGTCGCCGATGCAGGGTAGCGAGGTGATGCCGCGCTTGATCAGCGCGGCCGGCGGCTGCATGTTCACCACCTCCGCCGCGCCGGGATAGCCGATCGGCCCGGTGCCGCGGATGAACAGCATGCAGTGTTCGTCGATGCCGAGAGCCGGATCCTCGATGCGGTGGTGGTAGTCCTCGGGCCCTTCGAACACGATGGCCCGCCCTTCGAAGGCGCCGGGGTTCTTGGGATCTGCGAGATAGCGGTCGTGGAATTCCTTGGAGATCACGCTGGTCTTCATGATCGCCGAATCGAACAAATTGCCCGAGAGCACGATGAAGCCGGCATCCTGCACCAGCGCGGTGTCGAAGCTGCGGATCACGTCGGGCAGCTCGATCTTGGCGTCCTTGCAGTTTTCGCCGATCGACTTGCCGTTCACGGTGAGCGCATTCTCGTGGATCAGCTTGTGCTTCATCAGTTCGTTGACCACCGCCGGCACACCGCCGGCATGCTGGTAGTCCTCGCCGAGATATTTGCCGGCCGGCTGCAGGTTCACCAGCAGCGGCACCTTGTGGCCGACGGTCTGCCAGTCGCGGATGTCGAGCTCGACCCCGATATGGCGGGCGATGGCGTTGATGTGGATCGGCGCATTGGTGGAACCGCCGATGGCCGAATTGACCACGATGACGTTTTCGAAGGCCTCGCGCGTCATGATGTCGGAGGGCTTGAGGTCCTCATGCACCATGTCGACGATGCGCTTGCCGGTCTCGTAGGAAATCTGCTGGCGTTCGCGATAGGGCGCGGGAATGGCGGCCGAACCGGGAAGCTGCATGCCGAGCGCCTCGGCCAGCGAGTTCATGGTGGTGGCGGTGCCCATGGTGTTGCAATAGCCGGTCGAGGGGGCCGAGGAGGCCACCATGTCCATGAAGTTCTCGTAGTCGATCTCGCCGGTGGCGAGCATCTCGCGCGCCTTCCAGACCACCGTGCCCGAACCGGTGCGCTCGCCATGCCACCAGCCGTTGAGCATCGGGCCGACCGACAGGGCGATGGCCGGGATGTTCACGGTGGCCGCCGCCATCAGGCAGGCAGGCGTGGTCTTGTCGCAGCCGATGGTCAGCACCACGCCATCGATCGGATAGCCGTAGAGCAATTCGACCAGGCCGAGATAAGCCAGGTTGCGGTCGAGCGCGGCGCCGGGACGCTTGCCGGTCTCCTGGATCGGATGCACCGGAAATTCGAAAGCGATGCCGCCCGCCTCGCGGATGCCCTCGCGCACGCGCTCGGCGAGCACGAGATGATGGCGGTTGCAGGGGGAAAGGTCCGAGCCGGTCTGGGCGATGCCGATGATCGGCTTGCCCGACTGCAATTCCTTGCGGGTCAGGCCGAAATTGAGCTGGCGTTCGATATAGAGCGCGGTCATACCCGGATTGTCCGGATTGTCGTACCAGGCTTGCGACCGCAATCTTCTCGTCTTGTTATTGGTGTCAGCCATGGCAAGCCTCCCTGTCTTTCGTGCCCCGCCCGCGCTCTACCGCGGACAGCATTTACGCTCTACTTCACGAGTTAACACTTTTGTCAGACTATTCGCAACGGCAAAGCTCATGCGGCCGATTGCCGATTCCCAGTTTCGTGATTCTGGTGCTAGCAATGCAGTTCAGCCGACATCCCGCCGCAATGGAATGACCCAAATGCCCGATCTCGTTCCCGCCTTTTCCCGCATCGGCGAGGAGAACGCCTTCGCTGTCCTCGCCAGGGCCACGGATCTGGCACGCGAGGGGCGCGACATCATCAATCTGGGCATCGGCCAGCCTGATTTTCCCACACCTGACCATATCGTCGAGGCCGCCATCAAGGCGCTGCGCGACGGTCATCATGGCTATACGCCGGCCACGGGCATCCTGCCGCTGCGCGAAGCTGTCGCCGCCGATGTCGAGCACCGCACCGGCGTTGCCGTCTCGCCCGACGAGGTCATCGTGGTGCCCGGCGGCAAGGTCACCATGTTCATGGCCATCCTGATGTTCGGCGAGCCCGGCGCGGAGATCCTCTATCCCGATCCCGGCTTTCCGATCTATCGCTCGATGATCGAGTTCACCGGCGCCACGCCGGTGCCGGTGCCGATCCGCGAGGAGAACGGCTTTGCCTTCTCGGCCGCCGAGACGCTGGCGCTGATCACGCCGCGCACCCGCCTTCTCATTCTCAATTCGCCGGCCAACCCCACCGGCGGCGTCACGCCCAAGGCCGAGATCGATGCGCTGGTGAAGGGGCTGGAGGCCCATCCCCATGTCGCCATCCTCTCCGACGAGATCTACAGCCAGATGAGCTATGACGGCCTGCAGCATGTCTCGCTGCTGACCTATCCCTCCATCCGCGACCGCCTGATCCTGCTCGACGGCTGGTCCAAGACCTATGCCATGACGGGCTGGCGCATGGGCTTCTCGCTCTGGCCGAAGCTTTGGGGAGATGCCGCCCGCAAGCTGGCGGTCAATTCCTATTCCTGCGTCAATGCCAGCGCGCAATGGGCCGGGCTTGCCGCCCTCACCGGCCCGCAGGATGCGGTGCATGCCATGGTCGCCGAGTTCGACCGGCGCCGGAAGATCGTGGTGGATGGCCTCAACGGCCTGCCCGGCGTCAGCTCCGTGGTGCCGAAGGGCGCCTTCTATGCCTTCCCCAACATCCGGGCGACCGGCTGGAAGGCCAAGCCCCTCGCCTCCGCCCTTCTGGAGAAGGCCGGCGTCGCCACCATCGGCGGGCCCGATTTCGGCGTATATGGCGAGGGCTATATCCGGCTGTCCTACGCCAACTCAGCCGAGAACATCAGGCGGGCTTTGGCGCGCATGGGCGAGTTCCTCAGCGCCAATCCGGGCGCGGGTGCGTGAAGTTGAGACGCGACTTGCCTTCTCCCCTTGCGGGAGAAGGTGCCCCAAAGGGGCGGATGAGGGGAGAGCCATGACTTTACCAGGTCTTCGCTGCCTCCCCTCATCCGACCTCGCTGCGCTCGGCCACCTTCTCCCGCAAGGGGAGAAGGCAAGTCGCGCTATAAGGAAAATATGATGACTGATCTCGTCGCCATCGGCGAATGCATGGTGGAACTGTCGCGCCGCGGGGACGGCATGTCGCTGGGCTATGGCGGCGATACCTTCAACACCGCCGTCTATGCGGCCCGCCTCGGGCTCGGCGTCGCCTATGCCACGGCGCTGGGGGACGACCCCTATTCCCAGGCGATCTCGGACCTCGCCGCCGGCGAGAAGGTCGGCATGGCCGGCGTGCCGCGCCTGGCCGGCCGCGTGCCGGGGCTCTATGTCATCGAGACCGATGCCAAGGGCGAGCGACGCTTCTATTACTGGCGCGACAGTGCGCCGGCGCGCAGCCTGTTCGAGCTCCCAGAGGCCGAGGCGCTGATCGCCCGTATCGAAACCGCCGCGATCGTCTATTTCTCCGGGATTACGCTGTCGCTCTATACGCCCGCGGGCCTCGAGCGTTTCGATGCCGTCCTGAAACGCGCCAAGGCTGCTGGCGCCAGCATCGCCTTCGACGGCAATTACCGCCCGCGCGGCTGGGGTGGCGATCCCGCCCGGGCCCGGCAGGCTTTCAGCCGTTTCCTGCCCTTGGTGGACATCATGCTGCCGACCTTCGACGACGAGCAGGCGCTGTGGGGCGATGCCACGCCGCAGGACACGCTCACGCGCCTGGCCGGCCATGGCATCGGCGAAATCGCGGTGAAGGACGGCACCAACGGCGCCTTCCTGCGCCGGGACGGCATCGATGGCCACGTTCCGGTGCCGCAAGCGGTCTCGCCCGTCGACACCACCGCCGCCGGCGACAGCTTCAACGCGGGCTATCTTGCCGCCCGCCGGCGCGAGCGCGCCAACGAGGAGGCGGCGCTGCAGGGCCACCGGCTCGCCGCACGCGTGATCACCCATCGCGGCGCCATCATTCCCCCCGAGGCGATGGCCGGATTGTGACCCATATTTCACGCGACTGCCGTTGGAATGCCATCTTCTGTCAGCATGAACGGCCCGTCTCCTGATCTTAGACTGAACAATTCAGGAGTGGATACCGGGCACGGTGGCCACTTCGAACCCGTTCTACTGCTGACAGGAGGCTCTGATCGTATAGAAACGATTCAGTAGCTGGGACAATCGCATTGAAACGGGAACAAGGCATGGCTGAAGTGGTGGGCTCGCTCGACCGCGCCGTGGCGCGCGACGACGGCCCCAAGGTCTCGGCGGCCGCCATCCCAACGGCTGAGCGCCCGAAGACCGGCCTGCTCAAGCACATCGACTGGAGCAAGGCCGGCCTGCTGGTCGGGCTGGTGGTCTTCACCATCGCCGCGGCTGTGCTCTACCAGATTTTCGCCGGCATCACCTGGTCCGAGGTGAGCAATGCGGTGTCCCGCATCGCCTGGAGCCAGGTCGCGCTCGCCTTCGTCGCCACCGCGCTCTCCTATGGCGCCCTGATCGGCTATGACCTGCTGGCCCTGCGCCATGTCGGCGCGCGGCAGGTGCCCTTGCCGGCGATCGCCTTCACCTCCTTCATCAGCCACGCCTTCACCTATACGCTCGGCTTCGGCGTGCTGACCGGCGGCGCCGTGCGCTGGCGCCTCTACCAGGCCCATGGCCTGAAACCGAGCCAGATCCTGGCCGTGGGCGCCCTGACGACGCTGACCTTCTGGCTCGGCATCGCCACCGTCGCCGCGGTCTGCCTCTTGTTCCAGCCCTCCGTGCTGGCGCCCCTGGATGGGCTTGCGCCCGGCCTCAACCTCGCCATCGGCCTCACCGTGATCGGCGGCGTCGCGCTCTGGCTGATCATCTCGGCCCTTCGCCCGCGGACGATCAGCATCGGCGAGCACACCATGCCCCTGCCCGGCCCGCAGGCGACGCTCGGGGCCATCCTGGTCGGCCTGCTCGACACGGTGGCCGCCGCCGGCGCGCTCTGGCTGATCATGCCGGCCGGTCCGGACGCCGGTTTCGTCAGCTTCCTGGTGGTGTTCGCCATCGCCACCGTGCTCGGCGTCATCAGCCATGTGCCGGGCGGCGTCGGCGTGTTCGAGACCACGCTGATCCTGGCCCAGCCGCAGATTCCCGCCGCGGACATGCTGGTCTCGCTGATCCTGTTCCGGCTGGTCTACTACGTCATTCCCTTCGCCATCGCCTGCGTGCTGTTCGGCGCCTATGAAATCCGCCAGCGCCAGCATTCGGTGGGCCGGATCGCCAAGACGGTGCATGCGATCGCCCGGCCGATCATCCCGCGCATCGCCAGCGTCGCGGTGTTCATCGGCGGCGTCATCCTGCTGTTCTCCAGCGCCACCCCTGAAGAACATTATCGCATCGATATCCTGAGCGATCTGGTGCCGCTGCCCTTCCTGGAGGTGTCGCAGCTCGCAGCCAGCATCGCCGGCCTCGTGCTGCTGATCGTCTCCTATGGCCTGGTGCGACGCATGGCCAATGCCCAGCGGCTGGCCGTCTTGCTGCTGATCGCAGGCGCCGTCTCCGCTTTGTTCAAGGGCCTCGATGTCGAGGAGGCCATCATCTGCAGCATCGTCGCCGGGCTGCTGGTGCTCTACAGGGACGAGTTCTATCGGCAGGCCGATCTGTTCTCGGTGCGGCCTTCCTTCGAATGGATCATCGCCTGCCTCGTGGCGGTGGGCGCCACCGTCTGGCTCGGCTTCTTCGTCTATGCCAATGTCGACTACCAGCACAAATTGTGGTGGGATTTCGCCTACAACGCCGATGCCCCGCGCTTCCTGCGCGCCACGCTGGCCATGGCCGTGGTCGCCATCGGCATCGCCGCCTATATCCTGATGCATCCCAGCCGCGCCGCCTTCGATCCGGCGACGCCCGAGGAACTGGAAACGCTGGTGCCCCTGATCAGCGATTCCACCCGCTCGGACGCGCATTTGGCCCTGCTCGGCGACAAGCGCTTCCTGTTGTCGGCCAGCGGCAAGGGCTTCACCATGTATGGCGTGCAGGGGCGAAGCTGGATCGCCATGGGCGATCCCGTCGCGCCCGAGGACGAGGTCGACGCCATGGTCTGGCGCTTCAAGGAACTGGTGGACCGCAATGGCGGCACGCCGGTGTTCTACCAGGTCACCACCGGCCATCTGCCTGCTTATCTCGACGCCGGCTTTTCGCTCGCCAAGCTCGGCGAGGAAGCCTGGGTCGACCTCGAAAAGTTCACGCTCGAAGGCAGCGAGGGCCGCCGCCTGCGCCAGGCCCGCGCCAAGGCCGAGCGCTCCGGCGCCTCCTTCGAGATCGTGCCGGCCGCCGAAGTCGACGCCATCCTCGGCGAGCTCCAGGCGGTCTCGGACGCCTGGCTCGAGGAGAAGGGCAACAAGGAAAAGGGCTTTTCGCTCGGCTTCTGGTCCTCAGACTATATCAGGCGCTACGATCAGGCCGTGATCCGCCAGGACGGCCGCATCGTCGCCTTCGCCAATATCTGGCGCGGCGCGGACAAGCAGGAATATACGGTCGACCTGATGCGCTATCTGCCGCAAGGCCCGGCCGGCATGATGGACCTGTTGTTCATCGGCCTTCTGGCCCAGGCCAAAAGCGAGGGCTTTGCCTGGTTCAATCTCGGCATGGCGCCGCTCTCCGGCCTGGCGCGCCACCGCCTCGCCTCGCTGTGGAGCCGCATCGGCTCCTTCGTCTACAAGCGCGGCGACCGCTTCTACAATTTCGAAGGCCTCAGGGCCTACAAGGACAAGTTCAAGCCGGATTGGCGACCGAAATATCTTGCCTTCCCCGGGGGACTGGCCCTACCGCAGATTCTCATGGATGTTACCGGCTTGATCGCTTCGAGCCCGAGACGCGCTTTGCCCGAGGAGGCCAGTTGATGCGCCGCATCGCCTTGTTCTGTTTCGCCCTGCTGGCCTCCACGGCATCGGCGCTGTCGGCCCCGCGTGAGGTCAAGGTGCAGGAGGAGGTCCTCGGCACCGTCACGGTGCTCGCCCCCGAGGAGGAACCCACCAAATTCGTCGCCCTGCTGTCCGACAAGGACGGGCTCACGCCGGCCTACCGCGCCGTGGCCGACAAATTGGTGGACCAGGGCGCCGCCGTGATGCTGATCGACAGCCAGGCCTTCATCGACGGCCTCGCCAAGGGCGACGAGGAAGATTGCCACTATGCCTTCGGCGACATCGAGGATTCGGCCCGCGAGGCCCAGCGCCAACTGGGCATGCAGACCTGGCGCTGGCCGGTGGTCGTCGGCCTCGGCACGCTCGGCGGCACCTTCGCCTACATCAATCTCGCCCAGGCCCCGGAGAACACCGCCGCCGGCGCCGTCTCGACCGGCTTTTCCGACGAGATGGCCTCCAAGCTGCGCATGTGCGAAGGCGCGCCGGTCTCCAAGGCCGCCGACGGCAAATGGCAGTACAAGCCGCTCGCCAAGGTGCCGGGACGCTGGACCTATGTCGGCGCTTCCGCTCCCGATCCGACGACGCAGGCCTTCGTCGCCGGCACCAAGGATGCCCAGTCGGTCGTCGCCGACGGCGGGGCTGACGCCGTTGTCGATGCCGTGGTGAAAGCCGCCGTCGAGATGGGCGCGCCGCCCAACCAGGAACTCAGCGACCTGCCTCTGGTGGAGCTGCCGGCCTCCGGCCCGCCGACGGGCCTTGCCATCTTCATCTCCGGTGACGGCGGCTGGCGCGACATCGACAAGACCATCGGCGAGATCCTGCAGAAGGAAGGCGTCGCCGTGGTCGGCGTCGATTCGCTGCGCTATTTCTGGAGCACCAAGGAGCCTGATGTCATCGCCGGCGACCTCACCCGCATCATCGGCTATTACACCAAGCTGTGGGGCGCCAAGCGCGTGGCCATCATCGGCTATTCGCTGGGCGCGGACGTGATCCCCTTCGTTTGGCAGAAATTGCCGCCGCCGATGCAAAAGAAGATCAACCTCCTCGCCATGCTGGGCCTGGAGCCGACCGCCGATTTCGAGATCTCGGTCTCCGGCTGGCTCGGCGTCGCCTCCTCCTCGGACGTCGACCTCAAGCCCTATCTGCCCAGCCTGCCCTTCGAGAAGACCATGTGCTTCTACGGCAAGGAAGAAGTGGTCGAGAACGGCACCGCCTGCGTCTTCCCCGAAATGAGCAAGGCCACACTGATCGAACGGCCGGGCGGCCACCATTTCGACGGGAACTACGAGCCTGTGGCCCGGGCGATCCTGGATCGGCTGAAGAAATAGCTGGGAACATCGGCCGGGGCCCATCTCCAGGCTCCCTGGCACGCTGGAACGGCTGCTCGTCGTATCGCGGCACAACGCCCGACGCCATGCGAGAGGGCGATATTGACAGGAGACATCGATGAAGCGGATTGCTGCCGGCGAGCATCATGCCGCCTATGAATTCGGTCGCTTGGCGTTGATTTCCCTCCGGGACGGCTATGTCGACATGCCCGTCACCCGGTTGCGCCAGCCGGGCGACCGCCCCTTCGGCCCCGACCTGCCGCCACAGCTTCATCTCGTCGAGGGCGGACTGAGGCTCTCGGTCAACGCCTTCGCCATCGATGACGGCGAGGCGGTTACGCTGATCGACAGCGGATCATCGAACGCCTGGCACCCGAGCATGGGCTTTCTGCCCCAGGCCCTGCGCGAGGCGTGCATTGCCGTCGACCGTATCCGGACCGTCGCCTTTACCCACACGCATCTCGACCATATTCACGGGCTCATTCTGCCCAATGGCGAGGATGCCTTCCCGAACCTCTCCCGTCTCTTCGTACCCCGGGCGGAACTCGGCCTGTTCCGGGACGTAGCCCGACTCGAACGGTTCCACGAGAGGGCGGAACCGTTCGAGTCGGGGCAATTCCTGGGGGCTGATATCGAGGCCTTGGCCGCTCCGGGCCACGAGGCCGGCCATACGTGTTTTCGCGTCACCAGCGAGGGCGAGACGATCCTGATCTGGGGTGACACCATTCACGTGCCATCGCTTCAATTCGACAGGCCGGAGCTGACCTGGGAGTTCGACGCCGACCAGGAACAGGCGCGCGAAAGCCGCATGCGCCTCATGGCCCTGGCAGCCGACGGCGGCTATTGCGTTGCAGGAGCGCATCTCGACTCGCCCGGCGTCGGCCGCCTCTCACGCAAGGAGAAGGGCTTCCGTTTCGAGCCTTTGTAGGATCGGTGAGCTGCAAACAAAGAGGGAGGCGTTGTCGCCATACCAATTCGCTCTCTGGAACGACGATTTGGACGCGAGCATCGGAAAGACCAAATTGGGGCCGGTAGCAGACTGGCGGCTTTTTTCGACGTGCCGGCGATAGCGGACATTCCCAGCGGCCATTGGTAACGGCCTAGATGGGCCGGTAGCGAACTAGCCGACCGGCCACGCACCGCCGACATGACCATGGCCTGTTCAATCTCCTGCTCAACTTCGCAGTCGACCAGGAGATCGTCACGCGCAACCCGGTTGAGAGGCCCACCCGCGTCGACGAGAAGTGCGACTGCACCCCTCGCGACAGATCACGTCAGTGCCTTCATGTACACAAGCCCACTTTTTGAGACACGCAGCGCAGCTTAAGCATGACGATCGACATCCCCGAGGCGACTAATGACAGCCTGACGCTAATAATGGCCGCACGCCGAGCGGTGGATCGCTTATGGGCCCGGGGTTCCGATACAGCAAGGCGGGCATCATCACGCAGGATCTGGTGCCGCCGGCAGATCTGCTTCGCGCCCTGTTCTACGGCCTCGACCATGAGCGATCTGCGAAGGTGATGGCAGCCATAAACGAGTCCTACGGGAGGTGGGGCGTGCTACGGTCGTGCCGGCAGCGGTGGGCATGGCGAAGAAGTAGCCATTCTTGACGAAGTTCGAGCGGCGAGCGCCCCGCTACACAACGCGGCGGGACGACCTGTCTTCCAGTTTGAGGTATTTGGCTTTGATGTCCACTTGGTCTGCGAGGCATTGCCTGGTGATCTTCCGACACATGCCGGCGAGTTTCTCAATGTCCTCATAGGGCATTTCGAGGACGTGGAAATGGATGATGTCGGAGTGAAGATCCGAGTAGTATGGCTTCACGGGATAATTTACGGAGTCGGTGTGGGCGTAGAGCTGATTGCGTAGTTTCAGCACCCGCTCATGCAATTCCATTTCCGGCGCGTCGAACGAATTCAGATACGCTGTTGGCATCTTCGGCCAGCCATAGCTCGTCGCAAAGGCGCGGGCGTAGGAAACCACCATGCTCGTCATGAAAGCCGACTGCTGTAGATACGTCGAGCCTCGTCCCCAAGGCTTCGCCTTCCACCCTTCTTGATGATGAAGGCCCCATAGGCAGTGCAGTCGGAAAGGTCCCGTGCCGCAGCATCGAGCTTTTCGTACATCTTCTGATCTAAGTCGCTGAAGGTCAGCGGATAGCTTTCCGTCATTACTGTCCACTCCCGACCGCGAGGTCGACTCGAGGCAGTCGATCGGAATTATCCACTCGGGTGTCTGCAGCTCGGATCTGTCTTCGCGTCAAAGACCGTTGACCGGTGAAGACGGACGGTAGCGACGCGACAGCCACATGCTCGGGGCCGTTGAAAACGACCAGACCACGCGCACGCTCGAAATCCAGATCGAAAAACAATAGGTGCTGCGCCTTGGTCTCTGCCTGCCGGAACGCTGGCCCTGAGCCGGTGCCCGTCGCCTTAACCTGCACTGTCCTGCCATCCGGGGCACGTCCATCAATTCCAGCGGTCGATCGAGCCTCAACAAGCTTCAGACCGAAGAGCTCGACGGCGATGGCCTCGCCAAGATCGCCGACTAGGTTGCCATCGAGGGTGAATTTCAGCCCCACCGAACGGTAGTGGGCTCTCAGCTTGTTCCGCGCAGCGACCAGATCAGCGATGGCTGGGGGCAGATCGAATTCCAGCATAAGCGTCCCACATCCACTCTAAGTCAGCGATGGAACCGCCTTGGCAGGCAGCACCGTCCGTTCAGGTCCTAGCTTCTTTCGCGGAGTGTAGAATGCGACCTTCTCGCCCAGCATTGCGGCGCACTGTGCCATTGTCTGTTTGATAGCCGCCTGCTTCATCGCCCTTTCGTTGGCCTTGAACATTAGGTGATAGAACGAGGTCCACAGGATGACGCTGTCGTCAAAATTGATCTTGTTGACGGGCCCCGCCAACGAGTAGCAACCGCTGCGCGAGAAGACAGCACTCGCCATCTCGGTCGTCGACGCTTGGCATGTGGAAAGGAACAGGCGCTTTTTTTCCAGAGCCGGCCCGACGATCTGGGCGAAATCTCCAGTGCTCAGATTGTTGAGCGTCGTGCTCACCCCGGTCTTGCTGCCATGACAAGAGACGTGAAGATAGCGGTAGTTGCTGTCCTCAAACTCATCCACGAAGTGCTGAAGTTCCTGAGCCGTGCGAACATACCGATAGATGGGGCTCTTGCCTGACATCTTCAGCGAGCGAGCTATGGATTCGCCCTCTCGATAATCCTGCTCCTCGTCGAACTTTAGCGATTCGATGATGAAAACCTCGGGTGCGGTTCTGTCCTTTTCGGTCATGGAAACAGGTCCCTAACTCGAACGAAGCAATTTCCAGTCTCGGCAGCACGCCTGACTTTTTGCTCGATCACGTGGTTCACGGGGATGCGGCGTGTGAAAGCATCATCAATGTCCAACCCTTCGACGCAGACGATTCGTTTCCCCCGACCGAAGGCAACGAGACCTTCATCGGAAAATCCGTTGTAACTGACGAATACGCCCCGGGCCCAAGCGGCTTTCTGATCTACCTTGCCGTGAAAAGCATGAAGGTCGCCGATGCCGACCTTCGCATTCAGCCATTTGGCTTCCAGCAGATAGGTCTCATTGCCAAGCTCGAAGCTGCCGTCGATTTGCTCGCCGATATTTCGAAATGGATCTCTGGCCTTCATGCCGAAGAGATCGAAGGTCTCCTTCAGAAAGGCCTCGAAACGATAGCCACGCTGTTGGGGCGCCACCGTATGCAGTGCGTGAAGGTCGTTCCGGAGGCGATCGATGACCTGCCAGTTGAATGCCGTACGGGTAAATGCGGCCTCGACTAGAGGCTTGTTACCCCGGAGCCGATCAATGATGTCCAGCAGCCGCCCTTGAGCGTTCTGCACTTCATCTACGACGTCTCGGATTTGAAGGGACGCTTGGCGGTGCTCCCATAGACGCTGGAGCGCTTTGACGGCGACTTCTGTCTCAGACTGCTTCAGGAATGAGCGGAAGCGCTTTGCTTTCGACGTACCCTCGAGACGGTATCGCTGATCATCGATATCGATGTTCAGTTCTTGGGCGAAAAACTCACCCATCGTCCTGTCAGAGAAATCGAGGAGATAGCCTTGCTCCATGTCGAAGATCTGGTTCAACGTGGTCATGTCGATAGGACGAATAGGCGACATCTACTGGATGCCACGCAAAGATGAGACGAACATATAAGATGCCCCGAGGATTAGTCCTCACAGACTAGAACTGAAAGTGATATTCGGTCAATGCTTGAGCTGCTTCTCGACCGTCGGTCAGCAATGTCTGCTTTTGGGCAATCGCATGACCCGATCGAACAACCGAGATGAGGGCGCAAAGTAGTCATTCCGGTGTGCCGGGTCCCCTCTTCCCCTTCGATAGCCGTCTGCCGCCCCCCCTCCCGACTTGCCTCCGTCACATCCCTGTGGAACCCTCCGGCCTTCACCGCCTTTCGGGATGCCCGCCATGCCTCGTCTCAATCGCCGCCAGACGCTGGGCCTCGGCCTTGCCGCCGGCTTTTCCGTCACCATGCTGTCGGGCGCGGCCGAGACTGCCGAGGCGGCGCCGGCGGGCACCACCTTCTCGCTGCTGCTCGTCAACGACATCTACAAGGCCGGCGACACCAAGGGCCGCGGCGGCTTTGCCAAGCTCGCGGCCGTGGTCAAGGCCGAGCGCGCCCGCGGCGTGCCCATGCTGTTCTGCCATGCCGGCGATTGCTTCTCGCCCTCGCTGATGTCGGGCTTCGACCAGGGCGAGCACATCGTCGCCCTCACCAACATGATCCGGCCCGACATCTTCGTGCCCGGCAATCACGAGTTCGACTTCGGCACCGAGGTCTATTTCAAGCGCATGGGCGAGGCGAACTTTCCCTTCTACGCCGCCAATATGCGCCGGGCCGACGGCAGCCCCATCCCCGGCATGAAGGACAATTCGATCCACGAGCTCGGCGACATCAAGGTCGGCGTCACCGGCCTCGCTTTGGCGGCGACGCCCCAGATGTCGCAGAGCGGCGACCTCATCTTCGCGCCCGAGCTGGAGACGCTGAAGCGCGAGGTGGAGATCCTGCGCAGAGCGGGCGCCGAATTCATCGTCTGCGTCGCCCATACCGATCGCGACATGGACAATGAGATCGTGCGCTCCCGGCTGGTCGACGTGCTGCTGACGGGCCACGACCATGATCTTGCCATCACCTATGACGGCCGCACGGTGATGGTTGAGTCCAACGAAGAGGGCAATTTCGTCACCGCCATCGACTTCGTGGTGACGCCGAGCGGCGAGGGTGCGAGCCGCAAGCTCGCCTGGCTGCCGAGCTTTCGCGTGCATGACAGCCTGTCGGTGCAGCCGGATCCTGAGGTGCAGGCCGCCGTCGACAAGCTCGAGGCCGAGCTGTCGCGCGAACTCGACGTTGAAATCGCCACCACCGCCGTCGAGCTCGACAGCCGCACCGCCAGCGTGCGCTCCCAGGAAACCGCCATGGGCGATCTCATCGCCGATGCCATCCGCGCCCGCACCGGCGCCGATTGCGCCATCACCAATGGCGGCGGCATCCGTGCCAACAAGCTCTATCCGGCCGGCGCCCGGCTGACCCGCCGCGACATCCTCTCCGAACTCCCCTTCGGCAACACCACCGTGCTGGTCGAGCTCAAGGGCTCGGACATCAAGGCCGCGCTCGAAAACGGCGTCTCCCAGCTCCAGAACTATGCCGGCCGCTTCCCGCAGGTCTCGGGCCTTGCCATCGTGGTGGATGCCAGGGCGCCCGTCGGCGCGCGCATCGCCTCGGTCAGCGTCAACGGCGAAAAGCTCGATCCTGTCAGGCGCTACAAGGTCGCCTCCAACAATTTCCTGCTGGCGGGTGGCGACGGCTATGACGCCATCGGCCGGGGGCGCGTGCTGATCGGCGCGACCGACGGCAAGCTGCTCGCCAATGAGGTGATGGTCTATCTGCGCGAGAAGGGCACGGTCACCACTGGCGCTGGGGGGCGGATCAAGGTGGAGAGCTGAGGCGAGGACTCTTTACCCTCCCCTGGAGGGGGAGGGTCGAGGCGAAGCCTCGGGGTGGGGTGACTTCCTTACAAGAAGATGTCGTCTCATCCTCAAAGCCGGAGCTTCTTCACCCCACCCCGGCCTTCCAGGCCGACCCTCCCCCTCCAGGGGAGGGTAAAGAGCGTACTCTCATCGCAAAGTAGCGCCTATGGACGAGGACATCTGCGCCCCAGGCCTGCCCTCAATGCCCGTGATTACCGCTCACACCGGCCCGGGCATGGCGCTCCACCGCCGGGGCAGACAGCAGCGGCGCCACGATGAGATCGGCCAGGCGCTCGGCATCGCCGCTGAAGCCATGGCCGCCCGCCTCGCGCAGGATGGCAAAATCCGGACGGGCCTTGGCCAGGGCCGGACAGGCCAGTGCGGCCATGCGATCGTCCTGGCCGTAGATGCATTGCACATTCGGCGCGTCGATGCGCGCCGCTTCGGGCAGGAGCGGGATCTCGTTGGGATAGTCGTCGTCGCTCAACTCGACGCGCATGTCCGTCACCGGCGCGATCGACAGCAGGGAGACCACCGCGACGATGCTCTTGATGCGTTTGGACAGCCGGTTATAGACCAGCGGCAATGCGTCGCCGCCGAAGGAATAGCCGACCAGCGCCACCCGCTCGACCGGCCAGGCCGCGCGGTAATGCTTGATGATGCGCTTGAGGTCGGCGGCGACTTCGTCGGGATCGCGCTTGGCCCAGAAATAGCGCCTGGAATCGATGGAGACCACGCCGACCCCGCGCCGGGTCAGCGCCGTCGCCAGATCGACGTTGAGCTGGCCCATGCCGCCATCCCCCGTCAGCACCACGGCGAGGCGGCTGGCGGGCTGCTCGGGTTCGGAGACATAGAGCGGCAGGTCGGACAGATCGCCCGGACCATGCGGACCGGCGTCCTTGCCCAGGGCCTCCGCCGCCTCTTCGGCGGCACTCTCGTCGCCATCCTCGATTTCACGCAGCGCCACAAAACTGGCGGTGGTCGCCGCCGAAACGTCGGCGCTGGCGAGGGCCGCCTTGTCGACGAGGCAGGCCGAGATCGTATCGGGCTTCATCGTGGTGGTGTGCACCGCGATCACGCCGGCGAGGCGATGGCTGTCCGCCTGCAGGGCCAGGGAGCGCGCGGCATCCCGGCCCAGACCGGCCCCGGCCAGCACGGGCGTGACATAGGGGGTGATCGCCTGCTCGCGTTCGATGCGCAGCGTGGTGTCTTCGATATGGCCGGCGAGTTCGGGGCAGGTCATGCGATGGCGGCCGCCGGCGGTGCGTCTCGATGTCGGCCAGTCCAGGCCGATCACCAGATCGCCGCGCTGCTGGAACTCCGCGGCGAGGGTTTCCTCGTCATTGCCGAAGCCGTCGGCATCGGACAGCAGCACGATGACATTGGCCGGCTTGTCGGCCGGACGATACAATTTGACGTCGTCGAAGATCGCGTCTTCCAGCTCTTGCGGGGCGGCAGCCTGCGCCGCGGCCGGCAATTGCGCGAGGATCATCACGGCGGACAGGGCAAAGAACAAACGCATGCATCACCTACTGGCAAGCGACGGCCCACCGCTTCGCATGCCTCAAGGTAAACTATGCCGGGCTCGATGTGCTGTCGAGTCCGCGAAAGGACGTAGCCCCATCACTTCATGTTGATGCGCGTCATCATCACGGCCGCCAGGATCAGGATGCCGCCGACGAGCTGGTCGAGGCTCAGGGCTTCGCCGAAGACGAAATAGGCGATGATCGCCGACAGCACCGGATGCGAAAGCAGGATGATCGCCACCACGCCGGCGGGCAGCCGCCCGATGCCGACCGCGCTCAGCCCCTGGCCGAGCACCTGGCAGATCAGGCCGAGGCCGATGACCACCGCCCAGCCCTGCGGCGACTGCGGCAGGAAGGTGCCGCCTTCGACCAGCATGATCGCCACCAGGCCGAGGGCGGCGACCACCGTCGAAACCAGCGAGGCATCGGCGGCCAGGCGCGTGTTGCGCGCCACCCGGAGGGCGACGAGATAGAAGGCATAGGCGAGCGCCGCGCCGAGAGCCAGGAGGTCGCCCCTGCCCATGGTGAGGCCGGTGCGGTGGGCGCCGCTGGTGATGGCCACGCCGACGAGGGCGATGGCGAGCGCTCCCAGCACCGCCGGCCGGATGCGGTCGCGCAGCAGCACGAAGCCGGCGACCACCGAGGCCACCGGGGCGAGGTTCGAAATGAAGCTGGCATTGGCCACCGAGGTCAGCGGCAAGGCGGCATGGTAGAAGGCAAGATCGGCTGAAAAAGCCACGCCGGCCAGGCTCGCCGCCAACAGGCCCGGGCGCGTGAGCAGGGAGGCCATG
Organism: Labrys sp. F242; assembly: GCF_057813875.1. NCBI lineage: Bacteria > Pseudomonadati > Pseudomonadota > Alphaproteobacteria > Hyphomicrobiales > Xanthobacteraceae > Labrys > Labrys sp. F242. The sequence continues at coordinate 194,225 of NZ_JBVASG010000005.1, read as the reverse complement.
CTCGTGCCGCCGGCCCGCCGCCTTTCTGCCTCGGCCCACACGAACAGCACCGGCAGCGAGAACACCAGCCGCCAGAAGGCGGCGGCGGCCGGCGCGACATCGCTGAACCGGATCAGGATGGGCGACCAGGCAATCGCCAGAACGGAGGCGATCATGGCGCCCAGGCCGACGGAATCGAGCGCCGGCAGGGGGGTGGGGCGGGGGGCGGAAACGATGTCGCTCATGACATACTCGGGGCTGATACGCGTACTTGCCGCGAAGATAGGTCACGCTTCACATAAGCGAAAACGAATGTATCTTATGGCAGGATTTCATTTTCTTATGGAACGCCGGATATGCGCCATTTCGATACGGACAGCCTGGAAACGCTGGTCACCATCATCGATCGCGGCGGCTTCACGGCCGCCGGCGAAGCGCTGGGCAAGACGCAGGCCGCCGTCAGCGTGATCGTCTCGCGCATGGAAGCGCGCATCGGCAAGCGCCTGCTGGAACGCTCGCGCAAGGGGGTGACGCCGACTTTCGCCGGCGAGATCCTGATCGGCTATGCCCGCCGCATCCTCAGCCTGGAGGATGAGGCGCTCGCCGCCATCGGCGGCGACGAGGCGGCAGGCCGGGTGCGCCTGGCCGTGCCGGATGACTTCGTCGACATGATGGTGTCGCCGCTGATCGGCGCCTTCTCCCGGCGCTTCCCGCGCGTACAGCTCGAAATGCGCTGCGACCTCTCCTTCCGCCTCGAACCCATGCTGGAGCGCGGGGAGGTCGATCTTGCCATCATCACCCAGGATCCCGCCCGCCCGCTCGGCGAAGTGCTGCGCCGCGAGCCGCGGGCCTGGTGCGCGGCGCGCGACCATCGGCCGGAGCTGATCGATCCCCTGCCGCTCGCCATGTTCCCCGAGGGCTGCCGCTGCCGGCCCGACGCGCTCGCCGCCCTCGACGCCATGAACAGGCCCTGGCGCATCGCCTATACGTCGAGCCACATGCCCGGCATCCATTCGGCCGTGAATGCCGGCATGGCGATCACCATTCTCGGCATTTCCTCGATTCCCAAGGAATGGCGCCGCCTGGGCGAAGACGAGGGCTTCCCGGAGCTGCCGCATCTCGACATCGCCCTGGTCGTGCCCGCCAATGCCAGCGTCGCCACCAAGCGCTTCGCCACCTTCCTGCGCGAAACCGTGCTGCAGCAGGAGGCCCTGGCGGCCTAGAGCAACGCGCCCTTGATCCCCTCTGCGCGCTGCGACAGCAGGAAGGCGGCGCTATCGGCCAGCGCCTCGCTCTTGCGGCCGATCAGGTTGACGCGCACGGCGTGCCGCTCGGCCGCAGCCGCCAGCCCGGCGCGGCAGGCCGCCTGCGGCCAGCTGTCGGCATCGGCCCCGACGATGAACAGCATGCTGCCGGTCGGCGCCAGCACGGGCAGCGCCGCGTCCAGGGCCTCGACGCCATGGCCGAGATTGAGCGCCAGTTCCGCCTGCCAGGCCTCGCGTTCCTGCCCCTGCCCGGTCGCCATGGTCGCGTTGCAGACCAGGCCGTCCAGGCGCCCGAAGATCTCGATCACGGCGCCGATGAAGGCGGCCGCCTCTCCGGCCACGGAAAGGTCGCAGGCATAGGCCAGGCAGCGCCCGCCATGGCCCTCGATCGCGGCATGGGCATCGGCCAGCTCCTGCGCCGAGCGCGCCGCGATCGCCACCGCCGCCCCTTCCGCCGCCAGGCGCTCGGCAATGGCCCGCCCGACACCGCGCGAAGCCCCCGTCACGGCGATGACCTTGCCGGCAAACTCCAGATCCATGCAGCCCTCATTCACAACCGAGCAGCGACAGTGTCAGATTGGTGAAAAGGGGGCAACTGGGCGCTTTCGGAGTGCGGACATCTTGTCCGCCTCTTTCTTTCCAACGAGCATTGCGCTTGGGTTGGGGGAACAAGCGCACAGGATGTCCGCGCTCCGTCCCTTACCGCATCAGGCGCGGCACCGTGCCGGTCAGGCCCGTAGCCTCGCGGATGAACAGCTTCTTGGCAGCCGGAAAACGCTCCACCAGGCCAAGGCCGACATCGCGCACCAAGCGGATGGCATCGTGGTCGTTGGAGAACAGGCGGTTCAAGCCATCGGTGGCGATGCCCATCGAGACGGTGTCGAAACGCCGCCAGCGCTGATAGCGCTCCAGCACGTCCGGGCTGCCAATATCCAGGCCGAGCGCAGCGGCATCGGCGACGCATTCCGCAAGAGCGGCGGCGTCGCGGATACCCAGATTGAGGCCCTGCCCGGCAATGGGATGGATGATATGGGCGGCATCGCCGACTAGGGCCAGCCGGTCGCCCACGAAATTGCGGGCGATGCGCATCGACAGCGGAAAGGCGGCGCGCGGCCCGATCACCTTGAGTTCGCCGAGCTTGAGGCCGAAGCGGCGCTCCAGTTCGGCATGGAAGCCGGCATCGTCGAGACCGAGGATGCGGGTCGCCTCCTCGGTCTTCTCGGTCCAGACCAGGGAGGAGCGCCGGCCCGTCAGCGGCAGGATGGCGAAGGGACCGGCGGGCAGGAAATGCTCTTCCGCCCGCCCTTCATGGTCGAGTTCATGCTCGACGGTGGTGACGATGCCGGACTGGCCGTAATCCCAGCCATGCATGGCGATCCCGGCCTGCTCGCGCAGCCGCGAGCGCCCGCCATCGGCCGCCGCCAGCAAGTGCGTGGCGATGTCGTCGCCGGAAGGCAGTTCGGCGGTGATGCCGTCCTCGGTCAGCTTGTAGCGGCTGACAGTGGCCCCCTGCCCGCGCAGCTCGATGCCGAGGGCCTCGGCCCGCGCCACCAGGGCATCGAGCAGCAGCCGGTTCTCCACCATATGGCCGAAAGGCTCGCCCGGCTCGACGTCACCGCCGAAGGACAGGAAGGTCGGCCGGATCGGATCGTCGAGCTTGGAATCGGTGATCACCATGTCGAGGATCGGCTGGGCCTCACCGGCCACGGCTTCCCAGACCTCGAGCTTCTCGAGAAACCGCCGCGCGCCGGTGGCGATGGAGGAGGAGCGCGGATCGCGCGAGGGACCCTTGCCGAGCATGGGATCGACGATGATGACCGAAAAGCTCGCGCCGAGCTCGGTCTTCAGTGCCAAAGCGAGGCCGAGGCCGGCAAAGCCGGCACCGGCTATGACAAGATCGGCTTTGCTGGCCATGTGCGAACCCCGCGCTTGACTTTCCAAAGCGTTTTGCGATTTGACGGAACCATCTCAAATCGCAAAGACGCGTCCGACCAAAGAGCTAGAGTAAAAGGGCGTTTCTACCAAAACGCGCTTTGCTCTAGGAAGGACCGATGCTCTGCCTCCATCAAGGAAAGCTTCATGTCCGATCCCTTTGCGAATCTCCTCTCGATACTCGATCTCGAACAGCTCGAACACAATCTTTACCGCGGCACGAGCCCGCAGGGCGGCTGGCAGCGCGTTTTTGGCGGCCTGGTGATCAGCCAGGCCCTGGTGGCAGCGACCCGCACCGTCGAGCCCGACCGCCATGTGCATTCCCTGCACGGCTATTTCCTGCGGCCGGGCGATCCGAGCGTGCCGATCATCTACCAGGTCGACCGGCTGCGTGATGGCAAGAGCTTCACCACCCGCCGCGCCATCGCCATCCAGCATGGCCAGCCGATCTTCTCGCTATCCTGTTCCTACCATCGCCCCGAAGAAGGCTGGCACCACCAGGCGACCATGCCGGATGTGCCTACCCCCGATCAATTGCCAAGCATCGCCGAGCTCAAGGATCAATTCCTCGGCCATCTGCCCAAGATGGTCCGCGACTATTGGGAGCGCGAACGTCCGATCGAACTCAGGCCCGTCGACATGAAGCGCTACATCGCCCGCACGCCCCAGGAGCCTCGGCAATATATCTGGATCCGTGCCGCCCGTAAGCTGCCCGACGACCGGGCCCTGCACGAGGCCGTGCTGGCCTACACCACCGACATGACCCTGCTCGACACCACGCTCGTCGCCCATGGCAAGAGCGTGTTCGATCCCGACGTGCAGCCGGCATCGATCGACCACGCCATGTGGTTTCATGCCCCGTTCAAGATGGACGAATGGCTGCTCTACGCGCAGGAGAGCCCCTTCACCGGCGGCGCCCGCGGCTTTGCCCGCGGCGAGATCTGGCAGGATGGCCGCCTGATCGCCTCGGTGGCCCAGGAAGGCCTGATCCGCAAGCGCTGGGACAAGCCGCAGGCATGAGACATCGCGTCGAGAAGGAGCTTGGGCGGTCGCGGCTATTTCGCCGTGAAGAATGTCAGGAGCACCTTGCCCTTCTCGCCGATGAGGCAGACGAAGCGGTCCGGCCGGCCCGTCTCCTTGGCCCGCTTGATATAGGCCTCCCCGAGCACGACGACCTTGACCGGCACATCGCCGACCTTGGTATCCGCCGCCGAGACGGCGATGCTTTCCTGGTCGATGACGAGATCGGCGATGTCGGGCGACTTCTGCTGAAGGGCGAGCAGGCCGCTTGCCTTGCAGGCTGCGACCTCAGGAGCTTCGGCCGCCTGGGCATCGAGCGCCAGCACCATGCCGCCCACGGCCAGAAGTGAACGCAAAATCATCGCCATATGGCCAAATCCCCTACCCTTGCCTGTGCAAAATTGCCCTGGTTAACGCAAGGTGAGGTCATTTGTTCCGCAACTATCTGCCCATCCTGGCGAGAATTGATTGTTCCAGTGCGGCGCCGTCGCCCTCCACCAGCACCAGCTTGATCCGGCTGGTCGCTCCATGCGTGATCGACACGCGGCTCGTCGGCACGCCCACAGCCTTGGCGACCAGCTTGACCAGGGCTTGATTGGCTTCTCCACCGGCGGGAATTGCCCGCACCTTGGCCGTCAGCACGGATCTGGCGTCCGACATGATTTCCACGGCCCCGATCACATCCTTGCCGCCCCGAGGCGTCAAGCGCATCGCGACGAGCAGCCCATCCGACGTGATTCGCCAGGGTTTGCCGAAACCGGTATCGCTCAAAGCACGTTGGGATAGATGTAATAGGCGATGATCCGCTCGATGAAGATCGCGATCAGGATCGCCACGAAGGGCGCGAAATCGATGCTGCCGAAATCGGGCAGGCGGCGCCGGATCGGTGCGAAGACCGGCTCGGTCAAGCGATAGAGGGCATCGCCGATCGCCGCCACCGTGGGATTGCGGCGGCTGACGACGTTGAACGCCACCAGATATGAAAATACCACGGAAGCCAGCACGATATAGATATAGAGCTGCAGCAGGATGAGGATGATGTCGAGGATTGCGCGCATCGGGTCTCCAAGCCTTCCGGGCCATTCACACCTGCCTCTGATCTAGCGACCGGAAGGGTGCACCGCAAGTGCGGGGGATTGGGAAGAAGCGGACTTGACGTCCGCCCGTCCACCGCACCATTGCCTCTCCTTGCGATCTCTGCGACACATTCGCCATGAGCACGCACGATCACGATCACGACCATGACGACCATCACCATGGCGCGCCGCCCTCCCCCATGGCCGAGCGGGTGAAGAAGCTCGAAGCCGTGCTGGTCGAGAAGGGCTATGTCGACCCGGCTGCCCTCGACGTCTTCATCGACACCTATGAGAACAAGGTCGGCCCCCGCAACGGCGCCCATGTCGTCGCCCATGCCTGGCGGGACGAGGAATTCCGGACCTGGCTCCTGGAAGACGCCACGGCGGCCATCGCCTCGCTCGGCTATTCCGGCCGCCAGGGCGAGCATATGAAGGTGGTGGAGAACAAGCCGGGGCTCCACAACCTCATCGTCTGCACTCTGTGCTCCTGCTATCCCTGGTCCGTGCTCGGCCTGCCGCCGGTCTGGTACAAATCTGCGCCCTATCGCTCGCGCGCCGTGATCGATCCGCGCGGGGTGCTGGCCGAGTTTGGCGTCACCCTGCCTGATGACACCGAAATCCGGGTCTGGGACTCGACCGCGGAACTGCGCTACCTCGTACTGCCCCAGCGGCCCGACGGCACCAAGGGGTGGAGTGAGATGGCATTGGCCCAGCTCGTCACCCGCGATTCCATGATCGGTACCGGCCTTGCCATCCAGCCTGGAGGGCTGTGAGTTCCAACTCGCAACGACGAAACTTCAACCGGTGCCTGCATGACCCGCTTTATCGCCAATGCCCGCATGTACTCGGTCACCCCGGAGGTCGAGGACCATTGGAAGACCCTACTCGGCCATGTGATGGCGAGCGCCGGTGTGGCCTTCGACTATGAGCCCTACCCCGCCCCGCAGCCCCTGGAAGTGCTGTGGGAGCGTGACGATCTCGGCTGCGTCTTCATGTGCGGCTATCCGATCGCCTTCCAGCTCTCCGAGGTGATCCCGATTGCGGCGCCCATCCCGGCCGCCGAATGGGCCGGCGGCAAGCCGCTCTATCGCTCCGACCTGATCGTGAAGGCGGACAGCCCCTTCCGGCGCATCGAGGATACGTTCGGCCATCGCATCGGCTGGACGGTCGAGCACTCCCATTCCGGCTTCAACGCGCTACGCCATCACCTGCTGCGCTATCGCTCGCCCGATCATCCGGTCCTCTATCGCGAGGTCGTCGGCAATCTCGTCACCGCGCGCGGTATCCTCGACAAGGTATTGGCGGGGGAGATCGATGTCGGCCCGCTCGACGGCTATTGGCACGAGCTCATTCGCGCCTATCGCCCGGACCTGACCGAGGGTATCCGCGTGATCGGCTCCACCGGGCTGGCACCGATCCCTTCCTTCGTGGCGGCTCCCGGCCTGCCGGCGGAGACCATCGTGCGACTCAAGGCCGCCTTTGCGGCCGCCCATCACCAGCCCTGGTTCCCACCGCTCGGCGAGGCGCTTCGGCTCAACGGCTTCGCGCCGGTGGAACAAGCGGATTTCGAGAGGACGCTGGCCTGGGACCGCGAGGCGCGGGAACAGGGCTACGCTACCATCGCCTGACCGCCAGGGTCTGATAAAGGAAAAGGGCGGAGAGACCCCTCACCCGCCCTTCGGGAGCCTTCCCTGTATGGGGAAGGCTCGACAGATCTTGATTGTGCCTCAGTAGAGCGGTTCCGGCTCCAGGCTCGAACGCCGCTTGGCCTTGGGAGCAGGCGCCGGCTCGGGCATGCCGCCCATATCCGCTTGCACGGCTTCGGGCTGGATACGGATCGTGGGAACGGTACGCGACTGGGCCACCATGGGCCGCCTCGGCTTGGCCGCAGGTGCAGAGGCCTCAGCACCGGACGGCCCTTGCTGGAAGTTGAATTGCGGCTGCGAGCCGCCACGAACCGGCGGCAACGCGACATGAGAGCCGTCAGCTTGGCTTGCACCGATATGCGCTTTGCCGATGGAACCGCGCGGCCGCACCGGCGGCAAGGCCTCCGGCATCATGCCGGCATCCGGATCATTCTGGGCGACCTGCACCTGGGGTTCGGCGCGGCGCTTGACCGGGCCGAGGCGAGGACGGGTCGGCGGCAGGATGTCGATGACGGGATCGGCCTGCGGACCGGCATCATCCTGATAGGCCACAGTCGGCAGAGGCCGGGCAGCAGGCCGCGAATATTTGCGCGGCTGCGGCGAGGGCATCGGCTCGGCAGCGGCCACCGTCGTCGGCAGCGGCGGCATCTCGGCCTGGGCCACCATCACCGGCGGAGCATAGGGCGCATCGCCACCGCGGCGGCGCTTCTCGTAGAAGGCATTGCCACCGGCAACAGCGACGTAATGCATGTTGTTGTAGGGGTAGGTGTAACCGGCCGTGTGGAAGAAATGCACATTCTTCGACATGCCCGGATAGCGCTTGCCGCTGATCACCTGATCCGCCACTCGGAAGGCACGCTCGCGGCCGGAGTCGTTCATCCGCTTCGTCAGCACGCCCGGGGCGAACTGCACGCGCTGGCCGACCGTGCCGCAGATCGAGCGCGGATATTTGCCGGACTCGACACGGTTCATCACCACCGTGCCGACGGCAAGCATGCCGTCATCGCTGGATCGGTTGGACTCGAAATACATGGCACGGGCCAGACACTCACGCTCATTCGTGGTGCTGGCCACGCGCGAGGTCGAAAAGAGGGCGCAGCCGCCAAGAGCCGAGGTTACCGCCGCTATCGCGAGGAAACGCAGGGCAGATGTGAGGGTTCGTGTCTTCATGCGCTCGTTGTGTCGTGAGAAAGTTAACGACCGGTAATCATTTTTGTGGCGGAATTGCAACGAGCCTGCAAAACTTCTCCATAAGGGTGTCTTTTTAACGGGATGGTTACCCGAATCTTGCCAGCCGTGCCCGATTTGCAACACTTTTGGGCGGGCAGAAGGCGTCTGATACCAAGTCTCGAAAACGCGGACCTGTCGAAGTATGTGCTCTTGAAAGTGCTTCGACTGATGGGTGGGAAGGGCAGGCGAGGACGCCTGCGATCCCGGGAAAAGTCAGCATCTTCGCGACTTGGTGTGAGGACGAGACGCCTCTAGTCTCTCTCTGCGGCGGAACGACCTCCGATCTCCTGGCGCAGCCATTTGAGCAGGGTCGATATGGTGCGATGGCGCCAGCGCGTTTCGGGGGCGATCAGCCAATAGCCACCGAGCGAGACGTCGGTCTGCAGAAGCTCGACCAGCCGCCCCGCCGCGATGTCCCCGTCTGCCTGCAGGCTGGTCGACAGCGCCACGCCCTGGCCCGCCAAGGCCGCATCATGGGTGGATGAGGCCGACCACAGCCACGGCCCCTTGAGCGTGGCGGCTCGGTAGCCGGCGAGACGCAAGAAGCGGTGCCATTGGCTGGCATTGTCTTCATGAATGAGCTTCTGGCCGGCAAGGTCGGCCAGGCTGGCTATCGGCGCCTGCGTCGCCAGCCAGGCCGGGCTGGCGACGGGAAAGATGCGCACGCGCTGGAGAAGTGCAGCCATCACGGGCGATGCTGGAGCCTCCTCGGCGAAGATGATGGCGGCATCGGCTTCATGCCGCTCGAAATCGGGCTGGTCGGAGGTCGCACGCACCATGATGATCGTGTCCCGCAGCACCGACTGCAGGGCATCGAGCCGCGGTGTGAGCCAGCGTGCTGCCAAGCCCGGGGCGCACCACAGCCGCAGCTGGCCGCGCAGGCGCTGGGCCGGCCGCAGTTCCACGGTGACTTCGGCGAGCTGGCCGAAAGCCGCGGTCGTCACCTCGAACAGGCGGGCGCCGGCCTTGGTCAGCCTGACGCCGCGCGCCCCGGAGGTGACGAGGTGAAGATCGAACCAGGCCTCCAGGTGGCGCACATGCCGGGACACCACGGTGTGGCTGACGCCGAGCGCCTCGCCGGCCTTGCGCATGGAAGAAAAGCGCCCGACCGCCTCGAAGGCCCGGAGCATCGACAAAGGCGGCAGCCGGCCGCCGAAGGCCGCCTCGGCGCCATCGCCGGCATTCATCTCCTCGCCGCCGCCCGGTGGGTCTTCGCTCGAAGACTGATTGCCTGGACCCACCACCACGCCGCGCCCTTTCCATGCCCGATCCCGACCCGCAGCCCTGCCTGCTGCAATGCGCCGGGTGACTGGTGTCTCAAGGCTTCAGTGGTTACAAATCCGCACCGCCGCGGCAGGCATAAAGCACCTGCCGCCTTGCGGCAAGACGTGGCAGGATTCCAGCCAAGCGCCTGATCAGCCGCAATCCAAGAGCGTCGTCACGGAAGGGCTCCGAACCGATCGGACAACAGCCCGTCGATGATCCCGCACGGAGATTGACGAGCCGGTCGCACAGCGCCATAGCATGCGCCCACAGCGCATTGATCAAGCAATCGGAGTTCGATCCATGAATGCACCCGCCACCAAGGCGCATGGCGCCAACCGCACCCAGACGGAAGACCTTCTGGAAAGGCGCGCCAGCGTCTTCACGCGCGGCATGAGCGCGGGCCAGCCGGTCTTCGCCGCCAAGGCCAAAAACTCCGAGATCTGGGACGTGGAAGGCCGCCGCTTCATCGATTTCGGCGGCGGCATCGCCGTGCTCAACACCGGCCATCGTCACCCCACCGTGATGAAGCGGGTGCAGGAGCAGCTCGAGCGCTACACCCATACCTGCTTGATGGTGACGCCCTACGAGCCGGCCGTGCAGGTCGCCGAGAAGCTCATCGAGATCGCGCCGATCTCTGGCCCCAAGAAGGTGATGCTGGTCACCACCGGCGCCGAGGCCGTCGAAAACGCCATCAAGATCGCCAGAGCCCATACCGGCCGCTCCGACGTCGTGGTGTTCAACGGCGCCTTCCACGGTCGCACCCTGCTGGCGATGGCGATGACCGGCAAGGTCGTGCCCTACAAGACCAAGTTCGGCCCCTTCCCGGGCGGTGTGTGGCGCGTGCCCTATCCGATCGAGCACAAGGGCATTTCGGTCGACGACACCTTCGAGGCGCTGAAGTGGCTGTTCAAGACGGATGTCGATCCCAAGAACGTCGCCGCCATGGTGATCGAGCCGGTGCAGGGTGAAGGCGGCTTCTACATCGCCTCGCCGGAATTCCTCAAGCGCCTGCGCGCGCTGTGCGACGAGCACGGCATCCTCCTGGTCGCCGACGAGATCCAGACAGGCTTCGGCCGTACCGGCAAGTGGTTCGCCATGGAGCATTCCGGCGTCGAGCCCGACCTGATCACCACCGCCAAGAGCCTGGCCGGCGGCTTCCCGCTCGCCGGCATCGTCGGCAAGGCCGATATCATGGATGCACCGGAGCCCGGCGGCCTCGGCGGCACCTATGCCGGCAATCCGGTGGCCTGCGCCGCCGCGCTCGGCGTGTTCGAAGCCTTCGAGGCCGAGGACTTGCTCGACAAGTCGACCAAGCAGGGCGAGCTCATCCTCAAGCGCCTCAAGGCCATCAAGCGCAAGAAGACCGGCCGCCCGATCGGCGACATCCGTGGCCTCGGCGGCATGACGGCGTTCGAACTCGTCACCAGCCATGGCGGCAACGAGCCCGATCCTGCCGCGGCCAAGGCCCTGGCGGCCGAGTGCCTCGAGCGCGGCCTGATGATCCTCACCTGCGGCGTCTATGGTGAAACGGTGCGCCTGCTCGCCCCGCTCACCATCCAGCCCAAGGTGCTCAAGGAAGGCCTCGACATCCTCGAAGCCGCTCTGCTCGGCACCAAGTAAGCCTGTCGCGATGGGCCGTTTGCGGGTCCTCGCCGTCACCATCCTGCTGGCGCTCCTCGGCGCCGGCGGGCCTGCTCTTGCCGAGGTCCGCTTCGGCAAGAACGTCTTCATCGGCGGCCACGACTTCTCCCACCGCCGCTACAAGTCCGTGGATATCGAGACGACCACGCGGCGCCCGCCCTGGTATGGCTGCCGCTGGTATCGGGCGGGATCGCGCTATCAGGGCCGTCTGATCCGCACGCGCACGCAGATCTGCAATCTCAGGCAGATCCCTCTTTCGCAAAGGCGGCGATAAATCCCTGGGATCGCAGACATCTTGCCGATAGGCGCTAACTCAGGGCGAGAAGCGCAACGCCAGCCACCCCTTCGCCCCGTTTACGGGGAGAAGGTAAGGATGAGGGGCGGCGCAAACCTTGAAAAACTGCGCATTGCTGAGCCCCTCACCTCTATCCTCTCCCCGTAAGAACGGGGCGAGGGGGCTCGCACGCTTAGCCTAATCTTCAACCCGATCATCTCGCCCGCCCCTTAAAATCCCTACACCGTCTCCCAAGCCCCGCTCTTTTCCGAGCGGAACAGCGCATCGATGATCTTCATGTTCTGCACGGCGTCGGCCGGGCCATAGGGCAGCGTGATCTCGCCGCGGATGGCGGCGGAGAAGGCATCGACCTCCTCGGCATATTGATCGACCGGGGCGATGGTCTCGGCCACCGCCGAGGCGTCGCCGAGCCTGGAGCCGTCATCGGTATAGACGGTCACGGCCTCGGCCTGGGGTGCGTTGAAGGGGATGGTGATCTCGAAACGCTTCTTGGTACCGACGATGTCGACCCGCTGCAGCGGAGTGAGCTGGGTCGACACTGTGAACTCCGTGCGGCGCCCCTCGCCGAAATCGAGAATGGCCGAGGCGAGGCGGTCGACGCCCGTCGCCGGATCGCGATCGATGAGGGCGATTACCCGCCGCGGCTCCGCATCGAAGATGAAGCGGCCGGCGACGATCGGATAGCAGCCGATATCCAGGATGCCGCCACCGCCGATGTCGAGCTGGTTGCGCACATTGGCCGGATCGACATTGTAGTAGGAGAAGAAGGCCTGAATGGCCCTGACCTCACCCAATTCGCCCGAGCGCGCGGCCTCCCTGGCCCGCAGCCATTGTGGATGGAAGCGCACCATGAAGGCTTCCATCACCAGCCGGTCGCGCGGCAGCACCAGGAGTTGCGCCGCGTCCTGGGCCGTCAGCCCGATCGGCTTCTCGCACAGCACATGCTTGCCCGCCGCCACGGCCTGCAGGGTGAGCGGCACATGGAGATGGTTGGGCAGGGGATTGTAGATGGCATCGATATCCGGATCGGCGAGCAAGGCTTCATAGGAACCATAGGCCTTGGGGATGCCGAGATCGTTGGCAACGGCCTCCGCGCGGGCAAGGTCGCGCGAGGCGATGGCGACAGCTTCCGCGCCCTTCGCCCGCTGGATGCCGGGAATGACCTTGCCCGTGCCGATCTTTGCCGTGGATAGGATACCCCAACGCGTCTTGGCCATGCCGGCTCACTCCCAGGAAATTAGTCCGACTTATCGATGGGCGGCATTCTTGGCATGGCCGGAGACGAGAGGGAAGACCTGTCGTGGCTGTGGATGACCAAACGCATTTGCGCTGCCGCATCAGGCCCCGGCTATGGACTCGACCTTCTTATTGGCTGCAGATAGACAGATCCCACCATTCGCCAACAGAAACAGTTTCAGCCCATGAGCAACAACAGAACACGCCGCCCGGGCGATCCTTGGAAGAATGCCGAGGCGGTCTTCAAGCCCGCGGCGCCCAAGGCTCCGGCGGCTGCCGCGCCGCGGCCGGCGCTGCCCAATGCCAAGGAATTGGTTTCGCTGCGGATTGACCGCGACGTGCTGGAGCACTTCCAGGGCGATGGGCCCGGGTGGCAAGACCGCATCAATGCGATCCTGCGGGAGGCTTCCGGCGTCGATCACTAGAGCAAAACGCTTTAGCCCGGTCTTCGGCCGGACGAGCTGAATGCGGAAAACGAAGGCTGAAAACTCGATCTCAGCCCGTCACCAGAAACTCGGGATCGGCCGGAATCTGCATGGCCGTGACCAGATGATTGGTCTTGCCGGCCAGGCCGATGATGGCGAGCAGCTCGCCATATTGTGCGTCGTTCATCCCCTTGGCCCGCGCGGCAGCCGTATGGGAATGCACGCAATATTGGCAGGCATTGGCCGAGGAGACCGCGATATAGATCAATTCGCGCACCAGCGGATCGAGGGCACCCTCGCCCACCATCACCGCCTTGACCTCCTCCCACGTGCGTTTCAGCAGCACCGGATCATTGGCGAGACCACGCCAGAAATTATTGACGAAATCGGATTTGCGCGTCGCCCTGATATCGTCGAACACCGCCTTCGCGGCCGGATTGGCCGCGACCTCGTCGTCGCTGAGAAGTTTTACGGTGGCCATTATGTGCTCCTGTGTAAGGTGGACGTCGATCGGGGGGCGCACATCTCTACCCTCCCCTCGATGGGGAGGATCGATGCGGAGCATCGGGGTGGAGTGGCCGGCGCTTCGCGCCCTTGAAAATCATGTTGGGGCAAGTGTGTTCCCAAGAAAAGAATCGCCCCACCCCGACACTACGTGTCGCCCCTCCCCATCGAGGGGAGGGTAAAGAGAGAGCCTGTTCTCCTCCTACGCCAGCCTCTCCCCGCTCTCGCCATCGAAGAGATGCAGGGCCCTGTCGTCAAATCCGATGCCGACCTTTTCCCCGATATCGCGCTGGAACTCCTTGTCGACCTTCACCGTCACGCTGGCGCCACCACAGCGGCAGGTAACCAGCGAATGATCGCCGATCAGCTCGATGGCGAAGACTTCGCCGGCGAACTTGCCGAGATCCGGCTCGGTCACCCGGCAATCCTCGGGCCGTATGCCGGCAACCGCGCGCGGCGCCGAGGTGGTGTTGGTGGTGCTGAAAGCGCCGGCCTCGGAGGAAAAACGCCCCTCCTTCAGCCCCCCCTCCAGGAAGTTCATCGGCGGCGAGCCGATGAAGCCGGCGACGAAGAGATTGGCGGGGCGGTTGTAGATGGTCGCCGGCGTATCCAGTTGCTGCAGCACGCCCTTGTCGAGCAGGGCCACGCGATGGGCAAGCGTCATCGCCTCCACCTGGTCATGGGTGACGTAGATCGTGGTGATGCCGAGCTCATGCTGCATGTGCTTGAGCTCGGCGCGCATGTGGCCGCGCAGCTTGGCATCGAGATTGGACAGGGGCTCGTCCATCAGGAAGGCGGCGGGGCGGCGGATGATGGCTCTTGCGAGCGCCACACGTTGGCGCTGGCCGCCGGAAAGCTGGCGGGGCAGGCGATCGAGCAGATGATCGAGCTGCACCTGACGGGCCACGTCCTTCACCGCCGCCTCGATCTCGGCCTTGGGGCGTTTGCGCACCATCAACGGATAGGCGATGTTGGCGAACACCGTCTTGTGCGGATAGAGCGCATAGGACTGGAACACCATGGCGATGTCGCGATATTTCGGCAGGACATGGGTGACGTCGCGCTCGCCGATCCGTACTGAGCCCGATGTCACCGTCTCCAGCCCGGCGATCATGCGCAGGGCCGTGGTCTTGCCGGAGCCGGAGGCGCCCAGCAGCACCAGGAACTCGCCGTCCTTGACCTCGAGATCGAGCCCCTTGACGACATCGACCGCGCCGAAGGATTTGTGGACGTTGTTGAGCGTGACTTGCATCTTCAACCCTTGACGGCGCCGACCATCAGGCCTCGCGCGATATGCTTTTGCAGGAATGCGGCAATGGCGATGACGGGCACGATCATGATGACGATCAGCACCGACATGTACCACCATTGCGGGCCGCGGGTGGTGTTCTGCGCCGAGACCAGTACGGGCATGGTCTGCGCATTGGCATTGGAGAGGAACAGGGCCAAAAGATATTCGTTCCAGGCCAGGATCAGCACCAGCATGAAGGTGGCGGCCAGGCCCGAACGCACCAGCGGCAGGGCGATGGTGAAGAACACGCGCAGCTTGGAGGCGCCGTCGATCTCGGCGCTCTCCTCGAGGTCGAGCGGAATGCCGGCGAAGAAATCGCGCGTCAGCCAAACCACGATGGGCAGGTTGATGGCAGTATAGGTCGAGATCAATGCGATCTGGGTATCGAGCAGCTTCAGGTTCTGGAACATCACATAAATCGGCAGCACGGCCACGATCGGCGGCATGATGCGGTTGGAAATCATCCAGAATTCGATGTCGTTGTTGCCGAGCGCCGCCTTGAAGCGCCGGCCGATGGTGCCGAGGATCATGAAGAACAGCACCAGGGCCGCCACCACCGCTGCCGGCCAGGGCACGGCAAACAGGGTCACGGCGACGACGACGCCGGCGGCCAATACGATGAAGGCAAGGATTGCCGCAAGCTTGACCTGGAACCGGATGCGCACCAGGGCATAGGCGGCGAGCGAGCCGATGATCAGGGCCAGGATCGTGCTCACCAACGCCACGATGATCGAGTTCACATAGGGCCAGAGCGTGTTGTTCTGGAACAGCATGAAGTTCCAGGCATCCAGCGTCGGCTGGAAGTCGATGAAGGGCAGGTAATAGGGGCCGGCATCGACCTGGATCTGCACCTTCAGCGAGGTGACCAGCACCCAATAGAGCGGGAAGAGCACCACAAAGGTCCAGCCCAGCAGCGCGGCATAGGTCAAGGCCTTCGGGATCGGTGCCAGTTCCTCGAGGCTGCGGCGCTCGAACAAGCGGTGCAGCAGAGGGCGGTCGTCTGTGTCGGCACTCATCCCTGATACCTCCGGCTGGGGCGCACCACGAAGTTGAAGAAGGAGACGCAGGTGATCGTCGACACGAACAGCAAGAGGTAGCCGACCGCCGCCGAGCCGCCGAAATCCTGGGTGCGCCAGGCGATGAAGGAGTGCAGGGTCAGCGACTCGGTCGCCAGGCCCGGGCCACCGGCCGTGAGCACGTTCGGCATGTCGATGATCTTGAAGGCCTCGATCAGGCGGATCAGCACCACCGTGGCCGCCACCGGCGCGATCGCCGGCCAGGTGATGTCCCTGAAGATCTGCCAGGGGCCGGCCCCGTCGAGATGAGCGGCCTCGAGCTGGTCGCGCGGCTGATTCTCGATCGCCGCCAGCAGCACGATGAACATGAAGGGCGTCCACTGCCAGGTATCGCCGACCAGTACCATCAGCCGCGCCGACCAGGCTTCCGTCGCCCAGGACCATTGGCTGACGCCGAAGAGCTGGCTGAGCGGAGCGAACGGTCCCTTCTGCATGTCGGCCAGCATGCGGAAGATGTAGGCGACGCCCACCGGCGTCACCATCACCGGAATGAAGAAGATCACCCGGAACCAACTACGGGCGCGGATCGGCTGGGCACAGAGCAAAGCGAGGCCGAGCCCGATCAGGAACTGCACGGAAACGCCCACCACGACATAGAGCAGCGTGTTGAGGAGCGTGCCGGGAATGCCGCCCGCCACCGTGGTCGCAAGCACGACGTAGAAGATTCCGGCGATCAGGCTGGAAGCGATCAGCCGCCCGAGGAAACCGAAGAGTGCGAATCCATTGGTCGCAAAGCGAAATAGCCAGAGCCCGAGCAAGGCGAGAAGGGCTACGAACAACAGCCATTCCAGCCAGCCGAGGGCCTTGAGCGTGCCGAGGAAATGATATTGCTGGGCGCCGAGAAACAGGCGCAGATAATTGTAGAATCCGATGAAGGTGAGCGTGAAACTGCCGCCGGCGAGCTTGAAGCGCGAAAGCGACAGATAGGCCGAGGCGATCAGCGGGAAGATGGCGAAGGCCAGGAGGATGAGCACGGCAGGCAGCACCATGATGCGGCCGGAATGGCGATCGACCCATTGGGAAAGGCGCTCCCACCGGTCCGTTTCATCAGGGATGGAGAGGTTGACGGCCATGGCTATCCTGGCTTGGGTTCTAAGCGCTCAGATGATGTCGGGACGGCCGACTTCCTCGCTCCTCGGAAGGCTGGCGTGGGTACCGATCCCTAGCTCTCAAGATAAGGCGCAACAATCCTTCCCCGACTTCGGGGAAGGTGTCGATGCACAGCATCGACGGAAGGGGGGGAGCGTGGCTCGAACTGAACCAGTAAAGCAGCAAGGTCACGCCATCCTACCCCACCCGAGCCGGCTATGCCGGCCCACCCTCCCCGAAGTCGGGGAGGGATTGTCGCGTCCCACATGGCTTGGTTAAAGCCTGCCACCAGAGGTTGCACCCTATTTCGCGCCCAGCGTGTTCTTGTAGAACTTCATCTGGTCTTCCGTACCGATCTGCTCGTTGAGATCCTTCCAGCCGTCGGCAACCGCCTTGATCGTGGCCTCCTCGTCGATCTCGCCGGCCAGGAAGCGCGCGATCGCCTCGTCCAGCACGACCTGCTGATATTTCTGGTTCTGCGGGATACGCAGGTCCAGGATCATGTTCGGGCTGTTGAGGCTGTCCTTGATGGCGCCGAGATAGAAAGAAGCTGCCTTCTCGCTCATGCCACCCTTCTTCCAGGAATCATTGTAGCTGAGCTGCGACAGGCGATAGGGATTGAAGCCGGTCTTGCCGATGGTGACGTCGACATTCGACTGGGCCGGCGCGGTCATATAGGAGAAGAAGGCGTAGGCCGCGTCCTTGACCTTATCCTGCGCCTTGGCATTGATGCCGCCGCTCCAGCCGCCGAAGGCAGCATAGGGCGCATGGTTCACGCCGTCGATGGCATTCGGGCAGGTTTCCTTGGAGCAAGCTTCCAGCTTGCCGCTCTCCCAGTTCAGCACCTGCTTGGAGCCGGGCATGAGGGTGGCGCCGGTCTTGTCGATCACCTTCGAGGTCGCGGGATCGATGGCGAGCACGCCGACGTCGCCCCAGTCGAGATTGAGGGCGCATTTGCCGGAGGTGAAGAGCGGGCGGGTATCCGACACGTCCATGTTCAGTTCGTCCGGCGGACCATACTTGCCGGATTCCTTGAGGAAGGCCAGCGCCTTGCGGAAGGCCTCGTTATCGACGAGAGGCGCCATGTCCTTGGTGTTGAAGAAGGTGCCCTGCGACGTCCCCCTCGACTGCGTCATCGACCCGACCACGTCGGTGACGAACCAGTAACTCTGGGCGTTGCGCTTCTTGGCGATGCAGGAGCCGTAGACCTTCTGGCCGTCGACCTCCATGCCGTTCAGCTTCTTGGCCGCTTCCAGATATTCGTCCCAGGTCGTCGGCGGCTTGAGGCCGGCCTTCTCGAAGATGTCGGTGCGATAATACAGCATATGAAAATCGCCATCGAGCGGGACCAGATAGGTCTTGCCGCCATAGCTCGACGAGAAGTCGCGGAAGAAAGGGGCGATGTCGTCCCAGGCGATCGCCTTGTCCTTGGCGACCCGGCCACCGATGTCCTCCAGATAGCCGCCGGAGACATAGTCCACCATCCATTGAGGCGCGAACACCGCCGCATCGACGGAATTGGTGCCGCTGGCCCAGTCTGTCAGCACCTTCTGATAGAGATCGGAGAAAGGCACCGCGATCACGTTGATCTTGGCGCCGGTCAGTTTCTCGAATTCCGGGGCGCGCCGCTGCAGCGGCTCCTGGATGGCGCCCGTCTGCGTCATGATGTTGACGGTAACGCCATCGAATTCGCCCGCCTTGGCCGGCAGCGCCACCCCAGCGAGCGCGACTGCCATTAACGCAGCACCAATAACTCCGTTTCTCGAAGCCATTCGTCCCTCCCAAATGTCGTTTTTGTTTTTATGCCGATATCAGGCGCTGCATTCACGCCAACACATCCCTGCAGCAGGACATCGCGGTTCGATTATGGCACCGCCGCTGAGAAAACGTCAAATGTCTGATCAATGACGGGAAGATCGCTTTTATTCTAGAATCAGCTATAGGATCCGCGATGAGTTCTTGAACGCTATACCGTCGACGAAAGCATTGTTTACCTGCTTTTCAAGTTCCCCTTTTCGCCTCCTTGCCGCAAGGAACAGTACAGTCTATCGTTCAATATTCTCCCGCCAATTCCTCTACTGTATTCTCCCGATTTAGTCGCCAACAACCACAAAAGCCCAAAGACCAGCAACGACATGTCTCTCCGGTTCGCGATGAATGACTGGCCATGTGAGGAAGCGGCATCGTGTTTACGCCCGTGATGAAAGGCCATAAGGGGCTGGCTCGCGTCGGGGGATCGCAGTGGAGCGTACGCGAGGCCGATCCTCATTTCATCTTCAAGCTCGGCCCCTGGCCGGCCAGATATATCGCCATCGAGATCATCTCGAGCGGCCCCGAGTTCGAACCGCATCTGTATATCGATACCGGTTATGGTTTTCGGCCCGAGCAGGTGCTGCCGCTACCGCCGGAGCGCCATGGCGTCTATGCCTTCAGGACCGGGGGGATCAGGGGCTTCCGTCGTGTGCGCTTCGACCCCTGCGAGGAATATCCCGGAGCGGATGCGGAGCCAGGCAGCTTCACCCTGAACATTCGTACCGCCCGCTCGCTGGCCTCCCTCCGCCGCCAGCTCGGCACTGCCGCCGACCGCCTGCATCTCATCGAACTCGACGAGTTGGCCAACGCGCCACCGCCGCCGCGCCAGCTCGCGCCGGAGGAGCACTTCCAGGCCGTCCTGCACCTGGCGGAAGCGGGCCTCGCCGACATGGAGCAGCCTGACGAAGGGCTGCCGGCACCGCTGCTTTCCTTCGTGGTTCCACTGCACGATACGCCGCCCGCCTTTCTCGACACCCTCCTGAACTCACTGCGCAGCCAGCGCGCCCGCAACTGGGAACTGCTCCTGTGCGACGACGCGTCCAGCAGCAGGGCCACTCTTGCCTGGCTCGAACGCATGGCGGGGCAACCCCAGATCCACATCCTGCGCACGCCGCACAATCTGGGCATCGCCGGGGCGACCAATCTCGGGCTCGCGGCGGCGCGCGGGGACTGGGTCGGCCTCATCGACCATGACGACGCCCTCGCGCCGCTGGCCCTCGACTATCTCAACGATACCATCCGGCGCCATCCCGATGCGCAGTTCATCTACACTGATGAAACCATCACCGATGCCAGGCTGAAGCCGATGGGGTATTTCTTCAAGCCGGCCTATGACCCCGTGCTGCTGTCCGGGGTCAACTACATCAATCATCTCTCGCTCTATCGCCGCCAGCGCCTGCAGGCGCTGGGCGGCCTGAGTTCTGGCTTTGACGGGTCGCAGGACTATGAACTCCTGTTGCGCTATCTCTCGGAGCTCCCCCGGCAAGCCATCATCCATCTGCCTTACCCCGCCTATCTGTGGCGACGGCATCGGGCCTCCTATTCCGCCACCTTCACGGCCACGGCTGTCAGCCATGCCCGCCGGGCCCTGGCCGCGCATTACGCCAGCAACGGTGTCGCCGCCCCCGTCGGCCCGGCACTGGTGCCCGATCTCCACCGTGTCGAGCTTTCACCCGATCGCCGTGTTTGGCCCTTCATAAGCATCGTCATTCCCAATCGCGACAGCCCCGCCCTCCTCGCTCGCCTGCTGGCCGATCTCTATGAGCGTACCGATTACGCCGACTTCGAGATCATCATCGTCGACAATGGCAGCACGAACGCGCAGACGCTGTCGCTCTACGAGACCATGCGCCGGCAGCATGGGAACTTCCGGACATTGATATCGGCCGAACCCTTCAATTTCTCGCGCCAGGTCAACCGCGGCATGCGGGATGCGAGGGGCCAGGCGATCCTTCTTCTCAACAACGATATCGCAATCATCACCGCCGACTGGCTCAAGGAAATGGTGAGCTGCCTCGACTATCCTGAAACCGGCATTGTCGGGGCCCGCCTGCTCTATCCCACCGGCAGGCTGCAGCATGCTGGGGTTATCGTCGGGCTGGGTGGCCTGGCCGGCCATTGGTACGCCAATGCAGCGCAGGACACGTCGGGGCCGATGAACCGCCTCAAGGTGCGCCAGACCCTGAGTGCCGTCACCGGCGCGTGCATGCTGATCTCGCGCCAATGCTACGTCCGGGTCGGCGAGTTCGACGAGACGGCTTTCGCCATCGCCTATAACGACGTCGACTACTGCCTGCGCGCAGCGGCCGCCGGCCTCCGCACCGTATGGACGCCCTTCGCCACTCTCACCCATCACGAATCCGCCTCACGGGGCAGCGACGAGACAAAGGCGAACAGGGAACGCTTTCAGCGCGAAAAGGAGGCCCTGCGCCAAAAATACCGCACGGACGTTTTCCAGGACCCGGCCTACAGCCCTTGGTATTCCAGACATTCGTCCGCCCCTCGCGACATTCTGCCGCCGAACCTGCCGCCGCCGCGCTCCTGGGCGGCAACAACGACCGTTCCCGACGAATCCGATGCTTTCCTCGTGTTCAAGGCCGACCAAGCATGACCGTCATCATCGGGTGTCATTTCCGCAAGGCGCGGCCACCGGCATGAAGCTCACGCCGCTCGTCGATGTCGTCCTGCAGGACGGCCGGACCATCTCGCAGAGCCGCCTGCCCTGGTTGCGGATCGAAGCCCCGGTACGGCAATGGGCCGGGCGTTGGATCCGCCTCGTCTTCGAGGCCAGTCTGCTGGATCCGTTGACCCGCCCGATCCTGCGCATCATCCGTCCGGGCGGCGAGGAGGAGGTGATGCTGCCTGCGCCATCCTTTGGCCGCGGGATTTGGATCGGCTTCCTGCCCCCGGACGCAACCGAGCTGCATCTGTCACCGGCCGACTGGGCCGGTCCGTTCGCCTTCCGGGTGGTGAGCCTGGGCCGCATCGGCCCCCTCCCGCGGCTGGCCAGGGGCGCGAGGCGCCATCCCAAGGCGGTCCTGAGCGCATTGTGGGCGAGCATGCGCGGCAATCGGCGCGTAGAGGTGGCCCGGCTCAGGCGCGCCCTCGGCGCGACGCCCCTCGCGATGTATGAAGCCTGGCGCATCGAGCGCAGCCGCGCCATCGAGTGGGCGGGCCTCGACATGCCATCACCGGCGGCAGCCAGCGCACGCTTCCGTCTCGTCATCATCGGAGATCCATCGAAGCACGAACCGGCCTGGCATGACTTCGCCGCTAACCAGCCTCTCAAGGGCATCGCCCTGTCATGGGCTTCGCCGCAAACGCCGCTGGTCCCCCTCCTGGACGAGAGCGGGGACGACGACCTGGTGATTGTCCTGCACGCCGATGATCGGCTGAGCGATTTCGCCCTGGCGGCGATCGCCCAGCGATCCGTCGAGGACCCCGCGGCCCTCTATTATGGCGACGAGGAATGCGATGGGGCGCCCCGCTTCAAGCCGGACTGGAGCCCTGTCCTGGCCCGCCATGCCGCGTTGGTCGGGCGAGCCTGGTTTGCGCGTGCGGGTTGGCTACGCCAAGCCATGCCGTCCGGTGCGACGGCGGAAGACCTGCTGTTTCGCCCGCCCGTCGACGCCCTCGCCCGGGCCGTGCACGTCCGCCGCATTCTGCTCGCCACCTCGCATGCCAGCCCGGCGGCTCCTCTTTCCCCGCTCAGCCCTGCCGCCATCACTGCCGGCGGACAGCCGCCAATGTCGACGATCATCATTCCGACCCGGGACCGCGCCGACCTGTTGTCGGCCTGCATTCGCAGCCTGCTCGACCACAGCACCCAGGACCATTTCGAGGTCGTCATCATCGACAATGGCAGCACGGAGCCGGGCACCCTGGCCTATCTGGACAGCGTGGCGAAGGACCCTCGCTTTTCCATCCTGCGCAGCCCCGGCTCCTTCAACTTCGCGGCAATCTGCAACGAGGCCGCCGAGCGAGCCCGCGGCGATATGCTGGTCTTCCTGAACAACGACACCGAGATCCTGTCCGACGATTGGCTGTCCCGGCTGACGGGCTGGGCTCGGCAACCGGACATCGGAGCCGTCGGCGCAAAACTTCTCTACAAGGACGATACGCTGCAGCATGGCGGCGTCGTCCTCGGCATGGGCGGGCGGGCCGCCCATTTCGAACGACGCCTTCCGCGCACCGATACTGGCTTTTTCGGGCGCCTTTCCATACCGCATGAATTGTCGGCCGTCACGGCCGCCTGCCTGGCGGTTTCGCGCGAGAAGTTCCGGGGTATCGGCGGCTTCGACCAGAACAATCTCCCGATCGACCTGAACGATATCGATCTATGCCTGCGGCTCAACGAGCGCGGCTGGCGAACCTTGCTGGATCCGTGCGTGGTGTTGCACCATCACGAGTCCGCCTCGCGTAGCAACAAGATGCCGTCCGAGATGCTGTACAGAAAAGAAATAGGGTATTTTCGCTCGAAATGGCTTCACCTGCTCAGGAACGACCCCTACTTCCATCCTGCACTCTCACTGGAGTGGTATAAGGCAGCGCTTGGTTGAGTGCGGGATTTTGAGAATTCGTCCCGGGATAGATCATTTGGACATAAATTTAGGGCTACATATTGCGGCGCAGCGATTTTAAGGTCTCATCCATGCCAAATTGCGCTATGAAGAGATGGAGGCTGGGCCATCATAGTGGGGCATCTAGAAACACCGCCGAGTGGAAAAGTAAATGTTATCGAAATGGCTTGGCAAGCAGAGGCGCCGATCGGTTGCCGCATTCCAATCCGCACAGAAACCGACAAAGATATTTGACCGCTATGTAATTTCGATGCCCAGCCATCAGAACGCCGTTGATGTCATTCAAGGTTGGAGCAGTGCTTTTCCGCCGGAACTGGGTATTACGGCCGGACCGCTGGCCACCTATACGGATTCCCGGATCGCCTGGATGATGAACCAGCATGGTCCGCTCGAGGGCAAGGTCGTTCTGGAGCTCGGGCCGCTGGAGGGCGGCCATACGGTCATGCTCGAACGCGCCGGCGCCATCGTCGATGCCATCGAGGCCAATCAGTCGGCTTTTCTGCGCTGCCTGATTACCAAGGAGATCTTTGGTCTGTCACGCTCTCGCATCTGGCTCGGCGATTTTGTCAAATGGCTCGAGGGCACCGAGAAGACCTACGATCTCATCGTGGCTTCCGGCGTGCTCTACCATGCCAACGATCCTCTGCATTTGATCGAACTGATCGCCAAGCGAACCGACGCCACCTATTTCTGGACCCATTTCGTGGACGACGAGCTCATGCCGCCATCCGACCCGCGACGGGCCGTCTTCGCCAGCAAGCCACAAATCCAGGATTTTCATGGCATCGCCGTGCGAACCTATCTGCGCACCTATCGCGGCGCCGCCAAGCATGCCGAGTTCTGCGGCGGTCCCATGGATCAGCACCGCTGGCTCAATCGCGACGACATGCTGGCGGCCCTCAGGGCGGTCGGCTTCACGCACATCACCTTGGAGGACGAGCAACCCGACCATCGTTACGGGCCGGCGATGTCGATCTATGCACGAAAATAGAACGGTCGCCCCAAGATCCTCGAGCAAGCCGGCGCCCGCCGCGGCAGGCTCGATTGGACAGAAACAGCGATACGGATGAGCGCGATCTGGATATGAGAACGGATCTGAAGCAGCAAAAGGACGGCGAAGCCGAGGAGCTTCTGCCGCCCCCCGTCAAGGAGGACAAGCGCCGGCGCACCGGGCTTGCCTTGCGCCAGTTTGCCAATGCCACCAAGGTATTCCGCGGGCGGAGCACCGACGTCACGGTCGTCGATGAAGCTCCCTCTCCCGAAGTCATCCCTGACCTCGGTTCGCGGCGGTCGAGACCTTATCTGTGGAGCTTCCTCCTGCTGGTGCTCATTCCGAGCATCGCTGCCTTCGTCTATTTCTTCGCCATCGCATCGGACCAGTTCCAGTCCGAAGCCCGTTTCACCGTGCGGGCCATGGAGCCGGAACTGTCGGAGAAGGGCGGCGAGTCGGAAACTGCGGCCACTCCGACGAGCGGCTCAATGATACCGGTGTCCACCGCCCAGAACGCCCATATCGTTGCCAATTACATTCGCAGCCGCGCCATCATCGACGACATCGGCGCGCAATTGAATATCCGCGAGATCTTCCAGCGCCCCGAGGTGGATCGAATTGCCCGCTTGTCCGAGCATTCGACGATCGACGAACTCACCGACTATTGGCAGCGCAAGGTGGATGCCTATGTCGATCCGGTCTCCAGCATTGTCACTGTGGATGTCACCGCCTTTCGGGCCGAGGATGCCCTGCGGCTCAACCAGGCCGTACTCGCCGAAAGCGAGACGCTGATCAATCGTCTGTCGGAGCGGGCGCGGCGGGATGCGACGCAGGCCGCCGAGATCGAAACGCGCCAGGTCTTCAAGCAGTTGCAGGACAGCCTCAAGGCGTTGCAGGACTTCCGCAACAAGGACGCCCTGATCGATCCGAGTCAATCCGGCACCCAGATCACCACTTTGCTGATGCCCTTGATGACGGAACGGCTGAAGCTGAAGAATGACGAGGCTGTGATGGCCGCCGAGCTTCAGTCCGACGCCCCCAGTCTGCGCGTCCTGCGCAATCGCATCGCCTCCCTGGACGAGCAGATCGCCACGTTGCGTGGACAGTTGACGGGCAGCGACTCCCAGACCCTGGCAGCCTCACTTGCCAAGTACGAGGAACTCGACGTGGACCGCCTGCTCAACGAACGCAAATATGCCCGGGCTCAGGCGGCGCTGGATCGCGCCGAAATCAGGGCACGGCGGCAGGCCACCTATCTGAGCATGTTCGTGCCGCCGAGCCTGCCCGAATTCGCCAAATATCCCTACCGTCTCCTCTACCCGCTGATGTGCTTTTTGTCCCTGCTGATCATCTGGTCGATCGGCGCCCTCACCTACGCTTCCGTGGAAGATCATCGGCTGTGAGAAACGCAGATCGACATCGGTCAATCGGAGCGATGGCCCGAACGCACCCAGCCCCGCGGCATGACCGGTATTCCAGTTCGGTGAGGCAGATGGGAGGTCGCGGCCGGTGAAACGGCTCAGGTCCCTGCTGAAATCGTTCCGGGAACGCCCCGTGATCGCGCGGGATTTCGACCCCGTTTTCTATGCCGCGCACCACCCCGATCTGCAGGATCTGCCCAGTGCCGAGCGCCTGTGGGCGCACTATGTCGAGCACGGCCGGCGAGAAGGGCGTCCGCGTAATCTCGACGAGGCGATCGCCGCTTGGGAAGAACGCTTCGGCTCACTGCCGCCCGCCTTCGACGTCACCGCCTATCGCCTCCTCAACGAGGATCTCGGCCGCGCTTACGTGCATGACCATCAATTCATCCGTCATTTTCTGGAACATGGCAGACAGGAAGGCCGGCCTTTCCTTGTAGACATGCCCATCGGCGGATCGAATGGTGTTCCCGCTGGTGCCTGGCCTGCTCTGTTCCGCACGGCCGAATTCACGGCCATGGCGCAGGATTGGCTGCCCTCGATCACCCTGTCGCGTACCGAAGCGTTGCGCGTCTTCGTGGAGCAGGGAATCGAGCGTCTCGCTCCGATCAGCTTCAAGCACGGTTTCGATCCGCAGTTTTATCGCCAGACCTATGATCTGACCGATCCGGCCGACACGGTCGACCTTTACCGGAACTGGCTCACCGAAGGTGTTTCGGCCGGTCGTGCCCCCAACGAAACCGCCTTCCTGCAGCCTTATCTCGGTGAGCGCTGCTATCCCACGGATTTCGCCTGGCAGGCCTATCGGACGGGATTGCCGCCGGCCGATAGGGCCGGGATCGCCAATCGCGCCGGGGCCCTGGCGCATTTGTTCGAGCGGGGCTTCGAGGCAAACGAGGAAGTCGCGGACAGCACCGATTTCGATCTCCTTGCGGCGATCGGCGACTTTCAACTGCGGCGAGGCCGCCTCGGGCTGGCAGCCCGAGCCTATGACCTAGCCGAGCGGCACGATCCGGCCAGGTTCGATGCCTCCCTGCTCTATCGGCGCGGCAAAGCCCGCCAAGCTCGATCCGCCGGCGAAGCTCTGTCCGATTTCCGCTTGGCAATCGCACGGGATAGCCATCCCTGGGATGCCGTGGAAGCAGCAGTCACACTGCTGATCGGCGAGAAAGCCTTCGAGCAAGCCCTGCACATCCTGCGCGAGCAGCGGGAACGCTGGAGCGAGCGTGCCGATTTCCTCGCCTGTGTCCATCGCACCCTGGAGGCTTGGTTCGATCATGCCAAGGCCAGCGCTCTCGAGCTCTACGGTCGCGGGGTGCGCGAGAAGGCCGATGGCGTGATCGAGGCAGCGCTGGGTGGGATCCAGGAGGCACTCGTCGCGCTCGACCGCCTGCCGCCCACGCTACCGTCCCAAGCCGAAGGCGCCGTCGTCATCCTGGCCAACCAGGAACTGCGCCAATGCCGGCATTACCGGGTTGAGCAGAAACTGCGCCAGTTCGAACAAGCCGGCTTGCAAGCCCAGGCCTTTGCCGAGACACAAGCCGAAGCTTTCATCGCCGCCCTCACGGGCGCCAAGGCAGCGCTCTTCTATCGGGTCACAGCCTCGCCCACCGTGCTGCGTGCCATTCTCCATGCCCGCGCCCTCGGCTTGC
This sequence comes from Labrys sp. F242, assembly GCF_057813875.1. NCBI lineage: Bacteria > Pseudomonadati > Pseudomonadota > Alphaproteobacteria > Hyphomicrobiales > Xanthobacteraceae > Labrys > Labrys sp. F242. Next base: position 166,801 of record NZ_JBVASG010000005.1, on the reverse strand, counting down.
CGACCTATTACGAGATCGACGATCTCGTGTTCAACAGCCGTTATTTCCCACAGGATCTGGCAACCTATGAGGGCCAGATCACGCCGCAGGAGCATCTCCATCTCCAGCTCGGCGTGCCGCTCCATCGCTTTGCCATGGCGCTATGCGACATGGCGATCGCCTCCACATCCGCTCTCGCCCAGCACATGCAGCCAGTGGTTCGCCTGGGCCGGTCCCTTGTGCTGCCCAACGGCCTCGACGCGCGCAACGACGCCTTCCTCGCGCACAGGCGCGAAGTGCAGCCCGCCGATACACCGGTGACCCTGTTCTACGGATCTGGCACCAGAGCGCACAATCTCGACTTCACCCGGGCGCTGGCCCCAGTCCTCCTCGACCTCCTGCACGAATATCCGCGGTTGCGCCTGGTGGTCGCCGGCCATCTGCGACTCGGGCCGGAATTCGCCGCCCATGCCTCCCGGATCACCCAGATCGGCTTCGTCGACGACATCAACGAATATTGGAGTGTGCTGCAGGCCTGCGACGTCAATCTCGCCGTGCTCTCGCCCGGGGAGATCGCCGATTGCAAAAGCGAGATCAAATGGCTGGAGGCGGCGGCCTGCGCCATTCCGTCCGTGGTCAGTGCCACAGCCACCTATCGCGAGATACTGTCGCATGGCGTCGACGGCTTTTTGGCCGGAAACGAACAGGAATGGCGAGACGGCCTGACGGCTCTGATCGGCGCCCCGAAGCTGCGCCTGGAGATGGGAAACCGCGCCCGCGAGAAAGCGCTGCAGCTCTATGCCATCTGCAGGGGCGCCGAAATTCTGGCGGCGACCTTCACGCCTTCACAACGGGAGCCCCTCGCCCAGCCATCCCCGCCACGGCTTAAAGTACTGATCTGCAACGTCTTCTTCGCACCGCAAAGTTATGGCGGCGCCACGCGGGTGGTAGAGGACAATGTCGATTATCTCATCGACCATTGCCCGGACATCGAGGTCAGCGTCTTCGCCAGCGACGAAGGGCGCCAGCCTTATGAGGCCCTGAGCTGCGACAGTTACAGAGGCTGTCCGGTCTTTCGGGTTTCCGTCCCGCCGGACCGGCTCCGCGACTGGCGTCCCTTCAACCAGAGCCATGGCCGGGAATTCCGCCGAGTGCTCGATCTCGTCCGGCCGGACATCGTGCATTTTCATTGCATCCAGCGCCTGGGCGCCTCCATCGTCGAAGCCACAGAACAAGCCGGGATTCCATATCTCATTACCCTGCACGATGGCTGGTGGATCAGCGACTCCCAGTTCTTCATCGATCGCGACGGCGTTCTGCGACTGCCCGATCAGGATCCGTTCAACATCTGCCCGGTCGAAGGCGTCAGTCTCTCCCAGTCGGTCGCGCGCCGCCAGGCTCTGGCCGCGCTGCTGGGCAAGGCTGCTGCCGTCCTCGCCGTGTCACAGTCCTTCGCCGCCCTCCATCGTCATGCCGGCATCGCCGCAGTGAGCGTGCTCGAAAATGGCGTCCCCCCCCTCCAGCTCCATACGCGCCGCCCCAGAACGGACGGTCGCCTCGCTCTCGGACATCTGGGCGGCCGCTCGATCCAGAAGGGCGCCATCCTGGTCGAGGCCGCCCTGCGCAAAGGCCGTTTCGAGTGGCTGGCTCTAACCATGATCGACCATGCTCTCGCGCCGGATGAACGCCAGTCCACCTGCTGGGGCGCCACGCCGGTTCTGCTGCGCGGGCCTTGTCGCTCCGCCGAGGTCGCGACACTCTATGGGGAACTCGACGCGGTGCTGGCGCCTTCGATTTGGCCGGAGAGCTTCGGCCTGGTGGCCCGAGAGGCGCTTTCACTGGGCCTGCGTGTGGTGGGTTCCGACAGGGGAGCGATCGGCGAGTGCATCCAGGTGCCCGAGCGAGGCGCGATCATCGACGTCTCCAGCGATGCGGCGCTCAGCGATATTCTGGGTGCCATGAACGCCAATCCCGAGGCGTGGCGCGCCGGATCCTCCCCAGCGCAGGCCCCCCTGCGTCAGTCCGCTGACCAGGGCCGGGAATTGGCTGATCTCTATCGTACCATCGCGCAGCGCTGAGCGCAGCGGATCGGGCCCGCTCAGGCCACACGGCGACGAATGACACCCACCAGGCCGATACAGGTGAACCAAGCGAGGATCGAGCCCAGCAAGACCAGGCCAATATTGAGCCAGCGGCGCGGATAGCGGGGTTCCTCGGCCTCGGCCGGCATTTCGACGGGATGCAGATACAGCATCTTCCGTTCGCTGTAGATGCGCGCCATGTTCAGGCTGATCGAGGCCTGGGCATAGCGTCTTTCCGCGATCTTCTGCTCGAGCTCGAGATTGGCGAAGCGGCTGAGCTTCTGGGACAAGGCACCCTCGTCGCCCTGTTGCTGCATCGTGGTGATGCGGCCCTGCATGCCCTTCACCTGCTCCTTGAGCGAGGCGATCCGCTGGGCGGCCAGGCGCATCTGGGGCGCGTCGGCGGCGATATAGGCCGAACGGGTCGCATATTCCGACTGCATCTTCAACAGTTGGCCCTCGATCTGGGTCAGAAGCGTGCCCAGATTCTTGCTCTCCTCCTTGATGTCGAAGACCCCCTCGGCGTTGCGGGCCTTCTCATAGGCGACCCTCGTACTCTTGAGAGCCTCCCCAGCCAGCGTCAAATCCCGCTCCGACGCCGCGACGGTGTCCTTGAACATGCGCTCATTAAGCTGGTTGATCATCGCCTCGCACTGCTCGATCACCGCGGTTGCAATTGTTTTCGCATCGGCTGCACTGAACGCCCTCACCCGCAACGTGACGATGCCGGATGGCATGGAGACTGCAGCCGAGGAATGTCGTGTCCAGTAAGCGGTAAATTTCTCGATCGGCAACGCAGCATTGAAGCGGGAGAAATGATCGATCTTGTCCGAGCTGTAATATTTGCGCAGATCCAGGGATTCCTGCAGCTTTGATACTAAAGTCTGACTCTCGGCATAGGATACGACAATCATCGTATCCTGCACGATCGCCATCGGCGGCAGGCCCGTGGCCGAGCCGAGATCATCCATCTTGGGCAGAGCGCCACTGGAGACCGTGAATTTGGCGATCGATTCATACTGGTCGGAAGCGATGAAACCGAAATAGCCTATCGAAGCGATATTCGGCAGAACCACGACAAGAACCAGCAGAACAAGACGGATGATGCGCTCGCGCGCACGCCGGCGCAGGCCCTGTGCCCCATAGAAGGCCTGCTTGGACCGGCTGGAGAAGCGGGCGCGACGCGAAGCATCTGACAGCGCCCTGGAGACGGACCGCGTGCGTTCGATCGATCTGCTTTGCCGATCATCGATTTCAGTCTGGATATCGTTCATCGATCCGTCAGCGGTTCAAGCGGTTATACATGGCAATGGCATCGGGCACGTTCGGGTACATGGTCAGCCGTCCATCCGCCAGCACACCGCCACGGTCGCAAAAGGTCGCGATCGTACCCATCGAATGGGAAACTACGATCAGGCCGGCATTCTTGCGCCTCTCGTCGAAGGCCTGGCGACAGCGCAGTTGGAACTTGGCATCACCAACAGCGATGATCTCATCGATCAAATAGACATCGAACTCGATCGCCATCGACAGGGCGAAGGCCAAGCGGGCCGACATCCCCGAGGAATAGGTCTTGATGGGCACGTCAAGATAGTCGCCGAGTTCGGAGAAATCCTCCACGAAGCGAGCCGCTTTGGCGATATCGGCGCCATAAGCCCTGGCGACGAAATGTACGTTCTCGCGGCCCGACATAGCAGGATGAAAGCCTCCCCCAAACCCGATCGGCCAGGATATTCGGACGGATCGACGGATCTTGCCGCCATTAGGCATTTCCGTACCGGAGATCAAACGCAACAAAGTGGATTTCCCGGCCCCATTCACTCCCATCAGGCCATAGGAATAGGACGTATCGAAGATCATGGAGACGCGGTCGAGGATCATCTTTCGATGCTTCTCGACCTTGTAATACTTCGTCACATTGTTGAGTTGAATCATGTCGACCGAAGAACTGCCATCCTGGATTGACGCCCCATCCCTCGCGGACGACGGCACCATATCAGGTTCACGCTCAATTCACTATTCAAATGGCCAGGCACAGTATCAACGCGACCGTTCGAGGGCCGGCAGGACATGCGACAAAGCTTCTTTGTACCTTTCCTTGTTATGCTCGGATTGCAGCCTATCGCAGCTGCCTTGCCGGAGACGTTGCCACAGGTCTTCGGAACGGTAGAGCCGGACGATCGCTGCGGCGAAGCCCTCAGCATCGTCCACCGGCACGGCGAGCACTTCCTGTTCATGCTTCCAGCCGAGCTGAGCTGCCAGCAGATCGGTGATCACCGTGGGTACACCGAAGGAAGCTGCTTCGTAGACCTTGTAGGGCGTTCCCGCGGCAAAGCGCGTCGGTGCGATGGCGATGCGGCAGGCATCGTAGATCGGAGTGAGATCGGCCACAGGTCCATGCCAGGTGACCCGGCTATGCGCCAGGAAACGGTCAAGAGCCAAGCCTGGAGCGACGTATCCGACCAGATTGAGCCGGGTTTCCCAGCCGAGTTCCGCCTCAACGCGCGGCAGGATTTCTTCGATAAACCAGGTCAATGAATCATAGTTGGGTGTGTTCTCGGCATAGAGGCTGCCGACGAAGACCAGGCCAGCCCGATCCTGGAAGTTGCGGGGGGTCGGGGTCACGGGCCGATAGGTCCCCACGACCCTGGCATGGGGGAAGCCGAATTTGTGCAATACTTCGGCTTCGGACGGGCTGACCGTGATGATCTCCTGGCAGAAATGCCCATGCTGGAATTCACGCGCCATGGCCTCGCCGAGATCGAAGGGTCTGTTTTCCCGCTTGGCCTGCAATTCCTCTCGAAGCGAAAATATCGCCTCCGTATCGAGGATGACGCTCGTCTTGTTCGGATTCAAATTGAGATCCTCAAGATATCCGTAAAGAAAATTCAGATTGTGTGCCCGACAAATCCAGATGCAATCGAAATAACTCTTTCTATCATGAATGAATTTATTGAAATCATGATGATTGAGATCGTGGATTATCTCGACGTTGTCAGGAAAATCCGCATAGATTTCGGTAAGTGGCGCTGCCGTGCCATGCACCGGGAATACCGTGACCTGATAACCCGCCTCCGCCATCACGCGGATGAGGTCATTGCTGCGGACAGCACCGGCCCCGAGGCTGCGCAAGGGTATATAGTCTTCGATATAGAGGATCTTCGGCTGGATCCTGCCGGCGAAACGTGCTTCCAGCAGCGCCTCCGGCGTGTTCGGAAAGCGATGCTTCAAAGCCTGGAAATGCTTGGCGTGGAAGGCCTTCTGGTTCCTGTGCATCAGCCCGAACGCCGCGCCCGAGTCGCGCGAGCTGCCATATTCGTAATGGTAGACCACCACATTCGGATCGTAGACGACGCGGTAGCCTTCCTTCCACACCTGCAGACAGAGGTCGGCATCCTCGTAATAGGCCGGAGCGAATTGCGGATCGAAGCCTCCGATCTCTGCAATTAGATCGGCACGCGTCATCAGGAAGACCCCGGAGACGAAATCCACGTCGCGCACGAAATTCGCTTCCGGGCTGAGCGGGGCCCAGTCCCGCATATAGCCGTTCGTCTTGCCGTCCCGCCAGATGATGCAGCCGGCTTCCTGCAACTTTTCATTGGTGCGGATCACCTTAGCGCCGACCACGCCGATCTGCGGATCGGCCTCCAGCCGCGCCATGGCTGCGGCGATCGCCCCGGTCGACAGCTTCACATCATTGTTCAGGAACAGGATGAAGGGGGCATTCGCGTGCAGCAGCGCGCTGTTGCACGCGTGAATGAAGCCGACATTGGTCTCGAAACGCATATGCACCATGCCCGTGACATAGCGCTGAATCTGTTTGACCTCGTCGGTCGAGCCTGAATCCACCAGAATGAGCTGCAGGGCGCCGGCATAATTGTCGCGCAGCGAAGCCAGCGTCATCAATGTCATGGCCAGATGGTTGTGCACCACCACGATGACACAGACATCGGCGCGGCCGTCGACGGTGAAGTCGATCGGCCGGCGCGCATGTTGGGGGGCCATGTTCTCGGCATGGCTGAGGAACAGAGCGCGGGCCTGCTTCTCCGGCACGTCAATGGGGGCTCCGGTCGGCGCGAAGGGCAGCCCTTTCAGGAGGCCGACGGTAAGGAGATGGGCGAAGGGATCGACGACCTTGGCAAGCTCGGCATTCACAACCACGCTGGAGCGGCGGGCCCAGTAATATTGCAGATTGATATAGTTGGTGGGATTGCGCAGCTCATGTTGCCCATAACGCAGGAAATGCAGATAGGCGTTACGGAACCACTTGCCCCTGCCGATGACCTTCTCGATATCCCCGTAGCGTTCGATGTAAAACCGTTCGCGGAAATGTTCGAGCGGATCGAAGGCGGAAGGATCTGGGTTCGACAAATAGTGATGCAGCGCGCATTTGAACCGCAGCTCTGCAACGGCCTGTTCGACGTCGGGATAATGCAGATAATACCAGGCGGCGTCGAAATAGGGGGACGTGGTGACATCCCCCCTGCCCTCGTCGATCCACGCCAGATAATGCTGAAACGCTGCCACGCCATGCGGCACAGGATGGCCGACATTGTCGGCCATGTGACGGCGATAGATTTGTGGCGAGAACAGCAGATGGGCCTGTCGGCCTTCCTGCGCTCCCCTCTTCAGATAATGGTCATAGAGATTGGTGAAGCCCCCCTTGATCAGGGCGGCATCGGTCAAATCCGCGTGAAGCTGACGGTAAAAGCCTGGTTCGAACAGCCAATGGGCCGAGCGCTCGCTGCGCCCGCTCTGGCAATAATGCTCGAAACCACAAGTGATCCGCCCCTCGGCGATCTCCTGGGCCACCTGATCGTACTCGGAAACGTAGAAAGCCTCGTCGAAGTAACGATTGGGCGAATGCCCGAGCTTCATACCCTGGGTGAGATAGAACTCCAGCGGATCCGCTTCTTCGGCCGCAATGGGATAGGTTCGCCGATACCAATCCGGGTCGAACCGGCCCCATAGCGGCCCGCCTCCGTCAGCCGAACCCGTGAGCGTCTCCAGAACCACCCCTTCCAACGCCTTCCACTCCCCCAATACCCGACCGCGCTAGAGCACAACGCATCCCGGAAAAACGCCATTCTTCTACAACTCTTTGTTTTTACTTGTATTTTCTGCTTCTCGCGACATCATCGGGTGCCACCTCCCTTGGTGTTGCCAAAGTCGGCAAAGAAGGTCTTGCGCTTGCCCTTCAGCCAATCGCGATCCTCCTGGCTGGCATCCTCGTCTTCCACGAAGTCTCCGGTCATGAAATAGGGCCAGGGCTGCTCTTCGGGCGGGCGCTTGAGAATATCGCGATAGATCGCGATCAGATCGCGCGCTTGGTCCGCGGCACTCCGGGGCTTCACGGCCAGAGCCGGCGGCGAATCGAGATAGCGCTCGGGAGAAGCGTTGATCTCCTCGAGCGTACTCAACAACGGTTCTATCGTGGCGACGTCGAGCACCCAGCCATTGATGCCATGCTCGATGCCTTCTCCGATCGCACCGCGATCGGAGGCGATCACCCACAGGCCGGCGGCCGTGGCCTCGCGCGAGACCAGGCCGAAGCTTTCGGGCCAGACCGAGGGCACGAGCAGGACATCCTGCTGGGCGTAGAGCGTGTGCATGTCCTCCTGCTTGGTCTTGCCGACGAAGCGCACCAGCGTCTCGCCCCAGCGGGTTTCCAGCACCGGACCTCCGAAACGCTGATGATCGACGATCGTCAGTTCGAGATTGGCAAAACGGCCCTGTTTGAAGACAGCCTGCACGAGATGAAACCCCTTATGATGGGTTTCGCCACTGACCTGGACCAGGCGTATCTTGCCATTGGGGGAGCGGGTCTTCCTGACGCGCTCCATCGCCGGCACACCATTGGGTACCGAGCGCGTCGCCGGATAACCGGAGCGATGCATGATCTCGGTGAAGGCATCCGAGACCCCCAGAATGGCGGCGGAGCGCTCGAGCAGGATACGCAGGCGGCGGCGGCGTTCGAGCGAGCGCCCGATCGACTTGCCGAAAGGGGGCCTCGAGGGCAGCGCCTCTTCCGGCTCGACGGGCGCGCCGGTGACATCGGTCAGGAAATTGTAATCCGACACCCACCAACCGTCGTGGATGGTGTTGATATAGGGCACTCCCGCCCGGATGCAGGCCGTCATCAGGGAGGCACTCCCTCGCTGGGGGGAATGGATGTGCACCAGATCGGGTCGCCAGAACTCCAGCACACGGGCAAAAAGCTCGCCATAGCGCTCGTTGAAGGGGCGCCATTCCTGGATGTCCTCGATCGGGGAATTGGCTCGGAAGACCGGGATGCCCTTATAGTTCTCGACCCGGAGCTGATAGGCCTTGCGATTGTCATTGTCCGACGTCATCACCGCAAAATCGCATTCGGTGGCGAAGTTCGAGCCAATGAAGCTGTCGATATTGTCGCGAATGACACGCGTCGAACCGCCAATGGTCTGCGGCGGGAAGAAGATGTTGAAGAACAAGATCCGTTTCTTGCGCCTGGAGACCTGCAGCCTGGTATCGCTGCGCGTGAAGGCTGGTGCCAGCAACTCCTTGAAGCGCTCGGCGTTGCGTTCGAGGCTGTGGAAATTCACGGCCTTGGCGCGCGCGGCCTCGGCCATGGCCTGGCGGCGTTCGGGGGAGCGGATCAGCGTCTCGAGCGCTGTCTCCCAATCCTCCGATGTATGGGCGAGAAAGGCGTCGACACCGTCTTCGAGCACTTCCTCGTAGCGATGGGTGGCACTGACCACCGAAGGCACGTTGAAGGCGGCCGCCTCCAGCCATTTGATCTCGCTCTTGCAGTTCGTGGTCGGCGCGGGCACGAGCACGGCCATGTTGATGTCGGCCTCGGCCAGCAGCGACCAATAGGACTGCACATCCCTGGTCCATTCGAGCTGGGTGATGCGGTCCCGCATCGCATCGAAACGCTGGTCGAGCGAAAGATAGCCCACCACCATCAGACGCACATTGGCGTGGCGTTCCATGAGGTGCAGCAATGGTCCCCCGACGAGATCGAGGAAGTCGCTGTTGTGGGCCTTGGTGCCCGAGCCGTAGAACAGCACGACATCGTCATTGCGGCGCACGCGTGGAATGTGTTGCTGGAAATGGTCGGCGTCATGACTGTCGATGCCGTTGGGCAGCACGAAGCAACGGCCGGTGCGCACCAGCTTTTCCATGTAGCCAGCGAGCAGGGTCGTCGAGGCGATGCCGTAATCGCACATGGCAAGGGCCGCCCGGAACAAGGGCACTCCCATCTGCAGCGAATGATAGAAATTCTTGCTGACCGAAGCGCCATAGGTCTCGATCGGCTCGGGATAATGGGTGCCGTCGAAAATCAGGTCATCGATGTCGTAATAGCTGGGAATGCCGAGTGCCCGGCAGATCGAGATGGCGCGGATGTTCGACGGCAGGGCGGGCAAGCGATAGAAGATGGCCGCACTGGCGCCCGGCATGGCCGTGATGAACTCGTCGACTTCCGCCTGGGTGTAGACCTCCAGCTTGAGGCCGGCCACCTTGGCGATCTCGATCTTCTGGGTGACGCGATATTGCGTGCATTGCCGTAAATCGACATTGGCCAGCATGACGATACGCTGATCGGGCGTCGCCGGCAGCGGCGGGCCGGGCGGATCGAAGGTGTTCCACCAGCTTGCGATATCGGCGACCACCTTGGCCATGACATCGTCAGCCTCCTGACGACGCTCCTTGGCATAGAGCTCCTCGGCCGCCATCCAGGCTTCCCGGAATGCGGCGTCGATGGTCAGGCGCAATGCCTCGCGCCACCGAATGTCACCGCCGGAAGCCGTCCTGGTCTGGAGAAGCACCTCCACAGCCTGCTCCGGCTCGCGAATCTTCAGGGCGGCCTCGATGGCCTTGACGGCGGTCTTGACCTGGATCGAGCCAGCATCGATGGCCTGGCGATAGAGGGTCAGCGCCTCTTGCCAATTTTCCCGCGCGGCCAGGCAATCGGCCCAACGCTCCCGCTCCGCCAGGCCGAGCGGGTTCTTGCGGTCGACGAAGGCATATAGGCTCGCCGCGCGGTCGGGATTTCGCGTCTTCAAGGCACCCGCCAATGCCAGCAGGAAGTCCGGCCCGCCGCTCGGCCCGAGGGGAATCTCGTGGGCCGGGATCGCATCGTTGACGGTGAGATGATAGAGCAGGTCCCAGCGATGCCTGGGCGTCACGCCAGGCCGGCTGCCATAGGCCCGCCAGTCGAACCCGGCAGGATATTCGAGCAGCGCCAGGCCATGCAGCTTGAGATGTTCGGCAGCATTGCCGGGCACCTTCGCTTTCAGTCCGGTAAACAGCCAATATTGATAGAGTTCGGCTGGCGTCTTGCCGGTCTGGGCCGGATTGGCATCGGCAAAATAGACCGGATCGAAGGCATGTGCGAAGGAGATCGGCGCCAGGCGCTCGAACCCTTCACGGATCATCGCCTGCAGGGCCTCCTGCTTGTTGGCGACCTCCCCGACCCAGCGCGAGTTCAGGAGGTTGAACTCCTCCAGATTGAGAAAACGCAGCCAATATCCATCCTGCAGCCCCTCGCGTTGCGCGAGTTGATCCAGGGTGGCAACCGCGCCGACCGGTTTGCCGATGGACTGATAATGCTCGAGCAGGGCGTCGTTCGGCATCTGAACGCCCTTGAAATAGAGGGCGCGGTAGAGGTCGGCATCGAAGTGATAGGGAACCCGCCCTTCCTTGCGGCCATGCAACAGGAAATGCTTGGCCGCCGCATAGGACGAGCCGAGGGAGGCGAGATCCGGATAGCGGTCGAGATATTCCTTCCAGTCGAACAATTCCGGCAGCTTGCCATGTTCGGCTTCGAGCTCGGCAATGAACAGGCCGATGCCTTCCTCGCTATAGAGACGGCCTTCCGCCGCTCCATGACTGGCATAGTGTTTTTCGGCCCTGGCCTGCGAGAAGGATTGCAGATCGGTATGGGCGCCGACATAGACCTGCCAGTCGAAACCGGCGGGTAGATTGAGGTCCGGGTTGGCTTGTTGCCCTGACGGCACGAAATGGGGCGCCTTCATGATCGGCGCCAATTTTGTCCAGAAACGAGAGCTCTTGCCCATACTACACCGGTATTCGTAACACGCTTTCAGTTCCGATCGCGGAGGCAGGTCAGTTCTCGTCCTGCAGCCGGGTCTCGGGCGGTAAAGACGCCCCGCCAAACGGCGGAACTTGGCCAAACGGCAAAACAATCATCCCTGGGCTGCTGGCTCCTGATTGGCATCTTCGTCGATACGTCGAACAGATTACTATCTGTTGACGATCGGCGTCGCCATGACAATGATATTTCGATCCAACACGACATGTGGTTTGTGGATATAGTTTCACAGGAAATCATCAGCGCGAAAAAAACTGTAGGAGATATGAATCTTTCCTGTTTTCCTCGTTCAGTTGCTGATCTTCACCGGATTGAAAACAAACATCAAGCGGTCCCAAGGATTGGATCGCGAGGTAAAAACTGTGGAAGAAAAACGCCGTATATCTCCAATACAGGAATGAATGTGTCATTCCTGCACTTCCACCGCATCCCGGCAAAACCTATTCCAACTAGGAATGACCCGCTACGTGGCCGCTCTCTTGTGGACTCATCCGTTAGTGACGCTGCCGTTCCCGCTCGATTCGACCCGGTAGACTGGCAATTTTGCGTGAAGGTGGATCTCGAGCAGGATCGGGGGAGAGCCGTCATGGTCCAGCAGGTCGGCTGGTATCAGGGCGTCCCCGTTCGACCAGCGCCACATGACCTCACCTTGACGCTCGCAGGCATAAAACCCTTGCTCCAGCCTGGGATGATCGAGCGCGATCTCGCGGAGGCCATGCGCGCCACGCAGGCATAGGCGCCCTATGGCCACGCCGAGCAGACGCTCGTCATCTCCGGGGGGTTCGGCACAGCCGGATCGCGAGACGAACCGTGCCTGTTTGAAACCCGGCGGCACGACAAAGGTGTGGATAGCGCCCTCGATCGACACGGGCCTGTATTCTCGCTCGTCGAACCGCAGGCGTAGAGCCGGATCGCCCACCATCCTGTGATCCGCCATATCGGCTTGCGGCAGGGAGTCCAGCATGGGTTTACTTTCCATGGCCGGGACGCAACAGGCAGGGTGCGGCGGGCGGCGGCGGCGATATCAACGCGTCCGGGCCGGACTCACGCCAAATCTCGAATGTCGCCGTGCGAGACAGGCAAGAAGGCGGGAGCGAATGCAACAGCTTCGCGAGACTGACCGACACCAAGCGATCCCTTTCGATGACAAGTGCCATTCCGTCCCTGGCGAGGCGCCGTCGACGCCGTGGCGCGAATACCTCTTTTGACTATACAATTGCGCTTTCGGCTAATCCAGACCCTTTCCTGGACGGCAGCCGACGATGACCAGCCTGATAGCGGAGGCTTTGTCCAGAAAGGCTGGCAGGCGCTTTCAGCCAAGATAGAATTTGAAAAATCAAGATCTAGGGACGAATTCCGATGCAAGCAGATTCCTGCTGGCGTGGATGGCTCATCTGTCATCAGGTTCGTGCTGATTCGTCTGGCGTTCCAGCCATTTCTGCGCACTCAGCTTCCGGCTTGGGCTGAGCATGCGGTAGAGCGCAATGAGATCGGCCTCGTCCGGCGACAGGGTGGTCTCGATACGCTCCTCGGCGAGCCCGTTCAGCAAGGTGTCTTCACCGACACCCAGGGCCTGGCACAGACCGGCCAGATGCTTGTTGACACTGCCTTCTCTACCGGTTTCCCAGAAGGCAACCGCCGCGCGCGAAACCTCGACGGCATCGGCGAGTTGCTGCTGCGTCATGCCGACGGCCTGTCGCAGTGCCCGGATACGCTTCCCGAGCTCGGCGCTGGGCGAAACCTTCTGCCCGGCCTCGTCATCCTGATCTGTCAAGTCAGCGTTGTTGTCAGCGATCCAGCGCCGGAATTCACTGCGGGAGGCCTCTTGCGGCGTATCATCGGCAGACTGGGGCGTCATGCGGTAGAGCACCTTGCCCTTGAAGACGTCGACAACGACCCGTCCGGGATTCTCGCGATCAGGAGACATCCAAACCTGGCCAGGCTGCAGGATCGTGGCATAGCGCATGCCCCTGAAAAGCATGCCAGCCAGCCCTGTTCAAGGGCTGGCTGTTCTTGTCGTCGAAATTGTTAGCCGTTCAGTGCGACATCCGCAGAGGCGTCACCGTCGACCGCATAGGGACCTGCCGCCAGGATCTGGAGACCCAGCATGGCGATGGCGTTGGGAGCGCGCTCGCCGAGCGGAAGTACGGCATCGCCGTCGGTCCAGCGGCGTGCGCCTTCCTGCACGGACCACCCCGGCAGATAGCCGTCCACAAGATGGGCATCGATCTCGCGGCGGACATTGCCGTCCTGCAGCGTGACGCCACCCACGAGCACGCCGAGGAAACGGCGGTCATCAACATAGGGTCCGATCGTGTCGGCCGGACGGCTGGCACGCGAGACGATGCGCACCGAACGCACATTCGAGGGGATCATGAACAGCGCCATGCCATCGGCTTCGCGAGCCTGGCGGATGATGCGTCCGCTCTCGGTGACCAGATGCAGATCGGCTTCGCGCGTCAGCACGGCTGGCTGCGACTTCAGCGGATCGTTGCGCAGGGCAGCCCGGGCCTCGATGGCACGGAAGATCGGCTCGACGAAAGCGCGGTCGACGCAGAGCGGCGCCGCGGCATCAACAGCCCAATCCCTGACCTTGCCGGGGAACGGCACCACGCCGTGCTGGGCAACGAAGTTCTTGCGGTTGCCGGTGTCGAGATAGCTCTCGGAGAGCATGCCGTTGGCATGGATGATGCCATGCTGGGCCAGCTCGACATGGTAGTAGGTGTAGGTCTGGAAGGAGCGGTCATAGAAGATGCTCCGGCCATTGACCAGCATGCGGATCGGCACCAGCTTACCTTCGAAGAAGAAGCTGTGCTCGGCCGTGACTAGCAGATCCTGATAGGGCACGCCCTCGGCAATGGCATCCTTGAGGATGCGGACGGGGTAGCCGCCCATGTCCATGGGATACACCGGGTTGCTCAGAACATGGCCCGAGCCGATCCAGGTGACCGGACGCAGTTCATCCTTGCCGTTGATGGAAACGAAGACTTCGTCGCCGACACGGATATCTTCGATCGCAACTTCGCCGGTAGCCGTACGGATCAGCGTGCCGGCGAGGAAGCAGACGATGGCCTGGTCGGTGACCGTCAGAGTACTGCCGTTCTGACCAACCGTGAGAGGGCCGTTCTGGCCGACGGTATAGGTACCTGCATTGAGAGTCTGACCTGCAATGGTGACAGTTGCAATCGTTCCATTGCTGCCGTTCAAAACGGTGATGACCTGATTGCCACCCGAATTGGTAACTGTGTAAGTGGCTGCCGTACCAGCGGTATTAATAAACTCTAGATGGTTTAGACCATTGTTCGTGGCGAAGCCGTTGATTGTGGTGCCGGAGAGATTGATGAGGGTATTACCGCCATTAACGGTGAAGGTGCCCCCACCAGGACCATAGTTGATGGTCGTGCCATTCAAAATGCTGGTGAGGTTATTGCCGTTGGTGAACGAGCCGCCATCGGTCAGCGTGACGTTCGTTCCATTCAAGGCGCTCACATTGAGGTTATTAGCCAATGTGGCGCTGCCGCCGGTAACATTAATATTGGTGTTGCTCAGCAGGCTGACAGCGGTGGAGAGTGTAGCCGTACCGCCAATATAGACATTAGTGGTCCCGAGAGCATTCGCAACCAGAACGACATTCGCATTAACGCCCGGGGCGACGGCATAATTCGACGTGCCGAGCAAACTGACAAGGTTAAGTGTCGTGCCGTTGGTCGTTGCAACATTACCATTAGGAACGCCAGTAAGGTTGGTCGTACCGTTCTGGCCACCGCTAATGTTTACGGTTGAAGTAAATGCGCCTTGGGTAATGTTATAGCTGACGCCGCCAGCGTTAGGTCCAAAAATAGGCATTCATTCCTCCTGCATCCCTCGGAATTTCAGCCTGACCCCCACGGCCACCCGTACTTCCGATTAGGTATTGCGTACGCCTTTTGGAATAACACAGAAAGTTTGTTTTTTGCAAACATAAATTTTTCGACGCCGACATATCAACATGACGAGGCCTAAATCGCGCTTGGCCTGCTCAGCCGCCTTGTTCGACAGCCGCTTTGACCTGCCCGTAAATATCGAGGTCGGCCTCGAGCAGCACCTCCGTCTCCGGCAGCCCGCGCAACCGTTCCGACAGGGCCTGCACCGGTGGCAACAGGGGCGCGATCTGCACGGCGCCCTGCGGCATGCGCATGATCTGTTCGAGATCCTCGGCGAAGGCATGGGGACGTTCGCGGATACCGACGACTCCGGCAGTGGCGAGATTGGCGAGCGCCGTCGCCACGGCGCCGCGCGGCAGCAGCCCCTCGAAGCTCTCGGCCGCGAGTTGGCGGGCGAGCGGATTGGATAGGATGGTAATCACCTCCCCCGGCATCTCGGCGAAGGCTCGGACCAATCCTTCCGCGTCCGTCTCCAGAGTGGCAACGAAATCGATGGCGGGCTTGAAGACGGAGAGATCACGCTGTCCCAGCAGGGCATCGCCATATTTCGGCACCAGCTTGAGCGCCATCAGCCGCTCGGCCAATTCGTAATAGGGATCGTGCAGCAGGGTCACCCAGGTAAAGCGTTCATAGATCAGCGCGTCATATTGCTTGAGGGTGAGCCGCCCGCTCACATAGAGCGAATGCGCGTGCTGCAGATGGAAGATCTGGGTTGCCGTCTCGGCCCCCAGCCGCTCGATGCCGCGGTGGAAATAGTTGAAATGCTGCTTGAGCGCGGCATCGAGCCCCCAGAGCGGAAACAGGTGGGTCTCCAGCCTGAACAACCGGTTGGGCAGGCCCTCGTCATCGAGATTGCGGCGATAGATCAGGATACCGCTTTCCTCGTCCACCACCTCGACATAGCGCAGGGCGCCGAGGCCGGGGACATTGGCGTCGTTGAGCAGGAAACCGCACAGGCCGTTGAGGTGGCGGCCCGCCGTCACCAGGGCCGGACGCGGCTCGCTGCAGCGGATTCGCGCCACCACCTGCCCGGCAACGAGAACATGCAGGATCGGCGTCTTTTCGTAATCGTCCGGAACGACATAGCCGGTGATCTCACCGCCCTCGTCCGATTCGATATTGAACAGCATGACCTTGCCCGATTCCTGGAGCAAAGTGCGCTTAGACGGAAACGCTTGTTTGCTCTCACTCTTTGGTTCCAAGCCAATCCTACGGATTGGCTGGAGTCTCTTTGCGATTCTTGGCGATTACGCCAAATCGCGAAACGCTTTAAGCTGGGTTTTTCGGCCGCATTGGCTTCACCACAGCAGCGACTCCTCCTCGAGCACACGCAGCAGATATTTGCCGTAGCTGCTATTCTCGACTTTCTTGGCGAGGTGGCGCATCTGATCGGCGTCGATCCAGCCGCTCGAAAAGGCGATCTCCTCCGGGCAGGCCAGCCGCACGCCTTGCCTGTGCTCGAGAACGCGCACGAATTCGGCGGCCTGCAGCAGGCTGTCGGGCGTGCCGGTATCGAGCCAGGCATAGCCTCGCCGCATGCGCTCCACATGCAGGTTGCCGCGCTCCATATAGATGCGGTTGATGTCGGTGATCTCGTATTCGCCGCGCGCCGAAGGCTTGATGGTCCGGGCGATGTCGACCACCTCGGCATCGTAGAAATAGAGCCCCGTCACTGCCCAGTTGGATCTGGGCTGCTTGGGCTTCTCCTCGATCGAGGTCGCCACCGCATTCTCGTCGAAGCCGACTACGCCATAGCGCTCGGGATCGGTGACGTGATAGGCGAACACCGTGGCGCCCTTCTGGCGGGAGACGGCCGAGCGCATCAGGCCGGGCAGGCCGGCACCATAGAACAGGTTGTCGCCCAGGATCAGCGCCGAGGGCTGCCCGTCGACGAAGTCGGCCCCGATGACGAAGGCCTGGGCCAGGCCGTCCGGACGCGGCTGTTCGGCATAGCTCAGCTTCAGGCCCCACTGCGTGCCATCGCCGAGCATTTTGCGGAACAGCGGCAGATCATGCGGCGTGGAGATCAGCAGGATTTCACGAATACCCGCCTGCATGAAGGTGCTGAGCGGGTAATAGATCATCGGCTTGTCGTAGATCGGCAGCAATTGCTTGGACGTGATGCTGGTCATCGGATAGAGCCGGGTGCCGCTGCCGCCGGCCAGAATGATACCACGCATGCTCAACAAATTCCTTGATCAAGGCCTCACGGACGGCCGATTGCGATAAACACGCCCTGGCATCAGGGCGAAGCAGAAGAGGATGAGCCGGTGCCGGCGCGCGCGCCCAGCAGGCGGGATACGCAGTCGCCGACCGAGGCGCGCCAGTCGGGCAAGACAATGCCGTAGCGCTCCTGCAGCTTGCCCGTATCCAGCCTGGAATCGGCGGGGCGGCGGGCCGGCGTGGGGTAATCCTTGGTGTCGATCCGCCGGACGCGGGCCGAGGGGCCGCCGGAGGATGCCGATGCCGCAAACACCGCCTCGGCGAGGTCGGCCCAACTTGCCTGTCCGCCGCCAGCGACATGGAACACGCCGAACAAGGGGGTGTCAGCCGCCTTCTCGTCCACGACTTTCTCGTCCAAGACCCGCCGGGCGATCCGCAGCAAGGCCTCGGCGAGATCGAGGGCATAAGTCGGGCTGCCGAGTTGGTCGGCCACGACGCCGACCTCGTCGCGCTCGCCGGCGAGCCGCAACATGGTCTTCACGAAATTCTGCCCATAGGGCGAATAGACCCATGAGGTGCGGCAGATGACATGGCGCGGATTGGCGGCGGCAACACGCAGCTCACCGTCATGCTTGGACGCGCCATAGGCGCCGAGCGGACAAACCCGATCCTCCTCGCGATAGGGATGCTGCCAACCGCCATCGAAGACATAATCGGTCGAGATATGCACAATCGGCACGCCGAGCCGCTGCGCGGCCTGCGCCACAAGCCCCGCACCGGCGGCATTGACCGCATGCGCCTTCTCCGGCTCGCTCTCGGCCCGGTCGACTGCCGTATAGGCGGCGGCGTTGATGATCACGTCCGCGCCCGTGCCAAGCAGCGCGGCCGAAACCGTCGCCGCCTCGCTCAGATCAAGTTGGGGACGGCCGAGACAGACGATATCCACGCCCGAAGACGCGCCGACGGCCCGCAGGGAGTGAGCGAGCTGCCCCTCCCTGCCCGTCACCACAATACGCATCGCGAAACCTCCTAAGCCGCTTCCTCTTGACCGGGCCATGGCACAATCGAGAGGAAGCCGCAGGATATTGAACATTTGCAGGGTTTCTCGATGAGGCTCATCCGCAGGCCTCATCGAGAAATCCTGCTTGGATCCGACAGCCAGCAGGCTCAGGCGCTGACGAGCCCCAGCCGTTCGCCGGCATAAACCCCCGAGCGGATCGGGCGCCACCACCAATCATTATCGAGATACCATTGCACCGTATGCCGAATGCCGGATTCGAAGGTCTCGACGGCTCGCCAGCCCAGATCCGTCTCGAGCTTGTCGGCATCGATGGCGTAGCGCTGGTCATGGCCCGGACGGTCGGGCACGAAGGCGATCAAATCCCGTCGCGGACGCGAGCCGCCGACAAGGCCATCCAGGACATCGCAGATGGTTTCGACGACACTCAGATTGCTACGCTCGCTACGCCCGCCGACATTATAGGTCTCCCCGGGCCGGCCCGTCCGCACGATCGTCCACAGGGCACGGGCGTGATCCTCCACGAAAAGCCAGTCACGCACATTGCTGCCATCGCCATAGACCGGCAAAGTGCGGCCCTCCAGCGCGTTGAGAATGACGAGCGGGATGAGCTTTTCGGGAAAGTGGTACGGCCCGTAATTGTTCGAGCAATTGGAGATCAGGACCGGCAAGCCATAGGTGCGCATCCAGGCCCGTGCGAGGTGATCGGACGCCGCCTTGCTGGCCGAATAGGGCGAGCTCGGATCATAGCGCGTGGTCTCGGTAAATAGGCCGTCGCTGCCGAGCGAGCCATAGACCTCATCGGTGGAGACATGCAGGAAGCGGAACGCGTCGCGGTCCCGACCCGAAAGCGTGCGCCAATAGGCACGGGCCGCTTCCAGCAGGGTATAAGTTCCCACGATATTGGTCTGGATGAAGTCGTCGGCTCCGGCGATCGAGCGGTCGACATGACTTTCGGCGGCCAGATGCATCACAGCGTTCGGGCGGAAAGACGCCATGACCGCATCCAGCTTCAGCCTATCGGTGATATCGCCGCGCATGAAGCGATAGTTTCGTGAGCCGGCTATCGAACGCAGCGAATGGGGATTGCCCGCATAAGTGAGCTTGTCGAAGTTGAGAACCTCGACATCCCCTTCGCCCGCCAGCAGGCGCACCACAGCCGAACCAATGAAGCCTGCACCGCCTGTCACCAGAACACGCATCATGCGACGCCTTCCCGTTCATGATCGTAGAAAAAGCAATCCGGCAAATCCTTCAGGGCCGGCAGTTCGAGGTCCTTTGCCGAAAGGACCGGCCCCTGCGCCGGCACAGGCCAATCGATGGCAATGGCCGGATCGCTCCACAAAATGCCGCCGTCGTCGGCGGGGCTGTAGTAATTGGTCACCTTGTAGGCAACCAGCGTATCCGGCTCCAGCGTGCAATAGCCATGCGCGAAACCGACGGGCACCCAGAGCTGGTCACCGTCAGTGCCATCGAGACGAGCCGAAACATGCTTGCCATAGCTAGGCGAGCCCTTGCGAATATCGACGGCAACATCGAGTATCGCGCCCCGAATGACCCGGATCAACTTGCCCTGCGCCATCGGGGAGCGCTGGAAATGCAAGCCCCTCAGCGTACCGACTGCCCCGGATAGAGCCTCATTGTCCTGAACGAACTCGACATCAGCCACCTGCTGACGAAACGCGCGTGCATTGAAGACTTCCGAGAAATACCCACGCGCATCGCCGAAGCGCCTCGGGCGGACCCGCACCACTTCGGAAATGGACAAACGCTCAATGATCATCAAACTGGCACTCGTCAGAATTTATAATGATTTATTTGAAATTCATTGCAGGTGTCAAGTTTATATTTCTCGTTAATGTGAAAAATAAAGTAGAATATAATTACATTATCGAACGGCGCCGTATTAAATGCAAATCTAAATAAGACACAATATTACGTACAATATAAATAAATATATATGACTTCATAATGTTATGACTTAACTTAAGTATATTTCTTTGTAAAAATCAATAATTAAAATATAAAATTGTAATCTTCAGAGTTATATTTTGACTTCGCTATTTTTTAGGTCAGATTCATAAAAATTAATATATGATTTTTACAAAAAATCTCTACGCAATGCAAAAATGTTACTAACATGTACAATATATAGAAAAAAACATCGCGTTAATCAAATAAACCTTTAGGGAAATTTGCGATAATCCGAATATATGCACACTCCGCCCTGCAATTGCTCAAGTCACCGCCGGTGGATACCTCTTCAATCCCGCGGCCTTCCGACAAACTTCGCCAATTAATCAAGTATATTGAAGAAATGGGTCTTTCTGTTTCCGTTTTCAATTCAAGGCCTTAGGCCGCGCGTCGACCGAAACAGGCCCTGATCACCCGTGAGGAATAGAATGAATGAACCGCGGAAATCGCGTTCGGAAATCGGCCAACTCTTCTGCCCGTCCGAAGACGATTGCCTTCGCAAGAGCACAGCGGAGGAGCCGGATAACGCCATCACCGGTTCACGTAGCGCCCGAACCGCAAGGCCTGGCAGACGAAGCGGTCCGCCGCGGCAATCTCAATCCGCCAGCGGATGCAGGTCGCGCACCATCGACTTCACACGCTCGTCGAGGACATGGGTGTAGATCTGCGTGGTGGCGATATCGGCATGGCCGAGCATCATCTGTACGGAGCGAAGATCGGCGCCGTTCTGCAGGAGGTGGCTGGCAAAGGCATGGCGCAATACATGCGGGCTGATGCGGTCGGCGCGAATGCCAGCGCTCGCCGCCAGCAGCTTCAATTCCCGCGCGAAATGCTGGCGCGTGAGATGGCCGCTCTCGCCGAAAGACGGGAACAGCCAAGGAGAGGCGCCGTCCCTGCCCGCCTCCGCGAGCAGGGCAAGATAGGCCCGCATGGCCCGCCGGGCAGCCTCGGTGAGCGGTACCAGCCTCTCCTTGGAGCCCTTGCCCACCACGCTCAGCATGTCGAGCCCGGGCCGGGCCGCGGTACGCTTGAGGCTGACCAGTTCCGAGACGCGCAGCCCGGAAGCATAGAGCGTCTCGAGCAAGGCGCTCATCCGCGCTGCCCGCAGACGCTCCGACAAAGGACGGGCGGCATCCTCGATCCCCTCGGCCGCCGCCGCCAGCAGGCGATCGACCTCCGCCTCATCCAGCACCTTGGGCAGGCTACGCCCCCGCTTGGGGCCGTCGAGCACACCGGTCGGATCGTCGGTACGAAAACCTTCGGCATAGAGGAATTTGTGCAATTGCCGGATCGCCGACAAATGACGGGCCAGGGTTGTCGCCTTGAAGCCGAGGTCCGTCAGGGCGGCAAGATGCGCCCGCGCCTCGTCGGCGCCGGCGGTGGCGATCGCCCCGCCCCGGCCCCGCAGGAAATCGCTGTAGTCGGTGAGATCGCGCCGATAGGCCTGCAGCGTATTGTCGGCGCCGCCACGCTCGGCGGACACCATGTCGAGGAAGGCATTGATCAGGCGGCTATCGCTGGCGGGCTTGGGCATGGCGTCAGCCTAAGCCCGCCGAGGTTAACAGCCGGAAAACCGCGCCGGCTATCGGCAGCTCAATAGCCCAGTGCCGCGCGCAGTTCCGCCTTGGCCGGCGCGAACTCGGCCTTGAAATCGTCCTGGCGCATGATGGTGACGGCGATCACCGAGCCGGATATGCGCCCCATCTCGATGTCAGAGGGGTAATGGATGCCGGCGACCAGGCGGCTATGGCCGTAGTCCCAGGCCCGCGCCATGATCTCGGCACGCTTCTCGGGAACCATGTCGGCGAGGACGATGCCCATCAGCGTGCCGAGGGTGGTGTGGCCCGAGGGATAGGCGCCCGAACTCGACATCTTCACCACCGGCTTTACGATGTCGCTCACCATATGCGGGCGCGGCCGGTTGAGGATCTTCTTGGCCGGATCGACGACGGCGGCTTCGGTTTCGACCACGCGATCGAAGAAAGCGGTGAATTTCGGCAGCTTGGCCTTGTCGAATTTGGGCCCGAACAGCTCGCCGGCAAAGCGCCAGACGGTCTCCTCGTCATCGGCCTTGGCATGGGCGACCATCTCCGGCGTACGCTCGACCTGGAGAGTGAGGATCTCGGCGAGCTCGGCCTTGGTCTTCGCCGAATCCTTGGCCGGCGGCGGCGGCAGGATGGTGACGAGATCGATGGTCTTGGCATCGGTGAAGGGCCTGGCATCTTCGGCATTCGCGGGAGCGAAAGCGGCCAGCGCCAACATGGCGGCGGCAGCGAGAATCGTGCGCATGGAGCACTCCTGTGCATGGGGGCCGCGCCCGCATGGCAGCCGCCGATGACAGCAGGATGACGCTGCTTTGCGCCATTCAGAAATAGAGCGGGTGGTCTTCGAGAGCCAAGGCGATCACCCGAAGCGAGGCCGCGGCCTGCAGGTGGGCATTCGGGCTGGTTTCCTTGACGATGACGGCGGCAAGTTCCCTCAGTGCCCCGATCATGTCGCGCAGCAGCTTGGCATGCGGGATGCGGATGGCCAGGAGGCGGGCGAGCCGCACCAGCATCTCCGAGACGGCGGCGGCATGGTCGGGCTCGATCTGGCCCTCGCGCAGAAAGCGGCGCAGACGCAGGATTTCCAGCCCCATGGTCACGGCGGCCAAGCTCCCGTCCAGCACATATTGGCCCTTGCTGCCCACCCGCTCCAGCGGCGCCATCAGCTGGTTGATGCGGTCATAGGCCAGACTCTCGAAAGCCGAGGGCTTGGGCAGGCGCTCATGCAGGCAAAGCCGGGTGAGATCGGCCCGGAAGGCCTCCACCACCCGCTCGACCACGCTTTGCGGCCGGCGGGGCAGCACCACCGCGAACACGGCAAGGCTGAGCAGCCCGCCGCCGAGAACCGCGACCGCCGCATTCAGGAAAAGCCAGGGCTCGGCCACCATCGGCTGGCGCGGATTGAGAAAGAGCAGGAAATTGATGGCGAAGGCAGTGGCGATCGGGGTGAAGCGCGGATTGGCCATGCCCAGCGCCGCCGGCAACAGCACCAGACCGATCAGCGCCAGCAGCCAGGGGAGCCCCGGCAGATGCGGCAGCACGAGCTGACCGACCAGGAAGGCGGCCGGCACCGAATAGGCAGTACCCTTGAGGAAGTCCCAGGCCGAGCGCAGCGGATTGGGCATGGTGGCGAACAGGCTCGACATCACCGCCACCATCACAGCCGCGCCGGCAAGATCGGCCCAGCGCGTGGCGATCCAATAGGCTGTGACGATAGTGGTGGCAATCGCCGCCCTGACGGCATTGACGACCGCCACCTCGGTGTCGCGATCGATGGTGAGGGCCGGCAGCTTCCACTGACCGGGTGGATCGGGCGCGCGCAGCCGCAGGGCGGCCAGCCCCTCCAGCACCAGGCGGATGGCCGTAAGGAACTCGATCAGCAGGGTGATGCGTGCCGCTGCCGCCGCACGGTCCTCATGCGGCTGCAGCGGCGCGCCGCGCATCGCCTCGGCCTCCCGGCAGAATTCCTCGATCTGCCGCCGCCAGGGGCGGACGTCCTGGGTGAGCCAGTCGCCCTGGGCGATGCCGTCCAGCATGGTCCTGATGCGGTTGAGCAGCGGGCGCCAGCTCGAATCCGGGGCGCTGGCGTGGGCAAGCAGCGTGTGCACGGCCGAAATGGCCGAGAGCATGTGGCCGATCGTGTGCCGCGCCATGCGGCCATGCGTCACCAGGCTCGGTGCCTCCAGGCGCGCATAGGCACGCATGCCGGCCAGCGCCTCGATATCGACGATCAGACGCTGGTAGCGGGCGTCGAGTTCAGCCTTGGCCGTGCCGCCGATGGCGCCCGCACCATAGAGCGCGATCTCCCTCAGGCTTGCTCCCGCCCGTTCGACCAGCAGGTCGCGGGCAAGCTGAGGCAGCAGCAGGCGGCTCGCCAGCCCCGCGCAAACGATGCCGAGCATGATCTCGATGCAGCGGGCCGCGGCCAGTTCACCAACGAGATGGGGATTGTCGAAAGCCGGCAGTCCGATGATGGCGGCGGTGTAGCCGGCCAACACCGCCCCGTAGGATTCGGGATTGCGCAGCATGGAGGCTACGAAGGTGCACAGGCCGATCCACACCGCCAGCATGGCCAGGAAAAGCAGATGCTCGCTGCCGGTGAGCTTGACCATCGCCACCGAGGCGAGCGCGCCGATCAGCGTGCCGGCCAGCCGGAACAGGCCCTTGGCGAGCACCATGCCCGCGACGGGCTGGCTGACGATATAGACCGTCATCATCGCCCATTGCGGTTGCTCCAGCCCGAGCGCATAGGCGATCGCCAGGGCGAGGAGCCCGATGGCGGTGGTACGGAATGCAAAGATCCAGTCGGCCCGCGGTGGCAGGACCAGATGCGGCAGGCGGGACGACAGGCGCGCGGGAAGCAAGGTCGGGCGAGACATCAGACCGGCCATACAGGGTTTGTCGCTGATTTGGTACCGGATCATGACGCGAGATCATGAAGGGCATCCTACCGCCGAGGCGGCTATGCTCGGCGCGGCAGCATAGGAAACGATCGTTTCCGAATCCCTCCTCGCCTCACCAGATCCCGGGCAGCATGCGATAGCGCACGCGCTCGGCGTAGTCGGCATAGCCTGGCAGGCCGCCCATCAGCGTGTGCTCCTCGATGCGGGAGCGGATCGCGAACGCCAGGAAGAAAACCGGCATCATGGCAAGGCCCCACCAGGAGCCGATCAGCAGCGGCGTGCCGATGAAATAGAGCATGACGCCGGCATACATGGGATGGCGGATGACGGCGTAGGGGCCCGTCGAGATCACGTGATGGTGACGCTCGGCCTGTACCTTGACCACTGGTGCGGCGAAGGAATTTTCGCGAAACACCCACATGATGAAGAGCGTCGAGGCCAGATAGAGCACCAGCCCGATGCCCTGGAGCAGGACGGGCATGGTGGAGGCCTGCAGGCGCCGGTCGAGCCCGATGACCACGAACCAGGTCATGGCGACCACGAGGAAAACCCGCATGAACCATTTGTCTGCGCTGGGCTGCTCGGGCGCTTTCAGCCGCATGCGTTCGGCCAGCAGACCGGGATCGGTCCTGGCAAGCCACAGGCCGGAGGCGAGGCCGACAATGAGGGAAACGACCAGGTAAAACCAGGCCGAAGCCCAGTGCAGCGTGCCGGCCGAGAGGAACAACACCAGGGCCATGATGCCGACGAACACCAGATTGTGCAGGACCAGTTTGACGATCATGGGCACCGTCTCCATTGGGTGGCGCCATCATCCCGCACGTCTTAGGCAAAAATGTAGTTGTCCGAACACGAAGCCTGAACGGGAAAGCCTGGCCGCCGAACACCGGCGCCGCCTTTGTGCGGGACTGCCTTCCGCCTGCCTATGCCTACGGCTTGCTGCCTATGCTAGGGCTTGGCCGGCTCCTTCGGAGGCTCCAGGTTCTTGAGCGGCACATCCTGGCTCATCGGCCGTGTCGCTGGCTTCACATAGGTGCCCAGCACATAGACGAGGCCGAAACCGGTCAACCCCAGCAACAAGAGAATGAGAAGGAAGCGGAAGAGGCTGGGCATGAGGATCCTGAACGCAACGGTGCCAGGATAATGCGCGATTCAGGGCAGCGCCATGGCGTTGTGCCGTCCGCGCGCCCGTGAGGCTCTTGCATCGAGGCCCCTCTCCGGTTCATTAGAACGATGAACTTGTTGATGCAGGACGATATGAGCGGCTTTGCGACACCTCCTGTCCCGGCCGAACGCGAGAGGAAAGTGGCGGAGGCCCTCGCGGGGCGGTCGGTCGTGCTGGTGGGTATGATGGGAGCAGGCAAGAGCGCCGTCGGCCGGCGCCTGGCGGGGCGGCTCGGCCTTGAATTCCGCGACGCCGACACCGAGATCGAAGAAGCCGCCCAGAAGACCATTTCGGAGATCTTCGCTGCGGATGGCGAGACCTTCTTCCGTGACAAGGAGCGGCGGGTCATCGCCCGGCTGCTGGCCTGCGAAACGCCGATCGTGCTGGCGACCGGCGGCGGCGCCTATATGAATGAGGAAACCCGCGCCCTCATCGCCAATTGCGGTGTTTCGATCTGGCTGAAGGCGGAACTCGATGTTTTGATGCGGCGCGTCCGTCGCAAGCCGACCCGCCCACTCCTGCAGACGCCCGATCCGGAAGGCACGCTGAGGACGCTGATCGAAGCGCGCTACCCCGTCTATGCCGGGGCCGATATCACCGTGCTCTCGCGCGACGTTGCCCAGGAGGCGGTGCTGGAAGATGTCGTCACCGCCCTCGAACACCATTTGTCGACCGAAAGATCGGATAGATCCGCATGAGCCAGCCCATCGTAGTTCCCGTCGCGCTGGGCGCGCGCTCCTATGAGATCGCCATCGGCCCGGGCCTGCTCGCCGAGGCCGGCCGACGTATCGCCGCCCTCGCACCCAAGGCGCGCCTCGCCATCGTCACCGATGCCAATGTCGCGGCCCTGCACCTGAAGACATTGGCTGACAGCCTCGATGCCGCCGGGATCGCGCACCAGACCATTACGGTCACACCCGGCGAGGCGTCCAAGAGCTTCGCCACCTTCGCCGAGGTCTGCGAGGGCCTGATCGCCACCCGGGTCGAGCGCGGCGATCTCGTCGTCGCCTTCGGCGGCGGCGTGGTCGGGGATCTGGCCGGCTTTGCGGCGGCGGCAGTCCGGCGCGGCATGCGCTTCGTGCAGATCCCCACCAGCCTGCTGGCGCAGGTCGATTCCTCGGTGGGCGGCAAGACCGGCATCAATTCCCGCCACGGCAAGAACCTGGTCGGCGCCTTCCACCAGCCCAGCCTGGTGCTGGCAGACACGCAAGTGCTCGACACCCTGTCCAAGCGCGAGTTCCGCGCCGGCTATGCCGAAGTCGCCAAATATGGCCTGATCAACGACGCCCCCTTCTTCCATTGGCTCGAGGAGCATTGGCAGGAGGTGATGGCCGGCGGGCCGGCGCGCGAGAAGGCCATCGCCACCTCCTGCCGCGCCAAGGCCGGCATCGTCGCCCGCGACGAGACCGAGACTGGCGAGCGGGCCCTGCTCAATCTCGGCCACACTTTCGGCCACGCCCTGGAAGCGGTCACAGGGTATGATTCCGCCCGCCTCGTGCATGGTGAGGGCGTCTCGATCGGCATGGTGCTGGCGCATGAATTCTCGGCGCGGCTTGGCCTCTGCTCGCAGGAAACACCATCGCGCGTCGCGGCTCATCTCTCCGTCGCGGGCCTGCCCACCCGCATCGACCAGGTGCGGGGCGGGGTCGGCACGGCTGATGATCTGATGAACGCCATCCTGCAGGACAAGAAGGTCAAGCGCGGCAAGCTCACCTTCATTCTCACCCGCGGCATCGGCGAGAGCTTCATCGCCAATGATGTCGATCCCAGTGCCGTGACGGGCTTCCTGGCAGAGAAGCTCGCCGATGTTTAGAGGCTCCATACGAAGCCACTGCCGCCGGGTCATCCCGGACGCGGCGCAGCACGGGATGACGAAGAGCAGGCCTCTCGCAGCGCTCCCTCCTCGATCCCATAGGCGCTGACCATGCATCCCGAGGCCTGGTACTCGCTCTTCATCGTCTTCCTGCTCCTGCTGGCGGGCTTCTTCTTCGCGGGCTCGGAAACCGCCCTCACCGCCGCCTCACGGGCGCGGCTGCACTCGCTGGAGAAGAACGGCAGCCAGCGCGCCAAGATCGTCAACAAGCTGCTCGACATCCGCGAGGCGATGATCGGCTCGCTCCTGGTCGGCACCAGTATCGTCAACACGGCCGCGGCGGCTCTGACGACGGGCATCCTGCTCGACATCTTCGGCGATGTCGGAATCTTCTACGCCACCATCGTCATCTCGGTGCTGACCATCGTCTTCGTCGAGATCCTGCCCAAGACGCTGGCGATCAACTACCCCGAGCGGTTCTCCCTGGCCGTGGCCTGGCCTGTCAGGCTGGTAGTCGTGGTGTTCTCTCCCGTCACCGGCCTGCTCGGCTGGCTGGTGCGTGCCATCCTGCGCCTCTTCGGGCTCGAAGTCGGCAGGCATCCTTCCCTGCTCTCGGCCACCGACGAATTGCGCGGCACCGTCGATCTCCTGCATAAGGAAGGCTCGGTGGAGAAGACCGATCGCGACATGTTCGGCGGCCTGCTCGACCTGCAGGAACTCACCGTCGACGACGTCATGGTCCACCGCACCAAGATGTTCTCGGTCGACCTCGACGAGGGGCCTGCCCAGATCGTGCAGAGCGTGCTGGCCGCCCCCTATACCCGTATCCCGGTATGGAAGGACAGCCCCGAGAACATCATCGGCGTGCTGCATGCCAAGGACCTGTTGCGGGCCCTCGATGCCGCCGGCAACGATCCCCTCAAGCTCGACATCGAGGAGATCGCCCTGCCGGCCTGGTTCGTGCCCGACACCACCTCGCTGGTCGATCAGCTACGCTCCTTCCGCCGCCGCAAGCAGCATTTCGCCTTCGTGGTCGACGAATATGGCTCGGTGCTCGGCATCGTCACGCTGGAGGACATCATCGAGGAGATCGTCGGCGACATCTCCGACGAGCACGACCTGGTGGTGACGGGCGTGCGCCCGCAGGCCGACGGTGCCGTCAATGTCGACGGTTCGGTGCCGATCCGCGACCTCAACCGCGCCATGGACTGGAACCTGCCGGACGAGGAGGCCACCACCATCGCCGGTCTGGTCATCCACGAAGCCCGTACCATCCCCGAGGCCGGCCAGACCTTCACCTTCCACGGCTATCGCTTCCAGGTGTTGAGGAAGCAGAAGAACCGCATTGCCTCGCTACGGATC
This sequence comes from Labrys sp. F242, assembly GCF_057813875.1. Lineage (NCBI taxonomy): Bacteria > Pseudomonadati > Pseudomonadota > Alphaproteobacteria > Hyphomicrobiales > Xanthobacteraceae > Labrys > Labrys sp. F242. The sequence goes on along the minus strand of NZ_JBVASG010000005.1, from coordinate 137,782 downwards.
ACCCCGATCGTGGCAGAGACGCCAGAGGGGTGAGAGCAGGGCGTGGCGCGCCCCAGCCATCCGGGCTCGCTGGGTGCGATGCCCGCCGCATAGCCGAGGACTTGCGGCCGTGCCGATCACCTGGCTGGAACAATCACGATCCGGGAAGTGCGCATTCTCCCTCGAAATCAGGCGGTTCCGAATGGGACAGGCGCGCTTCACTGCCCCTCATCCTCCGCCCCAGCCTCCCGTTTGGTGACATTCAGGATTTGCGGTATGGCGTATTGGCGATCCTGCCAGCGAGGTTGATGGTCCATTCCCAAGCCGACTTTCCACGCGATTGCACGCCTCGCGGGCGTTGGTACGGCGACGGTCGAACGTGTGCTGAACGGCCGCGGTGGTGTGCGGCCACGCTTGACCGAAAAGGTCATCGCAGCCGCGCGGGCGCTCGACTATCCGCGCCGGCTGCCGGAGCTGCACCGGGGTATTTTGCGGATCGACGTGATCCTCGTGCGGCCTGAAACCACCTTCTTTTCGCGCCTGTCACAGGCCTTCGGACGCATTGCCGCCGGCCTGGATGCATCGCTCGCCGTGCATCGCACCTTCATGGACGAGCATGATGCTGCCGCGATCGCCAAGCGCATCGCAGAGCCCGAAACGAGGCGGGCAGGCCTCATCCTCGCCGTACCTGACCATCCACTGATCCGAGCCGCCCTGGCGAAGGTCAGAGCCGAAGGCATCCCGGTCATCCAGATCGTGACACGTTCGGAGGGGACCGACGCTATTTATGTCGGCATCGACAACTACGCCGCCGGTCGTACGGCCGCGCATTTCCTGTCCCGGATGCAGCCGAGCCGGGGCTCTGTCATCGCCCTCTGCCACAGCCAAGCCTATCAGGTGCACCGCGAACGTATCCGGGGGTTCTCCGATTATCTTCAGGAGCGGCCTCGCGACGGCCTGTTCTTCGTTGCCGTCCTGTTCGGCCTGGATGACGCCGACCACAGTGCGAATAGGCTCGTCGAGGCCTTGCGGGCCTGGCCCGATATGGTCGGTCTCTACAACGCAGGCGGCGCCAACGCCTCGCTGTCGTCGGCTTTGCGCGGCCATCCGCGCGGCGGCGAGATTTTCTTCATCGGCCATGAACTTACCGAGCGCAGCGCCGTTGCGCTACGAGAAGGGGTCATGTCGATGGTAATCGATCAGGCACCCGAGGCCCAGGCGCGGCGCGCGCTCGACCTGATGCTGGCGCGCCTGGGCCTGGTCGGCGCGCCCCTTGCAAACGACCCCATCCGCTTCGTGACGATCACTTCCGAAAACCTGTGACGCTTGAGGTTCTTGATCTGATTTGATCAGGAAAGCAGCGGCGTGGCCTGCCGCCCCCGCCTATGGTTCTCCCGCCAGTTTCGGGAAGAGCACCATGGGAAAACGCATTACGGTCTATGACCTGCAGAGCCGGAAGGGTCAGAGAAAATGGCTGCAGCTGCATGTCGACAATGCGGAGGAAGCCGCTGCAGCGGTGGAATGCGGCATCGTCGTCCTCTCCTGCGAGCCCGATCATCATCTTGAAGGCATCCGCCAGGCCGCACCTGCGGCTTTTCTTTCGGTCGGCATGCCGCACGGCACCGTCGCCTCCCCCGAAGAAGCCATCCGTCTTGGTTTCCAGATGCTGAGACGTGGGGCGGATGCGATCTATTGTTCCCATTCGCCGCTTTTCATCGAGGCCATGGCCCAGGAGGGCATTCCGGTCACCGGCCATGTTGGTCTCGTGCCCAACCGTGGGACCTGGACGGGCTTTCGCGCCGTCGGCAAAACACCGGAGGAAGCGGTGCGCGTCTTCCGGGCGGTCAAGGATCTCGAAAACGCTGGTGCAGCCGCGATCGAGGTCGAAGTGGTGCCGGTGCGGCTGGCCGAATACATCACCCGCAATACGCCGATGATCACCATGGGGATGGGCTGCGGCTCCGCCTGCGATACCCAATACCTCTTCTCCAGCGACGTGCTCGGTACGCACGCCGGCCATTATCCCCGCCATGCCAAGCGCTATGCGGATTTCAGGGCGCTGATGTCGGAGCTGCAGCACAAACGCGTCGAAGCCTTCAGCGCCTTCGCCACGGACGTCGCCGACGGCACCTATCCCGAGCGCAAGCACCAGGTGGACATGGACGATGCCACTTACGAGCGCTTCCACGCGCTTGCACGATCAATCTGACGGAGCACCTCCATGGATGATTTGACCTTCGGCAAGCGCAACAAGCGCGGTGACTGGGCGCCCGCCAACCGCATAGAGATCGCACCGGTCTTCGTGCTGCCACCCCAGCCATTCGCCTTCCTCAAATGGCTTCCCCATTATTTCCTGCCGTGGAACCTGCTGTTCGCCGCTTCGGCCGTGGCCTACTGGTATTTTGCCGTGCCTGAGACGGAAGCTTTGAAGACGCTGCACTGGGGTTGGGTACTGCAGCTCTTCGCCATCAACTGCCTGGCGGTCTTCTTGTTCTACGGCGCCTTCGAGCTGCGTCTCTATATCCTGCGCCGGCAGGGCAATCGCTTCAAATACAACGGCAAATTCCCGGGCGACGCCAGCAATCCGGCTTTCCTGTTCAATAGCCAGAACCTCGACGGCATCATCCGTACCTTCGCCTCGGGCGTTCCGATCTGGACGGCGATCGAGGTCGGCCTTCTCCATGTCTCCGCCAATGGCTGGGGGCCCTGGGTACGCCTTGCAGAGCATCCCTGGTACCTGTTCTGCCTGGCACTGATCGTGCCGCTCTTTCACGAGGCGCATTTCTTTGCGATCCACCGGCTGATTCATTGGGGCCCGCTCTACCGCTTAATCCATTCCGTGCATCACAACTCGGTCAATCCCTCGCCCTGGTCCTCGCTTTCGATGCACCCGGTGGAGCAGTTGCTCTATTTCTCCTCGGCCCTGGTCCATCTGATCATCCCCTCAAATCCGATCTTGGCGATCTACCAGCTGCATTATGCAGGCTTCGGCGCCGTGGTCGGCCATCTCGGCTTCGACAAGATCGAGCTGGGCGAGGAGGCTGCGATCGATAGCCATGCCTATACCCATTACCTGCATCACAAATTCTTCGAGGTGAACTATGGCGACGGCCTCGTGCCTTTCGACAAATGGTTCGGCACCTGGCACGACGGCACCGCCGACGGCGATGCCCGCATGCAGGCTCGCTACGAGAAACGCAGGGCGCGGGCCAACGCCGAAAACACCGCCCAATAGCCAGATCAAGCGAGGGGATCACTGAAATGAACTGGATTTCCGCCTGTCATCTCGACGATATCGAACAGGAAGGCGCGCGCCGCTTCGATCATGCCGGCCGGACCTATGCGCTCTACCGTTCGCCTGCCGACGAAGTCTTCTGTACGGACGGCCTGTGCACCCACGAGGCCATTCATCTCGCCGACGGCCTGGTCATGGATTACGAGATCGAATGCCCCAAGCATTCCGGTATTTTCGACTATCGCACCGGCGAGGCGAAGAGACTGCCAGCCTGTAAGAATCTGAATGTCTACGCAGCGCGGATTGCCGATGGCACCGTCATGGTCAAACTGCCCGGCTGACAGCGGTTCCCCGCTCGCCCTCCCCCTTCATTGCAGTCCCTATGAAATGCTCCAATCCTTGGGCAAGGGTGCGGAACTCGCTGCGCCTGGGGTAACATGCCGACACGTAGAGCCATTCTGGCACGAGGCGTCCTGGCGGCCGGTAGCGTGCTCGGAGCGAGCCTATGCCCGAGGAAGGTGAGCCTCACGCCGCCACCTGGATGGCCTTCGGCCCGAGCACGAAGATCTGGGGCAAAAGGCTACGCTCCGTCGCCCAGGAAAACCTGGCGGAGATCGCCAAGGCCATTGCCGCGCATGAAACGGTGAACATGCTCGTGCGGGAGGAGGAGCATGACCTCGCAGCGCGCCTGTGCGGCCCGGCGGTCAATCTGCTCGTCCAACCGATCGACGATCTGTGGATGCGTGACACCGGTCCCGTCTTCGTCAAGAACGCCTCCGGCGAACGAGGCGGTGTCGGCTTCAACTTCAATGGCTGGGGCGACAAGCAAAGCCATGCCAGAGACGCCAAGTTGCCGCCTTCGTGGCGGGCAAGGTCGATGCGCGTTCATCGAGACCGACCTCGGGATGGAAGGTGGCGGCATCGAGGTGGATGGCGAAGGAACAGCCATCATTACGCAGAGCTGCGTGCTCAATCCGAGCCGCAATCCCGGCGTGAGCAAGGCGGCTTGCGAGAAGGAACTCTTCCGTCTCCTGGGGCTGGAAAAGATCATCTGACTGCCCGGCATCGCCGGTATGCAGCAGCGGGTGGCGGCATCCATTGCAGGACGCAGCAGCAGCCGAAATAGGGCTTCGACCATGCCAAAGGCAAAGGCGTTCCGATGAGCGAAGAAAAGACGTTCGAGACTGAAACTGCCCCGTTCCGTCAGCCGATGGTGACCTCGACCGGCATCGTGTTGGGCTTCCTGCTGGCCTTGCTCGGTCCGGCGGTCGCGCTGGTCATCCGAGCGGTGCAAGCATGCGGCGAAAGGCCGGAAATGACGAGACGCAGGCTACGCATCCCACATTCCCGCCCTGCTGCCGGCTCGTTCACCAGCCGGACCGTTCGAAATTGGAAAGCCCTAAATCTCGCCGAGAGTCCAACTGCCACTGGCTGAAAATCCGGGTGGAGGTCGCGGCTCCTCGAGTTCAGAGCTTGTGAGTCGTCGCTCCGAGACGACGCCGAACCGAGGCTTCCAATTCCTCGGCAAAGACGATGGTGGAGCGCAGGACCGCAATCTCATTCAAGGCCTGTGATCCCTGATCGTCGATCGCGATCGGAAATTCCATCTTGCCCACAGCAGTAGGCACGCGAACGCTGAACAGAAGGCGACCGCTCCCCTGTACTTCGACTTTCATCAATTCGACATTTGTCATTTTACTCTCCTGTAATGAAAAAACCGCCCCCCCATTTTCGAAGCCCGAATTTAGAGAATTAATCCGAATATTTGAGTTTATTATCTGAGTTATATTTCAACTTCGAATGACGACGAGTAATCGCGGGGCGGGATGCCCCATCAATACCCCATTCCTCCATTTGGCATGGCGCCGGCAGCGTCCGATTCGGTCGACACGATAATCGCTTCGGTGGTGATCATCAGGGCCGCAACGGAGCCTGCATCCTGCAATGCTGCCCGGACCACCTTGGCCGGGTCGATGATGCCGGCCTCGAGCATGTCGACATAGCGCTCGGTCTGGGCATCGAAGCCGAGATTGGGATTGTTTGCTTCCAGAAGCTTGCCAACAACCGTCGACCCCTCGACGCCGGAATTCTCGACGATCTGCCGGATTGGCGCTTCGAGCGCACGCATGACGATGGCAATGCCTGCCCGGACATCGGGATTGTCCGAGACGATCTTGTGGAGGGCAGCCTTTGCCCGCAGCAAAGCGACACCGCCCCCGGGGACAATGCCCTCCTGGATCGCCGCGCGGGTGGCGTTGAGCGCGTCCTCGATACGATCCTTCTTTTCCTTGACCTCGACCTCGGTTGCGCCACCGACGCGAATAACAGCCACGCCGCCCGAGAGCTTGGCGAGGCGCTCCTGCAGCTTCTCCTTGTCGTATTCGGAGCTGGTCTCTCCGATCTGGTTCTTGATCTGCCGGATGCGGGCCGTGATCTCCTTCTTGTCGCCGGCACCATCGATAACGGTGGTGCTCTCCTTGTCGATGTGCAGGCGCTTGGCACGGCCGAGCATGTCGATCGTGACATTCTCGAGCTTCACACCAAGATCGTCGGAGATGAGTTGTCCGCCCGTCAGCGTGGCAATATCGGCAAGGATGGCCTTGCGCCGATCCCCGAAACCCGGCGCTTTCACCGCGGCGACCTTGAGGCCGCCACGCAGCTTGTTGACGACGAGCGTTGCAAGAGCTTCCCCCTCGACATCCTCGCAGATGATCAGGAGAGGCTTGCCGGTCTGCACCACCGCTTCCAGGAGCGGCAGGAGGACCTGGACGCTCGTCAGCTTCTTCTCGTGGATCAGGAGATAGGCATCCTCCAGATCCACCGACATCTTCTCGGCATTCGTGATGAAATAAGGGGAGAGATAGCCCCTGTCGAACTGCATGCCCTCGACGACATCAAGTGCGGTTTCGGCGCTCTTGGCCTCCTCCACCGTGACGACGCCTTCATTGCCGACCTTCTTCATCGCCTTGGCGATCATCTTGCCGATCGAGGCGTCGCCATTGGCCGCGATGGTGCCGACTTGAGCGATTTCATCCGAGGATCGCACCTTCTGGGCCCTCGTCTCGATATCTTTCACCACGGCAAGCACGGCGAGATCGATGCCACGCTTGAGATCCATCGGATTCATGCCGGCGGCGACGAATTTCGTACCTTCCCGGAAAATGGAGGCGGCCAGCACCGTCGCAGTCGTCGTTCCGTCGCCGGCAAGGTCATTGGTCTTTGAGGCGACCTCACGCACGAGCTGGGCGCCCATGTTCTCGAATTTGTCGACGAGATCGATTTCCTTGGCGACGGTCACGCCATCCTTGGTGATACGAGGCGCACCGTAGGCACGGTCGATGATCACATTGCGCCCTTTGGGCCCAAGCGTGACCTTGACGGCATTGTTGAGGATCTCCACGCCACGCAACATGCGATCACGGGCATCGCTGGAGAATCTGACATCTTTGGCGGGCATGGTTGAACTCCGGTCTCTGTTGTGTGTGAAAGGCAAAGGCAAGCACGGCGTTTACGGCCGCCTCAGCGACGGCTTTCGTTTTGTCGGGACGGCGGCGACGCTGCTCTCCCATGATCGGGATCGCCTCACCTTGCCCCGTGTCTGCTCTGCCGTTTCGAAGTAGCGACCTCGTCCCACCGCCGAGGCGACCGACAACGGTTCGGTCTGCCTGAGGTCGAATGTCTTTGAAGTGCACTTTTCAGGCTCGGCGCACATCGGCACGCCACCCCTTTCTTTATACACTCTTTGGCACTCCATGGACATGAGTGCTAGAAAATAAAAATCAACCCTTATTCCAGAGATTGAAGAAAATTTAATTCCACTTGACCGAAAAATTCCAACACAACTTTTGTATACTTTAAAAAATAATTCTCGATATTAAAACGAATAGGGAGTAAAGTATTTTTCTTTAATGGAAAAAACGCATGGCGGATTTAGAAATGGGATCTTTAATAAAAGGTTTTATTTGAATCTCTGTATTTTACGAGCGCGAAGCCGTGCCCAGACCTGCCATGAAATAGTATCCATACGGCGTTGATTGGCGCACCTCGCGACTGCAGAGCGAACGTCGCGACATGGCCGACAATACGCACGATGGCATGTCCACGCCCTTCCCGAGACGTCTTGCGAACAGCGATATCGCTTCTGGCGTGGCGCCGAAGCCCAGGCGAAGGACGCGTTTTGGACATTTGCTTCGCCGCGTGAGGAGGCCCCGATGCGACAAGTTCTTTTCAAGTCACCATTCGACGATGGCTTCGACAAGGCGATCGCCAATTGGGAGAATGAAGGAGGCGCCATGCGGGTAGCTCCCGACAGACTTTCCTTGCAGGTTCAGCGAGATTTGCTCGAACGGGAAATATTCCAGGCCATTCTGACAAGAGGCCTGGACGACGAAGGGGCCTTTCGCCCATTTCATTCCTTCCCGTGGGCAATCCGAGCAACTGTCGTCGAATGAACGCCCCCGCCCGGAATCTGGTTGTCGCAGCGAAGGTGACGATCAGCCGGGTGCCATCAGAGGCGGAAACGGCGGTGTTGGAGCAATGTGACCCGCCTGCAGGGGAGATTCCTCTAACTCTTTGTTTTAGCGTACTTTCTTATTCGAAAGATCTGTCGCTTTTTGGAAGTCGCTCTAGGGACGACGTGAGGACCCAAGCCATGAACAGCCCCGGAGGCGTCCTTCTGGAAAAGGCGGTTCTCGCCTTGCTTCAGCCCAAAATCGGCTATTTCTCCGACCATGCCGTGGTCACGCGTACGATGCCGATCTCGCTCTGGCGCGAGCATATGCAATCAGCCATCCAAGCCTACCTTGCCGCCGCGGCGGTAGAGCGAAAGTCCTCCCGTTCTCGCAAGAGCCGAGAGCGGAAATTATCCGTCGGCAAAGGAGAGGTGTGATGAATGTCCGCACGACGCGTTCGACGGTGACTTTTACCAAGCCATTCCGCCTCGATGGCTTCAACGAAAATCAACCGCCAGGAGATTATAGGGTCGACATCGACGAAGAGCTGATCGAGGGCGTGTCGTTTCTGGCCTATCGCCGCATAGCGGCTCTTTTCCACCTGCCGGCGCTCTCACAGCCACAAACCTCGATCCAGGTTGCCAGCATCACGCCTGCCACGTTCGACGCCATGCTCGAACAGGATTCCACGGCGATTTAGCAATTGCCGGAATTGGCTCGGCAACACGACCGCAAGTCTCGTCGGGCTGGACTTACGCGGTCAGCCGATGTGCTGCAAATCGGAGCCAAATGGCGGCAGGGGAAGCATTTTACGTTGGTACCTCGTATGTCCAGACCCGAAACGACTTCAAGACATGCGGGCCGAACGAGTTGATGAGAGGGACATCGGCTGCGTCCCGGCCCCGAGCAACCACGATCCGGCCAATCCGGGGAACATTGTTTCGCGGATCGAACGTATGCCATGCCCCGCCTAGGAACACCTCTATCCAGGCGCTGAAGTCCATTGGGTCGACAATGGGGACGCCGATGTCCCCCAGATGACCGTTGACGTAGCGCGCGGGAATATTGAGGCAGCGGCAGAGCGTTAGCGCCAGATGCGCGAAGTCGCGACAAACGCCGATGCGCTCATGGAAAACCTCGAAAGCCGTTCGTGTCGAACGGGCCTGCATGTAATCAAAGCGGATGTGGCCGTTGACGAAGTCGCAGATTGCCTGCACGCGGCCCCAGCCGGGAGCGATCTTGCCGAACATATCCCAGGCGATCTGGCTGAGGCGATCCGTTTCGCAGTAGCGGCTCCCCATGAGGTAGGCAAGGCAGTCATCTGGCAGTTCAGGCACCGGGAACTCCCGAGCGGACGGGAATATCCTGTCCGGCTTGCCGTCGTCCTCGATCGTGGCATCGCCCCAGATGGTCAGGTCGCCCGTCGGCGCCACAAGCCGACGGCAGCGATTGCCAAAGAGATCGTGATAAGTCGACAGTTCGGCGGGTGGCGTGGTGAGGATCGTTTCTGCGGCCCGAATATCGGCCGCGCGATCGTCGTGAACAGACATCAGGCAGACCAAGGCGGTCGGTTGTGGGCAGTTCAACGTGATTTCGTAGCCATAGCGGATCAGCATCAGACCACCGATCGGAAATCAGAGACGGTCAGCGTGTAGGAACTGAGGTGATCGTGAGAATAGGCCTCGCGGGCAACATCATGGATGGATGCCCGCAAAGCATCGAAAGCCGAAAGGCACTCCGCTTCCGATGCCGTCGATCCGCGTGACATCGTGGCCGCTTTGGCGAGCGCACCAGCCTCGACGAAGAACCGTATTTCGAACATGCCATCATACCCGAAGAAACGGACGGCGTTCCGTACTTCATCGAAGCTACGGCTTAGGTTGGGAAAGGCGAGTGTCATGATTGGTACCCCGTTCTGGCAGGTCCCGAGCGAAGTACGATTTCCATAAAACGCCCTTTGGAAACATCCTTTGCTCGAACTTCTTGTTTTGACGAACTTTCATCGCTGTCGATGTTCAGGCGGCGCCCTTTCATCCAGAAGCGCGATGCTGCCGAGACTCTGTGCGAATAGAGGCGGTTTCCTCCGCTATCACTGATGGTGACGGCGTCGGGTTGCTGCGGCATGTTGAGGGTACGCCAAAACTGACAGGCGATCTCGATCGCATCGTCGACGCCGGCGGCATCCACGGTCTCACGGCCGATCACAGCATGCGCATCGTCAGCCTGACGGACGCGGTAGAATTCGATCACGACCTTCATCAGCATCTCGTCGCTCCGCACGATTTCATCGTTGTCGGATCTTCCCTTTTCGAGTGCGGCGCCCGAATCGGAGGGAATGATCGGTACCGGCGGCCGCGGTGACCTTTGCATGCCAGATCCAGGCAGGTGGGCGAGGGAGCTCACGCGGCGAAGCACAAGCCAGGAGCCCCTGGATTGTTTCCTCGTCAGGGTAGGCACGGGAGCTTCCAAACGACAGACAAACGCCGATATGCCATGCGGTGGCTATATTTTGAGCTTCTGCCTCTCGAAAAGGCAATCAGCCAAGTCAACAACCTCTATAGATATGCGCTTCGATTGGGCTCCAAAAAAGGCGCAATTGATTTTATTTTTTGGTGAAGGAAAAATACTGCCCAATGTTAAAATATTTCAAAGAATGGCACGCGATTTTGTATCCGGATTAAATTATTATGGATGTTGCCATTCATCTTAAACAGATACTATTCGGTCGAGCATCGGCAGTACATGCCAGGCATTCGCCTTTTTTCCCACGCCTTGGACACGCACCCGTCAAGCCGCCATCGCCCCCGACCACCGCCCTCTCGCATGCGGCCGTGGGAAGGGTGTGGCGGTACCGCGGATCCTCTCCCCCGTTCCCATGTGCCCCACGTCACACGCCAGTCGACGCCCCTTTGCCACGCCCTTTAAACTTGCCTCGATTTCCCCTATCTGGTTGCTCAATATTCAAAGCGTCTTACGATTTGGCGGAACCGCCAGAAATCGCAAAGACGCTCCAGCCAATCCGATGGATTGGCTTGGAAACAATCAGCCTGGAACAAATAAGCGTTCGGTATGAACGCGTTTGCTCCAGGGGTGCCAACCCAGGGGAGAGCCGCATGGCCGAGTTTGACGCCGCGATCAAAGCCGCCGAATCCGAGATCAAGGCCGCCCAAGCCAAGATTTCCGAGGTCAGCTCGAAAATCGAGCGCGCCCATTCCAAGATGGAGCAGGGCGAGGACATCTCCATCGACATCCAGAACGCCACGCTCGACGACGTCCATGCCCATTCCAATGCCATGAACGCCAACATCGCCGAGCTGATCATGGGCCTAGACGACGTCACCGCCGGCTTCTCCAAGGAATTCGACGCCATGCGGGAGAAGTCCGGCTGGGAGAGCTTCGTGGGCATGTTCTCCTCGGCGAAATCGGACTCCATGCGCGAGGAGCGCCTGCGCGCCGCCTCCATCGACGACAAGCTGCAGGATCTGATCTCCAAGTCCGACATCATCGTCAACCTGCTGCAGAGCCAGCTCGGCGTGCTCAACGACCACAAGAGCCGGGTCGAGAAGAACCTGACCGGCACCCTCACCGACCGCGAGAACACCGTGGCCGAGCTCGAGAAGATCCGGGCCGAGGTGCTGGCGATGGACCCCAGGATCATCGACCTCGAGAACAAGATCTCGATGGAACAGGACGCCGCCGCCCGCACGCGCCTGGAGAGCGAGCTCGCCCAGACCAACGGGATCTACAACGAGCTGGTGCAGCAGGAGCAGGTCAAGGTCGCCCAGTCGCAGACGCTGGAACGCTATATCGAGCAGGGCAAGACCTGGGTCGACAGCCTGCAGAACCAGGCGGCCACCCAGATGGTGCTGATCAACAAGCTGCAGACCGACACCAAGCAGCGCGTGGTGCTCTATGACGCGCTCACCAAGTCGCTCAAGACGGCCCAGCAGCAGGACGTCGCCCATCGCATCAACGAGATCGGCGTCAAGACCGACCAGGAGGCCCAGGCCGCCATGGCGGCCATCGGCTCGGCCACCAACCAGCGCATGGCCGAGATGATGGAAAAGCACGAGGACCATATGGTCTTTGCCCGCAAGGTCCTGGAAGAAAAGGCCAAATCCGACGAGCGCTTCGCCCGCCGCTTCGCCAAGATCGTCGAGAAGCACGACAAGAACCTCTATGGCGGGGCGTGAGGCTCGCTTACCCATCTCGGAACGGTGCGTGTGACGATGTTTCCCGTGGCTCGACTTTTGTCATTGCCGGGCCTGACCCGGCCATCCAGCCGACCTTTCCATCAAAGATGGATCAACACTGGATGCCCGGGTCAGGCCCGGGCATGACAAGATCGGTGTTTCCACCATCAGGAACTAGAGGCCGCCCTTGAACCCTCCCGGTAACGACCACGTCACCTTGCCGGATCCCCAGGCGATGCGGCGCTATTTCGGCAAATTCTCCCGCATCATCCGCCACTTGCGCGAGGTCACCGGCCAGACCGGCCTGGCCGACGACACCAAATATGGCGGCAATGAATTCGGGAGGATCCAGCTCGACCTGATCGAGAACTATCTCCAGCGCCTGGCCAAGACCTTCACCGCCCTCAGCCTCAAGCATCTGATGTCGGGCCGGGTCTCCTCGTTTCCGCTCACCTTGGCGATCGACCGCTCGGAGAGCGGCTTTCCGGTGTTCCAGGAGATCATGACGATGGCGAACGACCTCGTGCAGGTCGACCGCCACCTCGCCAACCAGCCCGACCAGGTCCGGCTGAAGGAGGAGATGATCGCGCACATCCTCTCCGAGCGGGCCAGGCCCACCAGCCTGCAATATGCCCTGAGCCAGCGCATCTACTACGAGACGCTGAAGTCGCGCGGCCTGTTCTTCGCCCAGAACCATCCCCAATTCGTGCTGCTGTCCGACGCCAAGGCGCAGCGCCGGCGCTACCTCCTGCACTGGGCCGTCTATGACAGCGCCCTCAGCCTGCCGGTGATCTATCTCCTGGTGGTCGAGGATACCGGGCACGTCATCCTGAACGAGGATCAGATGCGCTGGCCGCAGGTGCAGTCCCACCTGATGGCTCAGTCGCTCTCCAGCCTCAAGCTCCTCACCATCGCCCGCGGCTTCGACGTCGATTTCGACAATCTGCACCCCAAGCTGTTGAGGCGCATCCATGTCGGGCCGATGTATTCGCATGCCTTCACAGAGCAGACCGGCCCCTTGCGGGAAATCCTCGCCGAGGTCTCGCGTACCGAGGACAGCGACTGGGCGTTGGCCTGGACCATCGAGACCCTGGTCTCGGCCCGCAGCGAAAGAGTGCCCGCCGGCCTCCTGTCCACGGTGGAGCGCGAGATCTTCGACCTCGACCAGTACCAGCCCGCCGCCGCCGAAGCCGGCGTGACCAGGCTTGAACGCTCGCTCATCCTGCCGGTCCTGCCCTATCAGGTTCTCGTCGACCGCGACCCGCCCGGCTTCCGGGACGTGCGTAAATATGTGGTGGGCGAGGACGGTTCGCTGCTGACGGGGTTGTGATGGGTAGCGCCGCGCGAAAAACCTTCTCCCCTTGCGGGGAGCATAGAATGACCGTGAGGACCCTATGACCGCTTCCCTCAATCTGATGGAAATCCGCGAAGCGGCGATCCGCGCGCAGTATCCCCAGGCCCTGGCCCTGATGGAGGGGTTCGAGCATGCGCCGCGCATCGCCAAGGCGAAGGCCGCGTCAGCCGGCGCCGCGCCGGCCGAACGCTCGCCCGGCATTCCCACCGCCACCGGCCGGCTGTTCCGCGCCACCACGCCCGGCCTGACCGCGCGTTCCAGCGCGGCGCAGGACGGCGTCCATCTGATCGCCCGCATCAGCCAGGCCGATCCTGGCGAAGCCCTGATGAGCCCGGCCCAGGCCAGCGTGCTGCAGGCTTTGCGCCGGGCGCTGGCCACCGCCATGGCCGTCGGCGAGCTCTATGAGGAGCGCACCGCTCTCGGCCAGCTCAAGCGCGACAATCGCGAGGGCCGCCTCGATCCGGCAAGGCGCACCGAATTCGCCGAGCTCCTCACCGCGGCCTCCCTGATCGCCCTGCACGTCACGGCGAACATGCTCTCCTTCCTCATCGCCGCACAGGCGAGCGAGGGCCAGGCCGAGGTCGGCGAGCTCGAGGAAATCCTCACCGACAACCCATCCATCGCGCTGCAAGGCGCCCTGTGGGAACTCGACGGCATCCTGAGCCGAATGGATGGCGGCCTCAAGCTGGTGCCGACCCTGACGGCCTGGTGCGAACGGCTGATGGAGGTGGTCGCCATGCGCGTAGGCACCGCCCCGCGCCTGGAGGCCTTCACCAGCGCCGCCTATCGCGTCGAGGCGGACGATTTCCAGATCAACGGCTTTGCACCCTCCACCCACAAGCGCTCCACCGCGCTGACCATGGCCTTCAAGAAACCGACCGAGGTGGTGGGCAACCACATCGCCAAATACCAGTCGATGAAGCTGGCCAAGATGCTGATGGCCTATGATTTCGACAAGCGCCTCAATCCCTTCGCCGAACTCGGCGGCTTCATCTTCACCTTCATGGGCGATGGCAAGCCCGGCACCGGCAAGACCACGCTGATCCAGATGATGGCCGGCCTGCTCAACGAATATTGCGCCAATGCCGGCTATCCCTTCCGCTATGCCAACCTCTCCACCGACAGCATCGATTCCTACCAGGGCAAGTCGGCCCAGAACGCCAAGGCCTTCATCCGCGAGATCATCGACCCCGCCGTGATCGGCTTCGGCACCATCGACGACATCGACCAGCTCGCCGGCAAGCGCGGCGACCGGCAATCCTCCTCCGGCCAGCTCGAGATCACGGCCGTGTTGATGGAGAGTTTTGCTGGCGCCAATACCGTGGTGCGCGGCAATTGCACCTTCGGCATGTTCTCCAACTTCCCGGAAAATGTCGACGATGCCCTGCGCCAGCGCGCCGGCGCCCGCTTCCTGGTGGATGGGCCGCAGAGCAAGGAGGACTATATCGACCTCCTGTCCTTGCTGCTCGGCAAGCGCCACCAGATCCCGCTCGGCGAGCACGACCTCTTTGCTGCACAGGAGATCCGGCAAGCGGTGGCCGCCTCCTATGACGCGCATTCGCGCCCGCAGGAGGAAGCCCTGAAAAAGGTGTTCGACAGCGTGCAGGGCAAGATCGGGGCGCTCGACACCGTTGCCAGGCTCGGCGCCTATCTCAAGGCGATCCAGGAGGCAGACGAGCGCTTCACCGGCCGCGCCATCAAGAACATCACCGATGCCATCAAGGTCAGGGCGATGGATTTCGAGCTGCCGGACGAATGGATGGAAAAGCCCGAGCTCTTCCTCACCAAGGACTATGCTACCAAGCTCGCGATGATCTCCGAGCTCGCCAAGCCCATCACGGTCGAAATGGTGATCCAGGAGATCAATCGCTACGCCGATAGCGAATTCCGCTATGCCGACAAGTCGGACGAGGCGGCCATCGACAATGCGGTGCGCGACATGGGCCGCATGGAGGAAGCCAAGAAACGCTATCTGGAGCAGCGCACATGATAGTGATCATCGGCGTTGGACGTTCTGTCATCCCCGGCAAGGCTGAAGGCCTTGGGAAGGGGATCCAGGGGCCAAAGGGTTGTTCACATAGCCCCTGGATTCCCTTCCCGCCGCCTGCGGCGGCGCCGGGAATGACGGATAGTCTTTCGAGGTCATCGTCATGATGGAGCGCCTGATCGAAGCGGGGCTGATGTTCGGAAACCTCATCGAGGTCTCCTCCCCCACCATGGTGGCGCGCTACAATGCGGCGCTGGAAAAGCTCATCGGCAAGCGCACTGCGTTGGAGGACTTCCACATCGACCTCTCCGGCTTCTCGCCGGAAGTCGGAGACGAGCTCGACGACATCCGCTACCTCAATCCCGAGGGCTGCAACCGGATGTTCATCCTGCTCAGCCTCGACCAGCTCAAGGCGCCGCTGCTGAACGCCCAGTTTTCGACCATGCGTTCGGTGCTGCGCAACTTCATCCAGGACAATGCCAAGGAGTTGATGGCGCTCAGCGTGCGCGAGGCCGTGATGGGCGAACTCGTACATTCGATGTGGCGCATCAAGAGCCCGGCCGACCTGTTGGAACTGCGCACCGTCACCGTCGAGGCCAACACGCCGACCGACCGGCTCGGCGAAGCCGAACAATTGTCGCGCCTGATCGAGGACTTCCGCGTAAAGGACGATCTGTGGCAGGACGACGCCTATATCGACGGCATGATCAAGCTTGCCGGCCGGGTTGGCGACATCACCCGTAATCCCGTGCGCTTCCGCAAGACCGACTACAGCCAGGGCAATTTCTACACCAATTATTTCGACGGGCTCTATCTGTTCCGGGACATGTCCTACCCCGCCATGCTCTATCGTGGCGTGGCGCCGGGCTTTCCCAAGATCGGCACCGTGGAGACCAAGGATCTCGAAAGCGCCGTGGATGTCTGGCACTTCCTGCAGCTCAACGGCCTGATCACCTCGGTCTTCGAGGCTGCTGACCTCAACGCCAAGGCGCTGCTGCGCCAGCGGCTCGATTTCATGCTGGCCAGCGTCCTCGCCGGCAAGGATGACGCACCGGCGGAGCTGGCCCGGCTCAATCGGCAGGATCTGCGCCGCTTCGCCATGCGCCATGCCAACGACCTGCCGCCGGAATTCGAGGCGGTGGAAGCAGCCCTGCGTGCCGCCGAACAGGGCCTGAATCCGCGCCTTCCCGGCCCGTCGGAACCTGGCTGCTTCTATCTCTATCGTGCGGCCCAGTTGCCGGACCGCGACCTCGTCAACCAGTTGCTCAGCGAGTTCACGCCGCTCGACATCCGTCAGCTCTTCCTGTGCAACAAGCCGGCCTTCTACAAGGCCTATCAGGGTTGGTCCGCGCGCAAGCAGGATTATGTGGTGGAGTTCCTGTCCCGGGATGAAGCACTCAGGAACGACGATGCCTGGGAGGATCTGTTCGGCGACGGCACGCCGGAGGAAGAACCCCAGCCCCAGGCCGGACCATGGGGCGCGATCCCGAAGGGGTGAGGAATGGAGCGCGGACATCTTGTCCGCCCCTTAAAAACACCCTACCTCTCAAATCGCTAAGAGCGGACACCGCGACATGAAGGCATGTCGCCGGGATGTCCGCGCTCCAAGGTTGGTTCATGCTGCGTCTGTTCAAATGGATCCTGATCGTCCTGGTGCTCACGGTCGGCTATTGCTGGCTCGACCAGGTGCTGCCGCGCTATGACGTGGTGCGCATCGTCGGCACCGACACCAAGCGCCTCGACAGCTCCGGCTTCTTCGACAGTGAAGCGCCCAATGTGCAGGCGACCAATACGCGCGACGTACGCTTCATCAACACCGTCTATCCCAGCGGCACCCTCAGGGTTTATCGCAACGAGGATACCGACTGGGGCTTTCCCTGGTACTACAAGTTCGACTCCGGCAACCTGATGGCGGCGGCCCAGTCCTTCCAGTCCAGTACCGAAAGCCCGAAATGGGTGGTGATCAAGAGCTATGGCTGGCGCGTCACCTATTTGACCATGTTCCCCAACGTCCTTTCGATCCGCGCCGCCAGCGGGCCGGACGAGTATGTCATTCCCTGGATGCGGATCTTCGTGTTCGGCGGCCTGGCGATCGCCCTGATCTGGCTCTATTTCCGCCTGCGCCGCTTCAAGCGCGAGCGGCTCGACCCGATGCTGACCCGTATCGAAAACCATGTCAGCGCCGCGGCTGATGCCGTCGACGATCATGCCGTCGCCGTCTCGAGCCGGGCCACGGGTTTCATGGCACGGATCCGGCGCTGGCTGGATAGCTGGAAGCCAAAGAACCAGCGGCGCTACAAGTAGGATTGGAGACCCGTCTCCGGCCTGAATGCCTCAGGCTGCCGCTCGCGCGATACCATCGCCCACGATCGTCAGGGTCAGCGGTCCCGGAAGCATTTCGCCGATCGCCTCGAAGGCGGGGTGCTCCAGCGTCACAGCCGGATCGAGCTCGATCACGCCCGTGGTCTCGCCCTGCGCGAAGCTGAGCTTGGCGTTGAAGCGGCGGGCCAGAGCCTTCATACTGGCATTGTCGGCATGGGTGGTGACCTCGAGGCGGGTATAGCCGAGGCCGAGAGCGTGCAGCAGCAGGCGCGCGAACAAGCGTCCGCCAATGCCCTGATGCTGGCGATGACGCTCGACGCTGAAGGCGATCTGCGCCGTCGGCTCGGACAATTCGGGCAGTTCATGGAGTTCGGCCGCGCCGAGAACCTGATCGTCCTCGACATAGCCGATGACGGTGGCGCCGCCGCGGAAACTGCGCTCGGCATAGTCGGCGATGAAGGTGGCACTGATGCCGCCATTAAAGCGGTCATGCCGGCTCTCACGGTCCAGCCGCAGCAGGTGATCGCGAAACTTCGGCAGATCGGACGGTCTCAACTGCCGGATAATGCCCCTGGGGGCTATGGTGGTGACCTGGTTCATCTCGCAGTCCTCGTGGCTTACCCTCGAGTCGTCACCTCCCTGTGCGCCAAATATTGTGCACCGCAGCAATAATTGCAAGAGACCTCTGCTGCACCGCACTCAAAGCTGCTATGCAGGGAATGAAAGCCGGTGCCTTCCTCCTTTTTCAGGCCATGCGGAAACCGGCAATCGGAGGCCGGCCAACGGCAAGCGCCGGAACTGGCGGGTAGGCTAGGCTCCGATTTGCTGCATGAGGCCGAACACGTCCATCAGGATACGCGAGCGCTTGATTCTGCCGCGCTCCAAGCCATCGATCACCATGCCCCAAACCGACACAGTGTGGCCCGAGGCGGGAACACCGAAGAATTCCCCCTCATGCGTGCCTGTCCATGTAAAGCGGGTCAGCACGCTGGACTGCTCGGCGATCTGTTCCTCGATGGTCCAGTGCATGTCGGGAAACGCAGCGAACATGCCGCGAAGCACATCCTTCAGCCCGGCAAGACCAGGCCCTTGCCCTGGGAAGGGAACCAGCTCGATCATGTCCTCCGCCATGTAATCGCCAGCAGCATCGAGATTCCGGCCATTGATGACGTGCTCCACGAAGTCACGAACCAACTGCTTGTTTTCTTCGGCCATCCTCAACCTCCCCAAAGATCCATCACCAGACCTGTCCACCCACCGACGCCCGCCCCGGCAATCATTGTCCGGTCGTAGCAGCGATGATCGACCCCGGATGGGCCAGGCGCAACGCCTATATGTTTCCCAGAACCTGCTTGCGGATATCGTCGGCCAGCGGATGCAGCGTCTCGGCCGGCATTGATCCGACGAGGCTGTAGCCCATGCCACGGCTTGCCCAGGTCCAGCCATCGACCGTGCCTTCCGAATGGGCCGCCATCGCCCTGTCCTGGTCCACGGCCATCGGCCTGGTCAACATCACGAGGCGGCCGCCGCGATCGTCGTCATACATCAGCATGAGCGCCGGGCTGTGAGGCGTTGACACGACCCGCCCGCCCATCAGCCGGTACCCCGCCTTCGACAGGTCCGGCAAGACAGGCCTGCGCCCCATCCGTTCAGCCGCCCAATCGGCGAGCTCGGTTGCCTTGTCGGCACGGATTTCGACCGGCCGGACGGTATCCGAGGCATAGGCACTGAAATTCGCCGACGCCTCGCGGGCCAAGGCGCCCACTCCCTCCTGGGGTATGGATGTCATCTCGCGCAAAAGCCATCCCCCCGAACCGCCGATGGCGAGAAGCAGGATGGCGGCGGCCGTAGCCCACCATCGCGAAACGTGGGGCCGCCGCTGCATATCGATCATGTGAGCCAGGTTGAGCCTGGTGGGAATGGGTTCGTCCGCGATCGCAGCAAAGGCGGTACGCAGATCCGAACGCTGGCCGGCATAGGACCCAAAGCGGGCGGCGATGTCGGGATGCGCGTGGAGATAGGAAGCGATCTCCGCCCGGCGGGCCTCGTCGAGGGCGCCGTCGATATAGGCGTGGAGATCATCTTCGGAAATCGGTTTCTCAGTCATTTCACACTCCGCAGATGGCCGCCGCGCCTGGTGGCAGATCGGTCAGAGTTTTCAAGAATTTGCCGCAGGCGTTCGCGGGCGCGTGAGAGCCTCGACATGACGGTTCCGATCGGGATCGCCAATATGTCGGAAACCTGGGCGTAGGAAAGATCTTCGACGCAGACCAGCAGGAGCAGGCTGCGCTGGTCATCCGGAAGCTGCGCAAGCGCCGAGACGAGGTCGGCATGGACCAGGGCGTCCTCCTGGGTCGGCCGATGGACAAGAACGCCTTCCTCGACATCCTCGAACGGCAGATGATCGCCACGCCGCGCCTTCTGTCGAAGCCGGTTGACGGCGAGATTGTGCAGGATGGCAAACGCCCATGTGCGCGGATCCTTGCCGCGCCGCTGCTGCCAATGCGCGATCACCCGTTCCAGGCAATCCTGGACCAGGTCATCGGCGGCGACGGCATCCCTCAGCAAGGCCCGGGCATACCGTCGCAAGGCGGGAATCATCGGCTCGACAAGCCTTTGCAGGTCACTCATGGCCTTGACACTGCTCCCGCTCGCCGGGATGGCCGAAGCGAGCGCGCCGGTCGCTCATTGAACCTGCACCTGGACCACTTCGTCGGGCTTTCCCGGCGTGGAGGCCGCAACCACCAGGAACCGCCTCTCGTCCTTGCGCCTGGCTTCGACGATCTGGCGTATCGGTCCGACGGCATTGACGATGGCGGAGCCGGCCGGGTTCGTGGTGAAGGCCGAAAGCGGCTGCAACGGCCCTCCTCCATCCGGCTGGCTCGAAAGCGCGAGGACATAGGACTTCTTCGGTTCGAGTCCACTGACGGCGGCCTGGAGGATTTGAGTCAGGCCCTGGTCGAACAAGGATACGCTGGTCGGGGCGGTCTTGTCCCCGCTTCCCCCGGGCGCAAGCTTCAGATGGGCGGCCTCACCGGAAGTGCCGAGCGGCACCAGGTTCTGCAGGCCGTCGCCCTCAGGCACGGCATTGGGGACATAGGCGACGGCCTGCGGCGCCTGCCCGATCGGAATGGTGGCGATCACCTTGTTGGTCAAGGTGTCGATGACGGCAAACTGGTCGGCATTCTCGAGGCCGACATAGACCCGGCTGCCATCGCCGGAGGGCCAGATGCCATGCGGCAGATTGCCGACCGGAATGGTCGCGACCTGCCGGAAATCATCGGTGCGGAACACCTTCACTTCGTTCAACCCGCCAATGGTGACATAGGCGAAGCTGCCATTCTTGTTGACCACGAGGTTGACGTGATTGGTGATCGGCCCCGTATCGAGCGTCTTGACGAGATCGAAGGGAGGCTCGGCCTTGAAGACCTGCGTCTTGCCGATGTCCTTGAGGATGAACCACACCTGCTTTCCATCGGCCGAGGCCGCAATGTTCGGGCAGAAGGGGCTCGCCTGCTTGACGCTCCCGACGATCTTGTGATCGGCCGTGGACACGACGACCGTCTGCGGGTTGAATGACGAGCAGACATAGCCGTATTTGCCGTCCGGCGAGAAGATCTGCATGCCCGGCCCACCGGGAACCTTGATCCTTAGCTTTTCCTCGAAGGTGCCGGCATCGATGACGGAGACATAATCCTCACCCCGCACCGTCACCCAGACTTCGCTGCCATCCGGTGTGAAGAAGGCTTCATGCGGGGAACGCCCGACATAGGTGGTGTGCTTGACCGCGTTGGACGCTGTATCGATGAAGGTCACGGAATTGGAGCCGATGGAAACGACGGCCAGCGTTTTATGGTCGGGAGAAAAGCCCATGCCGTGGACCAGCACCTGACCCTTGTAGAGCGGACTGAGATTGCCCGGCTGGGGATCACCGAGCCGGATGACGCCGAGCAGCTTGTTGTCCACGGGATCGCTGACCGAGACGGTGTTCGAGAACTGCTCGGCCGCATAGAGGCGATCCCTGTGGCTGATCGGAATGTCGGCACCCGACGCCGATCCTGGCACCTGCCCAGCAAAACCGGCAACCGGTGCCAGCATGGTGCCAGCGAGAAGGCCGAAGGCAAAAAGGGTGCGGCGCATGGATGAGTCCTTCATTTGCCCGCTCCCGTCATCGACATGGCAGGAGGCGGGGGATTGTCGTTGGCGGGCGGATTGAGGAGAACGCCGGTAAAGGGCCGGGCCTGCGTCGGAGCGGAGGCCGGAGGAGGCACCGGATCCCCCACTGCCAGGCGCATGGCGGCGATTTCCTGTTGCTGTTCGACGATGATTTCCTGGGCAATGCGCCTGAGTTGTTCATTGCTGCCGTAACGCAGATAGGTTTGGGCCATGTCGATCGCGCCCTGGTGATGCGGGATCATCATCTCGATGAAGTCGCGATCGACATTGCCGGTCGGCTTGACCGCCATCGCGCTCATCATCTTCGACATCGCGGCATCGTTTTCCCGGAGGAACGGTGCCTCGGCGGAGGCCGGCATGGCCTCGTATCCATGGTGCTCGGTATCGTGGGCGGCAGCCGGCACGAAGCCGGCAGCCAGGATCCAGGCCAGCACGACGAGGGCGGCCTTGCGCTGAACGATCATGTTTGGTGTCCCGTGGTGTTTCGAACGAGCTCAACTGGGTGGACAACCGGGGGCAGCGTTTATTCCATCGCGCGGGAAATTTTCTGCTTTGCTGTCTCGGGCTCCCTATCGGACCCATATTCACCCGGATAATATTGACATCCATTCGACCCAAGCCTATCCTGCGCGCCCAACAGGATCCGGGATCATGACCCATCTTGCCCTTATCGCCTTTGCCGGGCGCCAGCGTCTGGCCGAAGGTGACGCTACCACCGTTGCCCTGGCCATCCGCCAGGCCCAGGATTCGGGTGAGGCGTTGCCCGTACAGGTGTTCGAAGATGCCACCGGTCGGCCTGTTGACCTGGATTTGCGCGGCACGCCGGATGACATCCGCGCCCGCTATGCCTTGATCGAGCCACCGCCACGTGGGCCTGGGCGTCCGAAGCTCGGCGTCGTCGCCCGCGAAATCACCTTGCTGCCGCGTCATTGGGACTGGCTGGCCTCACAGCCGGGCGGCGCCTCGGTGGTGCTGCGCCGGCTGGTGGACGAAGCGCGCCATGCCTCCGAGGCGACGGATCGGCTGCGTGAAGCGCGCGAGGCTGCCTATCGTTTCATGAGCGCCATGGCCGGCAACGAACCACATTACGAGGAAGCGATTCGCGCCCTGTTCGCCGGCGACAACGAAAAATTCACCGCCATGATCGCCGGCTGGCCCGATGACATCAGCAGGCACGCGCACAAGCTGGCGGAGGCGGCCTTCACGCTTGCACCGCAAGGCAATGGCAAGGGGCAGGAGCGATACAAGCCCGCAATCGGGAGCCTGCACGCCTGAAACAGGCCAAGATCGGGCTCCGGCCAGCCTCCGTGACAAACCTGCCGGGCGCCCCTGACGTAACTCCTTTGCCGGCCACGCGAATTTTCACTTTTTGCAACGCAGAAAAATTTCGGCCCGGGCGAAAATTTTTTCTTGCATATGACGCCCATTCTTCCTATTTCCCGCCTTGCCCAATTTCGCACGTGCCTGTGGCCGCGTGTCGGTCGGTGGACATCCAGACAAGAGGCTGGACGGTCGCCAGGGATGGACTAGGGATCGCGGCAGTGGTCTCTTGAGGTGATCAAGCACTGAGGTGCCAAAGTCATCGAATCCCGAACAACGATCGGCAGCCGGAGGCGACCGGTGAACCCCGTACTCCGCGGGGGACGCAGCTTGAAGCAACGACGAAGCGGGCTTTTTTGGTCTCGGCTGGTTTCCATATCCAGCGACTGAAGAGGCTTGTTTCTCTTTGCCAGGCGTGCGGACCGGGTATCCCGATCCAATCCAAGGCAGTTCCGAACCATGCGGCGGCTTGTTCCGTTGCGTGGCGATTTGCATCCCGTCGCGGCGAGGCATCCGGCCTTTCCGGCGGTGGGCGGCGCATCAGCATCGATCGTCCGCGGCTCCACCCCGCGGCGGCCGCGGCGACGCACCGATCCTTGAGACTTTTGGATTTTGGGGAGACCCGCCATGACCGACCGCATCCTCGACTACCTCCGACGCACCCCCGCCGACGGCCCCCGACTCGTCGTCGACATCGACGTGGTGGAGCGGAATTATCGGGCGTTCGCGCATGCGCTGCCGGACACCCGCGTCTTCTACGCCGTCAAGGCCAACCCGGCTCCTGAGATCCTGAACCTGCTGGCCGGCCTCGGCTCCAGCTTCGACTGCGCCTCCGTGGTGGAGATCGAGCAGGCCCTGGCCACCGGCGCCGGTGCCGATCGCGTCTCCTTCGGCAACACCATCAAGAAGGAGCGTGACATCGCTCGCGCCTTCCAGCTCGGCGTGCGCCTGTTTGCCGTCGATTGCGTGGCCGAGGTCGAGAAGATCGCCCGCGTCGCCCCTGGTTCGCGCGTGTTCTGCCGCATCCTGTGCGATGGCGCCGGCGCCGAATGGCCGCTGTCGAAGAAGTTCGGCTGCGCCCCGTCCATGGCCCCCGACGTGCTCGAGCATGCCCAGATCCTGGGCCTCACTGCCTATGGCGTGTCGTTCCATGTCGGCTCGCAGCAGGGCAATGTTCAGGCCTGGGACAGCGCCCTCGCCACGGCTGCCGGCATCTTCCGCGAGATGGCCGAGCGCGGCATCACGCTGTCGATGGTCAACATGGGCGGCGGCTTCCCGGCCAAGTATCTGCGCGCCATGCCCGGCGTTCCCGCCTATGGCGACGCGATCTTCAACTCGCTGCGTACCCATTTCGGCAACCAGCTGCCCGAGACCATCATCGAGCCAGGCCGCGGCATGGTCGGCGATGCCGGCATGATCGAGGCCGAGGTGGTGCTGGTGTCCAAGAAGGCCGAAACGGACGAGATCCGTTGGGTCTATCTCGACATCGGCAAGTTCCATGGCCTCGCCGAGACCATGGACGAGGCCATCCGCTATCCGATCCGCACCGAGCGGGACGGCGATGCCAAGGCGCCCTGCGTCCTGGCCGGACCGACCTGCGACAGCGTCGACGTGCTCTACGAGAAGACCCCTTATGATCTTCCGGTGAGCTTGTCGATCGGTGACAAGGTGCTGATCGAGGCCTGCGGGGCCTACACCACCACCTATTCCACCATCGGCTTCAACGGCTTCCCGCCGCTGGCTTCCGTGGTGATCTGAGATTCAGCGAGGAGCGGTAGAAATCGCTCCTCCGACCTCCAGCCATTCCGTCGTCTCCCAAGCCGGGCGTCCGATCCGGCCTTTGGGGATAGTTGTGTCCCGTACGGCCGTTTCATCGGTGCGAGGGCTGTCGCTCTCCTTTTGCTAGGAGCCACGGCCATGATCCGTATTGTTCCCGAAACCTCTGCCCATCTCGAAGCTCGCGAGGCGCTGCTCGACGCCTGCTTCGGTCCGTCCCGTTTCGCCAAGACCAGCGAGCGCCTGCGCGAAGGCCGCCTGCCGGCCAAGGGCCTGGCCT
This sequence comes from Labrys sp. F242, assembly GCF_057813875.1. Taxonomy (NCBI): domain Bacteria; kingdom Pseudomonadati; phylum Pseudomonadota; class Alphaproteobacteria; order Hyphomicrobiales; family Xanthobacteraceae; genus Labrys; species Labrys sp. F242. Next base: position 112,709 of record NZ_JBVASG010000005.1, on the reverse strand, counting down.
TCACCGCCGTCGATGACAACCGGCTGATCGGCACGCTGCGCCTGTGGAACATCTCCGCCGGCCCGGGCCGGCCGGCCCTGTTGCTCGGCCCGCTCGCTGTCGATGGCCAGTATCGCAGCGAAGGTCTCGGCGCGCGCCTGATGTGGCACGGCATCGGCTATGCCCAGGAATATGGCCACAAGGCCATCCTGCTGGTGGGCGATGCTCCCTATTACAGCCGTTTCGGCTTTTCGACCGATCTCACCGAGCGCCTCTGGCTGCCCGGCCCGGTGGAGCGCAACCGCTTCCTCGGCCTGGAGCTGGTGCCCGATGGACTGGTGGGAGCGGCCGGCCTGGTGAACGCCACCGGCGAACTCGAAACCGCACCCGACTTCGCGGCGCTCGTTGCCAGGGCAGCCAACGAAGCAACTTTCCGCTTCGCAGCGTAATCTTCGGGGAAGGGTCCCTTTGCCCGTGGCGCTCCCCGAGGCGTCATCGCGTCTTCACATATTCGCGACAAAACTTGCACCCGCGGGCCCCAGCCCCTAAACGCTGGGGCTCGCACATTTTGGAGGATTGAATGGCTCAATGGCCTGTCTACGGTAAGATTTCCGGCCCCGTCGTGATCATTGGTTTCGGTTCGATCGGTCGCGGCGTGCTGCCGCTGATCGAGCGTCATTTCGAATATGACAAGGAGCGCATGGTCATCATCGACCCACATCCGCTCGATGCCGACCGCAAGATCATCGAGGAGCACGGCATTCGTTTCGTGCAGGAGGCCGTTACCAAGGACAACTACAAGAGCCTGCTGCAGCCTTTGCTTACCGCCGGCGGCGGCCAGGGCTTCTGCGTCAATCTCTCGGTCGACACCGGTTCCGTCGACCTGATGGAATTCGCCCGCAGCCTCGGCGCCCTTTATATCGACACGGTGGTCGAGCCCTGGCTCGGCTTCTATTTCGACAAGAACGCCGGTCCTGAAGCGCGCACCAATTATGCCCTGCGCGAGAGCATGCTGGCCGCCAAGCGCCGCACGCCCGGTGGCCCGACGGCCGTTTCCTGCTGCGGTGCCAATCCCGGCATGGTCTCCTGGTTCGTCAAGCAGGCCCTGCTCGACGTCGCCGAGGCAACCGGCAATGGCTCCGCCGATCCCAAGACCCGTGAGGAATGGGCCGCGCTCGCTCATAAGGTCGGCGTCAAGGGCATCCATATCGCCGAGCGCGATACCCAGCGCGCCAAGCATCCCAAGCCGCGCGGCGTGTTCGTCAACACCTGGTCGGTGGAAGGCTTCATTTCCGAAGGCCTGCAGCCGGCGGAGCTGGGCTGGGGCACGCACGAGACCTGGATGCCCGAGACCGGCCGCACTCACAAGGAAGGCTGCGGCGCGGCGATCTACCTGCTGCAGCCCGGCGCCAATACCCGCGTGCTGAGCTGGTGCCCGACGCCCGGCCCGCAATATGGCTTCCTCGTCACCCATAACGAGGCGATCTCGATCGCCGACTACCTGACGGTGCGCGAGAATGGCGAGGCGGTCTACCGCCCGACCTGCCACTACGCCTATCACCCGGCCAACGATGCCGTGCTCTCGCTGCACGAGATGTTCGGCGCGGCCGGCAAGGCGCAGGACAAGTTCGTCATCCTCGACGAGAAGGAAATCGAGGACGGTGCGGACGAGCTCGGCGTGCTGCTCTACGGCCATGGCAAGAACGCCTATTGGTATGGCTCCCAGCTCACGGTCGAGGAGACCCGCAAGCTCGCGCCCTACCAGAACGCCACCGGCATGCAGGTCACCTCGGCCGTGCTGGCCGGCATGGTCTGGGCCCTGGAGAATCCGGAAGCCGGCATCGTCGAAGCCGACGAAATGGACTTCCGCCGCTGCCTGGAAGTGCAGAAGCCTTATCTCGGCCCGGTCAAGGGCTACTACACCGACTGGACCCCGCTCGACGGCCGGCCGGGCTTCTTCCCGGAGGACATCGACACCTCCGATCCCTGGCAGTTCCGCAACATCCTGGTGCGGTGAACAATCTTGCCTTCTCATTGAGAGGCGGCAAAGCGAGACGCGACAAGCCTTCTCCACGCAGTGGGGAAGGCGACCCGGCAAGGCCGGATCGGATGGGGTGTGGCCCGCAAGCTCCACCCATCCGATCCGGCCCCCAACAGTATGTAGAGCCTGTGCTCAACTGGTTCTGGCCCCGCTAGCGGCCCACACCCCATCCGTCATTTCTTCGAAATGCCACCTTCCCCAGCTGCGCTGGAGAAGGTCAGCCGCGCCTTATCCTGCAACGATGGAATGCAGGCCGAGTTGATTGAAGCGCTGAGCACGTAGGGGAAAAAGCCCTCCTACGCCGGCGCGAAACGGAAATGGCCTGTTTGCGGGAAGGCGAACAAGGCGTCCTCTTCCCGCGCACCCTGCCCGATATTGTGGATCGCCAGCCGGCGCCCCGGCGTCTCGGCCGAGACCTCCGACGAGACGATCAGGATATGCGGCAGATTGCCGGGCAGCATCTGGGTGACCAGGTCGCCCGGCAAGTAATCGGTCGGATCGGCGGTCACCGGCAGCAGCGTGCCCTTGCGCTTGAAGAAGGCGATCAGATTGGGCACGCGGCGGTGGTCGATATTGGGATCCGGCGCTCGCATGCCCCAATTCCTGGGATAGGCGGCAAAGCCGGCCTTCATGTCCTCGTGCACCAGACGCTGGAGGTCGAGGGCGAAGGCCTTGCGATAGGCGCGCACCACCACGTCGGTGCACACGCCCCGCTCGGGCGCCACGTCGCCGCCGGGATAGGCGATGCGCTTATAGGCGGGATCATAGAGGGTGGTGACGCCGATCTGTCCCCGCGCCGCATCCACCAGGTTCTCGCGCCAACCGGCTGCTGCGGCTTCCGCACTCTGCGCGCCAGCCATTCCGGCAGCCAGGGCAATAAGACCCGATAGCAGGACCCGTCGACGCGTGACTTCGTTCATACCAGGCCCTTGCTTCCCACCAGTTTCTCCAGCGCCGACAGCCAGTGCTTGTAATAATGCGAGCCGTCGTCTGCGGGCGCTGCCGCGATCTCGCCGCCCAGTGCCTGCGCCCATTCTGGCCAGGTGAACACGCCTTTTTCGTGGAGGGAGACGGCGAGCGCGAAGGCGCGGGCCTCCCAGGGTTCGCGGAACACGGGTTCGCCGCGGTCGCGCGGAATGGAAGGAATGGCGTCAAGCGGGGTCAAGGTAGCTCTCCCACAGATCGAGCATCACGGTCAGCGTCGGGTCGGCCTGCGGCCCCCAGAGTTCGGTACCGGCGAAGCGCACCGTATAGAGCCATTCGGGATTCTCGCCTTCGCCATGGGCGTTGCTGTCAGGCAGCACGAACATGCCATGGGCTTCGACAATGGTACCCAGATGCCCGCGCGCATAGCGTGGCAACCTCGTATGGGTGAGCTTGTGCTCGTTGCGTGCCCGCACCCCCTCGCCGGCGGCAAAACGCGCGGGCTGGCTCGCCGGGCGATCGCAGCGCGTGCCGGCGGCCAACGCGGCCGGCACCTCGGCCGCCTTGATCACGCGTTTGAGCGGCTTGCCCGGCTCGATCGCCTGCCCCTCGGCAAGCTCTGCCTCGCTGACCAGCGCTTTCGCCAGCATGAGCTTGATCAGGGCCTTGATCCAGATCTCGTAATAGGAGGAGGACAGATAGTCCGCCGGCGGCAGGCTCTCGCGCGCATAGCGCCCGGCGTCGAGCGGCCAGGAGCCGGTCGCGCCCATCGCCAGCGTCACCGCCATCGCCCGCTTCTCCCAGGCGGCGTGGAAGAAAGGTTCGTCCTTTTCCGGCGCGATCGGCCCGAAGCCCATCATGCCGCCGAGGTCCTGCGCACCGTTCATGCCAAACTCCGAGAAAGGCAAGGCCACCAGCCTGTCTTACGCGGAGTCGGTCCCGCTTGGCAAAAGCAATGAAGCCTCACCCTCGCCCCGGCAGCATGCTCTGCAGCACGCCGTCGCGATCCCACAGCCAGTGCTTGAGGGCAGCGGCCACGTGCAGGAGGACGAGGCCGATCAAGATCCAGGCGACCCGGTGATGCAGCGCCTTCATCTGCTCGGAAAGCTCGAAATCGGGCGCAACGAGATTGGGAACATGCCCTCCCCCCGGCAGTTGGATCGGCAGCGGCAGAGGCGAGGCCGAGATCATCACATAGCCGGTGATCAGCATGGCGAAGATCAGGCCGTAAAGCGCCGCATGCACCGCCTTGCTCAGCACGCGCTCATGGCGCGGCATGGTCTGCGGCAGCATCGGTGCCCTGGCCAGGAGGCGCCAGGCGGCACGCAGGGCCATCATCAGAAAGACGAGGGCACCCAGGCTCTTGTGCAGCTGATAGAGATCGAAGCGCTCGCCCTGGTCCTCCACCCATTCCACCATGACGAGGCCGAGCCCCAGCATGAACAGGATGAGCGCGGCGCAGGACCAATGCAGAAATTGCCCGGTCGCACTCCAGCGATGACGGAGGGATGGCCTCGCCTTCATCACCACGCCTCCCGTCACTGGGCTTGCGCCTCAGTGGTGACGATCAGGTCGACATCGTTGCTGATCGCCGGAAAGCCCGCGCTCATGTTGAAGGCGAGGCGCTTGATCACCCCGGTCGCGCGGAAGCCGATCTGCGAGCTGCCCCCGTTGGCGGGCTTGTCCAGCGCGACGTCGATGGTGAGCGGGCGGGTGACGCCGCGCATGGTGAGGTCGCCCGTGACCCGGGCATGGCTGCCATCGACCTTCTCGACCTTGGTGGACGTGAAGCTGATGGTTGGATACTGCGCCACGTCGAAGAAGGCATCGGTGCGCAGATAGTCGTTGAAGGAGGGCGAGCCGACATCCACCGATTTCGCTACGACCTTGAAGGTGACGCGGCTGGCGGCGGGATTGTCGAAATTGATCGAGATCCTGCCATCGAAATCATGGAAGCGCCCCTTGGTGCGCGGCCAGCCGATGCCGTCGACGACAAAGCCCACCGACGTTCGGGCTGGATTGATGCGCCAGTTGCGCGCTTGCGCAGAATCGGCCTGGCTGGCGCCGAGCAGGCAGATGATCACGGGTATGGCTCCCAGAGAGAGCCTATTCAGTCTGGCGGTGGTCATGGCTCAATTCCGTCTCGATCCGTCACACAGGAGGTTCGGCTGGAAAACACACCGGGCCGGATTTTATTCGTGTTCCCGATGATAGGCCGATCACAACGGGGTGAGCAGGAGAAAGACGACGTGTCCTAGCCCAGGCCGATGCGCGGCGCCGGCGCGCGCGAAGCCTGATCGATCAGCCAGTCGACCAAGGCGCCGATCTCCGGCTTGGCGAGGTTTTCCTCGCTGCAGATGCAGTGATAGTTCTTGGCCGCCGGCACACGCTGCGTCAGCGGCTGCACGAGCCTACCTTCGTCGAGATCGCGCGCCGAGATCACGTCGTCCACCAAGGCGACGCCATGGCCATCCCGCGCTGCCTGCAGGATGAGGGCGAAGTCGCCGAAATAGATGTCGGCCGCACCCGGATATTTCACCCGGGCTTGTGCCAGCCAGCGGCGCCATTCCGATCCGTCGTCTTCATGCAACAGGCGATGATGCAGCACGTCGGCGGGGTGGCGGATAGCATGCGGCCCGCGCAGCAATTGCGGGCTGCAGACCGGCATCAGATAGACGCCATGCAGCATGCGCCACCAGAAGCCCGGCCAGGGTGGGTTGCCATAGACGATGGCAACATCGGTCCTGCGCCAGTCGATGGCGTGGAACTCGACGCCGGAGGAAACCTGCAGCCTGAGGTGGCGATGCTCCGCCATGAAGGCGAACAGCCGGGGCGCGAGCCATGTCGTGCCCAGCACCGGCGGAATGCAGAGGTTGACGACGACCTCCGCCTGGCTGTCGATGCGCTGCGCCGTAAGATTGCGCACGCCTTCGCCGATCTCGGCCATGGCGGCCCCGACAGATTGCCGCAATCCCAGGCCCGCCTCCGTCAGCATCAGCCGGCGGCCTGTCTTGGTGAAGAGTTCCACGCCGAGATGGAGCTGTAGGGAACGCAATTGCTGGCTCACCGCCCCTGGCGTGACATGCAGTTCGGCGGCGGCAGCCCCGACATGGCCGAGCCGGGCGACGACCTCGAAGACCTTGAAGGCATGAAGCGGCGGAAGCATGTGAGTCAGATCATTTAGTTTTTCTGCTCCTTTAACTAGCAGAACATTTAGCTTGTTTCCATGCTTTCCCTGCCTGAAAGTCTGGTCATCCAGAACAGAACGGCCGGGATCACGGCATCAGGGGAACGCTTCCATGCGCTCGACGAAGAACCATATCGCATGCGCCATTCTATGCGGCCTTGCCGTCTTCCCGTGGATCTCCATCGGGCCGGCACGGGCGGCGGATGTCCCCTCCTTCGTGCAGAACGGCACCTTCAAGGTCTGCACCGCCGGCGAATTCCCGCCGATGGAATTCTACGAAAAGCCCGGCGACAAGGCCCTTGTCGGCTTCGAGATCGATGTGGCTGAGGCACTGGCCAGGCAATGGGGGGCCAAGACCGACTATGTCGTCGGCGACTTCAAGGGCCTGTTGCCTTCGCTGGATTCCCAGCGCTGCGATGCCGTCATCAGCGGCATCACGCTGCGGCCCGAGCGGCTGCAGAAATATGATGGCATCGCCTATTTCAAGACCTCCACCGTGATGGTGACGGCTGCCGGCGACAGCGAACCCCGCACCCCCGAGGATCTGAGCGGCAAGACCGTCGCCGTCGAGGCAGGCACCAGTTTCGAGCCGACTCTCGCCGCCCTCAACGCCACCTTTGCCAAGGCCGGACGGCCCGAGGCCGTGCTGCAGCCCTATCCCTCGGCCGCGGCCGTCATCCAGCAGATCCTCGTCGGCCGCGCGGCCGCGACCATCACCCTCGACACCACGGCAGCCTATCGCATGGCGCAAACGCCCGGGCGGCTGCAGATGCCCTATGCCTATCCCGACAAGGAATTTTACGCGATCTATCTGCGCAAGGATGTTGGCGACCGCAACGCCGTGCGAGCCGGCCTCGAGGCCTTGCAGGCGGATGGCCGCATGCAGGACATCCTGAAGAAATGGAACCTGTCGCCCCAGGCAGTCGAGATCGACGGCGCTGCGGCTCGATGACCCGGCGCGATGTTCGATTTCCATCTGTTCCTCGAAGCCGTCTTCGGCTGGCCCCTGGCCGAAGGCGCCCTCTTGACCATCGCGCTGTCGCTGGTGGTAATGGCCGTGTCGATGCTGACGGCCATGGGCACGGCCTCCCTCGCCATTTCGCCGCGGCGCCTGCTGCGCTGGAGCATCGTCGGCTATGTCTGGCTGCTGCGCGGAACGCCGGCTTTGCTGGTGTTGCTGTTCATCTGGAACGGCCTGCCCCAGCTTTCGCCGCTGTTCCGGGCCGGCTGGTTCTCGCCCTTCCTGGCCGCCTTCATCGCACTCACCTTGATCCAGGTGGCCTATCTCACCGAGATCCTGCGCAGCGCCTTCGCGGCCGTGGGGCCGGGGCAGCGTGAAGCCGGTGCGGCGCTCGGCCTGCATCGCGGCCAGATCTTCGTCCTCGTTACGCTGCCCCAGGCCATGCGCATCGCCCTGCCCGCCCTGATGAGCGAGTTCATCACGCTCCTGAAGACGACGTCGCTTGCCACGGTGATCTCGCTCAAGGAACTGATGACTGTCACCCAATATGCCATCGCCACCAGCTTCCGCTTCATGGAGTGGTATGGCGCAGCGCTGGTCTATTATCTTGTGATGGTCTCGATCCTGACCGCCATCCAGATGCGGACCGAGGCGATCTTCGCGCGAGGCCGGCGTTGATGTTCCCGCCTTCCATAAACGTCGCGCAGCCCCATTCGAAGAAATCACGCCTTGATCCTGGAGTAACGGCATGACCGTGGTCCCTCCTACTGCCTGGTTTGCCAGGGAAAGCCTTACGCCCGACCTGACCCGGCTGTGGGAACCCTGCGTGCACGCCTTCTTCCAGGCCAACATCTTTCACCTCAGGGGCCGCGATGCCGATCTGGTGCTCGATTTCGGCATGGGCCTGTCCTCGCTGCGGGGCGCCCTGGAACTCACCGAAGGCAAGCCCGTCCTGGCGGTGGCAAGCCACGGCCATGTCGACCATGTCGGCTCCTTCCACGAATTCGAGCAGCGTTTCGGCCATGTCGCCGAGCAGGCGGCCTTCGCCGAGATGCGCGACGATGACACGCTCGCCTCACTGTTCCGCGACATGGACGGTGCCGTCACACGTCCGCCGGTCTCATCCTGGCAGGCGGCAGACTATCGCCTCGACCCCGCTCCCCTCATCGCGTGTCTGGCGGAGGGCGACACCATCGATCTCGGCAATGTCAGGCTGCGCGTGCTGCATCTGCCGGGCCATTCACCCGGATCGATCGGACTACTGGACGAGCAGGGCGGCCTGTTCTTCAGCGGCGATGCGATCTATCGCGGCGGCCTCGTCGACGACGTGCCGGGCGCCGATAAGATAGTCTATCGCAGGACGATGGAGCGCCTGGCCCGGCTCGACATCGCGGTGGCTCATGGCGGCCATGGTGACAGCATGGACCGCGCCGCCATGCAGGCGATCGCTCTCGACTATCTGCGGGATTGAGAAGAGAAATCTTTGACTTGTCATCCCCGGCTGAGCCACTCGCGAGCGCAACGAGGGGAAGGGGATCCAGGGGCCAGAGGTGCCGCCCATAGCCCCTGGATCCCCTTCCCTCGGCCAGTGGCCTCGCCGGGGATGACGGATCAAGCTCGGCGCCCTTGATATAAGATTGGCCGCATCTACCGGCTTGCCGACATTGACAAGACCGGCTGCCTGGCGCATTGGGCTCGCCCCCAATTTTCCTGATCGGTGCCACCATGCTGCCCTTGGCCTGCCTCAGCGAGCGCATCGTCGTCCTCGGCCCCTCCAATGCCGGCAAGTCGACGCTCGCCGTCGCCCTCTCCAGAAAGCTCGCGGTTCCCGCCATCCACCTCGACCAGCTTCACCATCGGCCCCATACCGATTGGCAGCCCCGGCCAGAGGCGGAGTTCGCGGCCCTGCACGATGCCGCCATCATGGGAGAGCGCTGGGTGATGGAGGGTAATTATTCGCGCCTGATGCCCCAGCGCTTCGCCCGGGCCACCGGCGCGATCCTGATCACTTCCCATCACTGGCTGCGCTTCTATCGCTATCTCAAGCGCACGCTGGTCAACCGCTCCAGCCGTGCCGGCCATCTGGCAGGTGCCAAGGACAGCCTCAAATGGGAGATGATCCACTGGATCCTGGTCAAGACCCGCGACAGCAGCAGCAAATACACGGCGATCATCGGCCAGTCCGGCCTGCCGGCCGTCGAATGCCATACGGCGAAAGCGCTCAATGAACTCTATAGGGCCTGGGATTTGTAGGGACTATGCCCAACACGGTTCACTCATACGTCATTCGAACTCGCGCGAGCTTTGTCATTGCCGGGCTTGACTCGGCAATCCAGTCCTAAGCCCTGTTGCGTGCGTGGCTTCTGGATAGCCGGGTCAAGCCCGGCTATGACAAATCAGAGCCGTTCCCCAAAGTGAACCGGGGTCACTCCCCGATCTCCTCCTTGCGCTTGGCGATATAGGCGTCCACCGCATCACGCACGGCCGGATCGAGCGGCGGCGGGACATAGGCATCCCGCGTTTTCTTCCAAATCCCGAGCGCACGGTCGGTCGCGGTGCGTTCGCCGGCATCGCGCCAGTTCTCGAAATTGGACCAATCGGAGAGCACGGGGCGGTAGAAGGCATTCTCATAGCGGGCGAGCGTGTGGGGCGAACCGAAGAAATGGCCGCCCGGCGCCACGCCGCGGATGGCATCGAGGGCGATCTCGTCGTCGCCGAACTCGATGGGTTTGAGGATCTCGGCCCAGCCGCGCAGCAATTCGGCGTCGATCACGATCTTTTCGAGGCTGGCCGACAGGCCGCCCTCGAGCCAGCCGGCCGCGTGGTTGATGAGGTGGCTATGGCTCATGATCGCTGCCCAGAGCGAGAAGCTGGTCTCCCAGGTCGCCTGAGCGTCCGGCGCCGGGCTGGCATTGACGGCGCTGGTGCGCACCGGCACGCCGAGGCGCCGACCGAGCTGGGCGGTCGCCAGGGCCGCATTGACATATTCGGGCGTGCCGAAGGCGGGCGAACCCGTCTTCATGTCGACATTCGACGTGAAGCCGCCCATCACGCAGGGCGCGCCGGGACGCAGCATCTGGCAGAGAGCCATGATGGCGCAGGCTTCTGCCGTCTGCTGCACCAGGGCACCGGCCAAAGTTACCGGTGCCATGGCGCCCATCAAGGTGAAGGGAGTGATCACCACGCATTGGCCATGCTCGGCCATGGTCATGATGGAGTCCATGATCTCCTCGTCCACCACGCGGGGCGAGTTGACATTGGTCACCGTCATCAGGGTTGGACGGTCCGCCAGGGCCTCGATGCTGCAGCCGTGCTCGACCGCCGAAAGGGCGAGCGCATCACGCGCCTGCACGCCGCCGACACCGCGCGCCGCCCAGACCAGATCCGACAATTCGATATGGGCGCGATACATTTCCAGGTGCCGCACGGGGACGGCGATATCGACCGGCTCCACCACCACGCCGCCCTGCCAATGCAGGAGGCCCAGGCCATTGGTGATCTTGAGGATGTCGCGGAAGGCCTCCAAGTCGCCATAGCGCCGGCCGCGCTCGAGGTCACGCACATTGGGCGCGCCGTTGACCGGGCCGAAATTGACGACATTGCCGCCGACATGCAGGTCCCGCTCGGGGTTGCGTGCATGCAGCACAAAGGACGACGGAGCCTTGGCCAGCATGGCCTCGACGATATCGCGGCCGAGGCGCACCATCTGCGTCGCCTCGTCCACCAGCGCTCCGTGGGTACGATAGGTCTCACGCGCCCTCGGGCTGAGGATCTTCATGCCGTCGGTTTCGAGCAGGGTGAAGGCGGCATCGAGGATGCGCTCGACCTGTTCGGGCGAGAGGATGTCGACCGGCGCGAAGCGATTGGTGAGCCGCGGCATCGGCGGGGTTGCCGCCCCAGTGTTGCGGCTGCCGCGTTCGCGGCGGCCGGCACGACCGTGCTCCGGCGGCGTGTTCTCGCGGGCGATAGGCTGGTCCGAGGGATCCTGGCTCATCCGCGCAACCTTCCGCCGTTCGGATCGTGCAAGGGAGCCTTGCGGATGATGGCCGGGCATTCCCTGCCAAAGATGTCGATGGCGAATTCGCCGCCGTCCTCGTGATATTCGGACTTGATGTAGCCGATGGCCACGCTCTTGCCGACATAATGGCCATAGCTGCCGGAGGTGACGTGGCCGACGACCTTGCCCGATTTGAGGATCGGCTCATAGCCGATCACCTCGGTATCGGTGTCGACCTCCAGCACGGTGAATTTCTTCTTCGGGCCCCGCTCGCGCTCCGCGAGCACGGCGTCGCGACCTGTGAAACCTTCCTTCTTGAAGTCGACAAAGAGATCGAGACCCGTTTCGGCAGGCGTGTAATCGGGCCTGAAATCCTTGTTGAAAGAGCCATAGGCCTTTTCGATGCGCAGGGACGACAGAGCCCGGCCGCCGAAATGCCTGAGGCCGAGATCGCGTCCGGCCTCGAAGATCTCATCATAGAGCGTGGCCTGGTAGTCGGGCGTCGCCCAGATCTCATAACCGAGCTCCCCGGTGAAACCGGCGCGGGAGAAGATCACCGGGGACATGCCGACGGCGGTTTCCTTTACGGCGAAGAGCTTGAAGGCATCGGGCGAGAGGTCCTCACGCACCAGGCGCTGCATCAGCGTGCGGGCATTGGGGCCGGCGATGGAGAAACCCGTGAGCGTCGATGCCGCCGAGCGCACATGCACGTCGGCGGGCGGGTTCTGCAGCCAGAACCAGCGCAGGTGATAGGCCTCGGCGAAGCCCGAGCCGATCAGGAGATAGCGGTCCAAGGCAAGGCAGGCGATGGAGAGATCGCCGACGATGCGCCCCTCGGGGTTGAGCATCGGCGCGATCGCCATGCGGCCGGGTTTCGGCAGCTTGCAGGCCAGCAGCTTGTCGAGCCAGGCGCGGGCGCCGGCGCCCTCGATCTCGTATTTGCCGTAGTTGGAGGTCTCGTAGATGCCGACGGCCTCGCGCACCGCCAGGCATTCGTCCCTGACATGCGGGAAGGCGTTGGAGCGCCGATAGGTCGGGTTCTCGACGGGGTCGACCCCGGGCGGGGCGAACCAGAGCGCATGCTCCAGGCCGAAATTAGCGCCGAACACGGCACCCGCTCGTCTCAGGCGGCCATAGACAGGCGTGCGCCGCAGCGGCCGCGCATCCGGCAACTCCTCGTTGGGGAAGGCAAGGCGGAAGCGCCGGCGGTAATTCTCGATCACCTTGGCCTTGGTATAGCGCGGCGTGGCGAACACACCGAAGCGTGCGACGTCCATGGCCATGATGTCGGCACCCGGATCGCCCTCGGCCATCCAGCGCGACAGGGTCAGGCCGATGCCGCCACCCTGGCTGAAGCCCGCCATCACGGCACAGGCCACCCAGAAATTCGGCAGGCCCTTGACCGGGCCGACCAGCGGATTGCCGTCCGGCGCGAAAGTGAAGGGGCCGTTGATCGATTTCTTCACGCCGGCCCGGCCGACAGCGGGGAAATGCTCGAAGCCGACTTCGAGTTCTGGGGCGATGCGGTCGAAATTGTCGGGCAACAACTGGGTGGCGAAATCATCCGGCGTCTTGTCAACAGACCAGGGCGTGCAATTATGCTCGTAGGTGCCAAGCAGAGCCCCTTTGCCTTCCTGGCGCACATAGATCTCGCCGGAGAAATCGGTGGTGTTGATGATCTCCTTGTCCAGTCCTTCCAGCTCCGGGATGGCCTCGGTGACGATATAGTGGTGCTCCATCGCCAGCACCGGCAGCTCGATGCCGACCATCCGCCCGATCTCGCGGGCCCACAGGCCGCCGGCATTGACGACATGCTCGGCATGGATGGAGCCCTTGTCGGTGGCGACGTCCCAGGAGCCGTCGGGACGCTGGCTGAGGCCTGTAACGCGGGTGAATCGATGGATCTCGGCGCCGAGCTTGCGGGCTGCGCCGGCATAGGCATGGGTGGTGCCCCAGGGATCGACATGGCCGCCATCCGAGCGCCAGAGCGCGCCGGTGAAGTATTTCTCCTCGATCAGCACGTTGCGACGCTTGGCCTCGGCCACCGGGATGATCTCGGTTTCCATGTCGAGATAGCGGGCACGGCTGGCGACGAGGCGCAGATAGTCCATCTCGCCCTCATTGGCGGCCAGCATCAGGCCGCCATTGGCGTGGATGCCGCAGGACTGGCCCGTCAGGGCCTCCAGCTCGCGATAGAGGTCGATCGTATATTTCTGCAGCTTGGAGACGTTGGCATCGCCATTGAAGGTGTGCATGCCGCCGGCGGCGTGCCAGGTCGAACCCGAGGTCAGCTCGTTCTTCTCGATGAGCGCGACATCCGTCCAACCGATCTTGGCCAGGTGATAGAGGATGGAACATCCCACCACGCCACCGCCGATGACCACGGCACGCACTTCGCTCTTCATCCTCGGGACCCTTTCACGGCAACAGGTCCCTGATACACGACATCAGGCCGCTCCGCGACGATGGTAGGGAAAACGTCCTGATGACAAAACAAACATGACTAGAGTCAACTCATCAGATTTTTCAGGCTAAAAGTGAGGATAGGAAACAAATGATGGATAAGGAAACGCATTGCCCCTGGGACCGCAGGCTTCCAGCCCATGAGCGCCAACTTTGGGTGGTGGCACCAGATTGGCCATCTTGGAAATGCCGAGCGAGATAGAGGACAAAGGTGGTCGATCTCGCTCCATCAATTGATGGAGCTGTGGAGATCGACCCTCCACGCTACCCGCGCCTCTGGCCGCAAAGTTGGCGCCTATGAGCTTCCAGCCTGCATCTTCGCCTGCCACAGGCATAGCGTTTCCACGACGCAGGCCGGAAGCCTGCGATTCCAGGGCTCACCCCGTCGCGAAGCGTGCTTCCAGCAAATCAAGCTCGCGCACCAATCTGCGGGCCACCTCATCCGAAAGCCGCCGGGTCCGGGCGAACTGGAAGATCTGGTCGCGCTCGGCCCTGAGGCCCGCCAGGCGCAGCTGGCGCTCGATCTCGTCGATGCGGCGCGTCAGCTCGGCTTCCTCACCGGTCTGCAGCCGCCCGTCGATGCGCTGGCGATAGAGATCCATGATGCGCACGCTGGCATCGGCATAGAGATCGGCATCGCTGCGCCCCAGCCCCAATTCGTGCTGGGTCCGCTCGATCGCCTTGATCGCGGCTTCCGCCGCGGCGATGCGGGCCTGGTCCTCTTCCTCCTGATGCGAGGGCTCGGGCGGCAGCTCAAGGCCTTTGAGCAGGCGGGGAAGCCCCACGCTCGCAGCCACCAGGGACATCACGATCACCCCGGCCGCCAGGAAGATGGCAAGATCGCGCGCCGGGAAAGGCGAACCGTCGGTCAGTGTCAGGGGTAGCGTCAGCACGCCGGCCAGGGTGATGGCACCGCGCACGCCGGCCAACGAAGCGGCGGCGATCAGCCGCCAGCTCGGCAGTACCTCCACCTTGCCCTTGCGCGCGGCCCGGAACAGGGTGAAGCGCAGCGAGGTCCACACCCACAGGAAACGCAGGATCGCCAGCGACAGCGTGATAGCGAGGACATAGACGATCATCCAGATCGCACCGTGGCTTTCGGCCGCAGCGGCGACGATCTGCGGGATCTGCTCGCCAAGCAGCACGAAGATGATGCCGTTGGCAGCGAACTGCACCATGTCCCACACCGCGCCGCCGCGCATGCGGGCAGCGACCAGCGACTGGCCGAGGCGCTCGACATAGCTCATGGTCATGCCGGCGGCGACGGCAGCCAGGATGCCTGAGCAATGCAGTTCTTCGGCGAGGAGATAGGCGGCAAAGGGGATCAGCAGGCTGACCAGCACCTGCGAACCCGCCTCGTCGCCGAAGCGGCGGGCGACCCAGCGATTGGCGAGGGACGCCCCCCAGGTAACGGCGATGCCGATGGCGACGCCACCGCTCGCCACCCAGATGAAAGTGCCGAGCGCGCTGGTGAAGGAGAAGGTGCCGGTCAAGGCCGCGGCGACGGCAAAACGCATGCAAACGAGGCCGGAGGCGTCGTTCAGCAGCGATTCGCCTTCCAGCACATGCATCAGCCGCTTGGGCACGGGGACCCTGGCAGCGATGGCCGATACCGCGATGGGATCGGTCGGCGAAACGACGGCCGCAAGCGCAAAAGCCACCGCCAGCGGCATGGAAGGGATGATCCAGTGGATGAAGAAGCCGACACCGATCACGGTGAAGACCACCAGGCCCAAAGCGAGCTCTATGATCGTCCCCTTGTCGCGGAACAGGCCGTCCTTGGGGATGCGCCAGCCATCCAGGAACAGAAGCGGCGGCAGAAACAGGAGGAAGAAGACCTGCGGGTCGAGCTCGACCTTGAAGCTGGCGAAGGACGCGATGAGCGCGCCGAAACCGATCTGGACCAGCGGCAGCGGCAGGACGATCGGCAGCATCCTGGCCAGCGCGCCGCTGAGAACGACCGCCAGCAACAAAAGTAGAATGACCGAGATCGTCTCCATGCCCGCCTTATCCGCTCGTGACGCGGTCAAGCTAGGTAGCGGCTGTTAAGATATTGTTGACCAGTCCGAGTTTTCACCAGTTCTCCGGGGTGCGTCGGATCCAACATTCCCTCTGGCCGGTAACGACTCTCCTAAGGAATCCGGTACGGCCGAAGCCCGATCATCGGAATAGCTCCCAACAACAAGCGCAAGGCGTTCAATGGATTGGGAATAGCCGCAATTGTCCATTGCGCGACATGTTGGCTTAATTCTAGGTTGAACCGGACGGTGGGCCTGCAAAACATTTGGGCCGCCTTGCCTGCAAGGTGTCGTCGGGGGAAACGCAATGTCTTCTTACAAATCCATTGAGCAAAATCCAAAATATCAGGAACTCGTAAGGCGCCGGCGAACGCTTGGCCTTACGCTTTCGGCCATCATGATGATCATCTATTTCGGCTTCATCCTGGTCGTCGCCTATCTGCCCGGCGTGCTGGGCCAGCATCTGGGTACTGGGGTGACCACGATCGGCATTCCGATCGGCCTGCTCGTCATCATCACCGCCTTCATCCT
Organism: Labrys sp. F242; assembly: GCF_057813875.1. NCBI lineage: Bacteria > Pseudomonadati > Pseudomonadota > Alphaproteobacteria > Hyphomicrobiales > Xanthobacteraceae > Labrys > Labrys sp. F242. The sequence goes on along the minus strand of NZ_JBVASG010000005.1, from coordinate 96,608 downwards.
CACGGGCATCTATGTCCGCAAGGCCAATGCCGAATTCGACACGCTGACCCGTGAAATCGTCGAGGAGGCCCGCTGATGGCACGCAGCGCCCTTCTCCTCGCCGCCCCTATCCTCGCCCTGACTGTAAATCGGGCCTTCGCCGATGCGGTCTCGGGGCCCGTGCAGCAGCAGGCCACGAACTGGCACGCCATCATCATGTTCGGCCTGTTCGTGCTCCTTACCCTGGCTATCACCGCCTGGGCAGCCAGGCGGACCAAGTCGACCTCCCAGTTCTATACGGCGGGCGGCGGCATCACCGGTTTTCAGAACGGTCTTGCCATTGCAGGCGACTTCATGTCGGCCGCCTCCTTCCTCGGCATTTCCGGCCTGGTCTATCTTTCCGGCTATGACGGCCTGATCTATTCGATCGGCTGGTTGGTCGGCTGGCCGATCGTGACATTCCTGATCGCCGAACCCCTGCGCAATCTCGGCAAGTTCACCTTCGCCGACGTAGCGTCCTTCCGCTTCAAGCAGACGCCGATCCGCGTGCTGGCGACCTGCGGCACCCTGGTCACGGTCGCCTTCTACCTGATCGCGCAGATGGTCGGGGCCGGCAAGCTGATCCAGCTCCTGTTCGGCCTGCAATACAGCTACGCCGTCGTTATCGTCGGTGTCTTGATGATGCTCTATGTCACCTTCGGCGGCATGGTCGCCACCACCTGGGTGCAGCTCATCAAGGCCTGCCTGTTGCTCGGCGGCGCCACCTTCATGGCCCTGATGGTGCTCGCGACCTTCTCCTTCAGCCCCGAGGCCCTCTTCGCCAAGGCCGTCGAGGTCCATCCCAAGGGCCAAGCGATCATGCAGCCGGGCTCGCTGATCTCCAATCCGATCTCGGCCATTTCGCTCGGCCTCGCGCTGATGTTCGGCACGGCCGGCCTGCCGCATATCCTGATGCGCTTCTTCACCGTCGCGGACGCCAAGGCGGCCCGTAAATCGGTGTTCTACGCCACCGGCTTCATTGGCTATTTCTACATTCTCACCTTCATCATCGGCTTCGGCGCCATCACCCTGGTCTCGACCAATCCGGAGTTCCTGACCGATCCGGCCAAGGGCCTGGCCTCCATCCGCGGCGGCGAGAACATGGCGGCCGTGCATCTGGCTTCGGCCGTCGGCGGCAACATCTTCCTCGGCTTCATCGCCGCCGTCGCCTTCGCCACCATCCTGGCCGTGGTATCGGGCCTGACGCTCGCCGGCGCTTCCGCCATCAGCCACGACCTCTACGCCACGGTCATCAAGGGCGGCAAGGCCAAGGAGCAGGACGAGATCCGCGTCTCCAAGATCACCACCGTCGTGCTCGGCGTGGTCGCCATGGTGCTCGGCATCACCTTCGAGAACGTCAACGTCGCCTTCATGGTTGGCCTAGCCTTCGCCATCGCCGCCTCCTGCAACTTCCCGGTATTGCTGATGTCGATGATGTGGCGTGGCATGACCACGCGCGGCGCGGTCATCGGGGGCTATCTAGGCCTGATCTCCGCCCTCGTCGGCGTCATCCTCTCGCCCGGCGTGTGGGAAGCCGTGCTCGGCCACCCCAAGGGCTCGGCGCCGTTCCCCTATTCGAACCCGGCGCTGTTCTCGATGGTGCTCGCCTTTGCCGGGATCTGGCTGTTCTCCAAGCTCGACAACAGCCAGCGCGCCGCCCAGGACCGGGCCGGCTTCGACGATCAGTATGTCCGTTCGCAGACCGGTATCGGTGCCGCGTCGGCCAGCAAGCATTGAGGCAAGGGTGGCCCGGATGAGGTTCACCCCTCATCCGGCTGCCGCCACCTTCTCCGGCAGGGGGATGAGGGGGCTTCCTCAAGCCCGCAACCACCGTGTCACCTCAATCCAGCTTCAGACCATATTCGGCCGCGCTTTCGACCAGCACCTCGGCGAAAGCCTGGGCCAGGGTCGAGGGCGCAAAAAGATCATAGGCCGGTTCGTCGGACACCTGATGCAGCAGGACGGGAATCTGCGCCATCACGGTCCGTGCGACACGACCCGGCCCGAACACGCGCGGATGCAGGTCGATCCGGCATAGTTTCATGAGGGCGGTGCGGGCCTTGGCACCCGACAGGCGCAGCACGCCGAAGGCGGAAGACAGATCCACCACCGAAGCGCTCTCGCCGAGCGCATGTTTGAGGCTGACGGCAAGGCTGCCCGGCCGGCCATGCTTGTCCAGAACCAGCCAATCGCCGGGACCTGATGACAGCACCTTCAGGGCCCCCGAGACCGCCGACCGGCCCGGCTCGGGTAGATCGAGCCCGAATTCTGCCTGGAGCGCACGGCGCAGGGCCGCATCGCCGCCCCGCCGCAGCTTGATCTCGGCGATGTCGGGACTGCGCTCGGCCAGTTGCACCTCGGCGATGCGATCAGAGGGGCGATCCGGAATCAAAGCATGATGACCGGGCACGGAACGCGGCAGAGGCAGCGGCTCGACGGCTCCGACCGGCGAAGTGTCCTTCACCCTGAGATTATCTGGATCGATGAAATGCGGGGAGACGATGGTGACCTCGCAGGCTTCGCCGCGCACAGGATCGGCGGCATGAAGCCTCTGGCCGATCCGCTCCTTGCCGCCGCGCAGCAGGGCAAGGCCGATGAACCCCGCCCCCTGCGTGGTCGGGCAGGCCGCGGTGAGGAAGCCCAGGCTCTCCTTGGCTTCGGCCGAGGCGGTGAGATGGGCACCGGCCCGCAGCTTGCGGCCGGGGTCGTCCACCTTCACGCCGACCAGGGTAAGGCGCCCGGCATCGGTCAGGCCAGGACGGCCTGCCAGGACACGGCCGACATAATCGCCCTTTTTCTTGAGCATGCGGCCAAGGCCGAGATCATCGGCCGTGGTCTGGCCGTTGAGTTCGCTGCCCGCCACATGCCCTTTCTCGATCCGCAGCAGATTGAGGGCATCCAGCCCATAGGGCTTGATGCCGAAGGGCTTGCCGGCGGCGAGGATCGCTTCCCATACCGGCTCGGCATGGCCCGATGGCACCGAAACCTCATAGGCGAGTTCGCCCGAGAAAGAGATGCGGAAGAGCCGGCCGGAAACCCCGGCGATCACGGTCTCGGCAACGGCCATGAAGGGAAAGGCCTCGTCATCGAGATCCTGGGTGGCGATGCGGGCGAGCACCGCCCTTGCCTTCGGCCCGGGGACCGCGAAGGTCGCCCATTGGTCGGAGACATTGGTGATCTGGACGTCGAGATCGGGCCACACCGCCTGATGGTGGAATTCGAGATGCTCCAGCACCGGCCCGGCATTGGCCGTGGTGGTGGTGACGAAATAATGATCCTCGGCCAGCCTGGAGGTGGTGCCGTCGTCGAAGACGATGCCGTCCTCGCGCAGCATCAGGCCGTAACGGGCTCGTCCCACCGGCAGGGACAAAAAGCCATTGGCATAGATACGATCGAGGAAGACGCCCGCATCGCGGCCCTGAACGTCGATCTTGCCGAGCGAGGAGGCATCGGTGACGCCGACGGCCTCGCGCACCGCCTTCGCTTCGGCCAGCACCGGCGCCCAGCTTGTATCGCGCGAGGGAGAATAGACCAGGGGCCGCAGCCATAGGCCTAACTTGACGAAGACGGCGCCATGCCGTGAATGCCAGTCATGCAGAGCGAGCCGGCGCTTGGGCCGAAAATGCTCGCCCGTCTCGGCGCCGGCAAGCGCACCGAAGGAGACCGGCGCGGCATAGGGCCGGAAGGTCGGCAGGCCCGTTTCGGCGATGCTCTCGCCCTTCTCGCCGGCGAGGATGGCGCTCCCGACGAGGCCGCCCGTCTTGCCCTGGTCGGTGGCCATGCCGAGCGTGGTGTAGCGCTTGGCGTGCTCGATATGGCCATAGCCTTCGCGCACCGCGAGCCGCAGGTCATCGGCGGTGACGTCGTGCTGCAGGTCGACGAAGGCCTTTCCGAGGAAGGCCTTGCTGGAGCCGCGCGAAGTCTTGACCTCCCAGAAGGGTTGGGGCGGCGTGCCCTCGCCCTCCGGCCCCGCGGCATCGCCGACGAGCTCGATCCGCTCATTGCCCCTGGCGCGGAAAGACACGGCCTTTTCGTCCCATTCGAACGGCAACCGGGCCTGGCCGGCCAGCTGCAGCCGGGGATCATGGCCGCCCGAGACGCAGAGCAGATCGGCCAGCAGCATTTGCGGCCGCAGCCTTGCCGCGATCGAGGTGATGGTCAGGACATGGAGGGGAGTGCCTTCGGTGGCGGAGACCTGCGACCCGAACCAGACGGGGATGCCCGATCGCTCCGCCTCGCGGCCGGCCGCCGAATCAGCCCTGACATCGATGATACCGGCAATCTCGACGCCGGCTTGCGCAAGCTGCCTCACCGCCTCATAGGCGCGATCATTGTTGACGAAGAAGGCCGCCCGCCGGCCCGGCGCCACGCCGAAACGCGCGGCAAAGGTCGCGGCCGCCGAAGCCAGCATCACCCCGGGCCGGTCATTGCCGGGAAAGGCGATCAGGCGTTCCTGCGCGCCGGTGGCGAGCACGATCCTGCCCGGACGGATGATCCATTGGCGCTGGCGCACCTCGTTTGCCTTCGGCGTGGCGCGATGATCGGCCACCCGCTCGACGGCGCCGACCACCAGCCCGTCATAGAGGCCATAGGCACCGGTGCGGTTGAGCAGCGTCACCTCGGGAAGCGCCGCAAGTTCGGCGAGCTTGTCCGTCAGGCCATCGCGCATCGCCGGATCGAGCAGCGCCGAGCCGCCGAAGGCGAAGTCCTGTTCCAGCACGATCACGCGTTTGCCGGCCCGCCCCGCCGCCAGGGCGCTGTCGAGCCCTGATGGGCCGGAGCCGACGACCAGCAGATCGCAATGGGCATGCATGGTGTCGTAGCTGTCGGGATCCGGCTCCCGCGCCGCCCGCCCCAGCCCCGCCGCCCGGCGGATCAGCGGTTCATACACCTTCTCCCACCAGGCTGGCGGCCACATGAAGGTCTTGTAGTAGAAGCCCGCCGGCAGAAACGGCGAAAGCCAGCCATTCACCGCGCCGAGGTCGAAACCGAGCGAAGGCCAGCGGTTCTGGCTCACCGCCTCCAGTCCCTCGAAGAGTTCGATCGTGGTCGCTGGAATGTTGGGTTCGCGCCGCGCGCCTTTGCGCAGTTCCACCAGGGCCGAGGGCTCCTCGGGACCCGCCGTGAAGATGCCGCGCGGCCGGTGATATTTGAACGAGCGCCCGACGATGCGCACGCCATTGGCCAGGAGCGCCGAGGCGAGCGTATCGCCGCGATAGCCATGCAGGATCTTGCCGTCGAAGCGGAAGGACAGCGGCTTGCCGCGATCGACCTGCCCGCCCTCGGCGAGGCGATGGGGACCGCTCATGCCGAACGCTCCGGCAGGGCGATCTCGTCATGTCTGCTAACCACGGTCTGGATCTCGTGGCTGACCGTATCGCGCAGCACCTTCAGCACCTGCCGGCAGCCATGCACATGCTGCCACCATTCCAGATGCCAGCCTGCCGGATTGGCGCGCTCATAGACATAGTCGTAATAGGCTTGCGCCTCGGCCTCTTCGCCCGGCCGCCGCACCGAGGCATCGCCCCGATAACGGAATTCGACCTCGTCGCGCAGGCCGCAATGGGGACAGGCAATTCTCAGCATGATGGGCGAGCCTCGACGGTCTGGACGCTTCGCAAATCCGCTGGACCTAGAGGGCTGTCATCCCCGGCGCCACCGCAGGTGGCGGGAAGGGGATCCAAGGGCTGACGAGCACGATCCATGGCCCCTTCCCCTCGCTCTGCTCGGCCGGGGATGACAATTGCGGTCATTGCGATGCTTCTCATCTCAATGCATCCAGGCATAGGGGCCGATGCCCCGTTCGTCGATCACCCGCCCCTCCCGGAAGCGTTCCAGGCCGAAATGGGCGATCAGCGGGTGTGGCGCGCCGGTCGCCACCAGATGCGCCGTGGTGAAACCGCCGGCGGGGATCGCCTTGAAGCCGCCATAGCACCAGCCGCCATTGAGGTAGAGATTGCGCACCGGCGTCGTCGAGATGATCGGATTGCCGTCGGCGGTCATGTCCATCGCCCCGCCCCATTGGCGCAGCACGCGCAGGCGCCCGAGGGCCGGCATCAGCGTGAGGCCAGCTGCCAGCACATCCTCCACCATCGGCAGGCTGCCCCGCCTGGCATAGGAGTTGTAGCCATCGAGCGCCCCGCCGAAGACGAGGCCGCCCTTGTCCGACTGGCTGACATAGAAGTGGCCGGCGCCATAGGTGACGACGCAGTCGATCAGCGGCTTGACCGCCTCGGAAACGAAGGCCTGCAGCACATGGGTCTCCAGCGGCAGGCGGAAGCCGGCCATACCGGCCAGCAGCGAGGAATGCCCGGCCACCGCGAACAGCACCTTGCCGGCGCGGATGCTGCCGAGGCTGGTTTCAACACCGGTGATAGCCTCGCCTTCACGCGTGAGGCCGGTGACCTCGCAATTTTCGACGATGTCGACGCCGCGCCGGTCGGCGGCACGGGCATAGCCCCAGGCGACCGCATCGTGGCGAACGGTGCCGCCGCGCTTTTGCAGGAAGCCACCGAGCACGGGAAAGCGACCGTTGTCGACATCGACCAGCGGCACCAGGCGCTTGACGCCCTCCTTGTCGAGCAGTTCGGTATCGACGCCTTCCAGCAGCATCTGGTTGGCACGGCGGGCCAGCAGGTCGCGCTGGCCGTCCGCATGCACGAGGTTGAGGGCGCCGCGCTGCGAGACCATGGCATTGTAGTTGAGCTCAACCTCGAGCCCTTCCCACAATTTGAGCGAAAAGTCGTAGAAGCGGATGTTCTCGGGCGAGAAATAATTGGAGCGGATGATGGTGGTGTTGCGCCCGACATTGCCGAGCCCGATGCCGCCACGCTCCAGCACCGCGACATTGGCGATGCCGTGATTCTTGGCGAGATAATAGGCCGTGGCGAGGCCATGCCCGCCGCCGCCGACGATGATCACGTCATAGGCCTGTTTGGGCGTCGCCTTGCGCCAGGCCGGCCCCCAGCCGCGATGTCCGCGCAACGCCTCCAAAGCGAGACGAAATCCCGAATAGGCGGAAGAGGTGACGGACATGGGCTCCGCTGTAATGCCGCGAGGGCGCCTGCCCGACGCAGGCGCCCCCCGACTTAAGCACCTCGCCCGCCGCTGGCAATCGAAACACCGAGATGGGCTTCGATTTTGTTGGCGGAACCCCGGCGCCGGGGAGATACGGACAGATCATCCCGCCTTGATCTCCCGCAGCGCCGCTACCGCAACTTTCTCCCAATTTTTCCGCCGTTCCGGTCTTGCCCCGCGCGACGCATATCTATATGAAGCGCCCGACCAGCTGCGGAGAGGTGGCAGAGTGGTTGAATGCACCGCACTCGAAATGCGGCATGGGGGCAACTCCATCGGGGGTTCAAATCCCTCCCTCTCCGCCATTTACTCCTGAAATTATTGTCGTTTTCGACCTGATGGTAACTAGTCGTACCATTGGTCCCGTTTTCGCGTAGCTCACCCCGTTTGAGACGGCGCCGTCATTTGCGGAAGAGACAGGCGCCCCGCTGCCAGCTTACAACCGGCTGCGCAGCTCCGCCAGATCGGCGGCGAACCAGATGTCCTGGCCGCGATTGGCCTCCCGGACGAAATCACGCAGGGCATCGCTGCCGGCGACCCAGGCCGAGATGTCGCCGATCACGGCGAGGCGCATGCGATAATTGACGAATTTCTGCGCCACGGCGCCGGCGAGCCGGGTGCGCAGGCGGAAGAAATCGTCGGCAAGCCGGGTGACCGGAATCGCCACCAATGTCGCCTCCTGCTCCCAGGCCTTGCTGAGAAAGTCGTTGATATCGGCTTCGCCGGCGAGCTTCTTACCGTCTGCAGCACAGACGAGCACCCGGACGCCGCCGATCTCCTCGACGCTGTCGTTCATGGTCGTTCTCCCGGTGGCTCGCCTCAGACGATCTCGTAGATGTGATACTGATCGCCCGTCGCCTGCGGAAACGCCCGGCGCCGGAAGGCGGGCGGCAGCCTGCCGTCCACCAGGGCAATATCGACATTGGAGATATAGAAGCCTCCCTGCGCCATCAAACCGGGCAGATAGGCGATGATATCGGCCACGATCGGCACGGCACCCTGCCGGTCCTTGAGGCCGAGGTCGGAATGGGCCAGCGCGGCCTTGCGCGGCAAGCGCTGTCCAGCCGTGCGGATGGTATCGCCGATATCGCCGAGGAAGAGCAATTCATCCGCCGGGCGCACGAAGACATTGGGGCTCACGCGCTTTTCGAAGGCATAGATATCCCGATCGGGAAAGTTCTGGCGCAAATGGTCATAGGTCCGGCCATGGCCGAGGCCGAATTCGAGCACCGGCCCCTCGATCCCCCGGATGAGTTCGACGGCGAGGTCGAGGCAACTGCGCTGGGCCGTCATGCGATTGATGAAATTATCGAGATAACTCATTATCCATTTCACATCATTGCAGAAATCCCGGCCGGCCGTTCTCGGCTGCCGTCCCGGCGGGCGCCGGAAGCCGGCTCCCGGACGCTGTGTCCGGGCCGGATATACCGGCCGTCATAAGCCACCGGCCCGGAGCGAGGCAAGCGATCCGGCGGCCTCCCGCGACACGGAGCGGCCTGACAGAAGCAGCGTGGCGGTGTCTCTCAATGTCCGTCAAATTTGCCGGTGTGCGCGAACACAACGTAGCGGCTAAGTTGATTCTGCGAACGGCGCGGCACTCTCCGAACAGATCCCCTCCCTGCCGTGTCGTTCGTGTCTTTCCAGCTCGTCTCTCTCTCGTCTAACCTCCCGGCCCGCGCAAGCGGGCTTTTTCTTTTCCTGCATGCATTGACCAGACAAATCGACTGCACTGATTTCCGTTCGGTTACTCTCTGGAATAGGGAATGGCGATCTCCGCCCGTTCCAGCAGCCACTCCCAGTGGCCGCGGGCATAGCCGCGCGAGACGTCGGCAAGGAGCTTGGCCATCTCGCCCTCGATCGCCGCGATCTCGGCCATGGCGTGGCTGTTGGCGACCAGCAAGACGCGCACCGCCGCACGCGCATCGCCGTCACAATCGGCGATGACGCGCTCCACGCTCGCTTCCAGATCTTCCGGCAAAGCCTGTTCGGATTTGCTGGCTTGCGAGGTCATTGACGGTTCTCCCTGTTCAGAGGACTGGAATCGGCAGATATCTCGCCCCATCGTGACGGTGCATGAGCCCTGCCCCGATGACGGGACGGACGGTTCGCCTCGGCCCTGATCGGCACGAACGCAGGGCAAAGCGCGTTCATGCGAGAACGTTTTTGCTCCAACGCCTTGTTTCGACATGCCGTTGCGATTCTTCCGCTTCGGCAAATCGCAAAATGCTTTCGGATTCGAGACCGGAAAATTAGGCGAGCCGGCTGCGGCTGTCGAGCATTTTGTTCATGTTATGTTCTGATATAGACGACACCGACACGAGCCTGCTCCCGATCGCCCACAGCCAGGCAAGACGCCTGAAAAAATCTGCACGAATCATGGAACCAAATCCCGGCCCACCGGTTGAGTGTGCAGTCGGATGCCTTGAGACCGTTCCTGGCATTCGAGCGGGCCCGCCCGCATGACTTCGAGCTGTTGACGCACTCGTAGTTTCCTCGGGCTTTTTGGCCCGACCCAACGACCCAACTGCCGGGTGCCCCCGCATCCGGCTTTTTCTTTGCCCGACCGCTACGGCACAGGCTCCGATTTCGGAAGCGGATCCTGTGACATGGATCTTTGTTGTCGCATCGTTTTTGCCGAAAACCGGAGTCCACTTTTCGGCACGATGCTGCTGCAGCCTCAATTGCGCAGCACCGCGCAACTGCCGCCGACGCGGTGCAGCTTGTCGCAGAGCAGGCTCGCCTCGCGCAGGCTGCGGGCTGGCAGGCGGACACGATAGAAGGCCCGCCGGCCGCGCCCGGCCATGCGCGTGCCGACAATCAATGTCTCCCGGCCCGCCAGGACGGCCGAGAAGCGCTTCACCGCCCGCTCATAAGAGGCGATGGCGATCGCCTTGGAGAAATTTCCGGACAGCTGCACGCCGAAGGGCGCATAGGGGCCCTCGATCAGGCGCGGCACCTCCCGGCGCACGGTGGTGACGACGGCGAGGCAATCGACCGGCTTGGCGGCGGGCTCCTCCCCGGCCTTGAGCCCGTCGTTCGAAACCCAGTCGTCAACGCTGCGATGGGTGATGAAATAGACATAGGCACGTGTTTCCGAGGGCAGATAGCGCCCGCCCGCCAGCCAGTCCGAGAGGCGCTTGGGCCCGGCATTATAGGCCGCCAGCGCCAGCCCCCAATTGCCGAACTGCGTCTTGAGCGCGCTGAGATAGGCGGCCGAAGCCGGAATCGCCTTTTCGGGATCGAAGGGATCGTCGAGTTGCCATTCGGCCGCCGTGCCAGGCATGAACTGGGCGATACCCTGCGCGCCGGCACTGGAGATGACGTGGGGACGAAAACTGCTCTCGCGCCAGATCAGCCGGGTGAAGAGTTCGGGCGGAATACCCTTGTCCTTGGCCGTGGTCTCGATCAGGCGGCAGATCGCCTCGTCCAGGCTCTCCTGGCGCGCCTCGGCTCGGCCCACCATGGCCATGCCGGCGAAGGCGGCAAGAAGCAGCATCGTCGTCAAGCAGATTACTCTCGATCGTGGCCCCGGCCCGATCGAGAGTAATCTGCAAGACATCAAATATTTGCAGAATTTTCCGGCGGGGTCCATGGACGGAGCCCGTCGGAAAACTCTGCTTGGGAAAAGCCGAAGGTTCACAAACAAGGCCCCGCCACTGCCAGCGCGGCCTTCTCTATCGCCATAGCCGAGCTCCTCGGCAAGTGCTTCTTGGCATCCTGCTGCTTCTTGACCTCCTGCTTCCTGGCTACGACGGGCCAGCCTTTGGGCAATGACCCATGACGCCGCGGCCGCCTTGCCAGGATCGCCTGGACTGGTGCAAACAGGGCACCCCGCCACTTGGAAATTCCATCATGACGAGATGTCATTGGGCCCTCGCCGCTCTCGCCTGGTTCGCGGCCTCCACCGGCACGGCCCTGGCCGCCTCCGAATTCGATCCCACGCCGCAATTGCCTGTTTCGATCGAGGAGGCCGACCGCACCCGTCTGATGAATTTCGAGCAGACGCGCCGCAGCGCCGTCGATGCGGTGCTCGGCTCCAATGCCCGCCACACCGCCGACGGCATCGCCCTGGAGGAGATCCTCGCCGGCGATCCCAGGCCGATCGCCAATACACGCGAACTCGTCGGCAATTGGCGCTGCCGCAGCGCCCAGCTCGACGACGGCTCGAAGGCCAATGACGGCAAGGGCAGCATCTATGCCTATCCCTATTTCAAATGCGCCATCAGCGAGCGCGGCGGCAAGCTCTTCTTCGCCAAGGTGAACGGCTCCCAGCGCGTCAGCGGCTTTCTCTACCGCGTCAGCAACACCCGCTTCGTCTTCCTCGGCGGCAATGCCAATGGCGACGATCCGCCGGTCGCCTATGGCGCATCGCCCAAATCCGACGCGGTGGCCTATCTGTTCAAGGCCGGCCCGCGCAAGCTGCGCCTGGAACTGCCGCAAACCTGCTGCAGCACGCTCGAGATCCTCGAACTGGTGCGCTGAGCCTGCCGGCTCTCGGGGGGGCTGGTCTTCAGACCAGCCTGAAGCGCGGCGCCTGCCAGGGATGAAGATGCCGGGTTTGAAGTGCCAGAGCGATGCAACCCCTCATCCGCCTTTCTCCGGTTTGTTCGGAAGACCTTGAAAGGGATCTGAAGGCCCACCCCCGGATTCATGCCGTCGGCGGCAAGGAAGCGCGAAACATCTATCCCGCCCGTGTGAAGGCAGCCCGGTCCAGGGACAGAAGATCGCCGATGCGCTCGATGGTGACGTCGGGCTTGGGATCGACAGTGTTCATATCCGCTTCCAGGGCGTAATGGCCCTGGCGCACGAAGATGGTGGTGAGCTTGTCGCCCATCACCGCCTTCATCTTGGCGAGCAGGCGGGGCTTGTCGTCGACCATGGCGTAATGCTCGGCCGGATAATGGCGCTGCACGGAGTCCAGCATCTGCTCCTTGTGCAGATAGATCATCACCCGCCCTTCCACCGCGTCCCACAGGCCGGCGCGCTGCACCTTGCGCGGCTGGAACACGATGTCGCCATCCGAAAGCACGGCGGGAGCGCTGAAGCTCTTGAGATGGGCGATCGCTTCCAGCGCCTTCGGGAAGACGCGTCCGGCGAAGGGATATTCCAGGAGAAACTTCGACATCTGGAGCAGGTCGGGGTCGTCGTCCAGCCCGGCGCGGAAGAGCTGGAGCGCGGCGAGGTAATCGGCATAGCCGTAATCGTCGCGGATCTTGCCGTAGATCGTCCAGTAGCGCGCGCGCTGGTCCGCTCCGAAGGCTTCCTCGATATGGTCGCCGAGGTCCTCGCCGAAGCGGTCATTGTCGAGCAGCGTGTTGTCGACGTCGAGAAGGACGACGAGCTTGCGGTCAGGGGACACGGCGAACTCCTATGATGTTACGCGAAAGTGGGGACAGGGCGCGGACAGGGCCGCGCTACAGTACAGGATCCGATATCGGAATCGGATTCCGTACTGTAAGCTTTTGTTGTTGCATCGTTTTTTCCGAAAACCGGCATCCACTTTTCGGCACGATGCTCTAGCGCCCCATCCGGTTCCAGGCGTCGAGGCCGGCGATCTTGTAGGCCTCGGCGAGGGTGGGATAGTTGAAGGTGTTCTCGATGAAATAGTCGATCGTGCCTTTGAGGTTGAGTACTGCCTGGCCGATATGGATCAGTTCGGTCGCGCCCTCGCCCAAGATGTGCACGCCGAGCAGGCGGCGCGTCTTGGTCGAGAAGATCATCTTCATGATGCCGCTGTCGAGCCCCATGATGTGGCCGCGCGAGGTCTCACGCAGCCGGGCGATGCCGACTTCGTAGGGAATGCCCTTCTGGCGCACTTCCTCCTCGGTCAGGCCCGTGGTGGAGATCTCCGGCACCGAATAGATGCCATAGGGGAAATATTCGGGTGGCGGCGGCGGTTCGAGGCCGAAGGCATGGCAGGCGGCCACCCGCCCCTGCTCCATCGAGGTGGAGGCGAGGCTGGGAAAGCCGATGACGTCGCCGGCCGCGTAGATATGCGCCACCTCGGTCTGCAGGGTCGCCGGATTGACGCCGATGCGGCCGCGATGATCGGTCTTGAGGCCGGCCGCGTCGAGGTTCAGCCTGTCCGTATTGCCGACGCGCCCGGCGGCGAACATCAGCATCTCCGAGGACACCTTGCGGCCATCGCCCAGCTTGGTGACGACGCGGCTCTCCTCGCGCTCGATCGAGACCACCGGGGAACCCAGGCGCAGCGAGACGTTGCGGTCCCGCAATTCATGCATGAACTCCTCGATCAGCTCCTTGTCGATGAAATCGAGGAAGCTCGAGCGCGGCTCGATCAGCGTGACGGCGACGTCGAGAGCACTGAAGATGGTGGCATATTCGACGCCGATCACGCCCGCACCGATCACGGTGAGGCTGCGCGGCAGCCGGGGCAGCTCGATGATCTCGTCGCTGTCGAAGACATTATCGGAATTGAACGGCACATAGTCGGGGCGGAAGGGCTGCGTGCCGCAGGCGATCAGGATGTAATTGGCCGTCACCGTGCTGCGCGTGCCGGTCTCCGTGGTGATCTCGATTTCGTGCGGGCCGAGAAAGCGTGCTTCGCCGCGGGCCGTGCGCACGGTGTTGCGGCTGAACTGATGCTCCAGCACCTCGACCTCGTGGTCGAGTGTCTTCTGGAGGCGGACCATCAGGTCGGTGGCGCCGATATCCTGCTTGACCCGGTAGGCCCGGCCGTAGAAGCCACGCTCGCGCCAACCCGACAGGTTCAGCACCGTCTCACGCAGCGTCTTGGAGGGAATCGTCCCGGTGTGCACCGACACGCCACCCACGCGCCGGCCCTTCTCCACCACCAGGACCGACTTGCCGAGCTTGGCCGATTGCACGGCGGCGCGACGGCCGGACGGGCCCGAACCGATGACGAGCATGTCATAATCATACATGGAGGGAAGTCTCTAGGCCGTTGGAACAAGGTGTCGAAAAGGCGGGAAGTGCCCGGGAGCATGGTCATGCTGCATGACAGCATGAATGCACATAGGGCTGCCACCTGCCAAGAGACAAGAAAAAATGCCGCGACGACGTCGAACCATCTGCCATGCAGCCGGCGGAATGAAGCGTTGTTTGCCTTCTCCGCGAAGCGGGGGAAGACAGGTCGCGCGCCTATCCTGGCGCCCGGCCCGACAGCACATCCTCCACCGCCGTCGACCAACTGCCATCCGTGTGCTTGGCCCAATAGGCCTCGAGCAGCGCCCGGGTGACCGGCCCCATGCGGCCCTCGCCGACGGCGGCGCCATTGATCCGCGTCACCGGCATGATGCCGCCGGCCGTCGAGGTAATGAAGACCTCGTCGGCAGCCCGCGCCTCGGCCGCCGTCACGACCCGCTCCTCCAGGGGAAAGCCGAGTTCGGCGGCGAGTTCGATCGCGCTCTGGCGCGTAACGCCACGCAGCACGCCGCGATCGGGTGTGGCGATCCGGCCCTGGCGCACGGTGAAGATGTTGAAGCCCGGCCCCTCGGCAAGATTGCCGTCGGCATCGGTCAGCACGGCGCTCTGTGCGCCGCGATCATAGGCATCGTAGAGGCCCATGACGAAATCCAGCCAGTGATAGTTCTTGACGGTGGGATCGACCGAATCCGGCGGGATGCGGCGAATGTCGGACAGCACGATCGGAAGCCCGGCCTCGCGCTGTTCGGGCCTGAGGATCCAGCCGAACGGAATGGCAAAGCAGATCAGTTGGTTATGGGCCTCCCTGGGGTCGCGCGAGAAGGTCGGTGAGATACCGCGCGTCAGCACCATCTCGACATAGGCATCCTGGAGCCCGGAGCGGGAGACGCATTCGGCGAGAATCTGGACCAGTTTTTCGGGCGAGACCGGCAGCGTGAGGCGCAGCCTGTCGGCCGAGCGCAGGAATCGCTCGATATGGGTGTCGAGGCGGAAGAAGCGGCCCTTCCAGACATGTACGACGTCATAGGTCGCGTCCGAATGCAGGAAGCCCCAGTCGAGCACCGAGATCTTGGCTTCCGAGATCGGCACGAAGCCGCCATCGATATAGGCTGTTCCGGCAGGATAGTTCATGCGGCCCCACTCTTGCCCCGCGACCTTTGATCGGAATCGGGCATGCGCGATCTGCGCCCGGTAATGAAAATAATTCAAGACCGATGTCGCCCTCCGCCAGGCTCATTCGTCGTCACGATAGGAGGCCGAAGAAATTCGCCCAGGCAAGGAAATGGATACGATGACGATCACCATCACGGCGTTTGAACGATCACCCGATGGCGGCAAGGGACTGGCACGCGATACGCGCGTTCGCTGGGCGCTCGAAGAAGTGGGCCAGCCTTATGAGGTTCGCCTGGTTTCCTTCGCGCAGATGAAGGCGCCTGGCCATCTGGCCATCCACCCCTTCGGCCAGATCCCCACTTATGAGGACGGTTCTCTGTCGCTGTTCGAGACCGGCTCGATCGTCTTTCACCTCGCCGAGCGGCATGCGGGCATGCTGCCTGGGGATCGCGATGCCCGAGCACGGGCGATCACCTGGATGTTTGCCGCACTCAACACCGTCGAGCCGCCGATCCTCGACCTGACGACAGCACGGATATTCGAAGCCGACAAGCCCTGGAGCGAGGAGCGTCTGCCCTTGGTAAAGGACCGCGTTCGGGCCCGGCTCGACCAGCTCTCCGCCCGGCTGGGCAACGCCGACTGGCTCGATGGGGCGTTCAGCGCAGGCGATTTGTTGATGGTATCCGTGCTGCTGCGACTGAGAATGTCGGGCCTTCTGGACGAATATCAAAACCTGGCCGCCTATGTCGCCCGCGGGGAAGCTCGGCCCGCTTATGTCAGGGCCTTTGCCGCGCAATTTGCGATCAACGCCCCGTCAGCCCGTTGAAGCATGAGCTCGCAAAGCCGAGCCGACAGCACAGATTACGCTCTAGTTTGGCCCCAGCGCCTGGCCGCGAATGCGATAGCCGAGCGTGAGCGGGGTTCCCGGCTCGATCGTGATAGCCGTGCGTACGCCGGCAAGTGCGATGGGATTGTCCGAGGCGGCGATCACCGATCCGAAATCGAAGGCCGAGGCCACGGGCTCGACGCCCACGCACAGATGGCGCCCGTTCCAGGGCGGGAATTTGCGCCCGCGATTGCTCATCCACAAGAGGCAGGACGGCAGCTTCGTCGTGTCCCAGGAAAGATCCCAGGCAACCCGGTCGTGCTCGTCGACGAGATGGACGCCGCCTTCGATGCCGCAGAGTTGCATTATGTCCTCGCGGTCGTCGGCGAAGGGTAGCCTGTCGAAACGCTCGCTCCCGCCTGACTTGACCGCGACATCGGCAAGCGTCGTGAACCTCCTGTCCGGCTCGGCCCGGGCGGCCGCTTCGGCAACGGGATGGCTGAGGCCGAAACGATAGGGACCGGGCTCGATGCGAAAGGATCCTGGTTTTCCACGCAGGGCGAAGTTGGGATGAAAGCCGAACGGCCTGACGCAACGGTGCCGGGCCCGGATCTCGACGGAAACATCCAGTCCCGCCTGCCCGTCGATCGGGCGGATCGTGCGTGTGATCCTCTCGATGGGCGAGTCGCTGGGATAATCGAGGCCGAGGGCGATCGCATCTTGCGTGCGCGACACCAGGCTCCATTCGGCGGCAGCGCTGTGGCCATGCAGCAGGTGATCACTCGGGCCGAGCGGATGGCCGCTGTCCGGCAACGAAGCATCCACCAGCCCCCGCCAGGCGCCGATCAGGGGATCGTCGCTGCTGTAGAGCCTCCCGAAGGGCAGGCAGGGCCAGTCGCCCCGGAGGTTCTCCAAGCCCGGCTCGACTTTTTCGCCGGCCGTGATCCAGGGCGCCTCGTGGAACGGTTCGACGAAGCGGCCGTCCTCCAAGCGAAAGCGCGTGCGGCCCAGGGCGGCAGCGCCGGCATGTACCGTCACCTGGCCATGCGACCAGTCGAGCGACCAGGTTTGCGGCATGTAGATTTCCTGATTTCCGGCGGGGCCAGTATCCGGGCGGCAAGATTGGTCGCCGCCCGGAACTCGTGCTCAGAACTTGAATTCCTCGACATTGGCCGGCGTGACGATCTTGGCGGGGCCGAGCACCACCTCACCCTTTTCGCCCACCGTATAGTCGCCGAGACGCCCGGCCTTGAACTTGTCGCCCGGCTTGCCGGCGATCTTGCACTGCGCCAGTTGCTGGGCACCGTAATAGGTTAGATAGCCGAGATCCTTGACGTTCCACCAGATGTCCTGGACGGAGCCGTTCTGGATGTATTTCTTGATTAGGGTGGCCGGCGCCAGGCCCGTCAGCTTGACCTTGCCGAGGCTGCCAGCCTGTTCAAGGGCGCGCGCCGCGGCCGGCAGGCCGATGCCGGCGGGAATGATGATGCCCTTGAGGTTCGGGAAGGCCTGGACGAGCGCCAGGGCCTGCTGCTGGTTGACCTGCTCGCTCTCCTGGCCATAGGCGATCTGCACCAACTTCATCTTGGCGAATTTTGGCTCCTTCATCTTGTTCTTGATGAAGTCGATCCAGGCATTCTGGTTGGTGGCCGTCGGCGTGGAGGAGAGGATGGCGAAATCCCCCTCATAACCGATCATCTGCCCCATGCTCTCCAGCATCATCTCGGCCAGGCTGTCGCCCTTGGCCTGGTTGAAGAACAGCGAGCGGGCGGCTTCCGAGACGTCCGAATCGTAGGAGACGATCCTGACGCCCTGCTTGGCGGCGCGCTTGAGGGCCGGCGCCACGGCATTGGCGTCATTGCCGGAGATGGCGATGACGTCGACCTTCTGGGACACCAGATTGTTGATGAACTCGATCTGGGCTTCGGCGGTCGCCTGGGAAGGCGCCTGCTGGATCACCTTGCCGCCGATCTCCTTTTGGGCCTCCTCCGCCCCGGTCTTGGCGACCTGGAAATAGGGATCGGTGTCGAGCTTGGGCAGGAAGCCGACGGTCACGGGCTCCTTGGCGCATTTCTCGGCCGCGAAGGCCGGTGCCGCCAGAGCGCCCAGCATGATGGCCGTGGTCAGGATCAGGTGTGTTCTCATCGCTTTTTTCATGGCTCGTCTCCTCCTTCACGTCTTTCTTCAGGTCGTTGTTGGTTTACGCTTTCAGTCAGGTCGTTTGTTCTGGTTCTCGCGGCCGGCCGGCTGCCTTGAACTTGGCCTGGAGACCGCCATAGAGGCGCTGGGCCGTGGTGCTGAGCAATAGCGAGAAGATCAGCAAGAGCCCGATCACGGTGCCCTGCGCATCGCCGCCGATCTGGCTCAGCCCCAGCACGTTGCGCAGCGTGGCGATCAGTACCAGCGCCAGGAACACGCCGGTCAGCTTGCCCTTGCCCCCGAACACGCTGACGCCGCCGAGAAGCGCGATGGTGATCACGTCGAGTTCGAGGCCGATGGCATTGTCGGCCCGGGCATTGGCAAGGCGGGCGGTGAACACGATAGAGGCGATGGCACAGATGAAGCCGCTGAGGACGAACAGGCCGAGGCGGATGCGCGCCACCCGCACCCCGGCATAGAGCGCCGTATCAGGGCTGCCGCCGATGGCGTAGATGCGCCGGCCGATGCTGCTCACCTGCAGCAGGATGGCGAAGACCGGCGCCAGCACGAGGAAAGGCACGATCGTCCAGGGGATCGGCGTGTCGCCCAGCGTGTCGATGCCGAAATCGGTGAAGCTCTCGGGAAACTCGTTCACCGAGCCGGTTCCGAGCAGGATGTAGCCGATGCCGCGAAACATCGCCATGGTGCCGAGGGTGACCACCAGCGAGGGCAGGCCGAGATAGGTCACCAGCACGCCGTTGAACGCGCCCGCCAGGATGCCCGTCAGCAGCGCCAGCGCGATCGCACCCTCCAGCGGCAGGCCCTCGCGGATCAGCACGCCGAACACCACGCTGCTGAGAGCCAGGATACTGGCAACGGACAGGTCGATCTCGCGGGCGATGATCAAGAGCACCATCGGCAGCACGATCAGGGCTCGCTCGGATGCACCGGCAATGGCCTGCGAGATGTTGAAGGCCGTGGCGAAATTCGGTACGGCCAGCACCGCATAGGCGAGCACCGCTACGGTGAGCAGCGCCAGGAAATTCTCCCAGCTGGCGATCCTTTCGATAAGGCTCGTCTTCATCGCCCTCTCCGTCCCTGATGGGTCCGCCGCCCGATGATGGTGTCGACACCGATGGCGAGCAGGATGACGAGGCCATAGACCCCCTGCAGCCAGAGCGGATCGACGCGCACCAGCGTCAGCCCGTTCTGGATCACCAGGAGCGTCAGCGCGCCGAGGGCGACGCCGAGCACCGTTCCGGCACCACCCCTGATGGCGACGCCACCCACCACCACCGAGGCGATCACGGTGAGTTCGAAGCCGAGCGCCACGCGGGCATCGATGGTGGCATAGCGCGAGGCCCACAGCGCGCCGTCGAAGCCGGCCAGCAGGCCCGCCAGCATGAAGGCGCCGAGCACGAGAGCCGTGCGGCGGATGCCGATAAGGACGGCCCCATCCGGATTGGAGCCGATGGCATAGAGCTCCCGGCCAACAGGCCAGTGCTTCAGGATCACCCCGATCACCACCAGGCAGGCGAGAGCGATGAGGATCACGGCCGGAATGCCGACGATGCGGGCACTGGTCATGTCGAGCCAGGCTTGCGGCACCTGGTCGGCGCTGATCTGCCGACCGCCCGCCCACAGGCTGTTCAGGCCGCGGAAGACCGAAAGGGTGCCTAGCGTGACCACGATCGCCGGCACGCGGCCGAGGGTCACCACCAGCCCGTTCAGGGCACCGCAGGCCAGGCCTATGGCACAAGCCGTGGCGACGCCCAGAAGCACCGAGCTTTCGGGATGGGCATGCATGAAGCTGGCGGCGCCATAGGCCGACAGGCCGATCACGGAGGCCACCGACAGATCGATGTTGCGCGTCAGCAGGACCAGCATCTGGGCCACAGCGACGATCATCAGGAGCGCCGCGTCCATGGCGATGGCGGTCAGGTTCTCGGGGCTGACCATGCGCGGATTGAGGAACATCACCGGCAGGACAACGGCTGCCATCGCCCCGACCAGCCCGACCTCGCGCCGGCGCAGCAGCGCCTTGAGCCAGTTGCCCGGAGGCTCATCGAGCTTTGCGGCCTCATCCCGCGGCGCCAGCGCCGGCTGCTTGTCCAAAACCACCCCGCCGGCATCGGTGGCCGCGCGTATCACCTTTTCCTGGTCGGCCTCCCCGCGCGCAAAGGCGCCGGCCATCCGGCCCTCGCGCAGCACGACGATGCGATCGCACATGCTCACCAGTTCGGGCAGTTCCGAGGAAATCAGGATGATCGCCAGCCCCTGCTGGGCCAGTTCGGCGATCATGGTATGGACTTCGGACTTGCTCTCGACATCGATGCCCTGGGTCGGTTCGTCGAGGATGAGCAGCCTGGGCTGGGTGGCGAGCCATTTCGACAGCACCACCTTCTGCTGATTGCCGCCCGAAAGTGTCTTCACAGGCTGGGCGAAGCTGCGGAATTTCAGCTTCAGGCGCCGCAAGTGCGGCTCGACCAAAGCCAGTTCCTGCCGGCGCATCACCAGCCCCGCCATGGTGGCCTTCTCGATCACCGGCAGGGAGGCGTTGTCGAGGATGGGAAAATCCATCACCAGGCTCTGGCCGAGCCGGTCTTCCGAGACATAGGCGATGCCGGCGGCCATGGCGGCGGGCGGATCGGCAAAGGATACCGCCCTTCCTTCCATCTCGATGCGGCCCGCCGTCGGCTGGTCGATGCCGAACAGCACGCGGGCGATCTCGGTGCGCCCGCTGCCCACCAGCCCGCCGAGGCCGAGAATCTCGCCGGCCCGGACGCTGAAGGAGACGTCGTCGAAGTCCCCTTCGCGCGACAGGCCGGAAACGGCGAGCACCTCGCGGCCGGGCTTGGAGTCCCATTGCGGATAGATGGCCTTGAGCGGCCGCCCGATCATCATCTGCACGGCTTGGTCGCGGTCGAGTTCCACCGCCCGCCTCACCCCGATCAGATGGCCGTCGCGCAGGACGGCGATGCGATCGGCGATACGGTAGATCTCTTCCATGCGATGGCCGACGAACATCATCGCCACCTGCCGGGCCTTGAGATCGGCGACCACGGCGAAGAGGCGCTCGACCTCGCGCTGGGACAGGGCAGCGGTCGGCTCGTCCATGATCAGCACCTTGGCGTTGACCGATAGGGCACGGGCGATCTCGACCAATTGCTGCTCGGAGGTGCGCAGCTCCTTCAATTGATCCTCGGGCGAGCATTTCAGTCCGACGACGTCGAGCAGAGCGCGCGCTTCCTCGCGCATGCGCTCATAGTCGATGCGGCCCAGGGAGCGCTGCGGCATGTGGCCGACGAAAATGTTCTCGAACACCGTCAGGTCGCCGAACAGGCCGGGATGCTGATGCATCACTGCAATGCCGCGGCGCTGGGCTTCGAGCGGAGACCAATGCTCCACCGGCTGGTTATCGATGGCGACCGCGCCCTCGTCCGGCCTGTAGACGCCGGCAAGCAGCTTGACGCAGGTGCTCTTGCCCGCGCCGTTCTCGCCCAAAAGCGCCAGCACCTCGCCGGGCAGGAGATCGAAACTGGCGTTGGAAAGAGCGATCGTTCCTCCGAAGCGCTTGGAGGCGTTCACCAACCCGGCAGCCGCCGCGGGGGACGCGATCGAGGTTCCGAGGCCCTCATCGGCCAGGCTGCTCTTCATGGCATTGCACGCCGGCGATGACGCGACCGAGATACCCCCACCATCATCCTCCCGCATCCTTTAATTATTAAAGCAAATGGATATATCGATGCCCCTGAACTGTCAAGCGGATGCCCTTTCCCCTAGCGGGCCCCGATATAGGTTTTCAGGCTGGCGCGCCCGATGCCCGGCGCCTTGGCCTTCACCAGCGTGGCACTGTCCGGCGCGAACATGGCATAGAGCGGCAGGATGGCCGCGCCGATCGCCGCCGCCTGCGGCCCCATCGTCCCGACCGCAATATCAGGCGCGAACAGCCCTTCCGGCATGATCGCCTGGAAACGGCGCGACACCGCCTCGACCGTCCGCTGCAGGATGGCCGATGGCAGGATGCCGTCGATCACGATCGCCGACACATCCACCACGGCGATGGCGCCGACGATCGCCTGGGCGAGCGCGTCGGCGCAATCCTCCACCCACGCGCCGAGATGGGGTTCGGCCGCCTCGCCGATCTCGGCCAGTTCGTGGGCCCGCCGGATCGGCACGCCGTTCTGGCGCAGATGGTTGGTCAGCACATAGATCGAGGCCCGGCGCAGCAGGATCTCGAATGGCCCTTTTGGCGCCGGCACGCTGGACAGCAGCGAGGGCGTCACGGGATAGGGGCCGAAGGCGGCCGAATTGCCGTTCGGGCCGGTCTCCAGATTGCCGTTGATGATCAGTCCGCCGCCGATGAAGGTGGAGATGAACAGATAGATGAAATCCCTGGCCTCGCGCCCCCGGCCATAGACCAGTTCGGCCGTCGCCGCACCGGAGGCATCGTTCTCGAAGAAAAGCGGCAGATCTATGCTGTCGGCCAGGGCCTTGGCGAAATCGAAATCCTCCCAGGCCTGGGTGATCGAAGCCGGCATGCCCAGCTCCTTGGTCCAGCTGTCCATGAAATAGGGCATCGCCACACCGACGCCGACCACCCGGCTGCGCAAATCGGGCGCCAGGCCGGCCCGGAAGGTGCGGACATAGGCGGCGGCCAGCTCCGCCACCATCTGCGGTTCGGGATATTCGTAGTCGCTGGTCTCCATGCGCAGGGTGCGGCCGGTGAAATCGACCAGCACAGCATCGAAGGCTCGCCGGCCGACATGCAGGCCGATCGAAAAAGCACCGTCGGGCGCCGGCGCATAGAGGGTGGAAGGCTGCCCCACCTGTCCGGCGCGCTTGCCTTCATGCCTCACGAGCCCGACTTCCTCGAGATGGTCGACGATGACGGCCACGGCCTGGGGCGTGAGATTGGCCGAGCGGGCGAGTTCGGCCTTGGAGGCCTGGCCGAGACGCTGCAGCGCCTCGAGCACCACGCGCTCATTGTAGCGCCGGACCTGGACGGAATTGCTGCCCTTGCGGCTCGCCGGCGCGTTCGGCTGGGACATGATCGCCATCGTGCTCCAATGAATGAAGGATCTCGAGCCGGAAGGATCCTTCAATTATTAAAGCACTATGCTTAATTATCAAGCGAGATGACACGATTGGGGGGAACGCTTCCCGGAAACGCGGACGTTCTCGTCCATGCGTCCTCAAGGTAGCGGACCCGCGAGATGACAAAGGCGACAATAGAACTCGACGCATGTGTCCCCTCGCCCCGTTCTTACGGGGAGAGGCTAGCGTCGCATCTCTCATCCCAAGTCGGCGCTTAGGGATGCGGCATCCAAGTTCCTGGATACATCTTTTCCTATCGCGCCGCCGTCTGCGCATAGGCGCTGCCGAAGCGATTGGCCAGGAAGGCCGACAGGGCAATGTCCTCCTGGCGGATAAAGCCCTTCTGGGGCAATTCTCCTGCGGCCAGCATGTCCAGCACGGCGCAGATGGCGGAGGCCGTCGTCACCTGGATGGCGCTGCGCAGGCGCAAGCCGACGCGGCGGTTGTAGATCTTGTTGGCATAGGTCTCCTGCACCAGGTGGCCGTGGCGCTTGCCGCTGACGGTGACGAAGATCACCACCACGTCCTGGATCGTCGCCGGCAGGGCATTTTCGAGAATGTCCTTGAGCACGTCGCGGCGATGCCTGAGATCGAGGTCGTTGAGGAGCGCCTTCATGATCGCCGCATGGCCGGGATAGCGAATGGTGCGGTAATTCAGCGTGCGCACTCGCCCCAGATAGGTCTCGCACAGGCTGCCGAGGCCGCCCGAGGTGTTGAAGGCTTCATAGGTGACGCCGTCGAGCGAAAATTCCTCACGCTCCTCCATCGCCGGCATTTCGACGCGATGGCCATCGACGATCGCTTCGCAGGGTTCGCAATATTCGTTGATGACCCCATCCGTCGACCAGGTCAGGTTGTAGTTGAGCGCGTTGGAGGGATATTGCGGCAGGGCGCCGACCCGCATGCGGATGGAATCCAGGCTGTCGAATTGCTGGGCGAGATCATTGGCGACGATCGAGATAAAGCCGGGCGCCAGCCCGCATTGAGGGATGAAGGCGCTTTTGGCCAAAGCCGCGAGGTCCCGCACGCGGCGCGTCGAGGCGACGTCCTCGGTCAGGTCGAGATAATGGACATTGGCGCGCGCCGCCGCTTCCGCAATACGGGTGGTGAGATGAAAGGGCGCCGCGCTGAGCACCGCATAGGCACCGTCGAGCACTGCACCGAGGGCAGCCTCGTCCTGGAGATCGAGTTCACGTTGCGCCACCGCCGCCGAAAGCTCGGCACTTTCCAGCTGCTCGGCCGAACGGTCGATGACTGTGACTTCATAGTCTCCGCTGACCGCCAGAATATCGGCGATACACGCCCCGATCTTGCCTGCTCCCGCTACCACGATCTTGCGCATCGTCGGCCCCCCTGTCGCGATTCTTGCTCAAAAGCCTACGCCTGCCTCCTTTTGTTTCGAAGCCTGCATTTCGACGATATGCCGAACTTTCTTTGCACAATGCAGGGCGTTATATCGTCATTATGACGACACCCGCCGATGATGCCCTGATTGCCATCCTGCGCGAGAATGCCCGCGCCTCCACGGCCGAGATCGCCCGGCGCCTCGGCGTCTCCCGCACCACCGTGCAGAGCCGCCTGGCCCGCCTCGAACATCGCGGCGTGATCGTCGGCTACACCATCCGGCTTTCCGAGGAACACACGCGCTCGCTCCTGCGCGCCCATGTCCTGCTGACCACCGTGCCGAAGCTGATCCGCCAGGTGGAAGCGGGCCTGCGCGAAATTCCGTCCGTGCGCACCCTGCACTCGGTCAGCGGCAATTTCGACATGATCGCAGTGATCGAGGCCCGGTCCGTGGGCGAACTCGACGAACTCGCCGATCGCATCGGGGCGCTGGAGGGCGTCGAGCGCACCTCGACCTCTCTCATCCTGTCGACCCGGATCGAGCGTTAGCTGGGCGGTGACCGATCCCGACACCGACGGATCTTCGATAATCGACGTTCAGTTTCGGTTCAGCCGCAATCGGGATGATGGCGGCCAAATCATGAGAGGTCGAGATGCTCCTGCGCAAGAAACTGTTCGGTCTGGCTGGAACCCTGATGCTCGCCGTCTCGCCCACGGCGATCGTGCTGGTGCAGGATGCCATGGCCCAGGACGCCCAGGCCCCAACCACGGAAGCGCCCGCGCCGGGCGCCAAGCCCTCGGTCGAGGACATTCTGAAGCGCCATAAGAAGGGCAGCGGCCAGGATGGCGAAGGGGCTCCGGCAAAACGGGCTGCCCCCGCCGAATCGCAGGACCAGGACGGTGGCGCTCCCGCTGCAAAGCCGAAGCGGCAGAAGCCGGCTGCCGAGCAGGAGGGGGCAGCGCCCGGTTCCGGCGCTGACGAGGCCCCCGCCGCCAAGCCCAAGCGTCAGAAGCCTGCGCCCGATGCGGCCAGCCAGGACGCGCCCGGCGAACCGGCGCCGGTCGAGACGCCTCCTGCCGCCAAGCCCAAGCCCAAGAAGCCGGCACCCGATGCGGCCGGCCAGGAAACTCCTGGAAAACCGGCTGCTGGCGAGCCGGCACCGGCGGCTCCATCGACAAAGCCGAAGCGCCAGAAACCCGCCGCCCCTGGCGAAAACAGCGGGCAGGACACACCGGCCGCCAAGCCCGGCGCTCCTGCCCAGCCGAATACGGATCAAGGTGCCGGTACTGCCCCCGCGCAACCCAAGCCTCTCCAGCCCAAGCCTCTCCAGCCCAAGCCCCAGCAGCCTGCCGCCGGCGACGACCAGCCGGCTGCAGGCCAGGAGACGGACAAGGAGAACGGCGGCACGCCCGAACCGCGCGGCAAGCGCCGCGACCGCACGCAGGGCCAGCCTGGCCAGGGCCAGCCCGGCAATGACGGCGTGCCGCAGGGCGTCGACGACGGCCAGCCGCAGAAACGCCCCCAAGACCGCCCCCAGGACCGTCCTTTGGACGGCCGCTCAGGCGGGCGCAACCAGCTTCCCGGCCAAGGCGGCATTCCCCTGCCGGCCGACGGCACGCAGCAGGGTCAGGAGGGGCGCCCGGGCCTTCCGCCGCAGCCGGACAACGGCAGCCAGCAAGGCCAGGGCCGCCCCCTGCAGGGCCCGGTCGATCGGGCGGCGGAACAGCGCGCCATCGGCCTGTTGGGTGATACCACGCCGCCCGACCGTCTCAACGACCAGCAATTGCGCCAGCGCCTCAACGTCTATCGCTCGGCCCTGGCGACCGGAAACCTGTCGGAAGCCACCGAGCAAGCCCTGATCCAGCGCCTCAACGGCGCACGCGCGGCCCTGCGCAACCGCGTCGCCGACCAGGAATATGGCGGCGAGCAGCAGCAAGGCCAGGCCGGGCGCGGCTCGCCGTTCGGCCGCTCCCAGTTCCGCCAGGGTTCGCCCCGTCCCCAGGATATTCCCGCCATCCTGGCGGATCGGCGTCCGTCCAACGTATTGACCATCGAACAGCTCAACCGCCGTATCCTGGTCTATCGCGACGCCTCCAACGACCAGCGCTACAATCCCGAGGACCGTGAGGCCTTCGCGCAATATCTGCTGGACGACCGCAACGATCTGCGCCGCCGCCTGCTCAGCGATCGCGGTCAGCGCACTGACCGCCTGCGGGGCGATGAAGACGGCAGGCGATTCGACATGGACATCAACCCGCGCGGGCAGCGCTATCAGAGCGTCTGGGCCGCCGAAGTCGATGACGACCAGATCGAGCAGCAATTTGCCGCCCGCCCCCTCAAGCCTCTGCCGCGCCGCTATCCACGTGCCGAATTTCTTGCCCGGCCTGAGGTGGTGATGGAACAGCCCGCCGTGCGCCAGTCCATTCCCAGCGTCGAACTGGATACCATCCACTTCGGCTTCAACGAATCATTCGTACGCGAGGAAGAGATCGCCAATCTCGACCGCATCGGGCGCATCCTTGAGCGCATCGTGGCCGCCCATCCGGGCGAGGTCTTCGTGATCGAGGGCAATACGGATGCGGTGGGCGACGATGCCTATAATCTGCGCCTGTCCAAGGAGCGGGCCGAGGCTGTGAAGCAGGCCTTGACGCAATATTACGTGATCTCGCCCGACAATCTGGTCACGGCGGGCCTCGGCGAGCGCTATCTCAAGATCCCGACGCCGGAGCCCGAGCAGGAAAACCGCCGCGTGACCCTGCGCCGTATCACGCCTCTGCTGGAGAAGTGACGGCTGCGATAAAGATCGCGGCGCGCATCCCCGTCGGATGCGCGCCGCTTTTGCTTGCCATCGCTTCCCCTTTCGCTTAAATCCCGCGGCGCGGTGACAACTGGTCTCCGCGTCTCCTCGCCTCATGCATAACAGCCACGGCCGGGATCGCATCCTGGCCGCTTTTGTGCGGCGTCCCCTCATCGAGAGCGTCTCAGCACGTTCGAGAGTTCATCGGAGCCTAGTGGCCGTATGTCCGGCAGCCCGCGTCCCCGTCTTGTGATGAAGTTTGGCGGCACCTCTGTCGCCACTGTCGAGCGCATCAAGAATGTGGCGCAGCATGTCAAACGCGAGGTCGCCGCCGGCTACGACGTGGCGGTGGTGGTCTCCGCCATGTCCGGCAAGACCAATGAGCTCGTGGGCTGGTGCAACGAGGCGTCGCCGCTCTACGATCAGCGCGAATATGACACCATCGTCGCCTCCGGCGAACAGGTGACCTCGGGCCTCCTGGCCCTGACGCTCAGCAGCGTCGGCATCAAGGCCCGGTCCTGGCAGGGCTGGCAGGTGCCGATCGAGACCTCGGCCGCTCACGGCTCCGCACGCATTTCGGCGATCCCCTCCAAGAATCTCGATGACGGCTTTGCCGCCGGGGAAGTCGCGGTGATTTCCGGCTTCCAGGGCGTCGAGCCCATAAGCGGGCGCATCACCACGCTGGGCCGCGGTGGTTCCGACACGTCGGCCGTCGCCATTGCCGGCGCGATCGGTGCCGAGCGCTGCGACATTTACACCGATGTCGACGGCGTCTACACCACCGATCCGCGCATCGTGCCCAAGGCCCAGCGCATGGACCGCATCGCTTTCGAGGAAATGCTGGAAATGGCTTCCCTCGGCGCCAAGGTGCTGCAGGTCCGCTCGGTGGAACTGGCCATGGTCCACAAGGTGAAAACCTATGTAAGATCGTCCTTCGACGATCCAGAAAACCCCAATCCCGGAACCCTGATCTGCGACGAGGAAGACATCATGGAACAGCAGGTTGTGACCGGCATCGCCTATTCGAAGGATGAAGCGCAGATCACCCTGCGGGATGTTGCCGACCGTCCGGGTGTCGCCGCCGCCATCTTCGTGCCCCTGGCCGATGCCAACATCAACGTCGACATGATCGTGCAGAACATTTCCGCCGACGGGGCTTCCACCGACATCACCTTCACGGTGCCGCAGGCCGAGTTCCAGCGCGCCAAGGACGTGATCGACAAGGCCCGCAAGGACGTGGTGTGCGACAATGTCGAAACCAATATGGACGTCTCGAAGATCTCGGTGATCGGCATCGGCATGCGCAGCCATGCCGGCGTAGCGGCAACCTGCTTCCAGGCCCTCGCCGGCCGCGGCATCAACATCCGCGCCATCACCACCTC
Organism: Labrys sp. F242; assembly: GCF_057813875.1. NCBI lineage: Bacteria > Pseudomonadati > Pseudomonadota > Alphaproteobacteria > Hyphomicrobiales > Xanthobacteraceae > Labrys > Labrys sp. F242. The sequence continues at coordinate 67,908 of NZ_JBVASG010000005.1, read as the reverse complement.
CGAGATCAAGATCTCCGTGCTGATCGACGCGGCCTATACCGAACTGGCGGTACGCACGCTCCACACGCTTTACGGGCTCGACAAGGCCTGAGCAACCGCGCCTTGTTCTCATGACGACGGCATAGCGCCCCGATGACGCAGTGCCCGGCAAGATCGGAAATACTTCTTTCAATTTCCGTGAGATCTTGCGACAGAACAAAAAGTTAGTGCGTGCTTCGTTTGGATTCTCGCGCGAGGTACGCCCCCTATTCATTATGGTACCGGCCGCTTCGCCAGAACCGGCCGGCCCTCTGAGACAGCGGACGGCCCCGGTTCGCCGGGTCGCCAGATCTGTCGAGGACATGGAGGCATCGGATGCGTGGCGCGATCGGTGGCCCGCGCCTGCTCCTCAAGCGGCTCCGCGAAGTCATGGCGGAGCCTGTTTCGGCGCAGGAGAGGCTGGACAAGACCGTTGTCTTGATCGCCGCGAACATGGTCGCGGAGGTCTGCTCGGTCTATGTCCTGCGCACCGACGGCACGCTCGAACTCTATGCCACCGAAGGCCTCAATCCGAACGCGGTGCATTTGACCACCATGCGCAAGGGCGAGGGCCTGGTCGGCCTCGTCGCCAAGGAAGCCGAGGCCGTCACCACCTCGGACGCGCAGCACCATCCCTCCTTTGCCTACAAGCCGGAAACAGGCGAAGAAATCTACAACGCCTTCCTCGGCGTGCCGATCCTGCGCGCCGGCGAGACGCTCGGCGTCCTGGTCGTGCAGAACAAGGCCCAGCGCGCTTATTCGGAAGAGGAGATCGAGGCGCTCGCCACGGTCGCCATGGTGCTGGCCGAGATGATCGCTTCCGGCGAGCTTCAGGCCCTCGCCCGCCCGGGCGCCGATCTCGCCAGCCGTCGCGCCCTGCAGTTGACCGGCGCCCCGCTTTCCGAGGGCGTCGGCCTCGGCCATGTCGTGCTGCACGAGCCACGCGTGGTGGTGAAGACCTTTATCGCCGATGACGTCGGGCGCGAGACAGACCGCCTCGACAATGCCATCGTCGGCCTGCGCGACGCCATCGACGCCATGCTCGACCGTGGCGACCTCGCCCGCGCCACCGAGACGCTCGACGTGCTCGAAGCCTATCGCATGTTTGCGCAGGACCGCGGCTGGATCACCAAGATGCGCGAGGTCATCGCCACCGGCGTCACCGCCGAGGCGGCGGTGCAGCGCGTGCAGTCCGACACGCGCGCGCGCATGCAGCGCGTCGCCGATCCGATCCTGCGCGAGCGCCTCTACGATCTCGACGATCTCGCCAACCGCCTGCTGCGTCAGCTCACCGGCGACGGGCATCACGTCTCCTCCGACGCCATGCCCAAGGATGCGGTGCTGGTGGCCCGCTCAATGGGGCCGGCGGCCCTGCTCGATTATTCGCGCGACAACCTGCGCGGCCTCATCCTCGAAGAGGGTGGCCCGACGAGCCATGTCGCCATTGTGGCGCGCGCGCTCGGCATTCCCACCGTGGGCGAGGTCGAGGGCATCACCAGCCTGGTCGAACAAGGCGATGCCATCATCGTCGACGGCTCGGTGGGCGAGGTCCAGGTGCGTCCGGCGCCCGATGTCGAACACGCTTATGCCGAGAAGGTGAGGTTCCGGGCCAAGCGGCAGGAGCAGTATCTCGCCCTGCGCAACCTGCCCAGCCGCACGCGCGACGGCAGCGATATCAGATTGTTCATCAATGCCGGCCTCCTGGTCGACCTGCCGCATATCAAGGAGAGCGGCGCCGACGGCATCGGGCTGTTCCGCACCGAGCTGCAATTCATGATCGCCTCGCAGTTCCCGCGTACCGGCGAGCAATATGCGCTCTACAAGGCCGTGCTGGAGGCTGCCGGTGACCGGCCCGTGACCTTCCGCACCCTCGATATCGGCGGCGACAAGGTGCTGCCCTATATGCACCAGATCGAGGAGGAGAACCCGGCGCTCGGCTGGCGCGCCATCCGTCTCGGCCTTGACCGTCCCGGCCTGATGCGCTCGCAGCTCCGCGCCTTGCTGCAGGCCGCCGCCGGACGCGAGCTCAGGGTGATGTTCCCGATGATCTCGGCCGCCGAGGAATTCGACCAGGCTCGCGGGGTGGTGGAACGCGAGATCACCTTCCTGCGCCGCCACGGCAAGCCCCTGCCGGATCTCGTGAAGCTCGGCGCCATGGTGGAGGTGCCCAGCCTCCTCTTCCAGCTCGACGAGATCCTGCAGCGCACCGACTTCCTGTCCGTCGGCTCGAACGATCTCTTCCAGTTCCTCTATGCGGTCGACCGCGGCAATGCGCGTGTGGCCGGCCGTTTCGACACGCTCTCGCCCTCGGTGATGCGGGCCCTGAAGATGATCGCCGACAAATCCAACGCCGCCGGCGTGCCGGTGACGCTGTGCGGCGAGCTGGCATCCAGACCGCTGGAGGCGCTTGCCCTGATCGGCCTCGGCTTCCGGCAATTGTCGATGACGCCGTCCGCGATCGGCCCGGTCAAGGCCATGTTGCTCGAAATCGACACGCGCGAGATCACAGACCTCGTCAACCACTACCTCAAGCCGGAAGCGGAGAAGCCGCTGCGCCTTGCCTTGCGGGAATTCGCTGCCGAACGCGGCATCCCGTTATAGCGAGGCTGCTCCGGGAGCGCGGACGTCCTCGCCCGCTTTTTCTCCCCATGCGCACCGTTTCCAAGATGCGGACGAGGACGTCCGCGCCCCCAGGATGAATAGATGCTACCCCTCGACCGCCTTGATGCCTTGCTTCGCCGCCGCGATTTCGTCGAGGCGGAGCTCGCCTCCGGCCCGGATGCCGAGTCCTATGTGGCCTTGGCTCGCGAACTCTCCGAACTCGATCCCGTCGCGGCAATCATTCGCGAATGGCAGGGTGCCCAGGAAGAACTGAAAGGCGTCGAAGTCATCATTGCCGAACCGGCCATGGCCGGCGAGATGGCCGAGATGGCGGAGGAGGAACGCAAGTCGCTGCTCGAACGGCTCGGCGAGTTGGAGACCGCGATCAAGCTGTCGCTGCTGCCCAAGGACGCCGCCGACGAAAAATCGGCCATCCTGGAAGTGCGCGCCGGCACCGGCGGCGACGAGGCCTCGCTTTTCGCCGGCGACCTCCTGCGCATGTATATGCGCTATGCCGGTCTCCAGGGCTGGAAGACCGAGATCCTGACCGAATCCGAAGGCACCATGGGCGGCTACAAGGACGTCGCCGTGGCGGTCAGGGGCAAGGGCGTCTTCGCCAAGCTGAAATTCGAATCCGGCGTGCATCGCGTGCAGCGTGTACCGGTGACGGAGGCAGGCGGACGTATCCACACCTCCGCCGCCACGGTCGCCGTGTTGCCCGAAGCCGAAGAGGTGGATATCGCCATCGAGGAGAAGGACCTCAAAGTCGACGTCTTCAGGGCGTCCGGCGCCGGCGGCCAGCACGTCAACACCACCGACAGTGCCGTGCGCATCACCCATCTGCCCACCGGCATCGCCGTCGCGGTACAAGCTGAACGCTCCCAGCACAAGAACCGGGCACAGGCCATGGCGATGCTGCGGGCACGCCTCTACGAGGCCGAGCGCGAGCGCGTCGACAGCGCCCGCGCGGCCGACCGGCGCGACCAGGTCGGCTCGGGCGACCGTTCCGAACGTATCCGTACCTATAATTTCCCGCAGGGGCGGCTCACCGATCATCGCATCGGCCTCACCCTCTACAAGCTCGATCAGATCATCACCGGGGATGCCCTCCACGAGGTGATCGACGCGCTGGTGACCGAAAACCAGGCCCGGCTTCTCGCCGCCAGCGAGGCTCGGGCGTGAGAGACAAGCTTGGTCTGCACGGCAAACGCCGCGCATGGGCGCTTCCATGACCACGCTCGGCGGCCTCTATCGGGAGATCCTGACCGACTTCCGGACAGCGAGCCTTGCCACGCCCGAGCTCGACGCGCGGTGGCTGGTCGCCGAAGCCGCCGGCCTGCCGGCGACCGCGATCACGCTCTCACCCGACAGCCCGATAACGGCCGAGGCCGCTGCGAAAGCCTACGCCTTCCGCGCCCGGCGCCTGGCCGGGGAGCCGGTGGACCGCATCCTGGGGAGCCGCGCGTTCTGGAGCCTGGAATTCCGCCTCGGCCCTGCCACCCTGTCGCCAAGGCCGGACACCGAAACCATCGTCGAAACCTGCCTTGCCCTGCTGCCCCAGCGGGATGCAGCCTATCGTCTGCTCGATCTCGGCACCGGCACCGGCGCCATCCTGATTGCCCTACTCCATGAAAGACCCCGAGCGAGCGGAATCGGGATCGATCGCTCTGCCGACGCCCTGGCTGTTGCTGCCCTGAATGCCGCCGATAATGGCGTTGCCGACCGGGCTCAATTCCAGCCCCGGAATTGGACGGAGGGCCTGGAGGATAAATTCGACCTCATCGTCTCCAACCCGCCCTATATTCCCTCCGCCGATATTGCCGGGCTGGAACCCGAGGTCCGCCAGCACGACCCGCTGCTGGCCCTCGATGGTGGCACGGACGGCCTCGACGCCTATCGTGCCATTGTCGCCGACGCGCCTCGCCTGCTGCGCCCGGGCGGGCTGCTGGTCTTCGAGCTCGGCATCGGCCAGGAGGACGCCGTGGCGGCGCTGATGCGTCAAGCCGGTTTCGAGATGATCGGTCCGGCGCGCAAAGATCTCGGTGGCGTCGCCCGGGCTCTCGCCGGCCGCTGGCCGGCCTGACGTCTAGAGCAGGCGCTCAACCAGTCCATCCCGCAGAAAGCGTTGCAGCAGCGGCACGCAAAAATCCAGGAACACCCTGACGCGATGGGGAATGTTGTCGCCGCCGAAGAAGAGGACATGCATGTCCTCCTCGTCAGGCGTGACCGCATCAGCGAGGATCTCGACGAGGCGTCCAGCCGCCAGCTCGTCGCGGATGTGATAATCGGCAAGGCGCGCCAGACCCACACCGGCGACGGCCATGCGGCGCAGCGTCTCGCCATTGTTGGCGAGCAGGGAAGCGCGCACGGCACGGTCGACGATGCGGCCGCTCTCACTGATCGGCCATACCGGCACGGCACGACGGAAACTGAAACCCAGGCAATTGTGCCGTATGAGGTCATCGACCGATCGCGGCATGCCATGACGGTCGAGATAGGCCGGAGCTGCGACGATCAGGCGTCGCGAGGTGCCGATACGGCGTGCCCGCAGACGCGAGTCGGGCAAAGCACCCACCCGGAAAGCCACGTCGATATGCTCCTGATAGAGATCGAGCTTTTCTTCCGAAAGCGCCAGGTCGACGGCAACCTCCGGATAGGCCTGCCAGAAGGCCGGCAGGATCGGCTCGATCGCCATTGCCCCGAAGGCCAGCGAAGCCGTCACGCGCACGGTGCCGCTGGGGGTCACGGCTTGCCCGCTCAAATCCCGCTCGATCGCATCGAAGTCGTCGATGACGGCACCGCCGCGCTCGTAATAGGCCCGCCCTTCCCCGGTAAGAGACAGACGCCGGGTCGAACGCTCGAACAATCGCAATCCCAGGCGCGTCTCGATCCGTGCAATCAGCTTGCTCACCGTCGAAGGCGTCATGCGCAACTGCCGGGCGGCACGCGAATAGCTGCCGGTTTCGACCACCAGCCGGAACACCTGCATCTCGCCAAAGCGGTTGTCCATCTGCTGCCTGCTCTTACTCGTGAAACGATTTCATAAATAAGGTGATCCCCGGCGCCTTTCCCGGAACCCGACGCGGCCCTACCTCCACCTGAACCCAGGCGGCAGCGCTGATGCCGTCGCCGCTTGGAAACCAAGGAATCGAAAGTCGAGAAACGACAATGGATGCAATGGCCCCACTACCACGTACCGCCAATGCCGGCACGCCGTCCAGCTTCTGGCCGCTGACGGCGCTGGCCATCGGCGCCTTTGGCATCGGCACCACCGAATTCTCGCCCATGGGCATGCTGCGCGACATTGCGCAAGGCGTCAGCGTCGACATTCCGACCGCCGGCCTGTTGATCAGCGCCTATGCCATCGGCGTGATGGCTGGCGCACCGGTGATGACGCTGCTGCTGGCCCGCCTTCACAAGCGCACGGCCCTGATGGTGCTGATGGGCATCTTCACCATCGGCAATTTGCTGGCGGCGATCGCACCCGGCTACTGGACGCTCATGGCGGCCCGCATCGTCACCAGCCTCAATCATGGTGCCTTCTTCGGCCTCGGCTCGGTCGTCGCTGCCAGCATCGTGCCACGGGAACGCCAAGCCAGCGCTATCGCCGCGATGTTCCTGGGCCTGACCATCGCCACCATCGGCGGCGTGCCGGCGGCCACCTGGATCGGCCAGGCCATCGGCTGGCGCCAGACCTTCGCTGCGACGGCCCTGCTCGGGCTGGCGGCCATCCTGGCGCTCTTCCTGGCTCTCCCGAAAGGGGAACCCGGCAGCATGCCCGACATCCGCCGGGAATTCGGCGCCATTGCCCAGCGCAGCGTGCTGACCGCCATGGCGGCCACCGTGATGGGTGCGGGTGCCATGTTCGTCCTCTATACCTATGTCACCTCGGTACTGGTCGAGATCACCCAAGCCGGCGCCAGTTTCATCACCCTCGCCCTTGCCCTGATCGGCATTGGCCTGACCCTCGGCAATACGCTGGGTGGCCGCCTGGCCGACTGGTCGCTGGACGGCGCCGCCAGGCTCTCACTGGCAGCCCTCGGCGTGATCATGATGATGCTGCCGCTCGCTCTGACCAATCATTGGGGCGCCGCAATCGGCCTTGTCATCTGGGGCATGGCCGCCTTCGCCATCGTGCCGCCCTTGCAGATGCGGGTGATGCAGGTCGCCTCGGCGGCACCGGGCCTGGCTTCTTCCATCAATGTCGGCGCCTTCAATCTCGGCAACGCCCTCGGTGCCGCCATCGGCAGCGCAACCCTCAGCCTGGGCCTGGGCTATGCAGCCATACCGATTGCTGGCGGATTGCTGGCCCTTGCCGGCCTCGCACTCGCCTTCGTTGGTAGCGAGCGGGCAGCGGCGGTAGCATGCCCCGACCCGACCTAAGGCGGCGTTATTGCTGGGACCGCAGGCGTCCTCGCCTGCTCTTGGAAGGGCAGCGCTCACAGGATGGGACGATGCAGGCGAGGACGCCTGCGATCCCAGGAAAAAAGAAAACCCCGCCGAAGCGGGGTTTTTTTGTGATGGATGGGGAAGCGCCTCAGGCGGCGGCCTCCTCCTCCTCTTCGGTGGCGTCGTCGAACTCTGCCTCGGCTTCCTTGGCACCGCCACGCTTGGGGCCCTTGGCGAGGTTGGCTTCGATCACCTTCACGGCCTCGGAATCGATGAGGTCGTCCACGGCGGCGAGCTCGCGCGCCATGCGATCGAGAGCCGCTTCATAGAGCTGACGCTCGGAATAGGACTGCTCAGGCTGCGCGTCGGAGCGATAGAGATCGCGCACCACCTCGGCAATAGCGATCAGGTCGCCCGAATTGATCTTGGCTTCGTATTCCTGCGCACGGCGCGACCACATGGTGCGCTTGATGCGGGCACGGCCCTTGAGCGTCTCGAGCGCCTTGGCGACCACAGCCGGCTCGGACAGCTTGCGCATGCCGACGGAAGCGATCTTGGTGGTGGGCACGCGCAGCGTCATCTTGTCCTTGGAGAAGGAGATCACGAACAGCTCAAGCTTGAAACCGGCTACTTCCTGCTCGTCGATCGACACGATCTTGCCGACGCCATGCGAGGGGTAAACAATGCTCTCGCCCGTCTTGAAACCCTGCTTCGTGGACGTCTTTTTCGCTGTCGTCATGACGCTTCAACGCTCCTATCATTGGCGGATGCCGAACCGGCAGCCGCACCAAACCACGGACAGGCTCGCGCCTGTTGCCGCAAACACCATTCGACAGTGGAACCAGGCCAAAGCTTCAAGGAGCCGCCGCGAGGAACGTCGAACTGAAGGACGGTCAAAAATTCCATGTATCTATCGGCGCTACCCGCACCGACCGACTGAGGTCCCTTGAAGCTGAGCACAAAAAAATTGCCCCTGTGCGGAGCAGCGGCGGGGGTAACTCGGTCTCTCTCTTGACCATGCCGTGTGTATACACCAAAAATCGGCAAAAATCAACGCTTTTACACGCAAAAACGGCGCGTAAAGCGCTCGTTAAGGTTGATACCACGCGGTTTTTGTGAATAGCCGCTATGCAAAAAGCGACGGGCACATGCAAGCGCATCCCGACGGCCACCTGTGGCCGAGGCCCAGAAAACGGGCAGCCATGCTGCCCGCACAGTGGAGGCGAACCCTGCCGAATTCGGCCGGGATCTGGCGGTCAGGCGTCGCCCTGGCCCGGTTCCGGAGAGAGCAGCGGCAACTTGTCCGGCTTGCCGTCCCACTCCTTGGAATCGGGGAAACTGTCGCGCTTGACCGTGATATTGGGCCAGCTCTGCGCGAATTTGGCATTCAGCTCAAGCCAGGCCTCCAGGCCCTTTTCGGTATCGGCCTTGATGGCATCCGCCGGACATTCAGGCTCACAGACACCGCAATCGATGCATTCGTCGGGATGGATGACGAGAAAATTCTCACCCTCGTAGAAACAGTCCACCGGGCAGACTTCCACGCAGTCCATGTATTTGCACTTGATGCAGTTCTCAGTGACCACGTAGGTCATGCCAGAAAATCCCGAAAGTTTATAATCTTGCTAAAACTGCCTAGCCGAACTGTGCCGACGGTTCAAGGCGCACCAGCACAGAGCAGCCATTCGTCGCGGTGCTGGCTTTAACACAGTTCATCACAAACGGGGCACTGGACCTGTCCTCTACCCGGCCTGTCCTGCATCTCCAGCGCCCGGCCGGGGCGACAGCAAAGCGAGCTTGCAGGCTTGCCGTCCCATTGCTTGGCGTCCGCTGGGGTTTCGCGCTTCATCGTGATCTCCGGCCAGAGATAGGCATAGCGCGCGTTCAGTTCAACCCAGGCCTCCAGCCCCCGCTCGGCGCCGGAATGGATGGCATCCGCCGGACAAACCGGTTCGCAGATGCCGCAATCGATGCAGAGCAAAAGCGTTTTTCGATTTGGCGGAGTCACCTAGAATCGCAAAGACGCGTCGAACCAAAAAGCTGGAGCAAACAAGCGTTCAGTCATGAACGCGCTTTGCTCTAGGGATCGATGACAAGCATGATCTCGCCTTCCCGGAAGCAATCCACCGGGCACTCGGCGACACAGTCCATATATTTGCCCATATATTTGCATTTGATGCCGTTCTCGGTGACCACCTTGAGCAAAGCGCGTTTTCACATAAACGTCTCTTTGCTCCAGCTTTTTGTTTCGACGCGTCTTTGCGATTCTTGGCGTGACCGCCAAAATCAAAAAACACTCCGGGTCATGGCGGCCATTCCATCGAGGGAAGTCCTCAATGGAATGGCCGGGTGTGGCACGCTCGAGGCACAATTGCGGTCACAAGAGATCGCGGGCGATTTTCTCATGCCAGCGGCGCTCGGCTGCCACCTCGCCATTGGCGAGGGCCTTGAGCTCGCCTTCCAGGATGAAATCGGCCGCGGTCGCCTGCATCGCGGTCTTCACCTCGATACGGATCTGCCAGCCCTCGCGCCCCATCTCATAGCTCTCGGTGAGGTGGTAGCGCGCGCTGAGTGGATCATCGCCTCTGATGGTGAGTTCGCGCCGGAGACTATGGGAGAGCGTGGTATCGATCTCGTCGAAGCGCAGCACGCCCTCTCCGAACAGGCCGCCCTCCCCCTCCGTGACATAGGTGGCCGTGTTCGTCAGGAGATCGAGCGAGGTGGTACGCGCCATCCGCCCTTCGGCGACCTTGGACATCGGGGTACGCGCCGCGCTCACGGCGGGCTCGAAGGCGACGACGAAGTCGTCCGCGCGGGCCTCGCGCACCGGCATGCTCAGCCGACCCGGGCAGCGCAGGGTCAGCGTCACCGGTTCCGGCGCCGGCCAGATCAGCGGCCAGTAGGCCGTCGACAAGGCCAGGCGGATGCGATGCCCCGGGGCGAGAGCATAGCCGCAATCGCTCAATTTGAGGCGGATGGGATAGAAGCGGCCGGGCACCAGCGCCTCGGGGTCGACATGGCTGTCGCGATGGGTCAGGTTGAGCACGCCATAGGCGATGCGGCGAGAAGATCCATCCGGCGCGACGTCGCAGAGCCGGGCGCAGAGCTGGGCCAGAGGCTTATCGGAGGCGACCTCGATCTCGATCTCCGGGGCGCCAAGCAATTCGACCCGTTCGGTCAGGACCTCGCCGTCGAAGCTGCAGGAGAAGGCATCGTCATGCCGCTGATCGGCCGGCTCCTCGCCGCTGACCCCGGTGCCCATCCATTCCCCGGCCGCTGCCCCCGTCCAGGCCGGCGAGGCGAAGGCGATCTCGCTGGCCGGGCCGGGCTCGGGCGTCAAGGTGCCCGGCGCTAGATGGACGGTCTTGGCGGTGATCTGCGGCGAAGGCCAGGTCATCTCGCCGACAAAGCGGCCAGGCACCGGATCGCGGTGACCGGGCGGCGTCCATTCCTCGATGAAGGCCCGCATCATCGGCTCGGCCATAATGCCGCGATCCCGGCCCTTCAGCCAGTGATCCCACCAGCGCGTCGCCTCCTGCAGGAAGCCGATGGCAGGGCCCGGCACGCCGTCCTGCGGGTAGATATGGGCCCAGGGCCCGATCAGGCCGAGCCTGGGCACCTCCAGGCCCTCCAGCAGGCGCGGAATGGCATTGGTGTAGGCATCGCCCCAGCCGCCGACTGCGAAAACCGGACATTGCACGGCCGAGAAATCCTCACAGATCGAGCCGTGCCGCCAATAGGCATCGCGCCTCTGATGGGCGAGCCAGAGCGCCGGGAAGAAAGGCAGACGTTCGAGCCGGTGCTGCCATTGCGCCCGCCAGGCCTCGCCGACCAGCGCCGGATCCGCCGGGCGCGCCTGGTAGGCCAGCATGATGCTGCCCCACCACAGATTGTCGTTGAGCAGGGTGCCGCCCATAAAATGGATGTCGTCGGCATAGCGGTCGTCGGTCGAGCAGACGGTGATGACAGCCTTGAGCGCCGGCGGGTTGAGCGCCGCGACCTGCAGGCAGTTGAAACCGCCCCAGCTCTTGCCCATCATGCCGACGGCGCCCGAGCACCAGGGCTGGGCCGCGAGCCAGGCGATCACCTCGCAGGCATCGTCGAGCTCGCGTTGCAGATATTCATCCTCGAGCAGGCCGTCGGATTCGCCGCTGCCTCTCATGTCCACGCGGATGGCGGCATAGCCATTGGCAGCGAACCAGCCATGCATCGGCTCGTCCCGCCCGCGCGTGCCATCACGTTTGCGGTAGGGGATATATTCGAGGACCGCCGGCACAGGCCTGGCCTCCGCATCCTCGGGCAGCCAGAGGCGGGCTGCGAGCCGGGTGCCATCGGCGAGTGGGATAAAAAAATGTTCGATCGTGCGGGTCGCGGTCATCGGAAAAGACTTTATGAAAGACAAACGAAAGGGCCGGTCCGAGGACCGGCCCTTTCTACGAACTATTGGATCACGCCACCTTGCGGCTGGCGAGAATGTTGTCGAGCCAGTGGGTATCCATCTCCGGCACGGAGCTGATCAGCTTCTCCGTATAGGGGTGGAAGGGCGGCGCGAAGATGTCGGCCGTCGGGCCCTGGGCGATGATCTCGCCCTTGAGCATCACCGCCGTGCGATGGGCGATGCGGCGCACCGTGCCGAGGTCGTGGGTGATAAACATATAGGCGAGACCAAGATCGTCCTGCAGCTTCTTGAGGAGCTTGAGCACGTCTTCCGCCACCAGCGGGTCGAGGGCGGAGGTCGGCTCGTCGCAGATGATCACCTCCGGCTCGGCCGCCAGGGCACGCGCGATGCAGACGCGCTGCTTCTGGCCGCCCGAGAGCTGTCCGGGCCGACGGTCCGCGAACTCCTCCGGCAGACCGACCTGATGCAGCAGTTCAAGCACCCGCTTGCGCACGTCCCCCGCCGAACGGTTGAAGTAGAAGCTCACCGGGCGCCCGATGATCTGCCCCAGGCTCTGGCGCGGATTGAGCGCCACGTCCGGCATCTGATGCACCATCTGCAGGCGGCGGAGGATGTCCTTGCTGCGTTGGGGCAAAGCCGGCGGCAGGGTCTTGCCGTTGAGTGAGACATCCCCCTCCCAGCGCGGCAGCAGGCCGACCACGATACGCGCAATCGTGCTCTTGCCGGAGCCGGACTCGCCCACCACCGCCAGGGTCTCGCCTTTTGCGAGCTTGAAGGAGGCGTTCTTGACGATCGCCACCGGGCCGTAGCCAGCGGTGACGTTGGTCATGGAGAGTACGGGCTCGGCCCCCTCCGCCGGGGCGGTGAGCTGGAGATGCTCGGCCTCGCGCCGCTCGTTCACCAGCGCACGGGCATAGTCGGTCCGCGGCGCCTCCAGCACCTGCTGGGCCTCGCCGACCTCGACGGTCTTGCCATGACGCAGCACCATGATGCGATGGGCGATCTGGGCCACCACGGCAAGGTCGTGCGTGATGTAGAGACCTGCCGTGCCGAATTCCCGGATGAGGTCGCGCAGCAGCGCCAGCACCTCGATCTGGGTGGTGACGTCGAGCGCCGTGGTCGGCTCGTCGAGCACGATCACGTCGGGCCGGCAGCTCATTGCCATCGCCGCCATGGCGCGCTGGAGCTGGCCGCCCGAGACCTGGTGGGGATAGCGGTCGCCGATCGTGTCGGGATTGGGCAGTTGCAGGATGCGAAAGAGCTTGCGGGCATAGGCTTCCGCCTCTGGCCGCGTCATCACGCCATGCACCACCGGCGCCTCACAGACCTGGTCCATCAGCGTCATGGCCGGGTTGAAGGAAGCGGCGGCACTCTGGGCGATATAGGCGATGCTCTTGCCGCGGAAATTGCGGCGCTGCGCGGCGGTGGAGGCGCGCAGTTCGGTGCCGTCGAGCTTGATCGAGCCTCCGGTGATGCGCATGCCGGCCCGGGCATAGGCCATCGACGCCAGGCCGATGGTGGACTTGCCGGCACCGGACTCACCGATGAGGCCGAGGATTTCTCCCCGCCGCAACGTCACGTCGACATTGTCGACCAGAACGCGGCCGGTGATGGTCTCGACCCGGAGCTTTTCCAGCTCGAGGATCATGTCGGAAGAGGTTTTGTCGTCTGCCATCTCGGCCCCCTTACATTTCCGCTTGCGCGCCGGATGGGCGGGCATCGATCGACAGGAACCAATCGACCACCAGGTTGATGCCGATGGTGAGCAGGGCGATGGCGGCGGCGGGATAGAGTGCCGCGGCCCGCCCGAGCTTAAGGCTGGTGATGTTGTCGCGCACCATGCCGCCCCAGTCCGCATAGGGCAGGGGAACGCCGAGACCGATGAAGCTCAAGGCGGCGATGAACAGGAAGTTGAAGCAGAAGCGCAGTCCGAACTCCGACATCAAAGGCGCGGCGGCATTGGGCAGGATCTCGCGCCAGACCACCCACCAAATGCCCTCGCCGCGCAGCCTCGCCACCTCGACGAAATCCAGCGAGGCGAGGTTCATGCCGAGCGCGCGGGCAAGGCGATAGACGCGGCTGGAGTCGAGGAAGGCGATGGTCAGCACCAGGGAGGTCAGGGTCTGGCCGAAGATCGACAGGATGATCAGCGCCCAGATCAGCAGCGGCACCGACATGACGATGTCGACGGCGCGCGAGAGCACGGCGTCGATCCACCGCCCGGTCACGGCCGCCACAAGGCCGAGCGTAATGCCGATGGCGAAGGACATGATGGTGGTGACCAGGGCGATGCCGATGGTGAGGCGGGCGCCATAGATCAGGCGGGTGAGCATGTCACGCCCGATCTGGTCGGTCCCCAGCCAGTTGGCCGCCGAGATCGTCGCCCAGGTCTTGCCGACAGTCTGCGTCTCCGAATAAGGAGCGAGCCAAGGGCCGGCGATGGCGACGACGACGTTGAGCGCGATGATGAACAAGCCGATGACGGCAGTGAGCGGCGCCTTGTGTCCGAAAATGACCATGCTGCTTTCCTACCGGGGATGCCGCAGACGCGGATTGAGGATGATCGCCAGCACGTCGGCAATCGTATTGAGGATGATGAACACCGCTGCAAACAGGATGCCGCAGGCCAGGATCGCCGGCACGTCGCGCTTGGTCACCGCGTCGATCATGTATTGGCCGACACCCGGATAGGTGAAGACCTTCTCGATGACGACCACGCCGACCACCAGATAGGCGACGTTCAATGCGACCACCGAGATGATCGGCGAGGCCGCGTTGGGTAGCGCATGCTTGGTGACGACACGGGCCCGCGTCAGGCCCTTGAGGAAGCCCATTTCGACATAGGGTGTCGACATGATCGACAGCACGGAATTGCGCGTCATGCGCATCATATGGGCGGTAACCAGACAGGTCAGCGCCACCGCCGGCAGGAAGGTCACATAGAGACGGAAGAAAAAGCCCATGTCGGAATTGACGGTCGCCAGCGGCGGAAACCAGCGCCAATAACCGGCAAAGAGCAGGATCAGTACCCCGCCGATGAAGAATTCCGGCAGCGAGATGGCGATCAGCGCCAGCACGTTGGCGGCACGGTCGGCCAAGCGCCCCTCGGTGATGGCGCAGGTGATGCCGGTGATGACGGCGAGCGGCACGGCGATCACGGCCGCGTAGCAGGCCAGGAACATCGTATTGGTGAAGCGCGGCCACAGATCGTTCACGATGGCGTTCTGGTTGGTGTAGGAGCGACCAAAATCAAAATGCGCGACGATGTTCCAGAGCCAGTTCAGATAACGCTGCCAGGCCGGCACATCCAGACCGATGCTGCGTTCGAAGGCGGCCTTGGTTTCTGCCGTGGCCGCCTGGCCGAGCACGGCGTCCGCCGCATTGCCCTGCAAATTGAGGGTTAGAATAAACAGAATGAGCGAGATGGCGAAGAGCGTCACCAGCCCCTGGACGATGCGCCAACCAATAAGACGTCCCACAATGTGCCCTTTCGACCTGTTGCCGACGGAGACCGGGCACGTAGCAGTTCCCCCCGCATGCGCCCGGCCTTCTGCAATATGAAAGGAGAAGAGCGAGGCGCCTCACGCGCGTCGCCCCCGAAGCGCTCCACGATCTGGCTGATACACCAGGGATCGCAGGAACGCGTCGAAACAAAGAGCAGGGGCAAAGCGGCGTTGTCGCCAAACGCCCCTTGCTCCAGAGTTCTCAGGCGAACCAACCCTTTTCGGCGACGCGCTGGTCGCACATGTCGTAGCGTGGATGCGGGGCCGTCCCCATGATCTTCTTGGAGTAGGCGTCGAGATAGTCGCCGACCGCGTAACAGACCATGCCGCCATCGTCGTGGATCATCTTCTGGCAATCGGCATAGATCTGAGCGCGCTTGGCTTCGTCGCTCTCGACGCGGGCGGAGATCAGGAGCTTGTCGAATTCAGGACGCTTCCAGTGGGTGTCGTTCCAATTGGCGGTGGACAGGAAGGTCTGGGACAATTGCAGATCGATGTTGGGACGTCCGCCCCAATAGACGGCGCAGAAGGGATCCTTCAGCCAGATGTTCGACCAGTAGCCGTCGCCCGAGACACGGGTGACCGTCAGATCGATACCCGCCTGCTTAATGGCCTCCTGATAGAGCAAGCCAGCGTCCGTCGCGCCGTTATAGGCGCCTTCCGAGACCTTGAGCTCCATTTTGGGACTACCGGCCTTCTTGTAGTGAAAGGCGGCTTTCTCCGGATCGTAGGGCGTCTGCGGCACGTCCTTCGCGTAGTATTTGTGTGACGGGCTGATCGTGGTGTCGTTGCCGATGGTGGCGTAACCCTGGTAGACCGTGTCGACGATCTTCTTGCGGTCCATGCCGTATTTGAGCGCCCAGCGCAGATCGGCGTTGGTATAAGGATCGGTGTCGCACAGCGCCACGAAGGCGAATCGGTTGCCGGTGCCCTTGCTCTGTACCACACTCACGTCAGGCGAAGAGGTCACGATATCCATGGTCTTGGCATCGAGACGGTTGATGGCATCGACCTGGCCCGAAATCATGGCCTGCAGGCGGGACGCCTGGTCCTGGATATATTGCAGCTCGATGCCATCGAAATTGCCGCGTCCCGGCTTCCAGTAATTGCCGGTGTTCTTGGTCACGACGCGCACGCCGGGCTCGAACACTTCGAGCTTGTAGGCGCCCGTGCCGATCAGCTTGGAGAAGTCGGTGTAGCCATTGGGCACGCACAGAACGTGGTAGTCGGAGAGATTGTAGGGCAGATCGAGATTGCCCTCGGACAAAGTGATCTGGACCTGGTTGGCACTGAGCTTCTTGACGTCGGTGATCGAACTCAGCAGATCCTTGGCGGCAGACTTGGTATCGCCGCGATGCAGGTTGATCGAATAGATCGCGTCATCGGCATCGAGCGTCTTGCCATTGTGGAACGTGACGTCCTTGCGGATGTTGAAGATCCATTCCTTGGCGCCGGGCTTGTATTCCCAGCTCTCGAACAATTCGCCCTTGGGCAGACCGTCCTCGCCGATTTCGACGAAACCGTTGCAGATCTGGTAGCCGTAGGAGATCGGCACGGAATCGGCATAGGTGCGAGGGTCGAGACTGTCGGAGGCGGAACCGCCCTCCATGCCCAGCTTCAAGGTGCCGCCCTTCTTGGGGGTGTCGGCCGCCAGGGCCGGGCCGCCGAGCGCACCCAAGGCGCCGAGGCTCAAGCCGAGCGCAGCCGCACTCTTCATCAATTCGCGACGATCAAGGATCAGGCCCGACCCTTGCTGCGTGAAGTTCTTACCCGTCATGTCAATGTTCCCTGCGGCTCGCCTGTATGGAATTTGCGCTCGTTGCCCGAGCGTTCGACCTGCCCACTATCGTGTCCTGCAAGCCGCTGTGCAAGAGACCTACAAACGACATCAAATGACAGCAGCGCGACGTTCCTTCATTTTCGTCAAGCTTAGATCACGCCAGATTTGCAGATTTGAACGTCAGGTAAAGCCCGAATTTTCAACGAGCAGGCCTGATTTTCATCGTTTCCGGCCAAAAGAGATCCCCCACGAAGCAAGCAATTACAGACGATATCAGGCCCATCCGCCCCGATAACCGAAAACCCCGGCCATAGGCCGGGGTTCGGATCTGTTGCATGCCGTTGGGATCAGCTGTGATAGGCGCGTTCACCATGTTCGACGATATCGAGGCCTTCGGCCTCGGTCTGACGGTCGACGCGCAGCCCGACGACGAGATCGATGATCTTGAACAGGATCGCCGAACCGACGCCCGTCATCACGATGGTGAAGGCGACCGCCTCGACCTGGACCCAAAGCTGGCTGGCCATGGTCACGCCGTCCGCATAGCCGACACCGCCCAGGGAGGGCGACGCCAGTACGCCGGTGCCGAGGGCACCGAGAATACCGCCGATGCCATGCACGCCGAAGACGTCGAGGCTGTCGTCATAGCCGAAGGCATTCTTCACGGTCGTCACGAAGAAGAAGCAGACGATACCGGCGATGAAGCCGAGCGCGATGGCGCCGGCAGGGCCGACGAAACCGGCGGCAGGCGTCACCGCCACCAGACCAGCAACCGCACCCGAGATCGCACCCAGCATCGAGGGCTTGCCATGGGTGAGCCACTCGATCAGCGACCAACCGAGTATCGCCCCGGCCGTAGCGACGAAGGTCGTCATCATGGCAAGGCCCGCGCTGGCACCGGCCGAAAGCGCCGAGCCGGCATTGAAGCCGAACCAGCCGACCCACAGCATGCCGGCGCCGACCCAGGACAGGGTGAGCGAATGGGGCGGCATCTGCTCCTTGCCGAAGCCAGTGCGCTTGCCGATCATCAGGCAGCCCACCAGGCCGGCGACGCCCGCATTGATGTGCACGACGGTACCGCCGGCGAAATCGAACGCGCCCAGCTTGAACAGCCAGCCCGTCGACTGCCACACCGAATGGGCGACCGGGATGTAGATGAAGGTGACCCAGAGCAGGCAGAACAGCACCACGGCCGAGAACTTCATGCGTTCGGCGAAAGCGCCGACGATGAGGGCCGGCGTGATCGCAGCGAAGGTCATCTGGAAGCACACGAACACATATTCGGGAATGGTGCCGCTCAGCGTGTCCTTGGTGATGCCGGCGAGGAAGGCCTTGGAAAAGCCGCCAAAGAGCGGGCCACCGTCGCTGAAGGCGAGGGTGTAGCCGTAGAAGACCCAGATCACCATCACCACCGAGGCGACGATCAGCACCTGCATGAGAATGGAGAGCATGTTCTTGGCGCGCACCAGGCCGCCGTAGAACAGGCCGAGGCCCGGCGCGATCATCATCAGCACCAGCGCGCAGGACACCAGCATCCAGGCGGTGTCACCGGAATTCAGCGTGGGCGGCGGCGTTGCGGTCTGGGCGAGAGCGGGGCCTGCCAGCAGCCCGGCGCCGAGCAAGGCCGACACCGCGAGTTTGAGGGAACGAAGGGAAGTCATCGGGAAAGCATCCTGTCTCATGGAAGTCGAGGGCATCGGCAGAGGGGACCTAGAGCGCGTCGCCGTCGCGCTCGCCGGTGCGGATGCGCACCGCGGTTTCGATCGGCGTGACGAAAATCTTGCCGTCGCCGATCTGGCCGGTCTTGGCGGCTGCCGAGATCGCATCGATCACCTTGGCGACGAGATCGCTCGGCACCGCCACCTCGATCTTCAGCTTGGGCAGGAAGCTCACCGCATATTCGGCGCCGCGATAGATCTCGGTATGCCCCTTCTGGCGGCCATATCCCTTCACCTCGGTCACGGTCAGGCCGTGCACGCCCAGACCCGTGAGGGCATCGCGCACCTCCTCGAGCTTGAACGGCTTGATGATGGCCATCACTATTTTCATGCTGTTCTATCCCCTTAAAGCGTTTTGCGATTTGGCGGTCGGACATGCTCTTTCAAGCCGCGTGCCAACTGCGAAACGCCATGCTAACATCATGAAAAATCACGACAAAAATTCCCCTCCTGCCATGTGAGGACCACTCGCTTGCCAAGGCATGCACAAATTTTGGGCACAATGGCCGTCGTTGCGATATTTTCAAGCAATGTGCATACGGCGTTGGCGGATCCGTGCTCAGTCCCGGCGGAAGCGGGCGAGAATGTGACGATTGCCGGCAAAAGCGACGAGGGTCATCTCCTGCTCGCGGACGGCCGCAAGATCAGGCTTGCGGGCGTGGATCTGGCCTCGCTGCGCCTGCCCGATCTCACCAACGGCACTGCCACCCTGGTGGCTTCGGCGGGCCCCGACAGGCACGGCGCCCTGCGGGGAGCGCTCTATCTGGAGGGGCGCGACCTGGCGGCCGATCTCGCGGCTCGTGGATTGGCGCGCATTCGACCTTCCGTCGGGGAAGAGGTGTGTTACACAGAATTAATGACTGCGGAAGACAATGCCCGCCGGGCTCGGCTTGGCCTCTGGGCTGAACCGGGCTATGCAGTCGCCGATGCGGCGACTCCTGAGGCCGTTGCCCGCCACGATGGCTTCGCCATCGTGGCGGGACGCGTGCTGCATGTTGGAGTGACGAAGACGACCGTGTGGATCGATTTCGGCAAAATCTGGCGCGAAGACGTGACTTTGGCGATCCCCGCCAAACAATGGCCACGTTTCGAGGCAACCGGTCTCAGCGCTGCTGCCCTTGAGGGCAGCTATGTCAGGGCCCGCGGTGTCGTGACGATGCGCGACGGGCCTCGCATCGAAATTACCGAGCCGGCGGCGATCGAACAGGTCGCGCCGGTGTCGCCGTGAAAGGAGTGGAGAGCTGAGCGAGATGCTGGGGGGCGCGACAAGACAACCGAACTGGTGGCGGGTTTGCGCCCTGGCGGTCGCGCTCGGCCTGTCTTCTTGCGCCACCGTGGGCGACAACGACCAGTCGGGCGAGCTTGCGCGCGCCATGCCGGCGGCCCTCCCCGCCGAGGCCCCTCGCGTCATTGCTCCTCCCAATGCGGAAGACCGCGAAAGCGCCCGCGTTCTCGCCTCTTATGGTGGGGCCTATCGCAATGCCGCCCTGGAGCGCTATCTCGACGATCTCGTCCAGCGTCTTGCCGCCCAGTCGGACCGGCCCGACATTCCCTACAAGCTGACGGTGCTGAACGCCTCGTCGATCAACGCTTTCGCTTTGCCCTCCGGCCGGCTTTATGTGACGCGCGGCCTGCTGGCGCTCGCCAATGACGATGCCGAAATCGCCGCGGTGGTCGCCCATGAGATGGCGCATGTCTCCGCACGCCATGCCGCAGCACGTGCCGATCGCGAGCGCCAGTCCGTGGTCGTCTCCAAGGTGGCGAGCATGGTGCACAATCCCGGCCTGGTTTCCTCAAGCCAGAACAGTCTGGCGAGCTTCTCGCGCCAGCAGGAATTGAACGCTGACGAGATCGGCATCCGCACCATCGCCAAGGCCGGCTTCGACCCCTATGGCGCCGCGCGCTTCCTGACCTCGATGCGCCGGCAGGTGGAGGCGCGTTCGCGCCAGGCCACGCCGGACTTCCTGTCGACCCATCCCTCCACGCCTGAACGCATCGCCAAGGCCAACACCGAGGCTGCCCAATATGGCGCGCCTGGTTCGGGCGAGCATGACAAGTTCCGCTATCTGTCGGTGATCGACGGGCTCACTTATGGCGAGGATCCTGCACAGGGCTATGTGCAGGGCCGCATCTTCTGGCAGCCGCGCCTGGCCTTCACCTTCACCTCCCCGCCCAATTTCACCCTCGACAACACGCCGCAAGCCATTCTCGGCATTGACGGCAATGGCCGGGCGCTGCGCCTCGATACGGTGAAGACCAAGGATGGCCAGTCGCTGTCCGATTATCTCGCCTCTGGCTGGATCAGCGGTGTCGATACCGCCTCGGTCTCCACCCTGCGCATCAACGGCAACGAGGCGGCGACAGCCCTCGCCCGCGGCCAGGACTGGAGCTTCCGCCTCTATGCCATCCGCTTCGGCAGCGACGTCTATCGCCTGATCCTGGCAGCACGCGATCTCAATGCCACGACCGATGCGCTGTTCCAGGAAACGGCCAACAGCTTCCGGCGCATGACACCTGAAGAGCAGCGCAATGTGCGCCCCGAGCATATCGACATCGTCACCGTGCGCTCGGGCGATACGCTGCAATCCCTGGCAGCCCGCATGGCCGACCCCCAGGACCAGTTGGAACGCTTCCTCGTGCTGAACGGCTTCGACGAAACCAGCCCGGTCAGGCCGGGTGATCGGGTCAAGGTCGTCACGCAGTAGCCGCAGCCCCTCACCCGAGTCGATAGAACGCCGCCGCATTGTCCCTGAACAGCTTGCGCCGCTCCGACGGCGAGCAGTCATGCACGATCTCGTCGACGACATGCACCCAGTCTGGATAGGTCCCCGCCAGTTCCAGCACATGCCAATCCGAGCCGAACATCACGCGGTCGAAACCGAAACTCTCCAGGGCATGCTCGACATAGGGCGTGATCTCCTGGCGGGTCCAGGTGCGGTGATCGGCCTCCGTGCATACGCCGGAAATCTTGCAATAGACGTTGGGCAGCGCTGCGAGCCGCTTCAAATCGGCGCGCCAGGGCTCCATCTCGCCTGCCTTGATGGCCGGCTTGCCGATATGGTCGAGTACGAAACGAACATCCGGGCATTGCTGCACCATGCGGATCACGCTCGGCAGTTGATGATGTAAAATGCAGATGTCGAAGGACAGGTCGTGGCGGGCCAACAGCTTCAGGCCGACCAGGAAATCGGGCTGCAGGCAGAATTCCGGATCGGACTGGCCCTGGATCAGCCGCCGGATGCCCCGCAGGGGCTTGTGCTCGCGCAGGCGTTCGAGGTCCCGCTCGACGGCGGCGCCCCGCTCGAGCGGCAGGCTCGCGACCATGCCGCCGAGACGCGGTTCGGCTGCCGCAAGTTCCGTCACCCAGGCGGCTTCGTCGAGATGCTGACCGGCATCGACATCGACTTCCACGAAGACGAAACGCTCGATCTCGACCGGTTTGGCGGCAGCGAACACATCCGCCGGCACTGCCTTCGGCCGCAGACCGGTGATACCCTGCGTCCAGGCATAGCCCAGGCGCGCCGGGTCGAGCAGATGAACGTGGCTATCGATGATGGGGTAGTCGAGCATGATATTGGGCCTATGGCGTTTTGCGATTTGGTGGAATCACCAAGAACCGCAAAAGCGCGTTTGCGCTTAAACGCGCTTTTGCTCCCGACGGCGTTGATCTTTTTGGTTGAGCCAATGCTATTGCCTGACAATTGAGCGGTCAACCAGCAGGCGAACTGCGTTCTCACCAGCCCCGCGTCCGGATAGCCTCCGCTAAGCGGGAGACGTCCGGGCCGCTCGGGCGATCCTCCTCCAGACGCTCGACATGGGCGCGCACGAAATCGCGGATATGCGCGGTGCCCTCGCCCAGCGCGACCGCGCCGCGCAAGTCGATGCTCTGGGCCGCAACCATCATCTCGCAGGCCGCCAGCACCAGCACCCGCGCCGCGCTTTCGCCGAGCTTGGTCACCGCGGCCGGCGCATTGGCGGCATGATCCTCGACGCCGTCGGCGGCGTGCAGCAAGGCCAGGGTCGCCGGCTGGGCTCGAGCCCGGATCTCGCCCTCCAGGGCACCAATGGCTTTCTGCAGCGTGGCGAAGCCGGTGCGGCTCTGGCCCATCGGGGTAAGGAAGCGCGGCTGGTCGGAATAGACGGGCGACATCAGCTTCAGGGCGCGCTGGGCCGAGATCGTCGCCACATGGGAGAGCGCCTGCGACAGCGCCTCGAAACGCAGGGTGAAGCCGGTCATGTCGAAATTGCCGTTGGAAACCAGTTGCCCCTCGACGATGACCGGGTTGTCGCCGGAATGGTTGAGTTCGAGCAGCACCATCGCCTCCGCCTCGGCAAAGGCGGTGCGCGCGGCGCCATGCACCGGGGCCACGCAGCGGAAGGACAGCGGGTCCTGAACCCGCCGGCTCGCTTTGTTGTCGCCGAGTGGGCCGCCGGCCAGCAGGGCATAGATCGTCCGGGCCGCCTCGATTTGCCCGGGAGCTGGACGGGCTGTATTCACTGCTTCCGCCAGAGGCGTGATATTGGCGCCGAAGGCTTCCATCGACAGCGCGGCGGCGCGGTCGAGCGTATCGAGCGCCAGGCGCGCCTCCGCGAGCACCAGGGCGCCGCGCCCGGTGGAAGCGGCATTGGCCACCACGAGGGCATGCCCATCCTTCGGCCCGATCGGCACCGGCTGCAGCCCGGCCCGCCGCAGCGCCTCGGCGCCGGCCAGGCGTTCGCCGCGATATTCGGCCTCGCTTTCACCGAGCAGCGCCAGGGCCATATGGGCGAGCGGAGCGAGGTCGGCCGCCCCGATCGAGCCGATGGACGGCACGATGGGATGAAAGCCCGCATTCAGGGCAGCAGCCAGGGCCTCGACGACGGCGAGCGACACGCCGGTCTGGCCAACACTCATGCCGGCAATACGCGCCGCCATCATAGCCCGGACCTCGGCGACCGGCATTTCGTCACCCACGCCGACCGCGCGGGCAAAAGCGACACGCCGTTGGAAAGCGGCGAGATCGTCGGCCGAGAGCCGGGTGTCGACGCCGGCGCCGAGCCCGGTGGTCAGGCCGTAGACCGGTTTGTTCTCGGCGATGGCTTGCTCGATCACCGAGCGCGCCGCGCAGATGCGCTCGCGGGCAGAGGATGAAAGGACGACCGGGCGGCGCTCACGGGCAACGGCCGTCAGCGCATCGATGGTCAGAGGCGCATCGCCGATCACCACGGGTTCGCCGGACATTCCTTGGGCTCCTTCATCACCATCGGTCCGCGCCATCGTTTGCGTGACCTAACATCGCCAATCGCATAGAAGGAGTCGCATCTCCAAGGAAATGTGCATGCTGCGAGGGTGAGAATGAGCGCGCTGATCGAATTGTTCTTGTGCCGGAGCGACAATTTCGGCGTACTGCTCCACGACGAGGCGACCGGACGCACCGCGGCCATCGACGCGCCGGAGGCCGAAGCGATCGAAGCGGCCCTCGAACGGCGAGGCTGGCGGCTGACCGACATCCTGGTCACCCATCATCATGCCGATCACGTCGAGGGCATCGAGGCGTTGAAGACGTCCTATGGCTGCCGGGTGGTGGCGGCCAAGGCCGATGCCCACCGCATCCCGGCCGTCGACGAGATGGTCGGGGAAGGCGATACCGTCGCTGTCGGTTCCCTCGTGGCCGAGATCATCGACACGCCCGGCCACACAGTCGGCCATATCGCCTATTGGTTCAGGCAGGAGAAGCTGTTGTTTGCCGCCGACACCCTGTTCTCGCTCGGCTGCGGCCGGCTGTTCGAGGGCACGCCGGCGGACATGTGGCGCTCGCTGCTCAAATTGCGGGCCCTGCCCGACGATACGCAGCTCTATTGCGGACATGAATACACGCTGGCCAATGCGCGCTTCGCCCTCACGGTCGATCCCGCCAACCAGGCGCTTGCCAGGCGCGCCGCCGAGGTCGAGGCGCAGCGTGGTGCCCACCGCTTCACCCTGCCAGTCCTTCTTGGCGCCGAGAAGCGCGAAAACCCCTTCCTGCGTGCCGACGATCCCGGCGTTGCCGAGGCGATCGGGCTGGCGGGATCAGATCCTGTCGCCGTGTTCACCGAATTGCGCGAGCGCAAGAACCGGTTCTGATCGGGCAAAAGAACGCACCGGGATACTCCTGTCGCGACCGGTGGGAGCGCTCGGGCACGATATCCTCGCAAAACAACAGGAATGACCATGACGACCGCCGCCGAGATCATCGCCCTCCTCGACATGCAGCCCCATCCCGAAGGCGGCCATTATGTCAGCACCTTCTCCGACGGCACTCTCCACGGCGACAGGGCGGCTTCGACCGCGATCTACTACCTGCTCCAGGCGGGCGAGCGTTCGCATTGGCATCGGGTCGACGCCGCCGAGATCTGGCATTTCCATGCCGGCGCGCCGCTGGCCCTCGACCTCTCGGCCGATGGCGCGACCACCGAGCGCCTGATTCTCGGCACCGACTTCGACGCCGGCCAGCGGCCACAAGGCGTGGTGCCGACGGGCGTGTGGCAGGCGGCCCGTAGCCTCGGCGACTGGACCCTGGTCGGCTGCACGGTTGCCCCCGGCTTCCGCTTCGAAGGCTTCGAGCTGGCCCCGCCGGACTGGGCGCCGGGCACGCGATAGCTTGGGACGAGGTTGACGGGCGACCAGACCCTATACATATTACAGCATGTATATCCGGAGCCATATTCATGCAGGTCGCTAAATGGGGCAATAGCCTGGCTGTTCGCATCCCCGCCGTCGTGGTCGAGGCTCTCCAGTTGAAAGAGGGCGACGAGATCGAAGTCCATATCGCCGAAGAGCGTCGGTTGGAAATCGCCCGCAAGCCTGGTCGCGAAGAGTTGCTGCGCCGGTTGCGGGCGTTTCGCGGAAGGCTGCCTGCGGATTTCACCTTCGACCGTGATGAAGCAAATGCGCGATAGCGCCGATGCCCGGTGATTTCTTCGACACGAATATCCTGCTTTACTTGGCCTCGTCGGATACGAGCAAGGCGGATCGGGCAGAAAAGCTCCTCCTCGCGGGCGGCACGATCAGCGTTCAGGTCCTCAACGAAATCGCCAATGTGACCCGCTGCAAACTCGCCATGTCATGGCAGGAAACGCGGCAGTTCCTGTCGCCTTTGCGCAGCCTATTGCAGGTGGTGCCCAACACCGTCGAGATCCATGGGACCGGGATCGACCTAGCCGAACGCTACAAGCTCTCCGTCTACGATGCCATGATCGTCGCGGCAGCCCTGACGAGCAACTGCGACAGGCTGTGGTCCGAGGACATGCAGAACGGCCTGTTCATCGACGGGCGCCTGCGGATCGTCAATCCATTTCTGCCTTAGCACGATCGTTGTGTTTTCCTTCGAAGGAGTTTGGAGTGTCAGCCTCCTGGATGACATCTTGAAAAAAGCGCTTGCCGGCAAAGGATGTCACCCCTGCTCCATCACCTGATGGAGCTGTGAGGCTGACACTCCGTATATCCGGCGCTCTCTTATGCCAACGCAACTGGGAAGTGTTAGCCCTGCTCCAGCCCCGGCGACGACCCGGCCCATCCTTACACTTTCCTTATGCCGGGGCCCGATAATCGGAATCGAACCCTGACGCGCTTTGGTGGCAAACCAGACCCATGCCCAATCGGGTTGGAGTTTTGTCATGCTAGATCTTGCCTATGTGGCGCTGGGGCTTGGTGGCCTGTTCCTGATGGTCCTTTATGCCCGCGTCCTCGACAGGCTGTGAGGCGCATCATGTTCGATCCCCTCCTTGGCCTCCTCGTGGCCGTCCTGCTCGGCGCCTATCTCGTGTTCACGCTGGTGCGCCCCGAACGCTTCTGAGTTTTACGGCTTCACCGCCTTTCTTCGCCGGCCGCCCCCGCGCCGGCGCGATGGCGCGTGACGGGAGCGGGGCCGGCTCATCGGGAAACGGCCCCGCTCCCTGCTCGTCCCCTCTTTTCCGGGCCCCACGCCGCTCTCTCGAGAGAAACCGTTCTCGCGAGAGAATTGGCGGGGCCCGTGCTCTTTTGGAGAATTTCCATGTCCCTGAACGGATGGCTTCAGATCATCCTTCTGTTCGCCCTGGTGCTCATAGCGGTGAAGCCACTGGGTGCCTATATGGCCCGTGTCTTCACCGGTGAGAGAACCTTCCTCTCGCCCGTCCTGGCGCCCATCGAGAAGGGTTTCTACAAACTTTCCGGCATCGATCCCGCCCGGGAGCAAGGTTGGCTCGCCTATACGCTCGCCATGTTGTTTTTCAGCATGGCAGGCTTCGCCTCGCTCTACGCGATCTTCCGGCTGCAGGCCTATCTGCCGCTCAACCCGCAGGGTTTCGACAATCTGCCGCCGGATCTGTCCTTCAATACGGCAATCAGCTTCGTCACCAACACCAACTGGCAGAACTATGCCGGCGAAAGCACCATGAGCCATTTCAGCCAGATGGCTGGGCTCACCGTGCACAATTTCGTCTCGGCCGCCACCGGCATCGCACTTGCCATCGCCCTTACCCGGGCCTTTGCACGTTCGAGCGCGGCCACGCTCGGCAATTTCTGGGTCGATCTCACCCGCTCCACGCTCTATGTGCTGCTGCCCATCGCCATCATCGTGGCGCTTGCCTTCGTCGCCATGGGCATCCCGCAGACCCTGCAGGCCAGTGTCGATGTCACCACGCTGGAAGGCGCCAAGCAGACCATTGCCATGGGACCGATGGCGAGCCAGGAAGCGATCAAGCAGCTCGGTACCAATGGTGGCGGCTTCTTCAATGCCAACTCGGCCCATCCCTTCGAGAACCCGACGGCTCTCGCCAACTACCTGTCGATCTTCTCGATGCTCGCCATCGCCGCGGCCCTGACCTACACCTTTGGCCAGATGGTTGGGGTGCGCCGCCAGGGCTGGGCCCTGCTGTCTGCCATGGCTGTCATCCTGATCGCCGGCGCCGCCGTGGTCTACTGGTCTGAAACGGCGGGCAATCCGATCCTGGCGCATCTCGGCCTCGACGGGGCCCTCGGCAACATGGAAGGCAAGGAGATCCGCTTCGGCCAGGCCATGACTGCCGTCTTCGTCGCCGTCACCACCGGCGTTTCCTGTGGCGCCGTCAACGCCATGCATTCCTCGCTGACCCCGCTCGGCGGCCTCATCCCGATGTTTCTGATGCAGCTCGGCGAAATCCTGCCTGGCGGCGTCGGCTCGGGCCTCTATGGCATGATCGTCTTTGCCATCCTCAGCGTGTTCATCGCCGGCCTGATGGTCGGCCGCACGCCGGAGTTCCTCGGCAAGAAGATCGAGTCGCGCGAGATGAAATTCGCCGTGATGGCGATCCTGATCCTGCCCACCGCGATCCTCGGCTTCACTGCGATCTCGGCCATGGCGCCCTTCGCCCTGTCGCAGCTCGGCAATGCCGGCCCGCACGGCCTCTCTGAACTGCTCTACGCCTACACTTCGACGACCGCCAATAACGGTTCGGCCTTCGGCAGCCTCTCGGCCAATACGCCCTGGTTCAACGCCACGCTCGGCATCGCCATGCTGCTGGGACGCTTTGCCTATGTCGTGCCGGTGATGGCGATTGCAGGCTCCCTGGCCGCCAAGACCAAGGTGCCTGCCTCGGCCGGTACGTTCCCGACCCACACGCCGCTGTTCGTCGGCCTGCTGGTCGGCGTCATCCTGATCGTCGGCGGCCTGCAATTCTTCCCGGCGCTCGCGCTGGGGCCGATCGTCGAGCACTTCGTCATGCTCGCCGGCAAAACTTTCTAAGGAACGGCTGTCATGTCTTCCAAACCCACTTCCCCCTCCATGTTCGACGCGGCCATCCTGCTGCCGGCGATCAAGGATGCCTTCGTCAAGCTCGATCCCAGGCTGCTCGTCCGCAATCCGGTGATCTTCGTCACCGAGGTCGTGGCCGCCCTGGTCACCGTGCTCAGCCTGCGTGACGCCTTCGCCGGGGCCGGCGTCGGCTTCAGCGCCCAGATCGCCGCCTGGCTGTGGTTCACCGTGCTGTTCGCCACCTTCGCCGAAGCCGTGGCTGAAGGGCGCGGCAAGGCGCAGGCCGAGAGCCTCAAGCGCACCAAGTCCGACCTCAAGGCCAAGCGCATGCCTTCGGCCGCGGCCGCCTTGGGAAACTTCCAGGTGATCGACGCCACCAAGCTCGTGGTTGGCGACATCGTCATCGTCGAAGCCGGTGATCTCATCCCCGGCGACGGCGAGGTGATCGAGGGCGTCGCGTCGGTGAACGAAAGCGCCATCACCGGCGAATCCGCCCCGGTGATCCGCGAATCCGGCGGCGACCGCTCCGCCGTCACCGGCGGCACGCAGGTGCTGTCGGACTGGATCAAGGTGCGCATCACCACCCAGCCCGGCTCCTCCTTCATCGATCGCATGATCGCGCTGGTCGAGGGCGCCGAGCGCCAGAAGACCCCCAACGAGATCGCCCTGTCGATCCTGCTGTCGGGCATGACGCTGATCTTCCTGATCGCCGTGGTCACGCTCTGGGGCCTTGCCGGCTACTCCGGCACGCTGCTCTCCATCACAGTGTTGGTGGCGCTGTTGGTCACCCTCATCCCCACCACCATCGGCGGCCTGCTTTCGGCCATCGGTATCGCCGGTATGGACCGCCTGATCCGCTTCAACGTGGTGGCGACCTCCGGTCGCGCGGTCGAGGCCGCCGGCGACGTCGACACCCTGCTGCTCGACAAGACAGGCACCATCACCTTCGGTAACCGCATGGCGACCGAGTTCCTGCCGGTGCCGGGCGTCAGCGAACAGGATCTGGCCGAGGCCGTGCTCCTGGCCAGCCTCGCCGACGAGACGCCCGAGGGCCGTTCCATCATCGCGCTCGCCCAGGGCGAATATGGCCTGACTCAGCCGGACCTGACCTGCAAGGCAATCACCACCATCGCCTTCGCCGCCCAGACCCGCCTGTCGGGCATCGACATCGACGGACGCTCCATCCGCAAGGGCGCGGTCGATGCCATCGTGAAGTTCGCCGGCACCACGCTGGAGGCGGCACCATCAGCCTTCCGGCAGGCGGTGGAAAAGGTGGCCCGCACGGGCGGCACGCCCCTCGGCGTCACCGACGGCAGCCGCGTCCTCGGTGTCGTTCACCTCAAGGACGTGGTGAAGCCCGGCATCAAGGAGCGCTTCGCCGAGCTGCGTTCGATGGGCATCCGCACCGTCATGGTGACGGGCGACAACCCGATCACCGCCGCCGCGATCGCCTCCGAGGCCGGTGTCGACGACTTCCTGGCCGAGGCGACGCCTGAGGAAAAGCTCGCCTATATCCGCAAGGAGCAAACGGGCGGCCGCCTGATCGCCATGTGCGGCGACGGCACCAATGACGCGCCGGCGCTAGCCCAGGCCGATGTCGGCGTCGCCATGCAGACCGGCACTCAGGCGGCACGCGAAGCGGGCAACATGGTCGACCTCGACTCCAGCCCCACCAAGCTGATCGAGATCGTCGGCATCGGCAAGCAATTGCTGATGACGCGTGGCTCGCTCACCACCTTCTCGATCGCCAACGACGTCGCCAAATATTTCGCCATCATCCCGGCCTTGTTCATCGCGACCTATCCCGAGCTCGGTACGCTGAACGTCATGAACCTGGCTTCGCCCCAGTCGGCCATCCTCTCGGCTGTGATCTTCAATGCCCTGATCATCGTCGCCCTGATCCCACTGGCCCTCAAAGGCGTCTCCTACAGGCCGGTCGGCGCTGCCGCGCTGCTTAGGCGCAACCTCCTGGTCTACGGCCTCGGCGGACTGCTGGTGCCGTTCGTCGGCATCAAGCTGATCGACCTGGTCGTCGCCGCCCTGCATCTGGTGTGACGGCGATGCGCATGAGGAACGGATGGAGCGTGGCCCGCTGGCTCGCTCTGTCCGGCCAGCACCGATCCCAGGCCCATACACTGCCCCTCCCCACGGGGAGGGCTCCCGCCTTCCGAGGCAATCCCGTTTTCGCGCTCCAAGGGAGCAAGCCCATGTTGACCCATATTCGCCCCGCCATCGTGATGATGGCCCTGTTCACCCTGCTGCTGGGCATCGTCTATCCGCTGCTCGTCACCGGCATCGCCCAGGTCGCCTTGCCCGGCCAGGCCAATGGCAGCCTGATCGCCAGCAACAACACGGTGATCGGCTCGTCCCTGATCGGCCAGAACTTCACGTCGGAACGCTATTTCCAGGGCCGCCCCTCGGCAACCTCCGGCACCGATCCCAATGATTCCAGCAAGACCGTGTCTCAGCCCTACAACGCCAGCGGTTCGACCGGCTCCAATCTCGGCCCGACCTCCAAGGCGCTGGCCGATCGCGTGGCAGCCTCGGTCGAGGACCTGCGCAAGCAGGGCGTGACCGGCGCCATTCCTGCCGACGCGGTGACGACCTCGGGATCCGGCCTCGACCCCGATGTCTCGCCAGCCGATGCCGTGCTGCAGATCCCGCGGGTTGCCAAGGCTCGCAACCTGCCGGAAGCAGACGTGAAAGCATTGGTCGATGCTCAGACGTCAGGCCGGCTCTTTGGCGTGATCGGTGAGCCGCGCGTCAATGTTCTCGCCCTGAACCTTGCGCTTGATGCAATCAAGCTGAAGTGATGTTGTGCTGGTCTTCCACTGGTGAAGCATCGAATCGTGCCGGTCCCGCTCCATCTCTCGATGGAGCTGAGAAGACCGGCACATCGCATTTGAGGCCCCATGCCAAGCGCTGCCTCCGACAAACGTCCCGATCCCAATGCCCTGCTGACCCTGGCGGGACGGGAAGGTCGCGGCCGCCTCACCGTCTTTCTCGGCGCGGCACCGGGTGTCGGCAAGACCTACGCCATGCTGTCGCGGGCGCGGCGGGAGAAGGAAGCGGGCATCGACGTCGTCGTCGGCATCGTCGAAACGCATGGCCGCAGCGAGACGGCCGCCCTGACGGATGGGCTCGAGATCATGGCACGGCGGACGGTCGACTATCGCGGCCGCCAGCTCGAGGAGTTCGACATCGATGGCGCGCTCGCCCGCAGGCCGCGCCTGATCATCGTCGACGAACTTGCCCATACCAACGCGCCGGACAGCCGCCATCCCAAGCGTTACCAGGACGTTGAGGAACTGATCGGTGCCGGTATCGACGTGTGGACGGCGCTCAACATTCAGCATCTGGAAAGCCTCACCGACGTCGTCTCGCGCCTCACGGGGGTGACGGTGCGCGAAAGCGTCCCCGACAGCGTGATCAAGAAGGCGGACGAGGTCATCGTCGTCGACATCACGCCCACCGAACTGATCCAGCGCCTGGAGGACGGCAAGGTCTATCTGCCCGACAACGCCAAGCGCGCCGCCGACGGCTTCTTCAAGCCCGGCAACCTCACCGCCCTGCGCGAGCTTGCCCTGCGGCGGACCACGGAACGCGTCGACGACCAGATGCTGGCCTATCTGCGCCAGAATGCCATCGAAGGCCCATGGGAGACGGCAGACAGGCTGATCGTCTGCATCGGCTCCGACAATTTTTCCCAGCAGGTCGTACGGGCGGCCGGGCGCCTGGCCACCGGGCTGAACGCCGATTGGCTGGCCGTTACGGTCGAGCGCCCGGGACAGGAGGCCGGGGGGGAGGCGCTTGCCCAGCTCGAGGCCAATCTACGCCTTGCCGAGCGCCTGGGCGCGGAGGTGCGGCGGCTCAACGGCCACGATTATGTCGGTGAGATTCTCAGGCTGGCCAGGGCCGAAAACGTCACGCAGATCGTGCTGGGCAGCGGCAAGTCGAGCTGGTGGCAGCGCCTGACCGGGCGCTCTTTGGCCGACGACCTCCTGCACCGCTCCGAAGAGATCAACGTCACCATTATCACCAACACCATGGCCGAAGCCCCGCCGGCGCGACGATGGTGGCGCCGGATTGCCCTGCAGCCCTCGCTGGCCGGGCTCGCCATGGCGGCGGCCTGCGTTGCGGCAGCCGTCGGCATCGGTATCGGCCTCAGGCATTTCGTTTATCTGCCCAATGCCTCGATGCTGTTCCTCATGGCGGTGCTCGCCAGCGCCCTCACGGTCGGGCGCTGGAGCGCCATCACCGCGGCGGTCCTGTCCTTCTTCGCCTATAATTTCTTCTTCATCCCACCCCTCTACAACTTCACCATCGCCGAGCCGCACGAAGTCTTCGCCCTCGCGGTGTTCCTGATCGTGGCCGTGGTGGCGGGCGACCTCGCCGGGCGAGTACGCGAGCGGGCGGAGGGCGAAGGGCGGCGCGCCGCCAACATCATGTCGCTCTACGAGTTCTCCCGTAAACTCTCGGGCATTACCAGCCTGGACGATGTGCTCTGGGCCGCCGTCGCCCATGCCCAGGCGACGCTGCACGGACGCGTCGTCATCGCCGTGCCGCAGGACGACGAGCTCAGCGTCGCCGCCGCCTGGCCGCCGGACATCAGCCTCGATACCACCGACATGACGGCGCTGCGCTGGGCGTTCGAGAAGAGGGAAATTGCCGGCCGGGGCACGGGTACCCTGCCCAACATCGCCTTCGAATTCAGGCCGATCCTCACCCCGAACGGGGCCGTCGGCGTGCTCGGCCTGGCCCAGCTCGAAGGAGCTGAACCGCTCTCGCCGGCCGAGGAGCGCATTCTCGTTGCCATTCTCGACCAGACCGCCATCGCCATCGACAGGGCAAAGCTCGCCAAAGAGAATGTGCGTACCGCCGCCCTCGAGGAAAGCGAGAAGCTTCGCAGCGCCCTGCTCTCCTCCCTCTCGCACGATTTGCGTACACCACTGGCCTCCATCACCGGTGCCGTCACCACGCTGCGCCAGCTCGGCACCAAGATGAGCGAGGAAAGCCGCGACGATCTGCTTGCTTCCATCGAGGAAGAGGCGGCCCGGCTCAGCCGCTTCGTCGCCAATCTCCTCGACATGAGTCGCCTCGAAGCGGGCGCCCTCAATGCACGGCGCGATTTCATCGACGTGGCCGATGTCGTCCGAGCCGCGGTGGATCGCGCCCGCAAAGCTTTCCCAACCCGCCTGATCGAGACCAGCCTGGCGACCGACCTGCCGCCCGTGCGCGGCGACCAGGCCCTGCTCGGCCAGGTGCTGTTCAACCTGCTCGACAACGCCCACAAATATGGCGGGGAGGATTCCTCGACCGCCGTGTTCGCCCGACGCGAGGATGCCGAGGTGGTTGTTGCCATCACCGATCAGGGCAAGGGCATTCCGCCTGACGACCTGGAGAAGATCTTCGATAAGTTCTATCGGCGGGGCAAGGTCGACGGCCGCGCGCCGGGCACGGGTCTCGGCCTCTCGATCAGCCGCGGCTTCATCGAAGCCATGGGCGGCACCATCACCGCCGAAAGTCCGGCCGTGCGCAAACGCGGCACCCGCATTGTCATTCGCCTGCCGGTCGGGGCATGATGGCGTGTACCTTTCCGGTGTGCCGGTCTTCAGACCGGCATTCTCCGCTGCCATGCCGGTCTCGTTCCATCACTTGATGGAGCTCTAAAGACCGGCACACCAAGAGTTTCCCGTCTTATGCACATTCTGGTTGTCGACGACGAGCCGCAGATCCAGCGTTTCCTCAAACCGGCGTTGATCGCCGCCGGCTATGAGGTGACGCCGGCCGTCAACGGCGCCGACGCCATGCGCCTGATCGCCACCGCCGCGCCGGATCTCGTCATCCTCGATCTCGGCCTGCCCGACATGGACGGCAAGGACATCATCACCAAGGTACGCGAGTGGTCGAAAGTGCCTGTCATCGTGCTGTCGGCCCGCGACCGCGAGACCGAGAAGATCGCCGCTCTCGATCTCGGCGCCGACGACTATGTCGAAAAGCCCTTTGGTATCGGCGAATTGATCGCCCGCATCCGCACGGCCCTGCGCCATCGGGCCCATGACGAGGGCAACGCCACCCGCTTCGAGAGCGACGGCCTCGTCATCGACACGCTGAAACGGCTGGTGAGCCGCGACGGCGAGGCCGTTCGCGTCACGCCCAAGGAATATGACCTGCTCGCCATGCTGGCGCGCCATGCCGGCCGCGTCGTCACCCATCGCCAATTGCTGACCTCGGTGTGGGGCCCGGCGCATGTCGAGGACCTGCATTATCTGCGCGTCTTCATCGGTCAGCTCAGGACCAAGATCGAACGCGATCCCGCCAATCCCCGCATCATCCAGACGGAGCCCGGCATCGGCTACCGGCTGAAGGATGAGGAGTAAGAATGCAGGCCGGTCTGAAGACCGGCCCCCATGCTCACATCACCAGCTTCAGCGCCAATCCGCACATGGTCATGCCGATCAGCCCGTCCAGCACCCGCCAGGCGCCCGGCCGGGCAAAGAGCGGGCGCAGCAGGCGGGCGCCATAACCGAGCGAGAAGAAAAACAGGAAGGAGGCGCAGACCGCGCCGAGGCCGAAGGCGGTCTTGGCATTCGGATATTGCGTGGAAATCGATCCGAGCAGGACCACCGTGTCGAGATAGACATGCGGGTTGAGCCAGGTGAAGGCGAGGCAGGTCATGAGGGCCCGCCCCAAACCCAGTCCGGCGCCCTCGGCCGGATCGAGCCCGCCATGATCGGCAAGGGCGGAGCGGAAGCTTCGCAGGCCATAGAGCGCCAGGAAAGCGGCCCCGCCATAGCGCATCACCGGCTCGATCCAGGGCACGGCCACGCCGACCGCGCCGAAACCGGCCACCCCGGCGCTGATCAGCACGGCATCCGACAAGGCACAGGTGAGGCTGACCCAGAACACATGCTCGCGTCGCAGGCCCTGCCGCAGCACGAAGGCGTTCTGCGCACCGATCGCCACGATCAGGCTGAGGCCGAGCAGGAATCCGGATATGAGCGCGTTGGTCATGGTCTCCCCTTCAGAGCATGCGCCGGTGTCGTCGCCGGAGCAGGGTTTGACTACACATCCTGGCGGGATTAAAAAATTTAAATAATCTACCATTGGATTAGGAAAATTAATCCATGCTGGACTATGCCCTGCTGGAAGCCGTGGCTGCCGTGGTGCGCAGCGGTTCCTTCGACAAAGCCGCGCAGGAAATTGGCGTGACGCCCTCGGCGATCTCCCAGCGCGTGAAGTTGCTGGAGGAACGCCTCGGCACCGGCCTGATCGTCAGGGGGCAGCCCTGCACGGCGACGCCAGCCGGCAAACACCTCTGCCGCCATGCAGAGGAAGTCGGCCTGATGGAGCATAGCCTGCGCAGCGAGCTCGGCGGCCTGGTGCCATCCGGCCCGGCTCCCACCGTGCGCATCGCCGTCAATGCCGACAGCCTGGCGACCTGGTTCCTCCCCGCATTGTCCGGGTTGGAGGGGCGCCTGTTCGATCTCGTGCTCGACGATGAAAGCAACACAGCCGAATGGCTGCGGCGCGGCGAAGTCAGCGCGGCGGTGGGCATCGCTCCGGGGCCCGTACAGGGCTGTAGCAGCCGCGCCTTGGGCATGCAGACCTATGTCGCCACCGCCAGCCCCGCCTTCATGCGCCGCTGGTTCCCCGACGGTCTCGACGAGGAAGCGGTGCGGCACGCCCCTTGCCTCACCTTCAACACCAAGGACGCGCTGCAGGACCGCTGGCTGGTCGAGACTTTCGGCCGGCCTATCAGCCGGCCCAGCCATTGGATCCCCTCCTCCGGCGCCTTTGTCGACGGCGCCCTGGCCGGGCTCGGCTGGGGCATGAACCCGCTATCGCTGGTAAAGGCCCATCTCGAGCAGGGATCTCTCGTCGCGATGCATCCAGGTTCGCGGCTGATGGTACCGCTCTACTGGCACTGGAGCCGGGCCGTCGAAAAAGGCCTCCAGGACATCACCGCCTCGATCCTGCGCACGGCGCGGACATGGCTTGAGCAAGGGTGATTGTGCCGTCCCCCTCTGGACAGGACGGCGTTTGCCACTACCATTGTCGGACAAATCAGAATCCATCTTCAAAATCCCAGGGACGGAACCCATGCAACTCCCCATCATGCCCGGCAATGTCGCGCCGCGCCGGCTCGGCAAGACCTCCGTCATGCTCACGCCCGTCGGCCTCGGCGGCGGCCCGATGGGGGACATGTTCGAGAATCTCGACGAGGAGAAAGTCCGCGCCACCTTCAGGGGCGCCTGGGATGCCGGCATCCGCTATTTCGATACCTCGCCCTGGTACGGCCGCGGCCTCAGCGAATTGCGTTTCGGCGAGGCACTTCGGCAAAGGCCGCGCTCCGATTTCATCCTCTCCACCAAGATCGGGCGCACCTTCCACCGCCCCAAGGACGTCGATAATTACAAGGGCCCGTTCTGGTATGGCGGCCTCTCCTTTCAGGAGCGCTTCGACTACACCTATGACGGCGTGATGCGTGCCTATGAGCAAAGCCAGATGCGGCTCGGCATCAACCGCATCGACCTCCTGCTCATCCATGACCTCGACGTGCCGCATGTCGGCTCGGCCGACCTCGTCGCGCAGCATTTCCTCGATCTGGAGCGCTCGGGCTGGCGTGCGCTCGAAATGCTCAAGCATTACGGCGAGATCCAGGGCATCGGTGCCGGCGTCAATGTGCTCGGCACCATTCCCGAAATGCTCAAGCGCTTCGACCTCGATTTCTTCCTGGTCGCCATGCCCTATACGCTGATCGACCAGGGCCCGCTCGACCTCGAATTCCCGCTCTGCCAGGAGCGCGGCGTCGGTGTGGTGATCGGCTCGCCCTTTGCCTCCGGCATTCTCGCCACCGGAGCCGGCGTGCCCACGCCCTATTATCGCTACACCCCGGCCGCGCCCGAAATCATCGAGAAGGTGCGCAAGATCGAGGCCGTCTGCGCCGCCCACAACGTGCCGCTCAAGGCGGCGGCCTTCCAGTTCGTGCTGCGCCATCCCATCGTGGCGAGCGTGATCTCGGGCGCCGTCACGCCCGAACAGGCACGCGAGAATGTCAGCCTGCTCGGCGTCGCCATCCCCGACGCCTTCTGGAGCGATCTGCGCCAACAGGGCTTGATCGATGCGAGGGCGCCCTGAAAGGCGCCTTCAGCCTGAATGCGCCTTGCGATGTGCCTCTGCCAATGCGCCGAGGCTGTGGAAGTGAAAATCGGGCTCCGGCACGCCCTCGACCACCAAAGTGGCACCGCCGTGCTTGCCGGCGCGGCGGTCGATCCAGGCCCGGGCCAGGCCGATCCGCGATGCCGGGACGTGATCGTGGTGCAAGCTCTGGGCCGTATGCAGTACATCGGCCGGTTCGAGGCTGAACTGCAGCGACAAATGCTCGAGCAGATAGCTGAAATTACACGGATCCGGCTTGTAGGAGCCGACATCCTCGGCGGTGTAGACCGCATCGAAGAGGCCACCGAGCTTGGTGTTGCTGGCGGCGAAGCTGCGACGGTCGACATTGGAGAGTACGGCCAGCCGGTAGTGCCGCTTGAGATAGGCGAGCGCCTCACGCGAATCCGGAAAGGCCGGCCAGTCCGGCACGGAAGCGCCGAAGCGCTCATGCAGGTCGGCATGGACGGCGATGCCCCAGTCCTGCGCCAGCCGCGCATGGGTGACGGCAAGCAGGGTCGAATAGAGCAGCGATGGCGTTTCGAGTTCCTGCTCGGTCTCGCGGCGGGCAAAGGCGGTTAGCGCCTCCTCGCGGCCGATCGCGCGACCGCTGGCGCTGAGCAGTGGCTGAAGCGCGTTCCAGATCCCGGTTTCCCAGTCGATCAGCGTGCCGTAGCAATCGAAGGTCAAGACCTTGAAATCGGTAAGTTTCGGCATCCTTTCCTCCTCTCGGCCTTGCGATCGCCCCCCGCGCCGCAAGGCCCCTGCCACCGTGACGCGAAAAGGGCGGTGTCGCCACCGCCCTCCTCCGGTCCACCAATCCTCACGAAACCAGTTCGCTGTCCCAGTAGAGATAGTCGACCCAGCTTTCATGCAGATAGTTGTGCGGATAATGCCGGCTCGTCTCCAGGAGTTCCCAGGGCGAAGGCCTCGCCGGCTTGCGCAGGGGCTTCATGTCCATGCGATCCGCCTTGCGGGCGTTGCAGTCGCCGCAGGCCGCCACGATGTTCTCCCACGAGGTCGCGCCGCCCTTGGAGCGGGGAACCACATGCTCGAACTGCAAATCGCGCGCCTGGAAGCCATCGCCGCAATATTGGCAGGTGAAGCCATCGCGCAGGAACAGGTTGAAGCGGGTGAACGGCACCATGCGCTCCACCTTCTGGTAGTCGCGCAGGGCAACGACCGAGGGCAGGCGCATCGTCGTCGACGGGCTGCGCACCACGGCATCATATTCCGCCACCACGCTCACGCGGTCGAGAAAAACGGCCCGCAGCGCATCCTGCCACGACAGCAGCGAGAGCGGGAAATACCGCAAGGGTCTGAAATCGGCATTTAAAATCAAAGCGGGGTGGGACGACATGACTACCTCAACGCTCGAACTCCGGGGATTGGGCACTGGTTTGAGGAATGGATGACCGGTTATCCGGCCGGCGGCTGGTTTTCGCTGTCTGACTCCCGGCCAGCCCCGTTGGCTGGTCTAGCTGGACAGTTGTCCGGCAACGAAAAGACGGAATGATGACAGTAGAATGATGTGCACGCAGCTCTGCGCGATACGAGCATCTGCAGAGTTTCCCGGCGAGGCCTATTGAGGGCCGCGCTGGGAAACTCTGCGTGGACAGGCATGCACGCATGCCCGGGCATGCGCACATGCCGCTTGCTTCGGATTGTTTGGAGTGTGCCGCGCGCGTACATACCCTCCTGCCATCAAGGCGGAGGGGACTGCCCTGCCGCCGGTTCAGATTCTCGTGTGATCCAGCGCCAGTCGGGCGACGATCATACGGTTCGTATTCGACAATTCGCTGCCGCCACCTTTGCCCAAGCTGCAGATAGGCATGCCCATGCTCGGCACCAGGGCCGGCAATTGGGAGGCGTCATCCGCAAACGCAAAGATGTTGAAACTGGTCGGCAACGGCATGTCCGGTTCTTGAAGGAAGGGGCCCATCCCCTTCTCCATGACTAGGCTTATGCCGCCCGAAAACGACAAAAATCAAGCGCGAAAGCACCAATCACTCGCGAAAACAGCAAAAATTTCGAGAGAATTCGGCTCTTTTCCGATGAGCCTGATCCAATCAGATAATATCTTATACATGCAGATAAGATCTGGAGGATTCGCGGCATCGGCTCCTTCCGCCTGCGATGTGGCTTGTGTTTCGCGCAGCGCGATTCAGCTATGCGAAACTATATGTTGTCTCTCCCTACTTTTGCCATTTCGTCGGAACAAAAGCCTGCCTATAAATATCCAAGCGTCATGACCGGCGTCGAGTCGGCCACAATTTTGGCCCGCCCTTTGGGACGGGCCTTGTCATGAATTGCCTGCTCCCATGTCCGAAGTGACCGCCGGCCTGATGCCTCGAATGGCACGGCCCAATTTCAGAACCACCGCGCTGATCATTGCCAGCGCCATGTTTATGGAACAGCTCGACGCCACCATCCTGGCGACCGCCCTGCCCACCATGGCAAACTCCTTCGACGTCTCGCCGGCCCATATGAGCATCGCGCTGACGTCCTATCTGCTCAGCCTGGCAGTGCTGATCCCCGCCAGCGGCAAGATCGCCGACCGCTATGGTGCCCGCAGCGTATTTTCCATCGCCATCGCCGTGTTCATGCTCGGCTCGATCCTGTGCGCCTGGGCACCGACCCTGCCCGTCCTCGTCGCCGCGCGGCTGCTGCAGGGCGCGGGCGGCGCGATGATGGTGCCGGTCGGCCGTCTGGTGCTGCTGCGTACCGTCGACAAATCGGACCTCGTCTCCGCCATGGGCTGGCTGCTGGTGCCGGCGCTGATCGGCCCGATCCTCGGCCCGCCAGTCGGCGGCTTCATCGTCACCTTCCTCGACTGGCGCTGGATCTTCTACATCAACATCCCGATCGGCCTGCTCGGGCTGGTGCTGACCCAGATCTTCATTCCCAACATGAAGGAGGACAAGCGCGAGCCCTTCGACATGAAAGGCTTCGTGCTCTCGGGTGTTTCGCTCGCCTGCCTGCTGTTCGGCTTTGAAATGACCAGCCGCGGCAGCGCCGAGGAAGCGCCGCTCGCCATCGCACTGCTGGTGATCGGCGTCGTCAGCGGCGCTGTTTACATCGTCCATGCCCGCAAACCACGCGACTTCGCCCCGATCCTTGATCTGACGCTGATGCGGGTGCGCACCTTCCGCGTCTCGCTGGTCGCCGGCTCGCTCTCGCGCATCACGCAAGGCGCCCAGCCCTTCCTGTTGCCGCTGATGATGCAGATCGGCTTCGGCATGTCGGCAGTGGAGAGTGGCCTGCTTACCTTCGCCACCGCCTGCGGCTCCATGCTGATGAAGGCGGCAGCCAAGCCGATCCTCAAGCGGTTCGGCTTTCGCACCACGTTGATCTGGAACAGCCTGTTTTCCAGCCTGCTCTATGCGGCCTGCGCCCTGTTCCGTCCCGACTGGCCGCATTGGGCCATCTTCGCCGTGCTGCTGGTCTGCGGCTTCTCGATGTCGCTGCAGTTCACCGCCTACAACACCGTCTGCTACGATGACATTCCGCCAACCCGCACATCATCGGCCAACAGCTTCTACACCACCTTCCAGCAGTTGATGCTGTCCTTCGGCATCTGCGCCGGCGCCCTCGCTCTGACCGGCTCCAAGCTGGTGCTGGGGCACGAACACGCCACGTTGACCGATTTCTCGATGGCGTTCCTGTTCGTCACCGCTATTTCACTGTTGGCTTCGCCGGTGAGCGCCAAGCTGCCGCATAATGCCGGGGCATCGATGAGCGGCCATCGCAATCGGCACGAGGCAGAGCAGGCGACCTGAGCGCTACGACGGCCGGTCCTCAGGCCACCGGGCTTTCGCGCCGATAAGGCTCGAGGGCATTGAGCCCTAGGAGTTCCGTCAGCCTGGCGCCGTCACTGACGCGCCGGAACCACCCGGGTGCCATCCAGGGCGCGTCGCCATCGACATTGGGAGCGCCGCGCCCAGCCACGACATCCTCGATCCAGAGCGTCCTCGTCTCCAGCGAAATGCGCGTGAAATCGGTGCTATTGGGCACGCCGGCATGCGCATGCGCACTGGAAAAGGCGATTATCTCGCCCGGCTCGATCACCACCGGCTCGACCGCTCCGACATCCACCGGTGCGCTCAGATGCGGAATGGCATCATCGGCATCGACGGCATGGCGGCCCGCGATCCTGGAGCGGGCCAGTACGGCCTCGAGATCGAAGGAGGCGCTGGTATTGGGTACCGCCCGGGTCCACAGATCCGGATAGATTGCAAAGGTGCGCCCGGCCGTGATCGGATAGATCGGCGCCCACCAATTGGTCTGCGCATAGAGGTTGGAGCCCCAGGTGTCGCGGTGGAAGGCGATGGTGGCGGTGCTGCGCGCCCTCGGCAGGTTCACAGCGGGGGCCTGATGAGGCTGGAAGCGAAGATGCAGCCGGTCACGGGCGAGTTTCTCCGGATCGAGCCCGAGCGTCGCGAAGACCTCGCCCCACAGGCGCTTGACCTCCGCGGATTGGACGAACGCCTTCTGCAGCCGGGAAAACTCCTCGACCTGCCTGTCATGGGGCAGATGGCGATGAATCTCGGTCGGCTGATGCGGATGGAAAGCATCTTCCAGCAGGCCGCGCGTGAAGGCCACCAATGCCTGCATCGGCATCAGTCCGGCGAAACGGGCAATCTCACCGGCATAGATGTGGTCATGTAAATCGCGCGGCGATATGGGAGCGGCGAAGGACGAATACATGCGGCGAGCCCAGCTGTTTCAGTCGATTGAGCATTTGCTCTTGGAGAGGCCCGCCATTCTGACCCATTGCAACCGGAAGAGGCAACCGGGTCCCTTCAGGTCTGCCGAGCCAGGCGCGGCGGCTCTTGCAGGATCTCGTCCGGCGGCACCAGGCGCCCCTCCTCCGCCTTGTTGATATATTGGCTTGCCACCAGCACCCCCTTGATCGGGCGCAGGATCGGGATGCAGGAGAGCAGCAGGAAGGGCAGCGTGGTGACGAAATGCACCCAGAGCGGCGGCTCGAAGCTCAGTTCCATCCACATGCCGAAGCCGGTGGCCGGAAAAGCCATGGTCATCATCACGAAGAAGGCCGGCCCATCCGCCGGATCGGCGAAAGAATAATCGAGCCCGCAGGCGTTGCATTTGGGAGCGATCGTCAGGAAGCCGTTGAAGAGCTTGCCCTGTCCGCACCGCGGGCAGCGGCCACGCATGCCGCAGCGCCAGATCGATTGAGAGGCTGCCGATTGTTCTTCCATCGAAGAGCTCCTTCGTCCGCATCAAATGTATGGATTGATATTCCATACAAATATCGCTATCCTGTCTATAAGAATCAGGAGATCGGCCTTTAAAAATCAAAATCCTAGGATTTTCTCGGACGATCAGCACATTCTTTGTATTATTGTAGGCATACAAATGCAAGACAATTCGCCTGCGGCATTCTGGCTCCCCGCCGAACTGGCCCGCGATGCGCCTAAATATCTCGCCATTGCCCAGGCACTCTCGGCAGATATCCGCTCAGGACGCCTGGCACCGGGCGTGCAATTGCCGCCGCAGCGCCAGCTCGCCAAGGCGCTGGGTGTCGATCTCACCACGGTGACGCGGGCCTTCAACGAGGTTCGCCGTGCCGGACTCGTGGAGGGCAACACCAAGCGAGGCACCATCGTCAGCCTTGCCAGGATCGTGCCTCCCCGCGTGATCGTCGACGAACCCCGCTCGGCCGAGGCGATGGCCCTGATCGATCTAAGCATGAACATGCCGCCCCAGCCGGCCGAGGCCGGGCTGCGCGAGGCCATCGCCGAAGGCATCGCCACCGTCCTCGCCTCGCCCCATGCGCTGGCGCGGCTGCATTATCAGGACAATGCCGGCATTCCCGGCGACCGTGCGGCCGGTGCACGCTTCCTGGCGCCCCGCCTCGGGCCGGTCGCACCCGAGCGGCTGGTGGTGACCTCCGGCTCGCAAGCCGCCCTCTTTGCCGTGGTCTCGGCCCTGCTCGAGCCGGGCTCCGTGCTGGCGGCGCCTGAAGTCACCTATCCCGGCCTACGCTCGGTGGCCGCCCGCTGCGGCGTGAGGCTGGCATCGGTGCGGACCGACGAGGATGGCCTGCTTCCCGACGCGTTCGAAGAACTCTGCCGAACGAGCCGGCCGAGGGCGCTCTATTGCGTACCGACGCTCGACAACCCGACCACCGCGACCTTGTCCGCCGAGCGCCGGCAGGCCCTGGTCGCCATCGCACGCAAGCACGACATCGCCTTCATCGAGGACGACGCCTATGGCGCCCTGCCCGAGCAGAGCCCGCCTCCGCTCGCAGCCCTCGCTCCCGAGCGGAGCTGGCATGTCGCCACACTGTCAAAATGCGCGACGCCCGCGCTGAGATTGGCCTATGTCGTCACGCCGGGCCAGGCCGAGGCGCTCGAAATCACCGCCCAGACCCGGATCATCAATTTGATGGCGCCACCTCTGATGGCTGGCTTGGCGACCGCCTGGATCAAGGACGGCACGATGGCGCGCCTGACTGCCGCCATCCGCCGTGAGAACCACGCGCGCCAGACGGTCGCCGCGACGGCGCTGAACGGCTTCGCCTATCGCGCGGCCTCCGATGCACAGCATCTCTGGCTCAGCCTGCCTTCAGCCTGGGTCGGTGCCGATCTCAGCGCGGTCGCCCGCAAGGCCGGACTCGCTTTGGTCGGCAGCGCTGCCTTCGCCGTCGGCGCCCCGCCACCAGCCCTGCGCATCTCGCTCGGTGCGGCGCCGAGCCAGGATGCCCTGCGCCAGGGCCTCAACACGCTGGCAGCCCTGCTTTCGGTACCGCCGGAGGGTGTGCCGGGCATCGTATGATTGCAGCGTTCCCGGTCCACGAGGCCGCCCGGTATCGTCATGGACACGGTCACTCGCGCCGTCTTTCTGCCGATGGCCGCGGCTAACGAACTGCACAATCGCGCGAACGGGACAATCCGGGCTCGGATGTAAAGGGTTTGGTTACCAAGATTGGGCAAAGATTTGCGGGTCGATCGGCGGATCGATGACGCGAGGCGTTTCCCCTCGCCAGCAACCGCATTCAGTACCCAACCGAAGGTCCTCGCGCCGCAAGGCCGCCTGGCCGTCCGGAAGTGAGTAACATGACCCACGCCCGTTCTCCCGGCAGCCATGTCCGAGGCCGAAGGCCTCGCCGGAACACCGCCGGCTGGATGGCACTTGCGGGCCTTTGTTTCGGA
Source organism: Labrys sp. F242 (assembly GCF_057813875.1). Classification (NCBI taxonomy): domain Bacteria; kingdom Pseudomonadati; phylum Pseudomonadota; class Alphaproteobacteria; order Hyphomicrobiales; family Xanthobacteraceae; genus Labrys; species Labrys sp. F242. The sequence goes on along the minus strand of NZ_JBVASG010000005.1, from coordinate 23,432 downwards.
GCGACCGCCGCGGCCTGGACAGCGATCGCGTTGGTGGCGCCCTCGATGGTCTCGGCCTCCAGGCCTGCCCATCTCCAACTACGCGCCGAAGATCCCTTCGCCCCCAAGGCTCTGGTGCAGGCAGGCGTGCTCCGGCCGGCGCCCCGCCCCACGGAACACGAGACTCCGGTCGCCGCTGCCGAACCCGCCCCCGACAACACCGGCCCCGAAATCGCGGAGGGCGTGCGTCTGCCCGCCCCGGGCGGACGCGTTCACCCGGCCTCACCCGTGCTGGCCAGCCTGATGTCCTTTGCCCCGGATGCCGACGGCACGCACGAGGCCCTTCCCGTCATTCGTTCCGTACAGACGGTCGCGGCCCTGCCTTCGCCGCCAGCGGAGCAGGTGGCGCCGGATGTCGTCGTCACCGGCAGCCTGCCCGAAGCCTCTGCCGAAGCCCTGCCCCTGCCACCGATCCGCCCGACCGGTGACGGCCAAATCGATGGCAGCCAGATTGACAGTCGTTTTGCCGAAGGCGATCCAGCCGATCTGGTGCCGCTACCGCCCACCCGTCCGGCCATCCCCCTGACAGCCCTCGCCTCCATTGCCCCCGATGAGGGACGTCCTCTCGACCGCCCCACCATCGAAGCGCCGCTGTCTCGGCCGGTGGCCGGCAATCACACCGCGGTCTATGACATCTCCGCCCGCACGGTCTATCTGCCCGGCGGCGAACGCCTGGAAGCCCATTCCGGCCTCGGGCCATTCCTCGACGATCCCGGCTCGGTGCATGTGAAGAACCGGGGCGCCACGCCGCCCCAGACCTATGACCTCAGGCCCCGCGAAGCCCTGTTTCATGGCGTTGCCGCGCTGCGCATGATCCCTGCCGGCGGATCCGGTACCGTCCTCGGCCGCGACGGCCTGCTGGCGCACACCTACATGCTCGGACCGCGCGGCGATTCGAACGGTTGCGTATCCTTCAAGGACTATGCTCGCTTCCTGCGCGCCTATCGCAACGGCGAGGTCAACAGGCTGGTGGTCGTCACCGGAAACGGCAAGGCCAGCAGCCAGATTGCCTCGCGCAACAAGAGCCGCTGGTGGTTTGCCTCCGGCCGCTGATCGCATCGAAGCACTTTGCGGCGTGAGGAAAGCCCCTCCGCAAAGATGCGTTCAAACAAAGGAGCGTTTACGCTCAAGCGCTTTTTGCTTTAGGATCGTAGCCTGTCATTCAATCTGACAGATCCGGCTCGCGCCTTGGCTGCGGCAGCCGAGTAGCCGCATCGTATTGACGACGGTGCCGCAATATTCGCGGCAGGCCGCCTGTCGCGCTACACAGGCATTATCACATCCGGCGCGGAAGTCCTTCCGATCGGGGCCTACTTCCAACAGCTTCTATCCTGTTGGATCATAGCTGCAATCAATAGAACGAAGTCAATTCTTCGAGTGCATGCTGGCCAAGGGAGACCGGAACGCTGCACTCCTTCGCCCGAGGCTCTCGAAAGCGCCGCGGCGCATCACTCGCTACGCCATGTCTGTCCGCCATTGCCTGCGCCCCCGCGCGGACGATGAGCAGCAGGCCAAGTACCCGTTTTGCATGCGGGCTTCCCCCGCATGGGCTGACAGGCCGTCGTGGCATCGCCTCGCGCTCGTCTGGTCCGGGAATTGCATCCGATAAGAACGCGTGAAGGAGGAAACCGGCTTGAGTTCAACATCCATCGGCACCGCTGCCCCTGCCTTGCAGCGCCCCGAAGACGAGAATCTGGGCATCGGCGCCAACCTGGCCTATGGCCTGCAGCATGTCCTGACCATGTATGGCGGCATCGTTGCCGTCCCCCTGATCGTCGGCCAGGCGGCCGGCCTGGCGCCTGAAGAAGTCGGCATGCTGATCACCGCCTCGCTGTTCGCGGGCGGTCTTGCTACCATCCTGCAGACCTTGGGACTGCCCCTTTTCGGCTGCCGCCTGCCCCTCGTGCAGGGCGTCTCCTTTGCCGGTGTCGCCACCATGGTTGCCATCGTCGTCAGCCCCACCGGTGGCGGCCTGCCGGCCGTGCTCGGCGCGGTGATGGCGGCCTCCCTGCTCGGCCTTCTGATCACGCCGATCTTCTCCAAGATCACGCAGTTCTTCCCGCCTCTGGTCACCGGCATCGTGATCACCACCATCGGCCTGACGCTGATGCCGGTGGCGGCACGCTGGGCGATGGGCGGCAATCCCAAGGCTCCCGATTTCGGCAGCGTGCCCAATATCGCGCTTGCCGGCGCCACGCTCGGCACCGTGCTGCTCCTGAGCAAACTCGGCAACGCCGCTATTTCGCGCCTGTCGATCCTGCTCTCCATGGTGATCGGCACGGCAATCGCCATGGCCTTCGGCATGACCGACTTCTCCAAGGTTGCCAGCGGCCCCACCGCGGCCCTGCCCAGCCTGTTCCATTTCGGTTGGCCGACCTTCGGCGTCGCCGCCACCGTCTCGATGTTCATCGTCATCATCGTAACCCTGGTGGAGACCTCGGCCGACATCCTGGCCGTGGGTGAGATCATCGGTACCAAGGTCGACTCACGTCGCCTGGGCGATGGCCTGCGCGCCGACATGCTTTCCTCGACCCTGGCGCCGATCTTCGGCTCCTTCACCCAGAGCGCCTTTGCCCAGAATGTCGGCCTGATCGCGGTCACCGGCATCAAGAGCCGTTTCGTGGTGGCCACCGCCGGCTTCATCCTGGTGACACTCGGCCTGCTGCCGGTAATGGGACGGGTGATCGCGGCCGTACCCCCCTCGGTTCTGGGGGGGGCCGGCATCGTGCTCTTCGGCACGGTGGCGGCCAGCGGCATCCGCTCCTTGTCCAAGGTCGACTACGCCAACAACATGAACCTCATCATCGTGGCGACCTCGATCGGGTTCGGCATGATTCCGATCGCCGCCCCGCAGTTCTACGAGCATTTCCCGTCCTGGTTCGTCACCATCTTCCATTCGGGCATCAGCTCGGCCGCCCTGATGGCGATCACGCTGAACCTGGTGTTCAACCATCTACGGGCCGGTAATTCCGATCAGCAGTCCGTGTTCGTAGCCGGCATGGAACGCACCTTGCGCTACCAGGACATCTCGATGCTGCATGAGGGCGACTATTTCCTCGACGGCAAGCTCTACGATGCGAAGGGCAGCGAGGTGAAGGTCGAGGGCCCGGGCCATCACTGATGCCGAGGGCGTAAAGTTTGATCTGTCATTCCCGGCGCCGCCGTAGGCGGCGGGAAGGGGATGACAGGCGCGACTGCCCGGATCGGTCAATCATGATCGCCTCTGGCATGCTCATCCAGCACGGCGGCGATCACCTCCCGGGCCGATCGTTCGGTGGGCAGAATACTGCCGTGCCCACAGCAGATGAGCAGGGCCTTCCAGAGGGCCCAGCCACGGGCGCGGGCCCAGATAGCCTCGTCAAATCCCGCCTCAGCTGCCAGTTTCGCCTTGAAGGCCGCCCGGCTCTCGCCCCGGAGGAAGGTCCAGGCGATCACCAGATCGCAGGCGGGATCGCCGACGGCACTGCTGCCGAAATCGATCACGGCGCTCAGCTTCCCGTTGCGTATCAGCAGGTTGCCGACGGCGATATCGCCATGCACCCAGACGCGAGGCCGTTGCCACCGCGTCGCCAGCGCCCCCTCCCAGACTCGCCCTGCCGCGGCGGCGTCGATTTCGCCCCGTAATTGGTCGAGGCAGCGCCGCGTCTCGGCGTCATAGACGCTCAGCGCCCCGCCACGATAGAAATTGTCCGCACCGGCGGCCGGCCCCTCTGCGGGCGCACGCTGCAGCGCCAGCAGGAACTGCGCGAGGTCGGCCGCGAATCCAACGGGATCGGCGAGATGCTCGAACACCGCCGGCTCACCCTCGATCCAGCGATAGACCGACCAGGGATAGGGATAGCCCTCCGCGGGACGGCCGAGGGCGAGCGGTGCGGGAATCGGCAATGGCAGATGCGAAGCCAGCACGGGCAGAAAGCGCCATTCCTTCTCGACCTGAGGCACATAGGAGGCGGCGGTCGGCAGGCGCACCTTCTTGTCCTCGCCCAGGCGGAAAGTGGTATTGTCCCAGCCATTGCGCTCGACCGGCCGGACCGGCTGATCGGCCCAATCAGGAAACTGGCTATCGACCAGGCGGCGCACCAGTTCGGCTTCGATCGTCAAGCGGCCGGCCATGCGGCATCCTCCCGTTCCACCCAATCGCCGACCTGCACCACTAAGCTGTCCGCGCTGGCTCCACCAGGAAGCGGATCGCCAGGAAGGACAGCCCACCAAGCCCGCCCAGCAGCGCCGTCACCGCCAGGGACAGGCCGGCGCCGATAGAAGTCAGCGCAAAGGCGAAAGCAAAGGGCGCCATCGCCGCCACGATCAGGCGCGCGGCCATCACCTTGCCCTGCAGTGTGCCATAGCCCTCGCTGCCGAACAGAGCCAGAGGCAGGGTGCCGATCACGATGCTGAACAGCCCGTTGCCCAGGCCGAACACCACCGCAAACACCACCGCGCCCGTGGCGGAGGGCGCCGTGAGGGCGAGCAGCGCCACCGAGGCCGGCATCAGCGTCGCCGCGATCAGCGCCAGGGCGATCGACGGCAGGTTACGCCCGAACACCATGTTGACCAGGCGGCTGAGCACCTGGGACGGGCCGAACAACGTACCGATCATCGCTGCCGACGCACCGAGCCCGAGGCCCGACAGCAGCGGGATCATATGGACCAGAATGGCCGCCACCACCAGCGACAGCGCGGCAAAGCCGACGATCATCAGCCGGAAGCCGAGCGGGCGCTGGGCGGGCGCGAGCAGCCCTATCACGGCCGGCTGCTGGCCGATCGTCCTGCCGTCCCGCTTCGACAGGCCGAGGGAGAGCCAGACATACAGGGGAAAACAGACCGCGAGATTGAGCCCGGCAAAGACGAGATAGACACCCTGCCAATTCATGCGCTCATGCAGGGCCGACGTAACGGGCCAGAACACGGTGGAGGCAAAGCCCGCGATCAAGGTGAGATAGGTGATGCTGCGCTGGGCCGCTCGTGGCCGGATCTGCACCAGGAGAGCAAAGGCAGCGCCATAGAGCACCAGATTGGAGGCAATCTCCATCACGATCAGCGCCGCCACGAAACTCACACCGCCGGGCGCCATGGCACAGGCAGCCAGTGACGCCGAAGCGCCGAGGGAACCGACCGCCATCACCCGGCCCGCCCCGATCGCGTCGATCAGCCGGCCGACCCAGGGGGCGGTTGCGCCCCCGATCAGCAGCGCGCCCGAGAGGGCGCCGAACACCCATTCCGTGGTCCAGCCCAGGCCCCGCGCCATGTCGGCGGCCAGGATGCTGAAGCTGTAATAGAGCGTGCCATAACCGATGATCTGGGTGATGCCGAGGGCGATGATGGCCGCAACCGGCGAGCGTTCCGCATGCATGTCTGGATCAGTCGCAATCAGGTCCGACGAGGGGTCACGACTTCGCCGTCTTCCTTGACGAAGGCCGCAACCGGATGGTCGAGCAGGTCGAGTACGGCTTCGGACGGGCGGCACAGGCGCGTGCCGCGCGCCGTCTCGACGATCGGCCGGTTGATCAGGATCGGATGGGCCAGCATGAAGTCGACGATCTCACCGTCGCTCCATTGCGGGTCGCCCAAGCCAAGCTCGGCATAGGGTGTGCCCTTCTCGCGCAGGAGGTCACGCGGCTTCATCGCCATGGCGGCCAGCAGCGCGACGAGCTTCTCCCGCGAGGGTGGCGACGTAAGATAGTCGACCACCACCGGCTCCTCGCCCGACTGACGGATCATTGCGAGGGTATTGCGGGAGGTGCCGCAAGCGGGGTTGTGATAGATGGTGACGCTCATCGCGGGGGCTTTCGATCGGAAGCTAAGAGCCGGCGCCGACGCTGCTCCGACAAAACACCCATCGCATGGGCGCGGCCTATGGCTCAAGGCCCCTGCCCTGCGCCAAGGTGCCGCCGGAAGAAGCGGAGGACCTCAGCGTTGAAGTTCCGATGGAAGGCAATCCGGTCGAAATCCGCCCCGTCCGTGCAGATCTCCGCTTCGCCGAAATCGGCGGCGGCCTTGGCGAGTTCAGCGCTGCAGGGCGCCAGGAAGGCGAAATGCCCCGCCTTGGCGGCAACATGCAGTTCCGGCCGGGCGGTGAGATTGTGCGCCACCGTGTCGGCATCCTTCGGCCCCACGCCATCACCGCCGAACTCGGAGGCCCACAACTGCACGGGAACGGTGACCGGCCGCAGGCCTGCTACGGTGAATTGCGCCCCGAAGGCCGGGTCGGCGATCACCGCCGCCTTGATGCGCGCATCATGCGTCAGCGCCCGGCCGTCGGTGGCATCGACCTCGATCTGTGCGCACCAGCGGTTGCCCGGATAGGTCGGGCAGTGACCAAGGATGAGCCGGAAGTCCGGCGTGCCGCCGATGGCCGCAAGCCCGGTATAGCCGCCCCTGGAAAAGCCGAACACGCCGATCCGCTCCGGCGCGATCCGGGCGGCGCCGGGCCAGCCCGCCAGCATGAAATCGACCAACCGCTTGATGTCGTCGGGGCGTTCCAGCATGGAGGCGATGTCCCCCGGCCGCCTCGTTGCCGAGCGGCCGCTATTCAGGGGATGGTCGACAGCCGCCACGATGAAGCCGGCATCGGCCAGCGCCCGCGCTGTGTCGCGATGACTGACGAAGGAGCCGCCGACCCCGTGCGAGATCACCACGAGCGGCATTTGCATGCCGGCGGGCGGACAATCGCGCACGACCTCCACCACGATGGGGCCGAAGCGGTTCGCGGTGGGGGTGCCGCCGGCGCAGGGATACCAGACGCCGCCGGTGAGCGCCGGCCGGCCGCCATCGGCCGGAATCTCGATCAGGCTCAGGCCAGCCGCCCGGCTACCGGCCGGTGCCAGCAGGCAGAGCAGCTGCAGAAAAGCGAACAGCAGCAGGCGCAGGCGTAATGGGACGGGCGGTCTCATTGGGCTTCTCCGGATCCGGTATCGGGAGAGGCCTGCCTGCTCCGATTGCACCTGCCGGTCGTACCGGATCGCAATCGAGGTCGTACCCGCACGCGATCCGGCCCCGACGCCGTCTTGCACTCAATAGGCCGTCAGGATGGTTGCCCGCCGCCTAACCGGGCATGGCGGCTTGAGACGGAGACAGGATTGCCGCAGGGATCCTTGGCATTGGCAAACCGATAGCCATCCGCCGGATGAACCGGACCAAACACCAGGCCGTTTCGGGCGCTCAGGGCGCAGAACGCATCCACGTCCTCGACATCGAACACCAGCTTGACCAGGGACTGGCCACTGCGCTGCCCCTTGCCGGCCTGATGCAGCATCAGGCGCATGCCTCCGCCCGGATTGACGAGTTCGACGATCCTGTCCTCGGGGTGGCGTATCGCCTCGAAGCCGAAATGCTTTTCATAGAACAGCACCATCGCCTCGATGTCTCTGGCGTAGATCAGCAGCCGGTTGAGCGGGACGGCCTTCAGCTCAGCAACCCTTTCTTGCCGAAGCGTTGCTCGAGGAAACGGGTAATGATTTCCACCACCAGCTCATGGTCGGCCTGCTGGGGCAGGCCCGATATGGTGATGGCGCCAACCAGGCCCGTGCCCTCCACGATGATCGGAAAGCTGCCGCCATGTGCGGCATATTCCTTGGGATCGACCATGAAGCGATCATGGAAGGAGGGACCGCCCGGCAGCGTCGACTGGCCCATATAGAAGGAGGAATGTCCGAACCGGTAGACCACCGCCGATTTGCGCGCGATCCACTGATCATTGTCGAGCGAGGTTCCGGCCAGGGCAGCATGGAAGAGCTGCTGGCGGTTGCGGCTGACATTGATCGCCACCGGCAAGGCGCGCTCGCGGGCGATGCCGAGCGCCAGCGTGCCCAGATCGATGGCGATGTCGTTGTCGAAGGCCGGGAAGGTGAGCACCGCCTCTTGGTGTAGCAGCTCGCTCAGCGTGATCTCGTCGGGCATGTGGGCCTCCTTGCCCGACGATCATGCGGGGACCCGCCACCCCTGGCAAGACGGCAGGCGAATTCCCACACAGGCAAGGCGTGCATCAGTGTGCCGCCCCCACCCTTATGATTTGATAGGGTTGTGGAAACGCCCCTCCACGAACCAGTAGCGCGCCGCTATTTGCGGAAGGTCGCCTCGCCTGCATCCGAGACCTGCACCCAGCGCTTGTCGGGTGCCGCGCCCGCGACGTAGGCATCGTTCCAGTTCCACCATTTATAGGGCGGCGTCTGCGGATAGCCCTCGGGCGAATCCTCCCAAGACTCCTGGCGGCCGAGCGGGGTGATGTCGAGATAGTTCCAGGTGCCGCCCATCTGCTCGTCGCCGCGGCTGTTGACGAAATAGGTGCGGAAGATCCTGTCGCCGTCGCGGTAGAACACATTGGTGCCGTGCCATTCGCCCACGCCGAAATCCCAGTCGAAATCGTCGATCACGGTGTACCACGGCATGGTCCAGCCCATGCGCTGCTTCAGCCTGGCGATATCGTCCTGCGGTGCCCGCGAGAGGAAGACGAGTGTGGTGTCACGGGCATTGAGATGAGAGAGGTGTGCGACCTGGTCAGCCACCATCGAGCAGCCCCGGCAGGCATGCTCGGGCCAGCCGAACACACCCGGCTCGAAAAAGGCGCGATAGGCGATGAGCTGGCTGCGCCCCTCGAACAAATCCGCAAAGCTTGCCCGGCCCTGCGGCCCCTCGAAGACATAGGCCTTCTCCACCGCCATCCACGGCATGCGCCGGCGCTGGGCTGCCAGGGCGTCGCGGGCCCGGGTATGCGCCTTTTCCATCGCCAACAGCCGCTCATGCGCCGCCTGCCAATCCTGCGGCGACACCACTGGCGGAATGTGCATGCCCGTGGCTCCGTCCTGTCCATTTCCGGCTGAAGTCGTCATCGCAAATCTCCTCATTTCGGCCAGTCACGTCTCGCGCACCAAGCACATCGGCACGCGCCGCCGCTGGCTCGTCATCGGTGAGGAGAGAGTGCCACCGGGAAGAGGAGGGTGGGAGTAACAAGTGTGACGGTATTCGGGAGGGTCTCCCGATCGAAAGCCCATGCCGGAATTACCGGCAACGGCCTGCGTCGTTTCGGCACGATCAAAGACAGGCATGTTGTATCGATTTATCGCGGCTTGTCGCACGAGGTTTTTTGGCTAGGGTAACCAACATAAAGCGCCCGAAAAGAGGAGCAGGTTCATAAAATTTAGAATACCAAGAGGAAAAGTTATGAAATTGGGTCCATCTATTCTTTTAAATTGCGCGACGGTTTTCGGCGTCATCGCCCTTATAGGCTCGACCTCTCCTCTCGCGGCGCAGGAATCCGACAAGACGGTCGAGCTTCTTCAGCAGCTTCTGCGCTTCGATACATCCAACCCGCCGGGACGAACGCTGGAGGAAGCGAGCTATCTCAAGAAGATCTTCGACGCCGCCGGCGTCGAGAATGAAATCATCAAGACCCCGAAGGAAGGCGTGGCTCACTTCATCGCTCGCCTGAAGGGCGACGGCAGCAAGAAGCCTGTGCTTCTGGCTGCGCATTCGGATGTGGTGCCGGTTGAACGGCACACCTGGAGCGTCGATCCTTTCGCCGGCGAAATCAAGGATGGCTATGTTCTCGGCCGGGGTGCGATGGACTTCAAGGGTGGTCAGGCGGTGTTCGTCCAAGCTCTCCTGGAGCTCAAGAAAAGCGGTGTCGCGCTCTCGAGGGACGTGATCTTCCTGGCCGAAGCCGATGAAGAAGCCGGCGATTACGGCACCGACTGGCTGGCGAAAAATCACTGGGACAAGATCGACGCTGAATTCGTCTTGAATGAAGGCGGCTGGATCTTCCAGGACAAGAAGGGCGTCACCCGCCAGGTCAATATCACGACGCGTGACAAGATCTATGCCGGCCTCAGGCTCAAGGTGACGGGTACGCCCACGCACTCCTCGCGCCCGCAACCGGACAGCGCGGTCGGCAAATTGACGAGGGCCCTGGCGAAATTGTCGGTATGGGACACCGAGCCCACCCTCACCGGCCAGACCAAGGCCTATTTCCAGGCCCTTTCATCGAGCGCAACCGGGCAAATGAAGCGCGATCTCCAGACCTTGGCCTCGAGCAGTGACCCTGCGGCACTGAAGAAAGCCGGAAAACGCGTCTCCGCCACCGGTGATTACCCATTGCTCTGGCACGCCCTGATGCGCAATACGGTGGCGACGACGATCATCAAGGCCGGGGTGAAGGAAAACGTCATTCCCGGCACGGCCGAAGCCTATGTGAACGTGCGCCTCATTCCGGGCTCGACGCCCTGGGACGTGCGAGCCCAGGTCGAGAAAGCCATCGCCGATCCGGATATCAAGATCAGCGTCGACACCACCCTGTCGGAAGCCGACGCCAAGGCCTACTACAAGAAGCGCACGGAAGCCGAGGCATCCCCGACCGACACGCCCCTGTTCAAGGCTCTCGAAACGGCCGGAAAGAAGACATGGCCCGAGGCTACGGTGGTTTCGGCCTTGTTCGAGGCCGGCACGGACGCTTCCGCCTGGCGAGACCGCGGGATACCGACCTATGGCATCTATCCATACCCGCTGGACAATGAAACGCTCGAACGCATGCACGGCAATGACGAGCGCATCGCGGTCAAGTCTTTGAAAGAAGGCACGTCTTTCATTTACAGCACACTGGTCGGCGTGGCCGCGAAGTGATCACCAGTCCTCCTTCCCGCGGGTTGGAAGGAGGAAGGCTTGGAGCGCGGCACCGGGACATCCCGGTGCCGTAACGTCGGCAATAACGGACAGATGGTCGTGGCCGTTGAACGAGCATCGCCAGGAAACATGCTGGCCACCACGATGGATTCTGCAGCCCGACAGAATTGCCGGCTAGCGCCTGGCTTGTGAAAACAGATCCCTGAGCAAATTACCTCCTGGCATTTTCGCCAGTGGAATGTCGGCCTCCTCGAACCAGACCTTGTCGGCCTCCGGATGAGGGCCGCTCAAGACGACGCTGCCTTTGCCGAAGGAATAGCGCGCCGCCGCGACATCGCCGTTCTCATAGGTGGCGATCTGCCGAAAGCCCGCATCCTGCTTTGCGCTCGGCAGGTAAGGACCGTCCTGAAAGAATATTCCCTGTTTCTGGCCCGCCCAACGCACGGTTATGGCTGCGTCGGCAATCGTCTTGACGGCGAAGCCGGGACGTCCGACTTCGGAATCGAGATCATGCGGGATCAGGCCTATCCCCGTGGCATCCGCAAGATAGGCGCCCATGCAGACGCCGACATAATGGCCGCCCTGCGCCACGTAATTGCGAATGGCGCCGATGCGAGCCTTGCCCAGACTCCGCAACGCACCCGGAATGTCCTGACCGCCACCCGGCTGCACATAGATGTCGTAGCGTGACAGGCTTTGGGGGGAGATGTCGGTCCGTTCCCCCGCCCCAACAAATTCGACACGGTAGTTCGGCCCGAGTTGCTCGATCGATGTCTTCATGGTTTCGGAGCAGCCTTCACAAGAGGCCGGGCCCCGATACACCGCCACCTGAATGAGTTCGCCCTTTGCCTGTGCGAGAGACGGCGCGGGTAACGTCCCGAGCAGGACAGCCCCAATAGCAGCCGATGTACAGAGCTTCATGATACCTGCACCAATGATTTTGAAGGATATTTCCGAACCGGACGCCGATTTGAACGGCGATCCTCGATGGGGCCTGCGGCTGTTCTATGACGGCAAGGAGGCCGGAGTGGGCAACCGGCATCTGCTCCGCACAGGCATCACCGGCCACCGCTTCATTCGGCTTCGGATGAGAAGCGGCCGGTTCACCCACGAGCAGGGCTTGTTGGAACGAAGGCATTGTCCGGAAATAGCCGAAGCGCCGCCCTTGTCATGCCCGGGCATCCAGGGGGCCCTGCTTCGACGTCTGGAGGGAGGAGCTGGATTGCCGGGTCAAGCACGGCGATGACAAAGAGCCAACTCGATTCGTTTATTAATGGATGAATCCCAAGCCGGCGACGAAGGCACCTTCTTCATCCCGCCGTCTCAGCCATCATCCCAGCCAGCGCCTCGCTCCGCGTGAGGATGGCATCGCCCATATAGGCGAGCGCGGTAAAGCTGCGCTCGGCCGCCTCCCGGTGGCCGGTGCCGCAGGCGTCCTCGACGATAACGGGCACGAAGCCGAGATCGGCGCCGTGGCGGGCCGTCGGCTCGATGCCGATCTCGATGGCGACGCCCATGATGGCGAAGGAGGTGAGACCGCAATCGCGCAGGATGGTGGCGAGCGGCGTGTCGGCGAAGGCCGAGAAGGTGATCTTGTCGAGGATGGCCTCGTCTTCGCGTGGCGTCAGTTCCGGCGCGATCTCGAAGCCGGGCGAGGAGCGCAGGAACCAGGGCTTCACCGCGGCGGGGTCCTCGGTGCGCTGCCAGGCCATGGCCTGGCGATATTGGAAGCGTCCCATCAATTTGGGCGGCATCGACATGTGTCGCAGGAAGATGACGCGGTAACCGCCCGCCCGCGCAGCCTGCAGCACGGTGGCATTGCGCGCGATGATGGCGGCGCTGTCGGCAATCTGGCTGAGGATGCCCACCTGCATGTCGTAGACGATGACGGCCATGCGGTCGGGCCGGCAGAGCTCCGCGAGGGAGCCGTGGAGTTCGAGACCGAAGGGGTTCTTCATGGTATTCGGCTCCTTGCGGGGATGCCGCCGACCTGATGACCGGCGCCATGATGGCTCCACACCTTACGGCGAGGCTCTCCGCAAATCACCCCTCCTGGCCGCATGAAAACGGGAGGGACCTGCCCGCCCGTCCCGGGTCCAGCGCGTGGCCAGCCTATTCGGCTGGCGGCGCGAGCTTGGTGACTTGGATCCTGGCGTCGTGCAGGACGCCATGCGTCTCCAATTCGTCCAGCAGGCCCTTCCACAGCGAGATGCACAGGCCGATCATCACCAGGAGAAAGGGGGCAGCGGCGATGATCGAGGCCGTCTGCAGGCCGGCGAGGCCGCCCATCACCAGGAGCACGCAGGCCGAGGCGCCGGCGAGCAGGCCCCAGAGCACCACGATGCCCGCCTGCGGATGGGGAGCGCCCCGGCAGGAGAGCATGCCCATCACTACCGAGGCGGCGTCCGCACCGGAGACGAAGAAGATCGCCACCAGGAACATAGCGATGGTCGAGGTCACCGTCGCCATCGGATATTGCGCCAGCAAAGCGAACAGCGATACCGGCGCGCCCTGGTTCTTGACCGCCTCGACCAGGCCGCCGGCACCCATCAGCTCGGAATGGAGGGCGGTTCCGCCCATGATGGTGAACCAGACGAAGGTGACGGCGCTGGGGATCAGCAGGACGCCGATCACGAATTCACGGATGGTACGGCCGCGCGAGATGCGGGCGATGAACACACCTACGAAGGGCGCCCAGGAGATCCACCATGCCCAGTAGAAGATGGTCCAGTTGGCCAGCCATTTACCGTCGCTGAAGGCGGCGGTGCGGAACGACATCGAGACGAGGTCACTGAGATAATAGCCGAGCGATTCGATCAGCGTGTCGAAGATGAACACGGTGGGGCCGAAGACTGCCAGGAAGAGCAGCAATACCACCGCGATCACCATGTTCATGTTGCTGAGGAACTGGATGCCCTTGCCGACACCGGACACAGCCGAGAGGATGAAGAGCACCGAGAGCACGGCGATGATGGCAAGGGCAATGGTGGCGGATTCGCCGGTGCCCCACAGATAGTTCATGCCGGAGTTGATCTGCTGCGCGCCAAGGCCGAGCGAGGTGGCGGTGCCGAACAAGGTAGCGATGATGGCCAGCACGTCGATGGTGCGGCCGATCGGCCCGTGCACCCTGTCGCCGATCAGGGGCTGGAAGGCGCTGGACATCAGGGTCGGCAGATCGCGACGATAGCTGAAATAGGCGAGCGCCAGCCCGACGACGGCGTAGATCGCCCAGGGATGCAGGGCCCAATGGAAATAGGCATATTGCATCGCGACGATCGCCGCTTCCTTCGATTGCGGCTGGGCGAGCCCATGGGGCGGCGAGCCGAAATGCGACACGGGTTCTGCCACGCCCCAGAACATCAGGCCGATGCCCATGCCGACGCTGAACATCATGCAGACCCAGGAAACCGTGGAGAATTCCGGCTTTTCGTCGTCATGGCCGAGCTTGATCCGGCCGAAGCGACTGAAGGCCAGGAAGCCGGCGAAAACGAGAAAGAACGCCGTCGAGACGACGAAGCTCCAGCCGAAGGCATGGATGATGCCGTTGAGCGTCGCCGTGGCGACACTTGTCAGGCTGGCGGGGAAGAGCGTTCCCCACAATACAAAGCCCACGACAATAATAAGCGCCGGCCAGAAGACACCGGAATCCGATCCACGAAGCATTGCGCGCGACAAAACGATCGTTCCTCCCCCGTTGAAGCGGGCGCTTCATCGTCTGCCAGCCGGGATTTCGTCGTTCGCGAGTCCCAATAGCCACGCCCCCAGGTCATAATGCCGCGATATACCTTTGCAATCCGCCTCAGTACCGACATCCTGGGTTCCGAATCCGCCCCCGGCTCTCGAAAACCGAAGGGCATTCGCGGCAATGGGCGGATGCGGGTGCGCATCGTCAAACGGGCTTTCGGGATAGAAAGCCCGGCTCGTCATTGCGAGCCTGGCCAATCGAAGGATCGGCCGGGCGAAGTGGTTCCTTTGAAGGATCAGGCTCGCAGCAAAGGCGCCGCGCAGGCCGCCGGCACCGGCTCGCTGAGGCCAAGCTGCTCGCCCCAACGGCAGAGGGCAGCGCTGCTGGCGATGAGGCCGGCGCCGCGCTCGCTCAGGGAATAGACGACCTTGGCCGGCATCTGCTCATAGACCTTGCGGTGGATGAGGCTGTCGGCCTCCAATTCGCGCAGCTTTTGCGCCAGCATCTTCTCGCTGATTGCCGGAATAGCTCGGCGCAGCCGGCCGAAGCGGCGGGCACCGGTATGGAGCTCGCACAAAATGTCGAGCTTCCATTTACCTTCGAGCATGCGGATCGCCGCCGCAAAGCCGCAATCATTCGCCGTATCCGCCATGCCCCTCTCCCTCGCCACCCCTTACGACCTGGTAACCACTTACGTGGGCGTGCGTATTGAGCGCCGCCACGCCAGTCCCATCTGCCCGAGGACGATGGAACGCGCGGCAGGAATTCGTCAGCCCGCGCTGGTGGATATGGAGTGTCGAGATGAAGCTTGCAATTGCGGTGCTGGGAACGGGACGCATGGGATCGGCGCTGGCGCGCGCCCTGCTGGGCGCCGGCCATGAGGTGACGGTGTGGAACCGTACCCCGGCCAAGGCCGAGGCGCTGGCTGCCCTCGGCGCGACCGTCGCGCCCTCCGTGGCCGAAGCCGTGGCGGCGGGAGCGGTCGTCATCGTGAATGTCAGCGATTACGACGCCACCGCCGCGCTGCTGCGCGAGGCCGGCGCCGGCCGGGCCCTCGAAGGCAAGCTCGTGGTCGAACTCACCTCGGGCACACCGCAGGGCGCGCGCGAGGCTGGAGGCTGGGCGGCCGCGCAGGGCGCTGCCTATCTCGACGGCGCCATCATGGCCACGCCCGATTTCATCGGTACCGAGGCCGGCACCATCCTGTTCGCCGGCCCCAGCCAAGCCTTCGAGGCCAACAAACCGTTATTCCTGGCCCTCGGCGGCAATGTCCAGCATGTCGGGGAGGATGCCGGCCTCGCCAATGCGCTCGACAGCACCCTGCTCGGCCTGATGTGGGGGGCGCTGTTCGGCACGCTCAACGCCATCGCCGTGAGCCAAGCCGAGGGGGTGGCACTCGGCGTGCTGGGTCGGCTCTGGCAGACCTTGATGCCGGTGATCGACGGTCAGGTCGCCGACCTGATCAAGCGCAACGAGACCGGCCGCCTGGCCAGTGACGAGCAGAGCTTTGCCTCGATCGCCACCCATTACCACGCCTTCGAGCATTTGCTGGCGGTGATGCAGGCCCGCAAGATCGACCTCGGCGTCATCCTCGGCCAGGACAGCCTGTTCCGCCGGGCGCTCGCGGCCGGCCAGGGCGAGGACGATTTCGCTGCACTCTCGCGCTTCATGATTGGACGAGATTGAGCGGACCGTTCACGTGAATGCGATTCACCAGCCGAGAACTGTGATTTGCCGAAGATGCCGGCAGCATGAAGAGTATCGATGGGCTCGGCGAATCGGGCCGCTCGGGCTCTACAGCCCGCCAGCAAGGACATATCATGACATCTCGGCGCCTTCCGCTCCCGCTTCTCGCGGCCCTTCTCCTCTTCGTCAGCCTGGCCGGCTTTCTCGCGCCGTCTGGCTCCGCCCGCGCGGCCTCCGCCGACATCGACGTGAACGACATCATCACCGATCCCTCTTCCCCCGTGCTCGGCAATCCCAAGGGCAAGGTCACCATCATCGAATTCACGGATTATCGCTGTCCCTATTGCCGAGTGATGCAGTCGCGTCTCGCCACCCTCCTGCGCGAAAACAAGGAGATCAGGCTGGTGATGAAGGAATGGCCAATCTTCGGGGAGGCTTCGGTCTATGCCGCCAGGGTGGCGCTCGCCGCCAATTGGCAGGGCAAATATGGCGAGGTGCACAATGCCCTCTTCGCCCTGCCCCGCACCATGGACAAGGATACCGTGCGCGATGCGGCCGGCAAGGCCGGCGTGGACCTCGCGCGGCTCGACAAGGATCTTGCCGCGCGAGGCCCGGAGATCGCAGCCATGCTGGCCAGGAACGACGTCGCCGCCCGCCTGTTCCAGCTCCAGGGCACGCCCGGCTTCGTGATCGGTCACGACGTCTATTTCGGCGCGCTCAGCCTGGAGCAGCTTCGACGCTATGTGAAGGCTGCGAAGTGAGCAGCCTTAGTAGCCTGCAAATGAAGAACTTTCTCAATGCGGGCTCGCCGTTGGCCGCACCACGATCTCACTGACGTCGACGTCATCGGGCTGGCCGATGGCATAGGCTAGTGCAGCGGCCACGGCATCCGGGCTCATGGTAACAGCCCGGAAGGCTTTCATCGCCTCCCGCGCGGTGGGATCGCCGATCGTATCGGCAAGCTCGGAGGTGGTGGTGCCGGGCGAGATCACCGTGACGCGGATGCGATCCGTCTCCTGGCGCAGCCCATCCGAAATGGCGCGCACGGCGAATTTGGTAGCGCAATAGACGGCGGCGGTGGGCGAGACGCGATGGCCGCCGATCGAGGAGACGTTGACGATCTGCCCGTTGCCCTGCTCCTCCATGATCGGCAGCGCCGCGGCGATGCCGTAGAGCACACCCTTGATGTTGACGTCGATCATGCGGTCCCATTCCGCCACCCTCAACGCCGACAGCGGGGAGAGCGGCATCACCCCGGCATTGTTGACCATCACGTCGAGCCGCCCGAAAGCCTGGCGCGCGAAGCCGGCAAAGGCGGCAACCTCGGCCTGCGAGGTCACGTCGAGCGGGCGCACCCTCACCTCGCCGCCTTCGGCCGCGATCGCCGCGGCGAGACTCTCCAGCCTGTCAGTACGGCGCGCACCGATCACCACCCGGGCGCCCGCTGCCGCCAGCATTCTCGCGCTGGCCTCGCCGATGCCACTGCTCGCGCCGGTGATGGCCACGACTTTTCCTGCAATTGCATTCATCTCATAGGTTCCTTGTTGAGGTGTTCGCGCCGAGGCGCGGCATCAGGCCTTCGCCGGGTCGGGAAAATCGGCGCTCAGCGTGGTCTCGGCCCAGGTCTCGAAATTGAGGCTCAGCGCCTCCAGCCTTTGGCGGGCGATGCGCAAGGCCGGCGCCCCGAGCAGCAGGCGTAGTGGCGGCTCCGGTGCTTCGACCGCCTTGATGATGGCAAGGGCGGCGCGGGCGGGATCGCCGGGCTGCCGCCCGGAAACGGCGCGGGTCTGCTCGCGGCGCCTGCCGGCGGTGTCGGCATAATCGGCGATGACGGTGGGGGCCTCCACCATAGAGCGGCCGGCCCAATCGGTGCGGAAAGCCCCGGGCTCGACGATCGTCACCTTGATGCCGAGCGGTGCGACCTCCTGGGCGAGCGATTCCGACAGGGCTTCCACGGCGAATTTGGTGGCGTGGTAATAGCCGGTCGCCGCAAAGGCCACGAGGCCGCCCAGGGACGAGATATTGACGATATGCCCGCTCCGGCGCGCCCGCAGGCCAGGCAATATTCTCTTGGTAACGCCGATCAGCCCGAAGACATTGGTTTCGAACTGGGCCCGGATCGCGGCATCCTCACCTTCTTCGATCGCTGCCAGATAGCCATAGCCAGCACTGTTGACGGCGACGTCGATATGCCCGAAGCGAGCCTCGGCCGCCGCCACGGCCTTCTCGATCGCGCCGGGATCCGTCACGTCGAGTTCGACGGTGAGAGCACGCTCGCCATGCGCGGCGGCAAGGTCGGCCAACGCTTCCAACCGCCGCGCCGCCAGCACGGCCTGCCATCCCCTGGCGAGAACGGCCTGTGCCAGTGCCAGGCCGAGGCCCGAAGAGGCCCCCGTGATGAACCAGACCCGTGTTTGCTTTGTCATGTCAGTATCCTCTCTTTCGCCCGGAGCATTGAGCCCCAGCCCGGCGCCCGTTCAGCGGCGCCGGAACACCATGCCGCCATGACGCAGCGTGTCGCGGTCAACGAATTCGCCATCCGCGGTGAAGCCGGTGTCGTCCCAATAATCGATGTGCCTGCCACGGACCTCGTAGCGGCCGCGATAGGCGCTCTTGCGGCCGCCGCGCGCTTCGTCATAGCGCCCGTTCGGCAGCAGTTCCTGCCGGATATGGCCGTCTTCCGTGACCCACATCCCCGCATAAGGGTGTTCAGCCATGCTCGCCTCGTTTCTTGTGATCTGACCCTGGCTGGGGGACGGCATATTCGAGGCCAGCGCCGGGTTCGCCCCCGTCAGCAGGGTCACGATCGCCGCATGGGCCGCGATCCGGCCGCCGACATTGCGATGCGCCATGGCCATCCTCCTCACGTCAGGTTCCTGTTTCGCGCAGAGCCGCCCGTCGGCCCCGCTGGAATGCACCCTAGACCGACGAATTGGCGCGATCGAGTTGCCAATCCGAGATGACTTGGTTAGATTATCTAACCGATGGCAGATGTGTTCGAAGGCATTTCAACCTTTGTCGCTGTGGCGGAGGCCGGCAGTTTCCGCCTCGCGGCCGAGCGGCTGGGCGTCACCCGTTCGGCTGTCAGCCAGGGCCTGCAGCGCCTGGAGGATCGCCTCGGCGTCGCGCTCGTGCAGCGCACCACGCGCAGCGTGCGTCTGACCGAGGCGGGCGAGCAGCTCTACCAGAGCGTCAACCCGGCCCTGTCCGAGGTGAAGACGGCGCTAGGCGCGGTTCAAGACGAGCGCGGGCGTCCAGCCGGCACGCTCCGGCTCAGCGTCTCCTCGATCGCCGAGACCTTCCTGTCCGGCGCCGCCCTGACGGGATTCCTGCAGGCCTATCCCGGCATCCGGCTCGATCTCACGGTGACGGACGAGGAAGACGACATCGTGCAGGCCGGTTTCGATGCCGGTGTGCGGCTGGGTGAGGTGATCGAACAGGACATGATCGCCATCCCCGTCTCAGGTGAACAGCGCCAATTGGCAGTGGCCTCGCCCGACTACCTCGCCCGCTGCGGCACCCCGCAGCATCCACGCGATCTCCTGGCCCATAGCTGCATCGGCTGGCGCGCCCGGCCGGACCTCGCCCCCTATCGCTGGGAATTCACCGAGAACGGCCGCGACTTCGAGATCGCCGTCGAGCCCAGGGTGACGACCAACGATATGGGCACCATGATCCGTCTGGCCTGTACCGGCACCGGCATCACCTTCGGCGTCTACGACACCTTCCGAGCCTATCTCGACCGCGGGGACCTGATGCCGCTGCTCGAAGCGTTCGGGCCGCCCTTTGCCGGCTTCTATCTCTATTATCCGCGCCGCCAGCGCCAGCCGGCAAAGCTTCGTGCGCTGGTCGATCATCTGCGCACCACGACACGCAACGGCGAAGCACCGTGAGGGCTGCGACGCGGCCCCCCGACCGGCAACATGGAGCCCCCTTTCCTGGCCATGCAAGTTGGCTAACTCAAGCAATTGCTAAACCGCTTGGACAAGCGACACAAAATTTGCCGGGGATGCAGTTGACAGATAGACCTAAACAGACGACTTGGAGATAAATGCTTCTACAGCGCAGGAAGAAATGACGAATCCACTTCAGCAGATTTTCCGCCGTGTGCGGGCGGCAAAATCGAAAGAAGATGTCGAAGAATTCCATCTGACCGATGGGTATGTTTTCTCCGAGCCGTCGCCCCAGAACGCTGTCGACTTGATTCCGGGATGGAATCACGCCTTCCCGCCGGAATTGGGCATCCAGGCGGGACCTTCCTATATGTATGAGGATGGGAGGATCCACTGGGCCGTCGAACAATTCGGGCCCGTCTCCGGTCGGCGCGTTCTCGAGCTGGGCCCTTTGGAAGGCTCCCACTCGATGATGCTGGAGAGGCTTGGTCCAGACGTCCTCGACGCCGTGGAAGCCAACAAAATGGCCTTCCTGCGCTGCCTGATCGCCAAGGAGATCTTCAGACTGCAGCGTGCGCATTTTCATCTCGGCGACTTCGTCAAATGGCTGGAACGAGACGACCCGCCATACGATCTCATCGTTGCATGCGGTGTCCTCTATCATATGGAGGACCCGCTGAGATTGCTCGAATTGCTGGCCGCCAGAGCCGATGCGATCTATATCTGGACACATTACTTCGACGAAACTGCAATGCCACCCGAAGATCTCAGGCGCGTTCCGTTCAAGTCACAAAAGCCGCCATACAAGGAACTCAGCCACGAAGTCGAGTTTCGCGGCATCGATATCAAATTGCACGAGCGCAGTTACTATGGCGCCTGGAAGAAAACGGCATATTGCGGCGGTCCGGTCAATCGACATTATTGGATGGAAAAAGAAGACCTTCTGGCGGTTCTCGGCGTACTGGGTTTTGACGATGTGCGCGTTGCCCATGACGATCCCCAACACATCAACGGCCCGTCATTTTCCGTCTTCGCCCGGCGAACGGCTCAGCAAGCTGAAAGGTGAAACACGGTGTTGGGGCTAGCGAATCTCATCCGTCGGGGTATCAAGGCCAAATCAATCAGGAAGGGGCCCAAGAAGGAAAGCCCCTTGGTGATCGAGCAGAAATTCCGGGAAACCTATATCGCGGAGAGGCCGGTGGACCTCGAAGCCATCGAGGAGTTTCGCGGCGATGCGTTTCCCATCAGTGGCCCGGCTTGCTGGCTTGACAGGCCGAACGCGTTGCTGGAAGTCGATCGTCGCCATACCGCCGGCGAACTCAACGACACCGAAGCTGCGATGTGCAAACAATGGATATTCGAGGGTTACTGCATCGCGCCTGGTCTGATCGAGGCGGAACTTCTCGATCGCCTCTGGGCAGCCTATGAAAAGGCGATCGCCGATGGAACGATCACGGTCGCGCCGGAGAGCCGGGGTGCCGGCGATATTCACCCCGGCCGTACGCTCGATCCCCACATTCCGGTGCCGGTGCTGCGCGAGTTGCAGCAACATCCCAAGATATTGAGAATTTCGGATGTGCTGTTCGGACGCAAGACCCTACCGTTCCAGACGATCATGGGACATAAGGGTAGCTGGCAGAGTCCGCATTCCGACACGATCCACATGACGACCTATCCACTGGGCTACATGCTGGCGAGTTGGATTGCGTTCGAGGATGTCGGCACTGATTGCGGGCCATTGGAATATTATCCACGCAGCCACCGGCTCGTACCCCCTTTGCTGAGCGGGGAGCTCGGTATTCCGCCGCGTGCATTCAAGGAAAATATCGGGGTTTACGGCTCACGCTACGAGCCGACGATCCGACACTATATCGACACTTTGGGCCTCGAGCCGAAATATTTCCTGGCCAAGGCCGGTGACGTCCTGTTCTGGCATGCCGACCTGTTGCACGGCGGCTCGCCTCGCAAGGATCTCAAGCTTTCCCGCAAGGCGATGGTCTGCCACTATTTCGCACAGGGCGCCTTCACCTATCATGACCTTTCCGGCAATGCTACGCGCCTGCATAAGAACGGGCTTTATGCCCCCCCCGCGATCGACGAGAGCCTGTGAGGCCTTCTCCGGTGGGGTATTTGGAATTGGGTGTGGACGGGATTGGCTCTCGATATCAGGCGCTACTGGGCCTCGGCTTGAACAGGCGCCAGATCGGCGCAACGACATAGCTGATCACCGGAATGGTCACCAGCCCTACGCCAATGCCCACAAGGCCCGAGCCCGCAGCCTGGACCAGCCATGTCACCACCCCACCAGCCGCCGGCACACTATGCGCCGCCGCTTCGGCGGCCTCATGGAGGACATGGCTGAGAGCGCCCAAGCCATAGGCCTCGAAGCCATGCAGGATGATGCCGCCGCCGACCCAGATCATCGCAGCAATGCCGACCAAGCCGAGCACCTTCAGGAAATAGGGCATGCCGACGACGAGCGCACGGCCCATTCCGCGCAGCAGGCGCCCCATCAAGGAGGGCGAGATCACCCTGGCCATCGCCAAGCCGAGATCATCGGCTTTGACGATAAGAGCGACCGCACCATAGACCGCAGCCGTAATGCCTATGCCGACAATGGCCAAGATGACGGCCTGGGTCACGAATCCGCTATCGGGAACGGAACCGAGCGTGATGGCCATGATCTCCGCCGACAGGATGAAGTCGGTTTTGATGGCGCTTGCGACTTTCTGATCTTCGAAGGATTGCGCATTGGGGTTGATCGAACCGAGTTCGGCTTCATGCTGATGGGCTGCATGCGGCACGATGAGTTCATAGATCTTCTCGACGCCTTCGTAGCAAAGATAGACGCCGCCGATCATCAGCAAGGGCGTAATCGCCTGGGGCGCAAGCAGGCTGAGCGCGAGCGAGACCGGCAGCAGGATCAGAAGCTTGTTCTTGAGCGAACCGGCAGCGATCTTGCCAATGATGGGCAGTTCGCGCTTTGCCGCAAACCCTGTGACGTAGCGCGGCGTGACAGCCGCATCGTCGATGACGACGCCAGCCGCCTTGGCGCCTGCCTTGGCAGCCTGGCCGGCAATGTCGTCCAGTGAGGCGGCGGCGACTTTTGCCAGGGCCGCGACGTCGTCGAGAAGGGCGATCAGGCCAACACTCATTGCACCCCCAATTCAGCTTTGCAGCAGTCGATACTGGACAGAAATGCCATGTATCAAGTCCGGCATCATCATCCCGTGTTTGCGTTCACCTACCGAAGCAGGGAGAAAACGGCGAGGCAGCGCTTCGAACATCCAGAGCGCAGCCTGGGCCATCGCATTTCCCGCCTTGATTGCATAACTCAAACGCAAAACCCCGACCGAGTAATTATCTCGATCGGGGTTTTTGATATGCGAATTGGTTGCGGGGGCAGGATTTGAACCTGCGGCCTTCAGGTTATGAGCCTGACGAGCTACCGGGCTGCTCCACCCCGCGGCAGGTAATTTACATGGTATTCGAGATTTTTGCTTTGCAGGCCTGGCAAC
>NZ_JBVASG010000004.1:0-662717 GCF_057813875.1 Labrys sp. F242 | reverse complement strand
AAAAGCGCAGATCCGGCCTTCTGCAGAAGGCCGGATCTGCGCTTGATGCCACTTCAACCGCAGCGCAATGACAAGGGGGTCAGTTCCTCACTTCGCCAAAGGGGTCAAATCCTCGCTTCGCTTGACATCCTTGTTGACGGTGGCCCAGGCGCGCCTTTCGGCCTCCTTCTCGGATACGCCGCGAGCCTCGTAACCCTCGGCGATATGGTCGGCCTTGCGTTCCTGCTTGTCGGTATATTTCGACTTGTCTCCACGGGGCATGATGGGCCTCCTTTGTGCTGGTCCTCCAAACCAATACGGCCGTGCCAGGTTCCCGAATGGCCTCGACATGGCGAAAATCGTCGAGGAAATCGAGGAGGGCCCGCATGTCCGGACGCGAGCGATCCGATCAGACGGTCTGCTCTTTTGTGGCCAGAAGATGCAGCGCCGCTTCCGCGCGGCGGCGATAGCTGCTCGAACGGGCCTTCATGAACGCTGCGCGCAGCTTGCCGGTTTTGAAGGAGTCGAGGATGAGGGCCGGGACATAGCTCTTGCGGGCGACCGCCGGTGTGTTGACGAGATGATATGATACCTGGCGTATGACGGCGGCAATCTGCCGTTTGCGGCCTGTTATGTTAAGAGCCGGCGTCAGGGCGGCGAGTTCCTGGACGGCCCATTTGCTGGCGCCCAGCAGGCGCAGATCCTTGGCCGTGACGTCGATGCCGGAAATGTCGCGCAGATAGGCGTTGATGTCGCCTGCTTCGATGGGGTGGAGGGCGCCGTCCGCACTTACGAACTGGAACAGCCTCGGCCCCGACAAGGCGCGCAGGCGGCCGAGGGCGCGGGCGAGGGCGGCATCGTCCGTCATGCAGCGTATGGGCTTGCCGCCCTTGCCGCGAAACCGCAGTTCGACCCGGCCCGCCTTGATAGTGAGATGCCGTTTGAGCAGGGTGGCGGCGCCATGGCT
Organism: Labrys sp. F242; assembly: GCF_057813875.1. Taxonomy (NCBI): domain Bacteria; kingdom Pseudomonadati; phylum Pseudomonadota; class Alphaproteobacteria; order Hyphomicrobiales; family Xanthobacteraceae; genus Labrys; species Labrys sp. F242. The sequence goes on along the minus strand of NZ_JBVASG010000004.1, from coordinate 661,771 downwards.
GCCATTGTCCCGCGCATAGGCGGTGCCACCGACCCGTATATGCGTGCTGTCGATCAGGGCGACGGCGCAGGCGATGGCCTTGTTCCGATCCAGCTTCGGAGAGGCGAGGTCGCGGCGGACAGCGGCCCGGATCCTGGGAAGCGTGCGCAACAGCTTTACCATGTTCAAGGCCTTGCGGTTTTCCCGCCGGCGTTCCCACTCGGGATGATAGCGATATTGCAGCCGTCCCGCTTCATCCCGACCGACCGCCTGGATATGCGCCCGTTCGTCGGACGCGATGCGGACCTGAGAATAGGCCGGTGGAATGGCCAGGGCGCGAAACCGCGCCAGGGCCGCCTTGTCGGCGATCCGATGGCCCTGAGCATCGAGATATGAAAACCCCCGCCCGCAGCGGCGCCGGCAAAGGTCGAGTTGATTGGGCGATACGATCCTCAATCTTGGCATCGCTCCCTCCTAGAGCAACGTGCGATTTCTCCGAACCGCACTTTTACTCTAACTCTTTGTTTCGACGCGTCTTTGCGATTCCAGGTGACCCGGTCAAATCGCAAAACGCTTTAGCAGCGGATCAACGGCGCAAAAAGGGACTGGTTCCAAACGCAGCGAACACATCAGGCTATCCGCCCAGGGAACCCCTATGGTTGTCGAGGGTTAGGGAGAGTGTACCGAGCCATGTGTGGCGTAGTCCACGAGACGGTTGCCGCAAGGATGGCTGTGCTCAAAGGAGCGATACCATGAGATCCAAACAAGGCGGAACCGGCATGGCGCCCTATGCGGCCGAGTCTCGGCACGAAATCCGCACGCTTGGTCGCGATGGACAACGAAATGCTGAAGGGCAGCTGATGCCATCCGGCGCGGCGTTACCCCCGCACTCGTCAGGCAGGCTGCAGAGAGATCGGCTCCCAAACCAGGGAGCGTGGAAGAAGGCGGCACGAAACGCAAGCGGGCACCGCCGTCGTCCCAGTCTCGATAGAATCACAATCGACCTAACAGGAGCAGCAAGAGCAGAATGACGACGACAAGGCCGAGGCCGCCACTCGGCCAATATCCCCAGCCGGTCGAATAAGGCCATCTTGGCAGGGCGCCAAGCAGTGCAAGTATAAGAATAACGAGGAGAATTGTGTAAATCATGCTAATCTCCTTTCAATCGGTGGGTAGAAACTCACATGATTGGGAAATTGTTCCGTGTATGTATGATAATTACTGACAGATTTCTGAAGGCATATTCAGGTATCTGGAGAATTCCTTGTGAAGATTGGCTGAAATCGACATTCCGCGGCACGCTCGCCCTGTTGCAGATGCCGATATCGGACCAGTCAGCAATCTTTCTGGTTGGGGAGGATACGATGTCCCGCCTTCGTCTACTGGTATCTCTTGCGGGTGGATTCGCCATCGTCAGGCTGCTCGACGAAAATCGGCGTCTACGGGTGGAACTCGACGCCCGTATGGCCCGGGAAGCAATCTTGGACGAGAAGTCCAAGCGCGGATTGGGCGGGGAGCGCCATGCCGGGACTGAGGCGATGCGCTATCCTCCTGGGCAGTGGGATGAAGTGGATGAGGCGGCGGACGCATCCTTTCCCGCCAGCGATCCCCCCGCTTTCAATAGCCGCCGCACGACATGAATGGGCTTCAGAACATTTCGGCTCCTGGCGAGTTTGGTAGCGGTCTCGAAACAGGAGGACGACATGGATTGGAATCGCGTGGAAGGAAACTGGAAGCAGCTCAAGGGTCAGGTGAAGGAGCAATGGGGCAAGCTCACCGACGACGACCTGGATGTCATTGCGGGTCAGCGTGAGCAGCTCGAGGGCAAGCTTCAGGAGCGCTATGGTCTCACCAAGGACAAGGTCCGCTCGGAGATCGATTCCTGGTACGCCAGCCGGAACTGGCAATAAAACAAGCGCCCCGGATCACCGTTCGCGTGGTCCGGGGCGCGCTTGATTTCGGGGGAATCGCGGCCACGGCGGCGCGTAGCGCCTCAATCGGCACAATAGGTCTAACTCTTTGCTTGAATCGTAAAACGTTGGAGCCGCTCCATCAAGGTCTGGGCATCATGTGGTGCCTGCAGCTTGTCGGTATTGTCGAAGAAGACGAAAACGTCGCGCCGTCGCGATATGTCCTCGGGCTGTCCCACCAGCCGGCTTTCGACCGGTGTCCTGCCCAGGGCCCACGCCTTTACCCGTCTTGCCCAGAGATCGATCGCCTCAGCATCGTAAGCGCTGCGATAGAGTTCCTTTGATCCATGCAGCCGGCAATAGATGAATTTCGACGTGACATCCATGACAAGCGGCCAGTCGACACTGTCAGCGCAGACGAGGGTCACATCGTGCTCGCGCAGCAGTGTGATGAAATCGCTGACGAGGAAGCTCTCGTGTCGGATTTCGAGAGCATGTCGTATCGGCTGCTCTCTCGGCGTCTTCAGCCACGGTTCGGTGCGGAGTTTGTCGTCATGCTTCCTGGCGGCATGCACGGCGGCGGCGGTATCGCGAGGCAGTTGCTTCAGGAAATCCGCGAGTAGATCCGCATCGAACCGGAAACTGGGCGGCAGCTGCCACAGGATCGGGCCCAGCTTGTGCTCCAGGCGTAATACGCCGGAAGCGAAGAAATTGGCGAGCGGCGCCGAAATCTCGCGCAGCCGCTTGACGTGGGTGATGAAGCGCGGGGCCTTGACGGCGAAGACGAAATCATCGGGGGTCTGCTCGAACCATCGCGCGAAGGTCGTCGGCGTCTGCAGACGATAGAAAGTGCTGTTGACCTCTATCGTCTTGAAAACACTGCTGGCATAGGCGAGTTCGCTCCTGTGCGGCAGTCCTTCGGGATAGAATTTGCCGCGCCAGGGCGGGTAGTTCCAACCCGATATGCCGATGCGGACATCTGCACGGCGCATGCCGATCTCCCCCACGCGGTCCAAACCCATTTTTGATCAAACCGGCACCGGCACATGCTGTTCCAAGTGCGCTATCCAAAGGAACGAGCGGCAGCAATCGGGACGACGCGGGTATCGAAGATGAAGGACGGCGGGCTGCGGCGACTCGAATGAAGGTGTTGAGGTTTATCGCTTAGGGGCGGAACAACCTTCGCGCTCCCTGCGTTGAATTAGCACACCACACCATCTCAGCCGCCAAAGGAAGGGGATTTTCCTTGCCGGATATTCATGTGACCGAGAACACTGAGCGGACCGACATAGTAAAGCTGATCCCTGCCTTGCGCGCTTTTGCACGCACCTTCTGTCAGGAACCCACCGATGCCGACGACCTGGTTCAGGAAACGCTTCTCAAGGCTCTCGCCAATATCGATCAATTCGAACCGGGAACCCGGTTGAAGTCCTGGCTCTTCACGATCATGCGCAACAGCTATTGCACAAAGGCCAAGAAGAGGAGCCGTGAGGTGCTGCGCGGCGACGACACGCTGTTCGATAGTGCGGTGCCGTCGGGCGAACAGGAATGGAACGTCAGGATGGGTGAAGTCGGCCGAGCGTTCCAGAACCTGCCCGACAAATACAAGGAGATCATCGCCCTCATCGTGATCCTGGGCGAATCTTATGAGAACGCGGCGCAGATCTGCGGCTGTGCCGTGGGCACGGTCAAAAGCAGGCTCAACCGGGCGAGGGCCCGCCTGACCTTTGAAATGGGCGAGGAGGATTATAGGCAAGCGAGCTAGTCACGCACGCTCGGCCTGCCGCAATATCCGCGTTCCTGGTAGAAGTCGGAGCGCCTCGCCAGCCAACCGTTACAAGCTTGTAGCGGCACCGTGTTGGCAGGCCTCCTGTCGGGCGACTCCCGGGGAGCGGGCAGGGTAGCCGTCATGCATGCCTTCTCAAGGCATCACGGGAATTTCAAGGCATCACGGGAATTTCGGCTTCCTTGCAGGCTTCGAGGAAGGCGGCTCGCGCATCGTCGGGCCCCCCGATCCCGGCCAGAACATCCAGACAAGTCCGCTGCGCTTCGATGAATTTCGGCCCGATATCAGCAGACCATTCGTTCTGCAAATAATAGGATGCCTCTTCGGTGGAAGTCAGAATCCTGACGTTTCCGCTGTCGGCTCCGAGCTGGACCGGGCGGCTCCAGGGTTGGGTGTCCATATCACATCTCCTGATTAACAACCCGGGTAGGGTCGGATGGTTCCGGGCGGAGCGCGCCATGACCGGTTGGCGCAGGCAGGCAGTCTCCGCCCTTGAGGAACGTATCGGCAGGAAAAGGGTTTGGGGGCGACAAGCAGATCGAGAGAAGGAGGCTGACATGACCCCTACGATCGAAAAGGACAATGTCCAGCCGGCCCCGCGCGATGGGCGGGATACGCAAAACATTACAGCCGATACCGTTCGGCAGGGGCCAGCGGGCTGGCGGGTCCTTTATGTGCTGGTGGTGGGAACGGTTGGCGCTGCCCTGGCCTGCCTCGTTGCTTATCTGGCCTGGGCATATCTCCGATAGGATTGGGCCCTTTCGTTCCGACGCCATCGGACGGCAAGGCCGACAACGACGGAGCGCAGGAACAATCGCACCGACGCTCGGTTTGAGGAATAGTCGCGGGTGTCGTCGCCAGAGCTCTCGCGGCGGTCATCGTCGAGCCTGGAGGTAGATCTATGGCGCCACGAGCGAACTGGAAGGGATTCCTGAAAATTGCGGAGGTTGCTTGTCCGGTTGCGCTCTACACGGCCGCATCGGCTTCCGATCGCATAGTATTTCACACGCTCAACCGTGCAAACGGCCATCGCGTCCATCGTGTCTTCATCGATGGCGAGACTGGCAAGACCGTGCCTCGGGAAGAGCAGGTCAAAGGCTATGAGACAACACCAGGCGACTATGTCGCACTGGAGCCGGAGGAAGTCGCATCCGCCGTGCCGGAAAGCGACAAGACTCTGGCCGTCGACGCCTTCGTGCCATGCAGGGAGATCGACGATGTCTATTTCGACAACCCCTATTATCTCGCGCCGGCCAATGGGGAGGCCGAGGAAGTCTATGCGGTGATCCGCGATGGCATGAGCGCCGGCGAGGTCGCGGCGCTGGCCCGAACCGTACTGTTCCGGCGGGTCCGGACGGTGCTGATTCGGGCGCATGGGCCGGGGCTGATCGCGACCACGCTCAATTTCGACTATGAGGTGCGCCCGGCCGAGGAGGTCTTCGATGACGTTCCGGACCTCACCATCGAAGGCGAGATGCTGGATCTGGCCAAGCACATCATCCAAACCAAGTCCGGCGCATTCGATCCATCGCAATTCGAGGATCGCTATGAACAGGCCCTCGCCGATCTGGTCAAGGCCAAGATCGCAGGAAAGCCGGTTCCGGTCCGCAAGGAGCCTGCCCGCGAAAAGGTGGTTGATCTGATGGCGGTCTTGCGCGAAAGCGCGGGGGTGACTGGCATCAAACCGGCGCGGCGATCCTCGGCGCCCCCCAAGGCCGCTCGCAAGACGACCACGCGCAAGACGACTGCGCATAAGACTCGGCGCAAGGCGGGCTGAGATGAGCGCGCTCGAACCCTATCACCACAAACGCGATTTCAAGGTGACCCCCGAACCCAAGGGACGAGCCGGTCGCAGGCGCGGCAACAGCTTCGTGATCCAGAAGCACGACGCCAGGCGGCTGCATTATGATTTCCGGCTCGAGATGGACGGCGTGCTCAAAAGCTGGGCGGTAACCAAGGGACCCAGCCTGGTCCCCGGCGAAAAGCGCCTTGCCGTGCATGTCGAGGACCATCCGCTCGACTATGGAGATTTCGAGGGAACCATCCCCAAGGGGGAATATGGCGGCGGCACCGTGGTCCTGTGGGATCGGGGCACTTGGCAGTCGATCGGGGATGCGCATCGGGGCTATGACAAGGGGCATCTGGAATTCGAGCTGAAGGGCGAAAAGCTTGCCGGCCGCTGGCATCTGATCCGGATGCGCGGCAAGCCACGCGAAAAGCGCGAGAACTGGCTACTGATCAAGGCAGAGGACGAGGCCGCTCGTCCGCCGGACGCCCCCGACATTCTGGAGGAACGGCCGGAATCGGTGAAGACGGGCCGCGATGTCGCCGAGATTGCGGGCGAAGAACCGGGCTGGTCATCCAAGACGGGCAGGATTGCTCCCAAGGCCAGGCGGACCCGGCAACCAGCAGGTCGACACAAGCCCGGCACCGTCTCCGATCCGGCCTCGATCAAGGGGGCAAAGAGGACGCCGATGCCGGATTTTGTCGAGCCGACGCTCGCGACGCTCGTTGCCAAGGCGCCGACCGGTCCCGATTGGATCCACGAGATCAAATTCGATGGCTATCGCCTGCAGGCGCGCATCGAGGCAGGGCGGGTCAAGCTCCTGACCCGCAGCGGTCTCGATTGGACCGGAAAGTTCGGCAAGCGGGTGCCGGCAGCATTGCAGGCCCTGCCGATAGGCTCGGCGCTGCTCGATGGCGAGTTGGTGGTCGAGGCCGGCACAGGAGCCTCTGATTTTTCCTCTCTGCAGGCCGATCTGAGCGAGGGTCGCTCCGACCGCTTCGTCTATTATGGCTTCGATCTCATCCATCTTGACGGCTATGACCTCCGGGCCTTGCCGCTCGTCCGGCGCAAGATGCTTTTGCAGGAACTGCTCGCCGATGCCGGGGCGGAGATCCGCTTTTCCGATCACTTCGAGGCGAGCGGCGCCATGGTCCTGCGTCACGCCTGCCGGCTGAGCCTCGAAGGCATCGTCTCCAAGCTTCGCACAGCCCCCTACCAATCCGGGCGCGGCAGGAGCTGGGTCAAGTCCAAATGCTCGGCGCGCCAGGAGTTCGTGGTCGCCGGCTATGTGCCATCGACGATATCCCGAAAGGCGATCGGATCGCTCGTCCTCGGCGTCTATGAAGACGGGGGCCTGGAGCCGGTCGGCCGGGTCGGCACCGGATTCACCCGTTCGGTCGCCGAAGCTCTGTTCGGGCGCCTGGAGGGCATGCGCGTCAAGCAGAACCCGTTTGCCCGCCCGCTCACCGCCGAGGAAGGGCGGGAGGTGCGTTTCACGCGCCCGGACTTGGTGGCCGAGGTGGAATTCCGGGCCTGGACGGCCGATCGTCATCTGCGCCATGCTGCCTTTCGCGGTCTTCGCGAGGACAAGCCGGCAAAAGAGGTCGTCAGGGAGACCAGGAAAAAGGCAGGAACCATGGCTGCAGCACCGCGCCGAACCGTGAAGCTCACCCATCCCGACCGGCTCTATTGGCCGCAGGAAGGCGTGACGAAGGAAGGGCTTGCCGATTACTATGCCGAGGTGTGGCGCGCCATGGCCCCCTTCGTCGTCGGCCGACCGCTGGCCCTGCTGCGTTGTCCCGATGGCATCGAGGGACCTCGCTTCTTCCAAAAGCACGCCTGGAAGGGCGTGAACGAGCACATTCTTCAGGTGAGCGACCCCAAGGACCGGGATGGCGAGCCCCTGATCGCGATCGAGGACCTCGACGGCCTGATCGGCCTGGTCCAGGCTGCCGTCCTGGAGATCCACCCGTGGGGATCGACGCTCGCCGATTGGGAGCGGCCCGATATGATCACAATGGATCTCGATCCCGGTGACGATGTCGCGTGGGGCGAGGTCATCGCAGCCGCCGAACAGGTGAAGGAGCGGCTGGAACAGGCCGGGTTAACTGCTTTCGTGAAGACGTCGGGTGGCAAGGGGCTGCATGTAGTCGCTCCCTTGAAGCCGAAAGCCAACTGGCCGAAGGTCAAGGCTTTCACCAAGGCCATGGCCGATGCCATGGCCGCCGACAGTCCGGATCGCTTCGTCTCAACCATCGCCAAGGCAAAACGCCACGGCAAGATCCTGATCGATTATCTGCGCAATCAGCGCGGCTCAACGGCGGTTGCGCCCTATTCGACGCGAGCGCGGCCGGGTGCCGCCGTTTCCATGCCGCTCGCCTGGGAGGAACTGGCGCCCGCGATCGGGCCGGCCTATTTCACCGTGACGAACACGCCGACGCGGCTATCGGCCCTTGCCGCCGATCCCTGGGCGCATTTCCTCGAGGCGGCCGTGCCCCTCGAAGCCCGGACGGTGCGCAAAACAGCTTGAGAGAGGGCGGTACGGAGATCAGCGTCGTGCCTCGCGCGCCAGGCTCCGGCGCAGGGCATCCATGATGCTGACCACCTTGCCGGGCACTTCGGTCTTGGGCTGGGCCGCGGACCGACGCCGCCCTTTCTTCTTGGTGGCGATAATTTCGAGAAGACGCTCCTGCACGGGATCGCGGACCATCTCCGGGCTCCAGGATTTCGTGCGCCCATCGATCAATTTTTGCATGAGCTGCAGCGCGGCCTGATCGGGACTGATATTGCCGAGCTTGTCGAAATAGGTGCCGGGGTCACGGACCTCGTCGCCGAAACGCAGGGTCCACACGACGATGCCCTTGCCGCGGGGCTCCAGCATTACCGCACGCTCCCGCCGATACATCACCAGGCGGGCAATGCCGACCATCTGCGTCGTCGCCATGGCGTCCCGGATGACCGCGAAAGCTTCCTCCCCGACAGGATCGTCCGGCGTCAGATAATGCGGTTTGTCGAGCCAGATCCATTCAATGTCCTCCTGCGGCGCGAAGAGTTCGATGTCGATGGTACGGGTGCTCTCCAGAGCGACGGCCTCGATCTCGTCTTCCTCGAGCATGACATAGTCATCCTCGCCGCGCTGATAGCCCTTGACCTCGTCGTCCTCCTCGACGTGCTTCCCAGTGACCGCATCGACATATTGACTGACGATACGATTGCCGGTCGCGCGGTTGAGCGTATGGAACCGGACTTTCTCGCTCTCCGACGTCGCCGGCGTCAGCGCCACCGGGCAGGTGACCAGCGAGAGTTTGAGGTAGCCTTTCCAGAACGGGCGAGAAACCATGGGGCTTTCTCCTGAGGCAAGGCACGTTCATGTCTGAACGCCGGGAGGCTCTTTCTATGTCTCCCGCACGAAGATATCGGCGTTTGTCGTCACCGCGTGGGGCCAAGGGCGCTCGGTGATGCGGGCGTCCGGATCGAGCTGACCATCGGAGATGACATGCCAGACCGTGTTGAGGCGGTCGCCGCGCGACAATCCGCTATAGGAACAAAGCAAATCTCCGCCAGCGGTCGAGGCCGTGAAGGCAAAACTGATGCAATGTCCGAGATGAAGGCCCGAGACGGCGATCTCCGTGCCGTAGAAGCCGCTTTCGAGGAGCGCCGTCTTGAAAGTGCCGGTGATCCTGCCTTCCGCATCATCGGTAATGGTGAGGATCGATCCGTATTGGTTCTTCCATCTGCCTACCCAGCTCATTCCAGTCCTCCCTATCGGCTCTCCCGCCCTTGTCGGCGCGGTCGCGCCGGGCGAATGAGACGATGTGCGCCGACGGGACGGCGTGCTCTCGGCATGTCCGCGAGGGATCATTCCTGAAGAAGAACAAGCTTCGGCGCGGATTGTTTCATGCCGCCGACCGGAGCTGTGGCCAACCTCGATGGCCTGAGCGACGCGAAGGCTTGCCAATCACCGTGGTGTGACGGGTAGCGACAAACCCAACCAGCCTCGTCCCTCGGGATGCCTTGAGGAACTCCATATCCGCTGGGCAGTTAGATTCTCGATTACACGAGAGGGAACGGCCATGATGGATATCCGCGAAAATATGGAAGTCGTTGACGCCAATGATCAACATGTCGGCATTGTAGAAAGCGTGGAAGGCTCCTCGATCAAGTTGAGCAGCGAGGATATCCTGGATCCCCGGGAGCCTTTCATCGACATATCCCAGGTGTCCGCGGTCGAGGGGAACAAGGTGAGGTTGCGGCAGAAGGTATCGGCCGTTGCGACGCGAGCTTTCCTGTCTTCCGAGGAATAGGCAGCCGCGCTTGCCAGAGCGACGGCTGCCTCATGCCACAACGGGTATTTTCCGAGCCACTTAATGCGCGGGCGCGTAGGTCACGATTTCGCTCGCCGCATTTTCGACCGCTGGCTTAGAATAGAGCAGGGGCACATATTGTCCATCGGCCCAGAGCGGCGCGAGATCGCGATAATGGGGGCTGAAGGGATTTCCCGATTGTCCGGGCGCGTTGATGACGCGGCTGGCATCCCAATTGCCGACATCCAGCACCATGCGGAAGGAAGCGCCAGAGGTCAGGCGAAAGTCCGAGCTGCGATAGCTCGTGGCATGGGGCACGTTGCTGGCACCTCCGAGCTCGAGCGGGCCCACACGCATTTGCGCCTGGGTCGAGGGGTCGGCAAGCGACGTGAGCGCGTGATCGAATTGGGCATGGTGCAGCCGCCCCCAGCGCCATTGGCCGGCCTCCTCGCCGAGAAGCTTGGAAACCTCCGCGACCGCCGCGCCGATGCTCCGCAGCAGCAGCTTGTCGCGTGCCGCGGCCGGATCGGTGCCGAGCGAGGCATCCGGTTTCTCCAGAAGCTCGAACATCGCGCCGACGCTCGGCTTGGGAATGAGGGAGCGAGCCGCCTCCGGTACGGTGGCGTTCACCAGCGCCGGACCGATATGCTTGCTGATCCACACCTCGAACAGGGCGGCGGCCGCGCTGTCGCGGTCATCGCGCGCATTCCAACCACGCAAGAGCTGCAGCCCCTTGCCTATCTGGGGATCATCGGATTGCAGCGGCTTGAGAAGCGCGATCAGGCGCCGGCCAAGCATGGTGGTGTCGTCGTTCTGCAAGGCCATTGCGTCGGCGAGGCTGAATTTCTTCTTGTCCTGCAGTACCTCGACGATGCGGTCCCAGCGGGCGGGATTGGCCCAGGAATCGAAGCCGATGCGGCGCTGCGCGACCGGATAGTCGGGCGGCAGGTTCATCTGGTTGGCGGTGGCGAAATAGCCGGTCTTCGGATTGAAGACGCTCGGCAATTCATCCAGGCGCAAAAAGCCCTGCCATTCATAGCGCCCGTCGCCCGGCACCGGCAGCAGACCGTCATAGCTAAGGCGGCGCGGCGCCATCCCACCCGGCTGCCAGCCGATATTGCCCTTGGTATCGGCATAGATCTGGTTTTCCGAGGGCGCGCCCCAGCGCTTCATCGCAGCCTGGAATTCAGGCCAGGTCTTCGCCGTCATGTAGTCGGACGAGCCGAAATAGGCCGAGGTTCCCGGCTCGAACCAGACGGAGCGAATGGTAAAAGCCAGATTGCGCTTGGCATCGGTGGCTAGAACCGGCCCGTGCCGGGTGAAGCGCATCTCGATCTCTTGTGGCTCGGCGCCCTTGACCTCGACCTTTTCGCGCACGATCCGGATCGGTTCCCAGTCCGTGCCGAACTTGACCTGATCGGGATTGCTCGGATTGAGTGCCTCGACATAGAGATCTTCCTGATCCATGCCGAAGATCGTCAGGCCGAAAGCGATGCGGCCATTATGGCCGATCGAAATGCCGGGCAGCGCCGGTTCGCCGGCGCCGATCACATTCATGCCCGGCGCGACGAGGTGAACGATATAGCGCAGGGACGGCACGCTATGGTCGCGATGCGGATCATTGGCCAGGATCGGGCGCCTGGTTGCCGTGCGCTTGCCGGAGACGACCCAATTGTTGGAGCCGATCGTCTCGACCTTGGTCTGCGCCTGGGCAAGGAGGGTGTCAGGATCATAGGCCTGCGCCGCCTTCTTGCCCGCCCCGAACTTCACCGGATCGGTCGCAAGCGTGTAGTCCTTGAGCACATCCCGTGGAATTGAACAGGGATCGAGGCCATCGGGAAGCTTCGTCGTCCAGGCGGGTTCGAATTGAGCCTGGAGCCTGTCGGCCTGGAGCCCGGCAGCGCAGGCAATTTGTGCGCGCTGCACTTCGAGCTCGACATTGCGCGTCAGACCGTGACTGCGGATACGCACGATATCGTCCGCATTCCACAGATCGGGACGCGAGCCGGCGATCTTGAACTCCTCGGGTAGCGGCTGCGCACCCTCCCGCGTTTCCTGGACATAGGCGTTGACGCCGGCAACGAAGGCGTCCGCGTAGTCTTTCGCATGCGGCCCGTAGGACTGCCATTCCTTGCCCATGTCGCCGCGATAGAGGAACAGGCGTGCCGCACGGTCCTGCTCGACATAGCTCGAACCGAAATCCCTGGCCAGAAGACCAAGGCCGCGCTTGCGCCACAGATCAATCTGCCACAGGCGGTCGCGCGCGGCATTGTAGCCTTGCATGAAGAAGGCATCGCGCCGGTTGGCGGTATAGAGATGCGCGATACCCCAGTGATCGAGGATCATTGTGGCAGGTTGCTGCAAACCGCGGATATTGTGGGTCTGTTGCCGTACACCCGATGAGATTTCCGCAAGAGCAGGTGGAACCCAAGCGACCAACGCGACGGAGCTTAGAAAGATGGTCAGGCTACGAAGCATATCAATGACCTTATTTTTCTATGCGGTACACTTTTGAAAATTATGATTATTTTGAACAGGACGCGAATAGTGGCGTCATTTCTATCGTCAGACAAGATGCTTATCTTCGTCTCTTCCGGAATATCCGTCGCCAGAGCCGCATGTCTTGCTTGAATTGGACACCGCGAGGCCAAGCCTCGCCGTCGCAGGCGGATAGCGTGCATGGGCGGGGGCAGACCTGGGCCGTCGTGTCAAAATAGGTTTAATTTACTGAAAAAAATCTTGCAGTAACAATATGTTATTGCATATTTTTCAATTCATGAATGAAATCTTGTGCCGTATAGGCGAAAGGGCTCAAGGCACCATTTGCGATGCCCTAGCGGCCGTGAAGATCGCCGTTCTTGACGGTGTTGTTCTCTTTGGAGCTGTCCGCGAGCACGAGAAAGCGCGCCGATAAAGGCAGGCTGGCGCCGCCGAGCGCGCGGGCATGAATGCCCACGGTTCCCTCGCGCACATGGGGCGTTCTAAGTCCCTCAACGTCGATTCTGCCGAATGCCTCGCGCACGGCGTCGACCAGGCGCGCCCTGACATCGGACGGCATCCAGCCATCGATGACGGCTGCCTCGAAATCGATCACGGCACAGGACGAGACGATGGCGTACGCCAGGGCGTCGGCCGCCTTGCGGATCCAGAGCTCGACTTCCTCACCCAGATCGCCCCATACCTCGGGCGATGTCCATAGATGCGCGGCTTCGATGCCGCGTTCCTTCAACGCCTTTTCCAGCATGGCGATGGAGGCGACGTCGATAAGCTGGGTCGGCCTGCCGTCAGGGCCGGGGACAGGCATGGAGCCGAGCGCGCCGGCATTGCCGGTCTGGCCGCCGAACAGGCGGCCGTTCAACACGATACCCCCTCCGGCAAAGGCGCCGATATAGAAATAGACGAAGTCACGCACGCCTGCGAACTGACCGAAGACGAGTTCGGCCCCACAGGCTGCGGTGGCGTCATTCTCCAGATAGACCGGAAAATCGCAATTCGACTGGAGGTCGGCCTGGATGCTGCGATCGCGCCATTCGTCCATCACGGCGGGCGGGGCACCGGCCGCATCGGCCCAGTTCCACAGCTCGAACGGCATGGCGATGCCGAGCCCCGCGATGCGTTTGTTCGCGGCAGGACTGAGCGTTGCCCTGATGGACGCGATGCCTTCGAGCGCAAAGCCAATCGTCTCGCCCGGAGCAGGGTAGTGGTAGGACTTGTGCAGCATCGCGCGCACATTGCCCAGGAAATCGATCAGCACCAGATCGGCGCTGCGCCGGCCGATCTTCAGGCCGAGGAAATAGGCGCCTTCCGGATTGAGCGCCATGGGGATCGAGGGCTGGCCGATGCGTCCGCGCACCGGCTCCTGGCGCGTCAGCAAGCCTGCTTCTTCCAGTTCCCGCATGATCACCGAAACGGTCTGCAGTGACAGGCTGGTCATGCGGGCGATGTCGGATTTGGCCAGGGCGCCGTGCTCGCGAACGAGCGAGAGCACGATACGCTCGTTGTGGTCGCGCATACCACTCTGGTTGGTGCCGCGATGAAAGCGGTTCTCGGCCAGTTCGGGCGAACCAGCCTTCTGGGTGCCAGCCTCCATCCCATTTCCTCCCCGTAAGCAGAGTTTCTTAATATTGCCCGTTCGCGGACAATATTAAGAAACTCTGCAAGTGTCTGAAATCTTGCACCTTCCTCTCGTTCGAATCCGTGGCTCGAACGAGAGGAAGCTGCATTGGGCTACATCGCTCCTTTCACCAAGAATGGGCGCTTCGTGCAAGGGCGTCAATAAATAACTAAATAAGACTTATTTATTTATTGACAAGGCAGGCAGGGATGATGTTTTTTATGTCCAGGCGCCAATGCGGCAATGAAGGCGCCCCGAAAGCGAGGTCCGGGCAGCCGGCCAAGCGATCCAAAATGGGAGGAATATGATGAAAAAACGTGTCCTGAAGTCGGCGCTGTTGTGCGTCAGCGCCCTGTCTCTCGGTGTCTTTGCGACCCCAGGCTTTGCAGCCGATGTCGGTGCCTGCCTGATCACCAAGACCGACACCAATCCCTTCTTCGTAAAGATGAAGGAGGGCGCGACTGCCAAGGCCAAGGAGCTTGGCGTCAACCTCAAGGCCTATGCGGGCAAGATCGACGGTGACAATGAGAGCCAGGTCTCGGCCATCGAATCCTGCATCGCCGACGGGGCAAAGGGCATTTTGCTGGTGCCTTCGGACTCCAAGGCCATCATCGACTCCGTCAAGAAGGCCCGCGCCGCCGGCATCCTCGTTATCGCGCTGGACACGCCGCTGGAGCCGATCGACGCCGCCGACGCCACCTTCGCCACCGACAATTTCAAGGCCGGCGAACTGATCGGCCAATGGGCGCAGGCGACGCTGGGCGGCAAGGCCAAGGAAGCCAAGATCGCCTATCTCGATCTCAATCCGAGCCAGCCGACCGTCGATGTCCTGCGCGACCAGGGCTTCATGAGTGGGTTCGGCATTTCCAAGATCGCCAATCCGACCAAGATCCAGGATTGGGGCGATGCCCGCAACGTCTGCCACGACGTGACCAACGGTAATGAAGAGGGTGGCCGGTCCGCCATGGAGAATTGTCTCCAGAAGGACCCGATGATCAACGTCGTCTACACCATCAACGAACCGGCCGCCGCGGGCGCCTATGAGGCGCTGAAGTCCGTCGGCCGCGAGAAGGACGTGCTGCTCGTCTCGGTCGACGGTGGCTGCCCGGGCGTGAAGAACGTCGCTGAGGGCGTCATCGGCGCCACCTCGCAGCAATATCCGCTCAAGATGGCGGCCATGGGCATCGAAGCCATCAAGAAATTCGCCGATAGCGGCGAGAAGCCCAAGCCCACCGAAGGCAAGGCGTTCTTCGACACCGGCGCCACCCTCGTCACCGACAAGCCGGCTTCCGGCGTCGAATCCATCGACACCAAGAAAGGTAAGGACCTGTGCTGGGGCTGATCTGAGCTCAGCCCGGCCAACGTTCAATCTTGTTCTTACGGAGGAGCGGCCCCCGCGCCGCTCCTTTTGCGAGGGGCCCCGCCCCGCGGGAGGAGACCAAAGATATGACCGATCCTTCGGCAAATGTCGGACGTCCACAGGACTTCGAAAAAGTCCTCTCGGGCAGCGACACCAGCGTAGCCAGTTTCGACGTTCACAAGAAATCACTCCTGGAAAAGGCACAGCACTTCCTGCACGGAAATCCGGCGATGGTGCCGTTGATCGTGCTGGTACTGTCCACCGCCATCTTCGGCATCATCCTGGGCAGTAAGTTCTTTTCGGCCTTTTCATTGACGCTGATCCTGCAGCAGGTGGCCATCACCGGTATCGTCGGCGCAGCGCAGACTCTGGTCATCCTGACGGCCGGCATCGACCTCTCGGTCGGCGCGATCATGGTGCTGTCCTCCGTTGTGATGGGGCAGTTCACCTTCCGGTACGGCCTGCCGGTTCCCCTATCGATCCTGTGCGGCTTCGCCTGCGGTGCCCTCTGCGGCTATATCAACGGACTGCTCGTCTCCCGCATGAAGCTGCCGCCCTTCATCGTCACGCTGGGCAGCTGGCAGATCATCCTGGCAGCCAATTTCCTCTACTCGGCCAATGAGACGATCCGCAGCCAGGACATCGCGGCCCAGGCCCCGCTGCTGCAACTCTTCGGTGCGAGCTTCCGCTTCGGAGGCGCGGTCTTGACGGCCGGCGTGGTCGCCATGGTGCTGTTGGTCGCGGTCCTGTGGTACGTGCTCAATCACACTGCCTGGGGCCGGCATGTCTATGCCGTGGGCGATGATCCCGACGCGGCCGAACTTTCCGGCGTCGGCACCAACAAGATGCTGCTCCAGGTCTATACGTTGTCCGGCCTCATCTGCGCCCTGGCGGGCTGGGTCCTGATCGGCCGCCTCGGCTCGGTTTCACCGACCTCCGGCCAGTTTGCCAATATCGAGTCGATCACCGCGGTGGTCATCGGCGGCATCTCCCTGTTCGGAGGCCGCGGCTCGATCCTGGGCATGATCTTCGGCGCCCTGATCGTCGGCGTGTTCCAGCTCGGCCTCAGGCTGGTCGGCACCGACCCGCAATGGACCTACCTGCTCATCGGCGTTCTCATCATCGGCGCCGTGACCGTCGACCAGTGGATCAGAAAGGTTGCAGGCTAATGGCACAGGAACCCATTCTCAGCGCACGCGGCCTGATCAAGCGCTATGGCCGGGTCACCGCTCTCAACAATTGCGAGTTCGACCTCTATCCCGGTGAGATCCTCGCCGTGATCGGCGATAACGGGGCTGGCAAATCGTCCCTGATCAAGGCCTTGTCGGGCGCCATCACGCCCGACGAGGGGGAAATCAGGCTCGACGGCAAGGTCGTCAACTTCAAGTCGCCCATCGATGCCCGCGAAGCGGGGATCGAGTGCGTGTACCAGAACCTGGCTCTGTCGCCGGCCCTGTCCATCGCCGACAACATGTTCCTGGGGCGGGAGATCCGCAAGCCCGGCATCCTCGGCCAATGGTTCAAGATGCTCGACAGGCCCGCCATGGAAAAGCGGGCCCGCGAGAAGCTGACCGAACTCGGCCTGATGACCATCCAGAACATCGGCCAGGCGGTCGAGACCCTGTCGGGTGGCCAGCGCCAGGGCGTCGCGGTGGCGCGTGCGGCCGCCTTCGGATCGAAGGTGGTTTTCATGGACGAGCCGACTGCCGCTCTCGGCGTCAAGGAAAGCCGCCGTGTCCTGGAACTCATCCTCGACGTGAAGCGGCGGGGGCTGCCGATCGTGCTGATCTCGCACAACATGCCGCATGTCTTCGAGGTGGCCGATCGCATCCACATCCACCGGCTCGGCCGGCGGCTCTGCGTTATCAATCCCCGAGACTACACGATGTCCGACGCGGTCGCCTTCATGACGGGTGCCAAGAGCCCGCCGGAGGAACTGGTCGCAGCCTGACAGATACGAGGGCCGGGGGGCGTTGTCCCCCCGGCTGGCGTGTTTCTTGCTTCGCCTCCTTATCGACGAAGCCATCAGGAGACGATGCTCCATACCAAAAGCAGCATCGTCTCCCAACCCGAGAAAGGCCACCATGGCGCTGAACCCAACGCTCGCACGGGTCACCGATCGGATCGTGGAGCGGTCCGCCGCCCTTCGCCGTCCCTATCTCGCGCGCATGGCGCGCGCCCGGGCCGCCGGCACCGTTCGCGCCCATCTGTCCTGCGGCAACCAGGCCCATGCCTATGCGGCCATGCCGGCGGACGACAAGGCGACGCTGGTCAAGGGCGGCGCAGGCAATCTCGGCATCATCAGCGCCTATAACGACATGCTCTCGGCGCACCAGCCCTATGAAAGCTACCCCGACCTGATCCGCGCGGCGGCGCGTACGGCCGGCGGCACGGCGCAGATGGCCGGCGGTGTTCCGGCGATGTGCGACGGCGTCACCCAGGGCCAGGCCGGAATGGAGCTGTCGCTGTTCTCGCGCGATGCCATCGCCATGGCAGCCGGCATCGCGCTCAGCCACAACACCTTCGATTCGATCGTCTATCTCGGTGTCTGCGACAAGATCGTGCCGGGCCTCGTCATTGCGGCGGCCGCCTTTGGCCATATGCCGGCGATCTTCGTGCCGGCCGGGCCGATGGCGAGCGGCATCCCCAATGATGAGAAGTCCAAGGTGCGCCAGCTCTTCGCCACGGGCCAATGCGGGCGCGACAAGCTGATGCAAGCGGAGATGGCGGCCTATCACGGGCCGGGCACCTGCACTTTCTACGGCACGGCCAACACCAACCAGATGCTGATGGAATTCATGGGCCTGCATTTGCCGGGTTCGAGCTTCGTCAATCCCAACACGCCCCTGCGCGATGCGCTCACCGTGGAAGCCGCCAGGCGTGCCTTGTCGATCTCGGCCCTGGGCAACGACTACACGCCGGTCTGCGACGTGCTCGACGAGCGCGCCTTCGTCAACGGCATCGTCGGGCTCAACGCCACGGGCGGCTCCACCAATCTGCTCATTCACATGATCGCCATGGCGCGGGCGGCCGGGATCGTGCTCGACTGGCAGGACTTTGCCGATCTTTCGGACGTAACGCCCCTGATGGCACGCGTCTATCCGAACGGGCTCGCGGACGTGAACCATTTCCATGCCGCGGGCGGTCTCGGCTTCATGATCGGCGAACTGCTCGAAGCCGGGCTGCTGCATCCCGACACGCGCACCGTGGCCGGCGAGGGGCTGGCCCGCTACACCCACGAACCGAAGCTGATCGATGGCGCCCTGGTGTGGTCGGAGGGTACGAGCGCGTCGCTGAACCCCAAGGTGCTGCGGTCGGCCGGTGAACCATTCCAGCCGACAGGCGGCCTCAAGCGGCTCCGAGGCAATCTCGGCACCGGCGTGATGAAGGTTTCGGCCGTGGCACCGGAGCGCCATGTCGTCGAGGCGCCGGCACGCGTCTTCGCCGACCAGGAGGCGGTCAAGCAGGCCTTCCGCGCCGGCGAATTCACCGACGATACTGTGGTGGTGGTGCGCTTCCAGGGGCCGAAAGCCAATGGCATGCCGGAACTGCACAGCCTGACCCCGATGCTCTCCGTGCTGCAGGACAAGGGGCTGAAGGTTGCCCTCGTCACTGATGGCCGGATGTCGGGCGCTTCCGGCAAGGTGCCCGCGGCGATCCATGTCAGTCCCGAGGCGCTCGACGGAGGGCCGCTTGCCAGGCTCGAAGACGGTGACCTCGTGCGCGTCGATGCGGTTTCGGGCACGATCGACGTGCTGACGCTGGGAGCGCTCGAGCGGGCGAACGTCCAGCCGGATCTCGCCGGCAACGAATTCGGGGTCGGGCGCGAGCTCTTCGGCTTGTTTCGCCGGCAGGTCTCGGCGGCGGAAAACGGCGCCTCGCCTCTGTTTGGATGATCGGGGCGCCCATTCCAGCGTGCACCGGCATCGCGGGTGTGCATTCGGCTTATTCGGTTGAGTCGAAATCGTCCTCTCGCATGGCCAGCATCGCGGCCAGCGTGGACAGGCCGCTATCGAGCTGGTCCATGGTCGGGCTGGCCAGCGCCAGCCGGACGGCGTTGGGCGCATGGCCTGGCGTCACGGCGAAGGTCGTGGAGGGAGACAGGGCAATGTCGCGCCTGGCCGCCGCCGCGACGAAGGTTTGCGAGCGCCAATGCGCCGGCAATGTCAGCCATAGATGGTAGCACTTTTCGTTGGTTTGAATCTCGAAGCCCGAAAGGCGCTCGGCGGCCAGCTTCTGGCGCGCGCGGGCATCCAGGCGTTTCAGCCTGGAGAGTTCGGCAGCGGTGCCATCGCCCATCAGTCGCTGCGCCGCCGCAAAGGCAAAGCCGGAGGCGGTCCATCCGCCCGAGCGCACCGAAGCCATGATGGTCTCGCGCAAACGCTGCGGCGGCACGATGAAGCCCAAAGTCAGGCCCGGCGCGACCTTCTTGGACAGGGAGTCGATGACGACGCACCGTGCCGGCGCGAGAGCTGCGAGCGGCGGCTCGTCGTCGAGGAAGCCGTAGACATTGTCCTCGATGATCGGAAGGTCGAGCTTTTCGGCGACGTGCAGAAGGTCGGCCCGGCGCGCCGCGCTCATCGTCATGTTCAGCGGGTTTTGGACAGCCGGCTGGACGTAGAGCGCCGAAAGATGGGCCTCATGGTGCGCCTTTTGCACCGAGTCGGGACGCAGGCCGCCCTCGTCCATCGCCAAGGGCACCAGCGTGATGCCGAGCCGCGCGGCAACGCCCTTGATGAAAGGGTAGGTCAAGGCCTCGACGCCGCAGCGCCCGCCGGTCGGAACGATGGCGGCAAGGGCGGCCGCCAGGCTCTGGCGGCCATTGCCGGTAAAGACGAGTTGCTCCGGGGTTGGCGACCAAGCGTCCCGCGAAAGGAAGGAGGAGGCTAGGGTTCGCAACGCCGGGGTTCCGATGCTGGTCGCCTGCCTCAGTGCAATGTCGAGGGCGGCGGGTTGTTCCAGGCCATCAAGACTTTTAGCAATGAGCGTAGTCTGATTGGGAAGCAAAGGGTAATTGAATTCGAGATCGATCCGAATGCCGCTCGGCTCGCTTGGCGCTGCCACGCCGCGCCTGGCATCGCCCGAAATGAAGGTGCCCCGGCCGGTTTCGCCGACCACAAGGCCGCGACGCAACAGCTCGGCGTAGACGCGGCTTGCCGTCGAGGCGGCAATCTTGCGCTCATAGGCAAAGTTGCGTTGAGGGGGCAGGCGATCGCCTGGGCTGAGCCTGCCGTCCGCTATGTCCGCGGCAATCTCGTCGGCCAGCTTCAGATATTCGGACTTTGACATTATTGCACCGAGAGCAATGTTATAATTGCACCGAGAAGCATATCGGATCATTCTATCTTCATCAACCGGATTGTACCGGGAATTGCGAAGATTTCTACGGTTCGGAACGGCCAGCTCGCCAAGGCTTGCGGCAACGGCGTCGCATTGCCCGAAGCAATTATTGGAGATCGGAAATGTCTGCTCCCCTGTCGACCATCACTCACCCCGCGATCGCGAAGAAGCCCGACGCATTGTATCGGCAGCTCGCGGCGTTTTACGATGGAATGCTGCGCTTTTTTGCCCGGCGTGCCGCCCTCGCGGACTTGCGCGAATACGATGATTTCGCCCTGCGCGACATCGGCCTCACACGCGGCGATATCGAAGCGGCGGTCTATGGCCGTGCCGTCCCGCCCGACCGGACGAGGATGTCATGATCCCCGCTTGGGCAGAGGTGAGGCGGCACCGGCAGGAATGCCTGCGCGTGATGGAGGCGGTGCCATGGACCTGAGCGCTGCCACCATCCTGGTCGCCTTCGCGGGCGTGTTCCTGATCAGCTTCATGAGGGGCGCATTCGGTGGCGGCTTTGCCATTGTCGGCATCCCGCTGCTCTCGCTGGTCATGGATCCTGTCACCGCGGGCGGACTGCTTGCGCCACTATTCATCGCAATGGATCTCTATGCATTGCGCTACTGGAGGCCCTCGACCTGGTCCAAGCCGGACCTCGTGCTACTGCTGCCGGGACTTGTGATCGGCATCGGCTTCGGCTTCCTGCTGTTCCGCGTACTCGACCATCGAGCCATTGCGGTCATGACGGCGGCCATTACCCTGGCCTTCGTCGGCCTCTGGCTCGTGCGGGGCGGGGAAATGACGCATCGTCCGCGCTCCAAGCCGAAGGCAGTCGCCGCCGGCCTCACGTCGGGCATCACCACCATGGTGGCGCATTCGGGGGGACCGCCGCTTGCGATGTATCTGCTGCCTCTTGGACTTGGGAAGGAGATCTACGCGGGAACGACAAGCCTGTTCTTCACCGTCGGCAATGCGACCAAACTGGTGCCGTGGCTGGTGTTAGTGCAGCCTGCGGCCACGACCTGGGCGTTGATGGCGATCTGCCTGCTCGCCATTCCCTTTGGTATCTGGTCAGGCTGGCGGCTTCATGGCGTTCTGGATCAGCGCCAAGTCTATCGTGCCTGCTATGGCTTGCTGGTCGTGACGGCGCTGAAATTGCTGTGGGACGGAGCTTCCGGCTTCTTGGGGTGAGCCCGGACGCCCGGCATGCCCTCGAGGCGTGACGTGCCGGTGCCGATTCACTGGCTGGGTGAACCCTGATGGATATGGGTTCGATCGGGCTTGGCGAGTCCGGTGTGCGTATTGGAATATTTTTGTTTCGCCATCCATAATCCTTCGCCAGGATCGGTCGCATTCGAGTGTGAGTGCGAGGATCAGATGTCGGATGCAGCAGAAAAGTCGACCGTATCCGAAACGCCGCCGCCCGCGCGCAGCCTGAGGTCGCGCTGGCTCTATCCGGCCTTGCGCGTCGGCTTCCTGCTGCTTGCTGCCTGGCTCGTCTGGTATGTCGCCGGCAATTGGAACCGCTGGACCGGTGCCGCCCGCCTCGCGGAGACCGACAATGCCTTCATCGTGGGCGACGTCACGCCCTTGTCGGCCCGCGTCTCCGGCTACATCAAGGAAGTCCCCATTCGCGACTATCAGGCGGTGGAGGCCGGCGATCTCATCGCCGAGATCGAACCGTCCGACTATCAGGCCCAGCTTGCATTGGCACAGGCCAATCTCGCCGCGGCCGAGGCCAGTCTCGCCAATGTCGCCAATCAGAAGAACGTGCAGAATGCCCTGATCCGGCAGGCAGGCGCCAATATCGACGCGGGCAGTGCTGATGTGCGGCGCTATCAACTCGAAAGTACGCGCCAGCGCGATCTGCTCAAGACCGGCACGGCCGGCACCCAGCAATCGGTCGAGCAGGCCGATGCCAATGCCCAGCGCGCTTTGGCCCAGAAGGCGCTCTATGAGGCCCAGCTCGACCAGCAGAAGGCCCTGCTTGCCGGCCTTGATGTCCAGGAGCAGCAGGTCAAGGCCCAGATCAAGGCCGCGGAGGCGCAGGTCACCCTCGCCACCAACAATCTAGGCTACACCAAGATCCGCTCGCCGGCCAAAGGGCTCGTCGGCCAGCGCCAGGTTCGCCCAGGCCAGTTCGTCAATGTCGGCACGCAGGTGATCGCGGTGGTGCCGTTGCCCAATATCTGGGTGGTGGCGAACTACAAGGAAACGCAGATGACCAATATCCGCCTTGGTCAGCCGGCGCATGTCACCGTCGATGCCTTTCCCGACCTGGTCCTGGCAGGACGTGTCGAAGCCTGGTCGCCCGGCACCGGCAGCACCTTTGCCCTGCTGCCGCCCGACAACGCCACCGGCAATTTCACCAAGGTCGTGCAACGCATTCCGGTCAAGATCGCCCTCGACCCCAATCCGGCCCTGGGAACCTTGATCCGGCCTGGCATGTCCGTGGTTGCCACCGTCGATACCGGAGCCGGTGACAAGGCAGGCACCGGCACGGCAGCGGCGCCATGACGGCGGCCGGCATGACGACGTCAGCCGCCCCCCTGACGGCGACCGGCGCAGCCCTTGAGCCGGCAGCGCATGCGCCGCCGCGCTTTCGTGCCGATACGCTGCGTCCCTATATCGGCATCCTCGGCGTGCTGCTCGGCTCCATCATGTCGACGCTCGGCAGCCGAGTCACCAGTTTCGGCCTCGCCGATCTGCGTGGCGGGCTGCATCTGGGCTTCGACGAAGGCGCCTGGATGACCACCACCTTCGCTGTCGGCCAGATGCTGGTCGGGGTTGCCTGCCCCTATCTCGGCGCCATTTTCGGGGTCCGGCGCATGCTGTTGCTGGGTATCACGCTGCTCTTCGTCGCCAGCCTGCTTGCGCCTCTCTCCCCCAATCTCGGAGCCTTCCTGGCCGCCCAATTCCTCGCGGGGGTCGGCTCCGGAACGTTCATTCCACTCACCATCAGCTTCATCGCCCGCAGCCTGCCGCCACGCCTGATCATCTACGGCATCGCGGTCTACGCCATGAATTCGGAGCTCTCGCAGAATGTCGCGGCCTCGCTCGAAGGCTGGTATGCGGACAATCTCTCCTGGCGCTGGATCAGCTGGCAATATTGCGGCCTGCTGCCGCTGATGTTCACCTGCGTATGGTTCGGCATTCCACGCGAGGACGTTAAGACCGAACTCCTGCACCATTTCGACTGGCCGGGTCTGGTCTATGCCGGGGCCGGCTTCAGCCTACTCTATGCCGGCCTCGACCAGGGTAACCGGCTCGACTGGACCAATAGCGGCCTGGTCAACGGCCTGCTGATCGCCGGCGGCCTGGTGACGGCGGCCTTCGTCGTGCGCGAGCTATGGGTCAGCCGCAGGCCCTTCCTCAATCTGCGGCTCTTGATGCAGCACCATCTCCTGCTGTTGCTGCTCCTATTGGCAGGCTTTCGCTTCATCATCCTGTCAACAGCCTATATCATTCCCAATTATCTGCAGTCGGTGCAGAATTTCCGGGAATTGCAGGTCGGCGCCGTGCTGCTGTGGATCGCCTTGCCCCAGCTCATCATCGTGGTGCCGCTCGGCTATGTCCTCAAGCGCTTCGACGGGCGGTGGGTGCTGGCCGCCGGCACCGCCCTGGTCGGTATTGCCTGCCTGATGGCGGCCCAGCTCACCAGCGCATGGGCCACCGACGATTTCCTGCAATCCCAGATCCTGCAGGCCCTCGGCCAGTCCTTCGCGCTCACGGCGCTGGTCGTCCTGGCGGTGCAGTCGATCAATCCGGCCGATGCGCTGACGATCGGTGCCCTGCTGCAGATCAGCCGCATGTTCGGCGGCGAAATCGGCACGGCCTTCATGCAAACTTTCGTGCGCGTGCGCGAACAGGTTCATTCCAATCTCATCGGCCTGCATGTCGACAGCCTCGCTGGCGCGACGGTCGATCGCCTGGCAGCCTATCGCAATGCCGTCAGCGCCCACACGGCGGATGTGGCGATCGCCAGCGCCCGGGCGACGAGCCTGTTGTCCTCGGCCATCGCCAAGCAGGCGGCGGTGCTCTCCTATATCGATGGCTTCCTGGCCGCCGCCGGCGGTGCCTTTGTCTGCCTCCTGCTGATCGCCTTGCTGCCCAGGCCCAATCGACTTCCTATCTAGATAGAAGTACGATTTATCCAGATAATTCTGAGTTATACCTGATTGGCTTAATCTTTTTTCTTAGCAAGACTGCTGCAGCGATGCGCCTACCTTGACGGAGACGAGACGAACGTCGTAGGGCGGGTTGGGATCTCCCAGCGCCCGACAGCGCGTCTCGTCTCTTTCGCAATCAGAACCTCCAGACGAAATTGCCTTTGACGCTCTGGTCGACGGCCTTCTCGCCAAATTGTCCGCTATAGGACACGCCGAGGCTGGCCGAATGTGACAGCGCCACGCTTAGCCCGGCATCGACCGCCAGCGCATCGCGAGCGATTGGTGTACCATTGGCGAGGAAGCTCGAACCATTGGCCAAAGCGAGTGCCGCGGTTGGCCTGAGATTACCATAGGCATGCCGCCAGCCCAGGGTCGCCTGCGCGGTGGCGACGATGTCCCCGGTCAGGTCGAAGCTGGTCGCGGCCCGAGCGCCCAGGGTGGTGAAGCCAAGCTTGCTGGTTTCGCTCCGGCCGGTCAAAGCCGCGTCGCCGCCGGTCTCCCGGAAGCCGTCGGTATGCAGGTTGAGATAGGCCGCGTTGACGAAGGGCTCTAAGCGCAAGGCTCCCCTGTCGATCCGATAGCCGAGCTCACCGAAGAGCTGCGCTGTACCGGCGTCATAGCTGGTGCTGAGCCGGTCGGCGTAGCTGGGCAGGATCACGCTGCGGTCGCTGTCGACGTCGTGCCATGTATAGGTGGCGCCTAGCCGTAAGGCGAGGGCGTTCCACTGCCGACCGGCATAGAGGCCGACATGGTAATTATCGGCCTTGCCTGAGGCGGAGCTGGTATCGGCATCGAAGCTCGAATGGCTGTAGCCGGCGAGGGCGCCCAGGCGCCAGTCCTGCAGGAACGAGCCCTGGACCAGCGCATCGAAGCCGAGGAGGAAGCCGCCCGTGCTGTGATCGATGCGGACATCGTGACCGCCGCCGAAATGGCCCCAGGAACCAAACCCCTGTGCCCAGAAGCCGGAAGGGGCGGGCGAAGTATCCGAGCCGAACGGCGTCGGGCCGTGGGGCGTCGCGGTTTCAGCATAGGACAGCAGGCCGGTGGCTGGGGCAGTGGGGGCGACGGCAGCCAGATCGGCGGTATAAAGACGATTCAGCACGGCATCGCGCAGCAGCCCGCTGTCCTGGATCAATACGCTCCGGGCCGAGGCATGGATGTCGCCGGACAGGGTCGAGAAGGCCTGACGGGCGCTGGCGACATCCGGAGCCTTGGCGACGGCTTCATAGAGAGAGCTGCCGCCTGCCAGCGTCTCGACGCTTTCGGCCACGGAGCGCTGGCTCTCGCTGGTGGCGACGGAGGCGAAGCTGGCGTCGTTGCGTGTCACCTTCAGATAGATGTTATTGGCGTTCTGCGACAGGCCGAGATCGACGAAGGGGGCGTTGTCGACCACCTTGGAGAACTGGCCGGTGATACCGCCATTGGCGCTCAGGATCTTGTAGGTCTGGCCGATCGAATAATCGCCGGAAGCGGGGATGACGGAAACCGTGCCGCCATTGATGGTGGCGGTGCCGGTGGCGTGGATGAAATCGTTCTGGCCTGCGGCGTTGATGTTCACCTGGATGGTGCCGCCGTCATTGACGAAGTTGCGCACCGTCAGCGTCGTTGGCCCGCCGGTCTGAAAGGCGATCTTGCCGGCGTTCTTCATCGTGCCGCTGACGGTGGAATTGCCGCCTCCCGGGATCGCCCACAGGGCATCGGGAGAACTCAGCACGACGGTCGTGGCATTGCTTGCCGAGCCGATCCAGCGGGCAGAATCGGCTAAAGTCACATTGCCTCGCGAAGCACCGTTCACAGCCAGATTACCGGTCCATGTCGTGATGCCCCGCAGACTGGCCGACAGGATATTTGCTCCATCCGCAGCAGGTGCCTCCACCTCCATGTTCCCAGAGAGCGTGGAATCGATTGCGGTGAGGCTGAGTGCACTGGGTAGATGGAAGATCCGGCCCGTACCGACATCGGCAAGCAGGCCCCCGGTGCCTTTGAAGGCCGTGACGTCTGAACCGATCAAGCGCACCGTGGCTCGCCCACCATCTGCATAGATGGCGGCTCCGGCCGAGTTCATCGTAAGCTTGGTATTATCCAGAGCGAAGGTCGCATTCTCGGTCACTGCATTCGAGACATGGACGCCCCAGATCGCTCCCTCAGAATTGGCGCCATCCAGCTCGCTGTTGGAGACCTTGATAGTGCTCAAACTGCCTCCGGTCAGCAAGGAGGTACCACTGCCTTGGTCCGTATCGGCGTGGATCTTCAGACCGGTCGCCGTCAAAATTCCGTCGGCGCTCGCCGAAAAAACACCCTGGCCTGCTCCGGTCAGCGAAATGGTTCCCCCGTCCTTCAAATCGACCCGGCTGCCGTCGCCGCTGTGGGCGACGTAGAGCCAGGCACCGCTGGCATCGATCGGGCCATTCACGGTAATGGTGCTGTCGAACTGCGCAGAAAGACCATCCGACCAGGCACCATGGCCAACCAAGGTGGTTTGGCCGCTAAACGTCATGCGGCTGCTCCGGGAGGCTATCGCACCGTTGGCAACGTCCGCGACATCGAGGTTTAGGTTGGTCGCGTAGATCGTACCGCCCGGCGCGTCTGCCCAATTGGCCTGCAGCCCCGTCGAGCCCCCGCCGACGCGAACGATCCCCCCACCCTTGAGATTGATGGTGGTCTCGTTCTCCGCAAAAATACCGATGTCGTAATCGTCACCATTCAAGGCAGGTGGCACCGTCACGTCGATGGGCGTATCGGCGTTGCTGTAAAGCAGCGAGCCCTTGTCGATGGCATGAAAGCAGATCTCGTTCCTACAGGTCGCCTGGGCCGGCGTGATGCGCACCGTCCGTCCGCTGCTGGCTGTCGCCTGTGCATGCGCGGATTGGCACAGCATGACGGTGCCTGACGCCAATAGGAAACTCAGGAGCGACCGCTTGGGCAGGCGGGAGCGAACTCGAGCGTTTCCGGTCGACGTCATGGGGGCCCTCCTTTTCCACATAACCCGGTCGGTTCAGGTCTGTGCACCTGACTGAATGGGCCGCACGGTGCCTTTAGGCAAAGCCTGCCCCGCACCGGAATAATGAGAAAATATCTCAAAATTTCACAGAATATGAATCAAAATTATCGTGTTTTAATGATACTTTCAAGTGTATGATTTTTGAATGATCAATTATCATATAGGAATAAATTATCGTAGAATCATTGTTTATGAATAATATTCAAATTATGAATTGATGCATCGGCATATACGATCGAATTGTTTGCTGGATGTGGAAGTTTTTATTGAGAATGGCGCGATTCTACCCATGCTCAGCCTTAAGTTGTGCGGGGCGAGTCAAATACCTGAGGACTGAGGGACTCGGGAACATCCGGTTTTGCGGACAGGCAACGGAGCCACCAAAGCCATAGTGGCTCCAGCCGGGGGGTGAGATCGCCGTTCTATCCATCGCGTCGGGGCGCTGCGTGGATCAAGGCGCGGATGGCGTTGCTGAGGGAGGAGGCGGGATCCGACAGCGCCAGTGCGGAGGAAAAGTGATCCTCCTCACTCTGCACCAGCAATGAGGGCGGCGAATTACCGGCCTGGGTCCAGGCCGTGGCGAAGTCGCGTGACTGGCGCTGGAACTCACCGGTCTCGCGACCGCCATAGGCAACCAGAAGCTTCGCCTGCGGCATGGGCCGCGCCAGAAGCAAGGGGCTGTTGCGACGCACCATGCCCCAATCGAGCTGGAGCTGCGGCTGTATGAACGTATAGGGCAGGGGGCTGAGGTCGTAGAGGCCGCCCACCAGAATGCCGCCCTGAAGCATGTCTGCGGGCAGGTCATAGTCTTCGTGCCATTCAGCCAGCAGACACATGGCGGCTAGATGCGCGCCGGCCGAGTGCCCGCCGACATGCAGATGGCGGGTATCCAGGCCGAGAGTGGCACCGTTGCGATGGATCCAGGCGACGGCCGCCCGCGCCTGGCGGACGATCTCGCCGATGGAGACGCCTGGGCAGAGCGCGTAGTTCACATTGGCGACGGTTATGCCATTGGCAGCCGCGCCGGCGGCGGCGAAGGCGAAATCTTCGCTCGAGAGCATGCGCCAATAGCCGCCATGGAAGAAGACCAGCACCGGAGCATCGGGAGCCTTGGCCAAATAGAGATCGAAATATTCGGCCCGCGTCGGGCCATAGGGGATGCGGCGGCGGGGCTGCAGGCTGGCGAGGGCCTCCAGGCTGGCGGCATCGAAGCGCCTGCGATAGGCCGAAAAATCGGGGACCGAGGCCTCGACATCATAGTCCCGATCGAGCTGGGCCTGGTCGAGGAAGTCGCGATAGAGCGGCACGGGCATGTTCGGTCCTCACTTGGCGATGGAAAGTGCGTGTACCCGGTTCGATCGGGCTTGTGCCAGACTTGGGAACAGCCGACGCGCGGAACCATGGTCGATCGCCTCCCGGATGCGGTCGTCCAGGCGTGGTGACTGTGCCAGCTGGCTGATCGAGAGCGCCGCCGCCGGCACCGTCCCGAAAGGCAGGTCCGATCCGAACAGGAGCTGCGAGGGCTCGACCAGGGACAGCAGGGCCGACAGAGCCTCCGGCGCGGTCGCAAAGGCGGTGTCGAAGTAGAAGCGGCTGAGATAGTGGCGGACGGGGTGGGCAAGCTCGAGGCCCGGAATGCGCTGGCCCATATCGAGGCGGAAGGACAGGAAAGGCAGCGTGCCCCCGCCATGGGCCAGGATGATCGGAATGTCGGGGTACCGGTCGAGCGTGCCGCTATAGATAAGGTGCATTGCGGCTCGTGTCGTGTTGAACACGAACTCTAGGATCCAGGGGAAATAGGAGAGCGGTGCGTCATAGGCGGGCATTGCCGGATGGAGGAAGACCGGCAGCCGCCGGCGTGACAGCTCCGCGAAGAGAGGATCGAATTGCGCATCGCCGAGATAGGCCCCGCCATAGTTCGAGAGCAGGACGACCCCGGAAAGATTCAGCCGGTCGGCAGCATGGTTCAGTTCGACAAGGGCATCCTCGACATCCGGCAAGGGCAGGACGGCGAGGGCACCGAAGCGGCCATGGGCCTGCCCGGCGATATCGGCCAGATATTCGTTGCACTCGCGGGCGAGTTCGCGCCGGAACCCGGGATCGCCGATCGAGGCACCGGGATCGGAAAAAGACAGCAGCGCAGCGGCAATGCCGAGCTCGTCCATCTGGCCGAGCGCGCTTTCCGGGCTCCATTGCAGGCTCGGCTCGTCGGGCGAGCGTCCGCCGAGCTTGGCGAGACCGGCATCGGCCAGCCTCCTCAGATACCAGCGCGGCAGCGGATGTTGATGGACATCGATGATCTGACCTGTGTCGCCCATTGAAATCTTGCTCCTTGCCGAGGCACTCTTTGCCCATGTTGGCTTGCTGGCCGGAACCTAGGGCTGGCGGGCTGCGCGCCACAGAGGGATAGTTCGCAACGGCGTGTCCGAATATTTGGACGATGGAGCAGGGCATTTTGCGATCTGGTGAAACCGCCGGGAATCGCGAAGATGCTCTAGCCAGTCCGACGGATTGGCTTGGAAACGGGGAGTGAGAGCGGTTGCGTTCCGGCCCGAACGCCTCTGGCTCTCAGGATGCGGGGCGTGACGATGATCTATGAAGACATGGCGATATTCGCCGCCGTGGTCGAGACTGCCGGCTTTGCCGCCGCCTCCAGGCGTTTGCGCATGTCCAAGTCGACCGTCAGCCATCGCGTGGCGGAACTGGAGGCGCGTCTCGGCGCCCGGCTTCTACATCGCAATACAAGGACGGTTCGTCCCACGGATATCGGCCTGTCCTATTATGAGCGCTGCGTGCGCATCATCGCCGAAATCGAGGCGGCGGAAGCGGCGGTCCAGGACCAGCAGGGCCAGCCGACCGGCATCCTGCGCCTTTGCCTGCCCATCGAGCTGGGCATGCACATCATCGGCCCCGCCATTGCGCGATTCCGGCGCGAGAACAGCCAGGTCGACATCGATGTCGAGGTGACCAGCCGGCATATCGACCTGATCGAGGAACGCTTCGATCTGGCTTTCCGGATCGGCACATTGGCCGATTCACGCTTGATCGCCCGCAAATTCCTGACAGTTCCCCGCGGGGCTTATGCGAGCCCCGACTATGTGGCCGCGCGCGGCATGCCCACCGTTCCGGCCGAACTTGCCGAGCAGGACTGCCTGCACTTCTATTCGCCCTATGTGCCGGCCGACTGGACCTTTTTGCGGGGTGAAGAGCAAGCCAGCGTTTCCCCCCATGTCGTCGTGCGCATGAACAATCTGACGATGCTGCGTGACATGGCGCTGGAGGGCCAGGGGATCGCCGTGCTGCCGCGCTATATGTGCGCCTCGGCCCTGCGCAAGGGAACGCTGGTGTCGGTTCTGCCCGATTGGCAGCCACCCGGCGCCGATGTCTATGCCCTCTATCCGAGCGGGCGGCATCTGCCGCTGAAGGTGCGCAGCTTTCTCAAATTCATCGAGCGCCAGTTGCGCGCCACGGCCAGGCAGATCGTCGAGATGGCCGATTTCTCGCTCGACATCGAGGACAGGATTCCCGCCGAAACCGGGAGCCGGCCCAAAACCGGCCCCGCAAAATTGGCCTGAGGCAGGGACGCCGCCGACTGGTCTCCGCCCATCCCGGCCTTTCGATTGCAGTGATTTCCTGGACGGTGCGTTCCTCCGATCCGCGCTAGTCCCACGACCGTGCTCGCTTCATCGTCGAGAGCAAGAAGGCACCTGCTCCGCCCTGCGGACCAGGGTGCCCACATAGCGTTTTGCGATTTGGCGGATCTCCAAGAATCGCAAGGACGCGCTTTGCTCGAGGGGAGGAAAACACGATGCCGATTTCCGAAGCGCGGCCAAAGGCCTGGAGCGCGAGTGACCTAAGCGTACCGGCTGGAGCCGAGGCCTATCTGATGCTTGGCGGGCGCATTCTGCTCACCGTCATCTTCGTGGTGTCGGGTGTCCGCAAGATCGTCGAGTTCGACTTCTTCCTTGCCTATATGAAAGCCTTCGGCGTGCCGGCATCCTCCCAACTCCTGCCGCTGGCAGCGGCTTTCGAGATCATCGTCGGCATGGCCTTTGCCCTCGGAATAGCGACGCGCCTCTGTGCCGTCCTGCTGTTCCTGGAAACCCTGCTGCTCAATTCGATCTTTCACAATTTCTGGAACTATCCGCTCGAGCAGCGCCTGGCCCAGCTCAATTTGTTCCTGTTCCACCTAGCGACGCTGGGCGGCTTTCTCTACGTGATCGCTCATGGCGGCGGACGTTTCAGCCTGAGCAGGCCGGATCAAGCCCGGGACGTGGACCAAGCCGGGGCGGCCGTGAAATGACGGTTTCAGGCAATGACATACCGGCATCCGCTCCGGCCCGCATGGCAGGGAGGTTTGGCAACCGATGGTGGGTGGTTCTCGCCGCGGGCCTGGGGGTCATCGTGGCCCAGGGGCCGGTCATCGTCTTCACCTTCGGTGTCTTCGTCGACCCCGTGGCCAGGACGCTCGGCTTCGAGCGCAGCACGCTGTCCTCGGCCCTGCTGGTACTGACCTCGGCCGCCGCACTCGCGACGCCGGTGATCGGCTGGCTGATGGATCGCTACGGCATACGCCCCGTGATGATTCCGCTCATCGCCCTGTTCGCAGCCTCGACGGCTGCCCTGAGCCTGATGCAATCTTCTTTGGCGATGCTCTACGGGCTCTTCATCCTGCAGGGGATCTTCAGCGCCAGCCAGAATCCGACGGGCTATGTCAAGGCGATCGCGGCCAGATTCGACCGGGAACGCGGCCTTGCCATGGGAATCGCGATGGCGGGGGCAGGGCTGGGCGTGGCCCTGGTGCCGCTGTATGCCAGCCTGCTCATCGAAGCCTATGGCTGGCGGGCGGCCTATCTCGGCCTCGGCCTCCTGATCGTCGTCCTGGCCCTGCTGCCGGTCTGTCTGTTCCTGCATGAAGCCAGAGTTCTGCATGAAGCCAGGGCGCTCGATCGCCGCGCCGTGACGGAGGCCCGGCCGGGCGGCCTCACCCTGGCACAGGTGATGAAGCGCTCGCCTCAGTTCTGGTTGCTTGCTGCTGCTCTCCTGCTTGCGGTGACCTCGATCAACGGCGTCCTCGCCCAGTTGGTCCTGCTCCTGCGCGAACGTGGCTTTGCGCCTGCCGCGGCGGCGACTGCGATGAGTGTCGCTGGGGGGGCGATGATCCTGGGCCGGTTGATCGTCGGCTATTGTCTCGACCGCTTCTTCGGCCCCCATGTCGGCATGATCTTCTTTGCCCTGCCGGTGCTGGGTATCGGGGTGCTGCTCGCAGGAGGCAATAGCGGCTTTCTGCCCTATGTCGCGGCCGCCCTCTGCGGCCTCGGCATCGGCGCCGAAATCGACCTGATGGGCTTCCTGGTCAGCCGCTATTTCGGTCTTCGCGCCATGGCGGCGATCTATGCCGTCCTGTTCGCGCTCTTCACCGTCGGCTCGGGCCTGGGGCCTCATATCATGAGCCTGTCCTGCGATCTCAGGCAGTCCTACGATCCGGCCCTGATCGGCTTTGCCGCCGCTCTCTCGCTCGCCATCGCCCTGTTGTCGCTGCTCGGCCCCTATCGCTTCCCGGCTGAACGCGAGGGCGGAGCGGGTCAATGATCCCACGTCGCCGTCCCTTCAGTCGATAGCGAAGGCGAGGGCGACGAAATCCTGGCCTGCATGGCTGAACTCGCCGACAGGGGTCATGCCGAGCTGGTCGATATGGGCCGAAAGGGAACGGGGATTGGCCTTGGCGACGAACGCCGTGCCGGCCTGGTAGCGCTGCCGGACTTCCGGCAGCATGGCGGCGAAAAGCCGGCGCAGGAGCCCCTTGCCGCGGGCCGATACATCGATGCAGACAGGCCCATAGGCAAAGCAGCGCCATGCCGACAGCGCTGTGCCGCGAAAGAGCCACTTGTCGAAATGGCCGCTCATGGTGCGATAGGGCGGCGGCAGGGCCGGCGAGGCACTGTCGTAGCAACACAGGCAGGCAAGGATCCGCCCCTCGGAAGCGGCGACGAACACGCCGATTTCCTCGGCCATGTCCTGCAACTGGGCCGGCGTGAACAGGGCGGAGATGAAGCCGTCCTGGCGCTCCTCGGTACTGAGCCGATCGACATGATAGCGGTTCAGGAGCTCGCTTGCAGGGCCGAAATCCTCCTGGCGGGCCTTGCGGCAGACGATTTCGGCTTCGGCGGCAAGGTGGTCCTGCATGGCGAAATCCCCGGTTGGACTGATCATCTCGATACAACGGATCGGCGGTCGAGATTGTCCAAATTTCTGGACAGGCCATTCCGGCGGCGAGGCTTCTGTCCCCGATCCGATGCCGATACCCAAGGCAGCAGATACATGTGATTGCAAGGGAGAACAGGATGTCCGCCACCAAGATCTTCGAAACGGGAGGCTATCGTTTCATACCGGCCGTTTTCCAGTATTCCAGCGGCGTTGCGGCTCTTGAGGGGTACGCCATCCGGCGCCATCGCCTTGCCAGACCGGTTTCACTGGAGGAAGGGTTCGGGCTGATCGGGCGGACATTGCGGGAAGCGGGCCGTCCGCTGACGGCCTTCTGTGCCTGCGAATTGCGCTCGCCCGGCCAGTTCAGCGATGCCGGTTTCCGGGCCTTCAACCAGCATTATGTCGAGACGCTGCGCGCCTGGGGCCTGTTCGACGGGGAGACCAATCCGGTTGCACGTTCCAATGTCTGCCCGAAAGTCGAAGCGCCGCGGCAGACGGTCTTCCACGCCTTCTCCTATACGGTTCCCCAAAATACGATTCCAACGACCAGTCCGGCGCCGAGTTTCGTGATATCGGGCAGTGGGGAAGCCAGGGCCGGCGACGGACCCTATGCCGGGCGCATCATTCGTCTTGGCGACACCTCGCCAGATGCGATGCGCGAGAAGGCGGCCTTCGTGCTCGGCGAGATGGAACGACGGCTTGCGAGCTTCGACATGGCATGGGGCGATACCACGGCCACCCATGTCTATACACTCGGCGACATCCATCCCTTCCTCGAAACCGAGATTCTGCGGCGAGGGGCAGGACATGCGGGGATCGACTGGCACTTTTGCCGCCCCCCGGTCGAGGGCCTCGAATATGAGATGGATTGCCGTGCCGTCCATGACGAGCAGGTGCTTGCGATCTGAAGTCGGTACCACGACGTTGAACGGACGGCTCTCAGTGCCCTGGCTCGATAGATGGTGATTTTGGCAGGATCGCCTCGACGCCAGCGGCAATCTCCAGCAATTGCCGGTCGCTGCCATGCCTGCCGACGAGCATGAGGCCCGTCGGCAGGCTCGACCACGGCAAGGGCAGGGAAATGGCGGTCAGATCGAACAGATTGGCCATGACGGTGTTGCGCAGGACCTGCGCATTGGTGGCGAGATAGAGTGCGTCATCGCCGATCAGCGGCCCCAACAGCGGCGGTGTGATGGCGACCGTCGGCAGCATGAGGGCATCATGAGGCCGCAGCCGCTCATCCATGGCTGCGCAGAGCCTGATACGCTCGCGCAGGGCCCGGATATAGGCGGACGCCGCGACCTCGCTGCCCGGCCGCATGCGTCTGGCGACCCGGGGATCGATGTGGGTTTCGCCGTCCTGCAGCGCCTGCCAGTGAATGGCAGCTGACTCGATCGCCGGGATCGATGCCGATGGGATGGCTTGTGCCAGTGCCGTCAGGAGATCGTCGATGGTGATATCGGTCACGACGGCGCCCCGATCGGACAGATGGCGCCTGGCCCGCTCGAAGGCATCGGCCACCTCGCCATCGAGGCCGTCGAGCAGCCGGCCCGCCGGTATGCCTAGACGCAGGCCGGCAATCTGCTGACGCGCAAGGCCCCGGGGTTCTTCGCCCGCCATGATCGCATCGGCATCCGCACAGGCCTGCACCGAGCGGGCGAGGGGCCCGATCGAGTCGAGCGAGGGCGAGAAAGGCAGGACGCCGTCCCTGGGGTGACGCCCGGCCGTCGGCTTGAAGCCGACGATAGCGTTGAAGGCAGCCGGCACCCGGATGGAGCCGGCCGTGTCGCTGCCGATCGCGATCTCGCTGGTGCCTTCGCCGACCGAGACGCCCGCCCCCGAGGATGACCCGCCCGGAATGCGCTCCGCCGCCACCGCATTTGCCGGTGTGCCGTAATGGGGGTTGAGGCCGAGGCTGCTGAAGCCGAACTCGACCATGTTGGTCTTGCCGAGAATGACGGCGCCTGCCCGCCGCAAGCGCCTCACGACAAGGGCGTCGGCCCGGGCCGGCTGCCCACCGGCCAGGACCTGCGACCCGGCCAGCGTGACCTCGCCGGCGATATCGAAGAGATCCTTGATGGAGACCAGCGTGCCGTCGAGGGGTCCCAGCGTTAGCCCGGTGCGGTGGCGGGCGTCGGCCGCATCGGCCGCGGCTCGGGCCGCCTGATGATAGAGGCGGGTGAAGACATGCCGGCCACTGTCGCCACCGTCGATACGCCCGAGGACCATTTCCAGCCCGTCTCGGATCGTTTCCATGCCGCTGTCTCCCCTATCGATAGTGGCGCCAGCCTAGGCGGCTGCCCCAGCCCTCAATAGCCCCGTGAAGCAGGACAGACTGTCTCGTCGGGGCGAACGCTGTGTCCGCGCGGGGCAGCCTTCCGTGTCCATAAAGGCGAGGGCTAGATATCCACCGAGGCGACGGCTCGCCCACCACGGCTGAGCCCTGCTGCCAAGAACTGATCTGCATGAGCTGTTGTGAAGGAGTGGATATGAAGATTGCCCGTTTTCTGGGGGCGGATGGGCCCGAACTTGGCTTGGTCAAGGGAGATCGGCTGCACAGTCTGCCAAGGGCCGCCCAGGCTGCCGGACTGGCATGGCTGGCCCCGATGTTCCGCGACATTCGCTTGTTCCTGCTGGCCGATGAGCCGACGCGTGCAGCGCTGATCGGCCGGATTCTGTCCGCCGGCGATGCCGGCTCGGTTCCCCTGGCCCAGGCCAGGCTCCTGGCGCCCATCGAGACGGGGTC
The DNA here is from genome assembly GCF_057813875.1 of Labrys sp. F242. Taxonomy (NCBI): domain Bacteria; kingdom Pseudomonadati; phylum Pseudomonadota; class Alphaproteobacteria; order Hyphomicrobiales; family Xanthobacteraceae; genus Labrys; species Labrys sp. F242. The sequence goes on along the minus strand of NZ_JBVASG010000004.1, from coordinate 625,075 downwards.
GAAGATCCTCGCCCATGTCGTGAATTATCCCGGCCATGATGCGGAAGCGCGGGTGAAGATGCCCGAAAAGCCGTTCTTCTTCGTCAAGACCCCGTCATCGGTCGCCAATCCCGGCGATCCGATCTTCGCACATCCGGTATCGGCGAAGCTCGATCACGAGGTGGAGGTCGCCATCGTCATCGGACGCGCCGGTCGGGACATCCCGGCGGGGCGCGCGCTGGACCATGTCGCGGGATATACGGTCGCCAATGATGTGAGCTATCGCGACCTCCAGATGAACGAGGATTTCCCGGCCCTCAATCAGAGCTACGGCAAGAACTGGACGCAGGCCAAGGGCCTCGACAATGCCTGCCCGCTCGGGCCGGTGCTGACGCTGGCCGACGAACTTGCAGAACCCTATCCGCTGGCGATGACCTGCCGGGTCAATGGCGAGATCCGCCAGAAGGCATCCACCGCGGAGATGGTCTGGAAGGTGCCGCAGCTCATCGCCGAGGTCTCCCGTGGGATGACGCTGCTGCCGGGCGACGTGATTCTGACGGGGACATGCGCCGGTGGTGGCCTTGCCGATGGCCGTTTCCTCAAGCCGGGCGACGAGGTCGTCTGCGAGATCGAGGGGCTTGGCGTCCTCATCAACAAGGTTCGCGCGGCGGCCTGATCCGCGGTTCCGCATAAGTGCGCAGCTACTATCACGAGAGGAGATGGAGATGGCCAGAACAAGAGTGGTCCGCCATGGCGACGGCGCTGTGGTCGCGCCCTGGCGGGTCAAGTCGTCGGGCGATTTGAGCGATGGACGCTTCGACCTGATGGTAGGGGAGGTGTCCTATCGCAGCGGGCCGCCTTTGCATCGGCACGAGGACCAGGAGGACACCTTCTATGTGCTTGAAGGCATCCTCACGGTCCAGGGCGATGAGGAGATCTTCGAGGCCGGCCCCGGCGACTTCGTGACCTTTCCGCCCGGCGTCGCCCACACCTTCGACAATCTCAAGCCGGACCAGCCGCCAGTCAAGGTGATGAACATCATGACGCCCGGCGGCTATGACCGTGCCATCGCGGCTTTCAACGAGTTGGGTCCCGAAATTGTTGATTTGGCCAAGGCGCAGGCCGTCGGCAAACGCTTCAAGGTCGAGATCGTCGGCCCGCCTATCCATGAAAAGCTGGGCTGAGCCGCCGCCAGTGGCACCGGATGCAACAGGCCCTAAACCGGCCGCAACGGGAAATGGAGCTGGCCATAGAGACCGGTAACGACGTTTGCGATCCGTTGGCCGGTGACAGGGAATCCGCCGTTGCCATAGCCAGCGGTCATGACGAAGAAACGCAACTGCGCGAAAATATAAGCGGGCCGGCGATGACATTTCAATAAGCGCCCTTAAATGGAATTGGCGTCCTATTCCCGGTGCGGGGCATTCCGTGGCCGGAACGAGCGTTTTGAACAGGTTAAAAGGAGGCCGGCTCGATCATGACGACGTCAACCCTTGTAAATCGGCGAATAGTGCTCGCTTCCCGGCCCGTCGGTGCGCCTTCGCCTGACAATTTCAGGGTCGAGGATGTGCCGGTCAGCGAGCCTTCGGAGGGGCAGCTCCTTCTCCAGGTCCTCTATCTCTCGCTCGATCCCTATATGCGCGGCCGCATGAGCGCGGCCAAATCCTATGCCAAGCCCGTGGCGATCGGCGATGTCATGGAAGGGGGCACCGTCGCCCGCGTGATACGCTCGCGCCATCCCGATTACAGGGAGGGCGACATCGTGCTCTCCCATTCCGGCTGGCAGAGCTTCGCGCTTTCCGATGGCGCGGGGTTGCGCAAGCTCGACCCGCAGGCGGCACCGGTGAGCACGGCGCTCGGGGTGCTCGGCATGCCCGGCTTCACGGCCTATGCGGGCTTGTTGACGATTGGCCAGCCCAAGCCAGGCGAGACCGTCGTCGTTGCCGCCGCATCCGGCGCCGTCGGCTCGGTTGTTGGTCAGATTGCCCGGATCAAGGGCGCCCGCGCCGTCGGTATCGCCGGTGGCGCGGACAAATGTGCCTTCGTGCGGGATGAACTCGGCTTCGATGCCGTGGTCGATCACCATGCTCCCGATTTCGCCGCGCAGCTCGCTGCTGCCTGCCCCGAGGGGATCGACATCTATTTCGAGAATGTCGGCGGCCGGGTATGGGATGCAGTGTTTCCGCTGCTCAACGATTTTGCCCGTATCCCTGTCTGCGGCTTGATTGCGCAATACAATGCAGGCCCCGATGCCCATCCCGGCCCCGACCGCCTGCCGCCGGTGATGCGGGATGTCCTGAGCAAGAGCCTTCTCATTCGCGGCTTCATCCAGCGCGAATTCGCCGACCAGCGCCCGGCCTTCTATCGGGAGGCGGCGGAATGGATCGCCTCGGGGCGCCTTCGCTACAAGGAGGATATCGTGGACGGGTTGGACAAGGCGCCCGAAGCCTTTATCGGGCTGCTCGAAGGTCGCAATTTCGGCAAGCTCGCCGTGCGTGTTGCCCCCGAATAGCGTCCGAGCCTCTCCCTCGAGAGCCGGGCTATCCCGCGGGGTCGGCTCGCCGAGTGGGCATTGGCCGGTCTCGATCCTGGGCTGCGTGCAAACAAACAGCGAGCCGGGCAGCCTATCGGCGGCGCGAATCGCTGTTTCGCATAAAATTGACTAATTCAATAGACTTTCTATATTTGAGAGGATTCTGAGCAACGAGCGGGTGTTTCATGAAACGTCATTTGCGGGCGATGGTTGGGGTGCTGGCCGGCGCGGGGTTGCTGATTGCCTCAGCGGCACGGGCCGAAGAGGGCAAATTGCGCATCGCCCAGCAATTCGGCGTCGTCTATCTCACGCTCAATGTCGCACAGGCGCAGAAGCTGTTCGAAAAGCACGGCAAGGCCGCAGGCATCGACATCAATGTCGAATTCGTCAAGCTCTCGGGCGGGGCGGCGGTGAACGATGCGCTGCTATCGGGCAGCATCGACATTGCGGGGGCAGGCGTCGGACCGCTGTTCACGCTGTGGGACCGCACCCACGGCAGGCAGAACGTCAAGGGCGTCGCCTCGCTCGGCAATTTCCCCTACTACCTCGTCACCAACAACGCCAATGTGAAGACGATCGCCGACTTCACCGACAAAGATCGCATCGCGCTGCCGGCCGTCGGCGTTTCGGTGCAATCGCGCATCCTGCAATGGGCCTCGGCCAAGCAATGGGGCGATGCGGATTATGCCAGGCTGGACCAGATCTCGGTCGCGCTGCCGCATCCGGAAGCCGCCGCGGCGGTGATCAAGGGCGGCACCGAAATCACGGCCCATTTCGGCAATCCCCCGTTCCAGGAACAGGAACTCGCCGAAAATCCGAAGGCCCACATCGTTCTCAAATCCTATGACGTGCAGGGTGGGCCGGCCTCCTCGACGGTGCTCTACGCCACGGAGAAATTCGTCAAGGACAGCCCCAAGACCTACAGGGCCTTCCTCGACGGTCTCGATGAAGCCGCCAAGTTCATCCGCGACAATCCCGAGGCGGCGGCCGATATCTATCTGGAGGTGACGGGCGCCAAGACCGACCGGAAGCTGCTCCTGCAGATCATCAAGAACCCGGAAGTGAGCTTCAAGATCGCCCCCGACAACACGCTGGGGCTCGGCCAGTTCCTGCACCGCGTCGGCGCCATCAAGAACGAGCCGAAGAGTCTTTCGGACTATTTCTTCGATGAGCCTCGCATTTCCGGCGGCAGCTGAATGCTTCGTTCCAAGGAAGACTTTGAGATGGGTGATCGGTAGACCGCATGACGGACAGCCTCCTGCACGGTTTTTCCAAGCCTGCTTTTCGCAGGCCGCGCGACGTTCCGCGTGCGCTGCAGCCCGTTGCCGAGAGCGGCTTGCCAGGGCCGCTGCTGCAGGCACGCTCGGTGACCCTGGAATATGTGACCCGCCATCAGGTCGTCCGGGCCACGCATAGGGTGGATCTCGATGTCTATGAGGGTGATCGTTTCGTCCTGCTCGGGCCGTCGGGTTGCGGCAAGTCCACGCTGTTGAAGGCGGCGGCGGGGTTCATCAGGCCGGTCGAAGGCGAATTCGTGCTCAGGGGGCGGCCGATACGCGCGCCGGGTCCCGACCGTATCGTCGTCTTCCAGGAGTTTGATCAACTGCCGCCGTGGAAGACGGTGTTGCAGAACGTGGTCTTCCCGCTCGTTGCTTCGGGAAGCCTGCCGCGTCAGCGGGCGCGGGAGCGGGCCCTGCATTACCTTGACAAGGTGGGCCTCGCTGCCTTTGCAAACGTCTTCCCGCACCAGCTCTCGGGCGGCATGAAGCAGCGGGTGGCGATCGCCAGGGCGCTCGCCATGCAGCCGGAGATCCTCTTGATGGACGAGCCTTTCGCGGCGCTTGATGCCCTGACGCGGCGCAAGATGCAGGAGGAACTGCTGCAATTGTGGGATGAGGTCCGTTTCACCCTGTTGTTCGTCACCCATTCCATCGAGGAAGCGCTTGTCGTCGGCAACCGCGTGGCGCTGCTCTCGCCGCGCCCGGGCCGGGTGCGCGCAGAGATCAACAGCCACGAATGGGACCTGACGAGCGTCGGCGGAACGGCCTTCCAGGCTGCGAGCCAGCGTATCCATCGCCTGCTGTTCGAGGAGGAGAGCGCAGAAGTGCAGGGGGCAGTCGAGGCGAGGGTCGGTTGGAGAGGGCAGGCATGAGTACGGCCGTGAATGGGCCGCTCGTTCCACCGGTCCGCCCGGAATTCGAGCACGACCTGGCGCCCTTCATCGAAGTGGCGCTCGAACGCCGGCTGCCGCTGGCGACCCGCCTGTGGCAGCAGGGTTGGCTGCGCAAGGGCCTGATACTCATCGTCCTCGCGCTCTTGTGGGAGATTTTGGCTCGCTATCAGGACAATGATCTGCTGTTGCCGACCTTCACGGCGACCGCACGGGCCTTCGCTGCCGATATGGCCAGCGGCGAACTGCCCGAGCGGGTGCGGCTGTCGCTCCTCGTCCTCGTCCAGGGGTATCTCGCCGGTATCGTGCTCGCCTTCGCGCTGACCACGCTCGCCGTCGCCACCCAATTGGGCCGGGACCTTTTGTCGACGCTGACGGCCATGTTCAACCCGCTACCCGCCATCGCCCTGCTTCCTCTGGCGCTGCTGTGGTTCGGGCTCGGTGCCGGAAGCCTGATCTTCGTGCTTATCCATTCAGTGTTGTGGCCGCTTTCCCTCAACATCTTCGCCGGTTTCCAGGCCGTGCCAGAGACCCTGCGCATGACGGGCCGCAATTACGGCCTGCGGGACGTACGTTATGTTTTTCAGATCCTGGTGCCCGCTGCCCTGCCGGCGATCCTCTCGGGGCTGAAGATTGGGTGGGCCTTTGCGTGGCGGACGCTGATCGCGGCGGAACTGGTGTTTGGCGCCTCGTCCGGCAAGGGCGGGCTCGGCTGGTTCATCTTTCAAAACCGCAACGAGCTCTACACCGACCGTGTCTTTGCCGGCCTCGCCCTCGTGATCCTGATCGGTCTGGTCATGGAGAATGTGGTGTTCGCGACGCTGGAAAGGATCACCATCCGCCGCTGGGGGCAGGTGCGCTGACCTCGGCTTACCTCAAAGTCACATGCTAGGGGCGCGGGCGCTTCGGGACATCGGGAATGATCACGGAAAGACGAACCATGTCGAACAGGATCGCATGCCACGCCGGCAATCATGACGGCTCCGCAGCCACGGGCAATGGCAGGCCGAACCCATGAGTGGGGCTGGCGAATATCTATGGTACATCCCCAATGACATCAGGGCCGGCCATCGCGGTGATTCAGCCGTCGAGGATCACAACAGCCTGGAAACGCTGACTCGTCAGGCCAGGGCCCTGGAGCACCATGGCTGGAAGGGGGCGCTGATCGGCACCGGCTGGGGCCGGCCCGATACCTTCACCCTCGCCACTGCCCTTACCGTGCGAACCTCGACCTTCGAACCGTTGATCGCCATCCGGCCCGGCTATTGGCAGCCGGCCCAGTTCGCCTCCGCCGCGGCCACGCTTGATCAGCTGAGCGGCGGCCGCGTGCGCGTGAACGTCGTGTCGGGCCTGGATAAGCTGGCGGCCTATGGCGATGCCGAGGGGGAGCAGGCGCATCGCTATGCCCGCACCCGGGAATTCATGCGCCTCGTGCGCAGGCTTTGGACCGAAGAGAACGTCACCTTTGACGGTGAGCATTTCCGGGTTGCCGCTTCCACTGCGGCGCCACGCATTTCCCCGCATGGCCAGCGTCGACATCCCAGGCTCTATTTTGGCGGCGCCTCGGAGGCGGCGGAGCGCGTGGCTGCAACCGAGGCCGATGTCCAGCTTTTCTGGGGAGAGCCGTTTGGCGGCGTACGGGAGCGGATCGAACGCCTCAGGGCCTTGAGCACGGCACTCGACCGCGACCTTCCGCCTTTGGAGTTCGGCTTGCGGATCACCACGCTGGTCCGCGACACGACAGAGCAGGCCTGGGCCGATGCCGAGGCGAAGGTCGCCGAGATGGCCAGGACCAATGGTGCCGGCTGGCATGACCATCGCCAGGCCGTCGCCGAGGGGCAGCGCAGGCTGCTCGATCTCTCCTCGCGCGGCGACGTGCTCGACGACAATCTCTATACCGCCCCCGGCAAGTTCGGCGGAGGCGGCGCCGGCACAACCTGGCTGGTCGGCTCGGCTGCCGATGTCGCCCGTTCGCTGCGCAAATACCGGGAGCTCGGCATCACGCACTTCGTGCTTTCCGATACGCCCTATCTCTCCGAGATCGAGCGGCAGGGCAAACAATTGCTGCCGCTGCTGCGCGATTGACGCCGGTACCGAACAGCTAGAACAGCCGGATCTGGCCGACGTCGGCATCGGCGTCGAGGTCGGTTATCAGCATATGCCCCGGCGTATTGGTGATGAACATCTCCGGCGTCGAGCATTTCAGTACGCTTTGCGCCGTCAGGCCTGAAGCCCAGAACACGGGAATCTCGTCGGGTCGGACATCGACCGCATCGCCCCAGTCGGGGCTATCGACCTCGTCAATGCCGATCTCGGCGGGATCGCCGACATGGACCGGCGAGCCATGGGCGTGTGGAAACCGCGCCGTCATGGCGCGAACCCTGTCGACGAGGTCCTTTCGGATCGGCCGCATCGATACGACCATGTAGCCGCCGAACACGCCCACGCTCTGGGTACGGATAGAAGAGCGATAGAGGGGTACGTTCTGGCTCATGGCGACATGGCGCACCTCGATGCGGTTTTGCTGAAGCATGTGCTCGAAGGTGAACGTTCCACCGAGTGCAAAGGCGACCAGATCCTCGCGCCACAGGCTGATGATGTCGCTCCTGCTCCAGATCTGCGGACCGGCATGAAAGACATCATATTGCGGCAGGTCGGTACGCACGTCGATCTCGCCGAGAGTCGGCAGGCTTGGGTCTCCAGCCTGGTTGACGCCCACCAGGGGCAGCGATTTGGGATTGCGCATGCAATATTCCAGGAAGTTGTCGGCGAGGCTGTTCGGCAAGATGACGACGTCCGCTTGCAGCCTGCCATCCGCCAACCCGGCGGTGTGACCGCGATAGTGGCCGAGCCGGATTGCTTCGCGCAGACTGGTAGCACCAACCATGCGGAATTCTTCGTACCTCGTCGCGATATGTGGACGTCCCATTGATCTCTGTGGCCCCCTGCTTGTCGCGAGAGTAGAGAAATCCCGAGCAAGCAATTAGAATTATTGTATTTTCTGGTTCTTTCGAAGGATGGATCAGCTCTTTGTCGTTCGACTGCCGGCCCGAGCACTCACACAGCTTCCATATGGCCTGGCAGTCTGTTTTTGCTTTTGCGACCATCGCTACCTCGCTCCACCGACAAGCGCCTTGAGGTCGCTCATGCCCTGGTTCAGGAAGGCGAGGCTGCCGGTCATGTAATGGACGAGGAAGGCGGCATAGAGCACCGAGACGAGGCTGAAGACGAGGGTCTTCACCACCAGCGACAGCGCAAAGATGTTGAGGTGTGGCGAGGCGCGGGCCAGAAAGGCGAGGATGACGTCGGAGAGCAGCAGGCTGACGATCAGTGGAGCCACCAGCGTCAGTGCCATGCCCAGGATTCGGGTCAGCAAGGTGAGGAGGATGGCGCCGGCGTCGCGGCTGAAGATTGGCGAGAGGCTGTCGATCGCCCATAATGCATAGCTGTCGTAGAGTGTGCTCAAGGTGTGGTGGAGGCCGCCGGCGGCCAGATAGATGCCCACCATGACGATCATGAGAAGCGTGCCGGTGGCGCTCGTCTCGTGGGTCATCATCGGATCGATCAGCGTGCCCATGGTCGAGCCGCGCTGCAGATCGACGATGTTGCCGGCGGCCTCGGCCGCCCAGAACGGTATGCCGAGCACGAAGCCGAGCAGGGCGCCGATCACAACTTCCTTGAACATCAGCATGAGCATCATGGGTGCGTCGACATGACCCCGGCCGGCGATCTCGACGGTCATCGGGATGACCGGCAGCGCCAGCGCCAGCGCCACGCCCGTGCGCAAGATTCCCGCCAGCCGGGTTCGGGAAAACAGCGGCATCAGCGCAACCAGGCCGACGATGCGCGCCGTGGCCAGGGCACTTGCGAGGATAAGGGTTTCCAGCCCCTTGAGGGATGCAAACAGGTTTTCCATGACTAGCGCGTCACGACAGGAAACTCGTCCATGACCTTGGACGCCTCATTGGCGATCTGGTAGCCGAGGAGCGGGCCGACCAGCAGGATGACCACGAGGACGACGACAAGCTTGACGGTCTGCGGCAGGCTCTGGTCCTGGATCTGGGTCAACGCCTGCGCAAAGCCGATGAGCAGGCCGACGACCAGGGCTGCGACGATGGCAGGGCCAGAGAGGATCAGCACCATCCACAGGGCGCTCTGGACCTTGGCGAGGATGAAATCATTGGCCATTGGACGGTCCTTGCGGTGCAACCTTCAATTGTAGCTGAGGATGAGGCCGTGCATCAGGCGCGACCAGCCGTCGATCGCCACGAAGAGAAGCAGTTTGAGAGGAATGGAAATCAGCGTCGGAGAGACCATGATCATGCCCAGCGTCATCAGCACATTGGCGACCACCACATCGATGATGAGGAAGGGCAGATAGAGCAGGAAGCCGATCTCGAAGGCCCGCGTCAGTTCGGAAGCGACAAAGGCAGGCACCAGGATCTGCAGGTCGTCATCCTTGACCTCGGCCCGCGTCTGCTCGGGCCATAGCCGCTTGGTGCCGTCCAGGAAGAACTGACGCTCCTGCGGCTGGGTGTAGCGCAGCAAATGCTGCTTGAGCGGCTCGCGTGCCAGTTCGGCTGCGCGCGTCAGGTCCTGCGTGGTCTGGAACTGAATGTTTTCCTGCTGCAGTCGCCCTGAGATTTCGCCGATCAAGGGTGTCGTCACATAGACCGTCAGCACCAGGGCGATGCCGTAGATCACCAGATTGGGCGGTGTCTGCTGGACGCCGAGTGCATTGCGGATGAGGAAGAGGACGACGGAGATCTTCAGGAAACCCGTCATGGTCACCACGGCCAAAGGCAGAATGCCGACCAAGCCGACCGCGACGAGAAGGCCGAGAAGATTGGGCGAACCCTCAAGCATCGGCGGAAATGCGAACGATACGCACTCCCATGCCGTCACCGACCTTCACGATCTCCCCGCGTCCGATGCGCTTGCCATTGGCTACGAGATCGACCGTGGGGTCGGAAAGCTCAGGCAGTGGCACGATGGATCCGGCAGCGAGCCGGCTGACCTCGTGCAGCGGCATGGTCATACGGGCGAGTTCGAAGACGACGGTCACCGGCAAATCCTCCAGGCCCGTGTCGTCAGGCCGACCGCTCGCCGATTGTGGCTCATCCATGATCCATCCCCATCTCGTTTTGCTGATCGGCATCGGCGCCGAAACAAGTCTGCCGCTCTGTCCGATCGGCTCGGCCAGCGCCGCCCGACGCTCGGCCAGCACCACCAGGACCGTCTGCGCTCCGCGGGTCCAACCGTCGGCCATGACGACGTCGCCAGGCTGGAGGGAACGCAATTCCCCAATGGAGAGGCTGGTCGCGGCCCACCAGAGGCTGACGGGCAGCGGCAGGCCGAGCCGATGTGCCGTGGGCGTGTCCGATGCGGCATCGAGGAGGCCACCGATCTTGGTGGCGAGCTCAGCGTTCGCTTGCAGGAGACAGGTACCGTCGGCCTGGCCGGTGGTCCGGACAGCGAACGCGAAAGGCATATCGGCTACGCGGTCGAGAGGGGCGACCGCGATCAGCTCGATCGCCTCGTCCAGTTGCCGTTCCAGCCAGGTGATCTCCTCGCGCAGGAAGGATTCCAGCAGCAAGGCGGCATGGGTGGGGGCCGGCGGGCCGGCGGTGATACCGGGGTTGGCTCGTATCAGCCAACGTTCGAGCACTGCGCGCGTGAGGCAAAGCCGGCCTCTTGCGGCACCGAATTTGAAGTCGATGGCTGTGACGTTGCCCAGATCCATCGCCGGCAGCGGCCATCGGGCAGAAAGGAAGAACTCCTCGCCGGCAATGCGGATCCTCGCAGGCTGACGATGGCGATAGAAAGCGTTGAAGGCAGCGGCGTCCGCGGCGCCGATCGCTTGCAGGCGCACAGCCGAGACCGTGGATCCGACTGAAGGGCGCTGTTGCGTTTTTCCAAGTGCCATTAGTCTCTGATGCATGCGAAAATCACGCTCTTACTGGCCTGGGCTTTGACGCGCCCGCGAGGGTTGCTTCCTCCTCGATCATCATTTCCTCGATCGCTTCCTGCCGGCGCACGCTGCGCGATCGCAGATCGTCGACGAGACGGGTCAGTTTCTCGATGGCCTTGCGCCGGGCGTGATGGTCCTCGCGTGCCTGCGCCAGTTTCTGCTGCTGCTCGGTTTCAGCCTGCCTTGCCTCTTCCGTCGCCTGCCGCAGCTGTTCCACTTCGCTTGCGGTCAACTGGAAGCGGCCGCGCAGCCGCAGCAGATCCTGTGCCGTTAGCGCCTGGCGCATGAGATCGGCAAACGAGGCTCGTTCGTCGGCTGCGGCCCGTTCGAGCCGGGTGTCGAGAGCAGTGGCCGCCGATTGCGCCTGGTCCTGTGCCTCACGAGCCAGGCGTTGCCTGCGGACAACCGCTTCCAGGGCGCGTCGCTCCCGCAAGCTGCGGATCTTGTGGAGCTGGGAAATCACCGCCTGCCTAGCCATTGACGATATCCCGCAAGCGCTCGGTGGTACGCTCCATGGCTTCCTGCTGGTCGGAGGGTTGCCGCAGGAAGGCGTTGATCCGGTCGATCTTGGTGACAGCTTCGTCAGCGACGGCGTCGCTGCCCTTCTGGTACTCGCCGATGCGCACCAGCAGTTCCACCTCGGTGTGGCGCGACATCAACTCGCGTATATGGGTTGCATCCGCCCGGTGCTGTTGCGAGATCACCTTATTCATCAGGCGGCTTCTGCTGCGCAGGACGTCGATCGCCGGGAAATGATCACGCCGGGCAAGATCGCTCGACAGGAAGACATGGCCGTCGAGTAGTGCCTGCAGTTCCTCCGCGACGGGGTCGAGCGTGCCGTCGCCCTCGAGCAGGACGCTGTAGAGGCCGGTGATGGTCCCGGTCTGGCCTGGGCCGGCCCGTTCCAGCAAGCGCGGCAGCGCCGCGAACAGGGAGGGGGGAAAGCCGCGCCGTGTCGGCGGTTCGCCCGAAGCCAGGCCGATTTCGCGCTGGGCGCGGGCGAAACGGGTGATGTTGTCCATCGCCAGCAGGACGTGGCGGCCCTGGTCACGGAAATATTCGGCGATGGTGGTGGCGACGAAGGCCGCCTTGACGCGTTCGATGGCCGGCCTGTCCGAGGTCGCGGCGACGATGATGGTACGCGCCATGCCCTCGGGGCCCAGCGCATGCTCGACGAATTCACGGACCTCACGGCCGCGCTCGCCCACCAGCGCGACGACGGCGACATCCGCGTCGGTGCCGCGCACGATATTGGCGAGCAGGGTCGATTTGCCGATACCCGGCTCGCCGAACAGGCCGATGCGCTGGCCGCGGGCGCAGGTGAGCATCCCGTCCAGCGCACGGATGCCGAGCTGGATCGGCTCGCTGATCAACCCGCGAGAAAGCGGCGAGGGGGGATAGGCATGCACGGGGCGCTGGTCCTCGAGCGTATCGGCGTGAAGCGGCCGGCCGTCGAGCGGCTCGCCGAGGGCGCTCACCACGCGACCGAGCAGGCCGGGACCGACGCCGATCTGCAATTGTGCGGCGACGGGGATCACTTCCGTCAGGCTCGACAGGCCGGCGAGGTCGTCGAGCGGGACCAGCACCGCCGAGCCATCGGAAATGCCGACGACCTCGGCTCTGACGCGGCGGCCCGTCTTCGGATCGACCAGGTCGCAGATTTCGCCGAGCCGCGCCTCTTCCACTGTGGCATGGATGACGACGCCGACGACCTCGCGCACCCGCCCGCTGCGTCCCCGCTGATGTTCTTCGCGCAGCCGCCTGCCAAGGCGCGGAACGATATCGGCGAGCCTCGCGTCGATGTCGATGGAGGCGTTGGTCATGACACCGCCTTTCTCGCCGATCCAAGCGCAGCGGCGATGGCGTCGAGCTGGGTAGCAACACTGGCATCGATCACGGCGGCCTCGCTTGCTACGATGCAGGCGTCGCGGGCGAGGGCAGGGTCCGTCGTGGTCTCGATCGGAAAGCCGAATTGCCGCTCCCGCAGGAGTGCTTCGAGTTCTTTGCGAACCCTGTCATGCGCGTCGGGGTGAACGGTGAGCCTGAGATATTTGGCCTGCCTGACCTCGGAAACGGCCTGGCGGGCGATCTTGGCGACGAGCTCGTCGAGGTCGAAACTGCCCAGCATGCGCCGGGTGACCTCCAGCACCAGATCGGTCACCTGGTTTTCAACGCCCTGGAAATAGCGATCGAGCTTGGCCGTCGTTTCGGTGACGAGATGGGCTGCCTCCTGCTTGCCCTTGGCAAGCCCGTCCTCATAGCCTTGCGCATATTCGGCGGCATAGGCCCGGCGGCCGGCCTCGCGCAGGCGTTCGGCGTCCTGTTGCGCCGCTTCCAGAAAGCCATAGCCGTCCTGCCAGGCTTTTGCCTCCGCCGCGCGCAGGATGCGCCCGGTCGGGCGCTTGGGTCGATCGGCCAACGGCCCTGTGTCCTGCCCCGCCATCCCCTACCTCGAGCTTGCGGCCCGCCGCACGATCGGCGGGCCCAATTGCGCAAAAGGCGTCGGTGCGACGTCGTCGAGTTCCGGGCTGGGAGGAAGCTTGAGACGAACGCGCGTCCCCACCCCCGCGGGCATGGCGTCGCACCAGGCGCCGAGACAGCGCCAGCCATCGGCCGCAACCCGCTCCGCCAGGTCATCGATCGGATCGAGTTCCTGTTCGGGACCGGTGAGGTCGCGATTGACCACCGCGAATTCGCACAGGGCCTCGCCGAGCTGCGCATGCAGTGCTGCCGTCGTCTCGCGGCGGATCACGCCGGCGAACGACGCAGCCCAATAAATCGCTCCGGCCTTCAGTGCGATGTCGGCCAGCCGGTCCGCATCGCAAAGCGCGATAGGCCGGTCGTTTTCGTCGACCTCCGGTTCCTGGCGGGAAAAGCCGTAATGGTCACCGATCAGGCTCGAAAGCCGCGTCTCCAGCCGTTCGGCGGAGAGCATATGCGCGCAGGCCTCGTCACCGAGCGTGCCGCCGAAACAGGGAACCAGGCGGGAGGCAATGGCATGAAGGGCCGGTTTGTGCAGAAAGGACTGCCAAGCGTCGGCGGTGTCGACCGTGTCGGTCATGGCGCCCTCTTCACGGCACGAAGAGCGGGGGAGCCGTCGAGGGCGTAGACATCGCGTCGCCGCCGCCAGTGAAGATAGGCCAGGCTCCCGGCCAAAAGCACGACCATGGCGACGAGCCCATAGACGATCCACATCGCACGCACCAGATCGTCGGGATGCAGCCAGATGCCCAGGAAGTTCGTGAGGCCCGGCTCGCTAGTCGCCGGCTCGGCCGGTGCCGCGACCGGCACGAGGATGACGGAGACATTGTCGTAGGTCAGTCCGGCAACGCCGTTGGCGACCAGCATCTTCACCTGCGGCACCAGTTCCTTCATGTCGACCGAGGTGCGGTGGCGGATGAAGACCGATGCCGAGGACGGCACCAATTGCTGCTTGAGTGGATCGTTCTCCGGCAGCACGAGATGCACGCGGGCGGACAGGACGCCGTCGATGTCGGAAATGGTTTGCGAGAGCTCCTGGCTGAGCCCGTAGATCATCGCAGCGCGCTCTTCTACTGGGGAGGAGACCAGCCCGTCGCGCTTGAACACCTGGCCGAGGGTCGCGAACTTCTCCTTTGGCAGCCCGATCGCATCGAGCACGGACATGGCTTCGGCAAAGCGGGCCTTGTCGACCAGGACGGTCACCGTGCCCTCCTTGTCGATCTGGCGTTGGGCGGGAATGCCCTTGCGCACCAGAGCGGCGACGACTTCGTTGCCCTGGCGCTGGCTGAGCCCCGTATAGAGTTCCACCGTGCAGGCCTGCAGGAACAGCACGCCGACAAGGGCAAAGACGGTGCCGAACCGGCGCAGCCAGGCCGGCAACCGATGCATCGATACTGGCCTCACGGAGCCCCCGCCACGCACTATTGCTGTTTGATCAGCGTGTTGACCGAGCCAGTGGCGGCCGTCACGCTGTTGATGGCGACGGAGACATTGGCCGCCGCCCACATGAAGGAAATGGCGCGATCCAGCGTCAGATCCGCGTTCGGCTGTCCCGGCGCCCGTTCATTGCCGGCCGGGCTATTGCCGGCTCCTTCGCTGGCCGACGAGGCGACGCCCGCCTGCGGGCCGTTCTTGGCAAAGGCAGACTGGGCCTGCTGCACCACCCCTTCGAGCGAATGGAGGGCACCGCCGACGAGAGCAGCGGGATCATTGGGCTGCCCGGTTTTCCCGACGCTCTTTTCCATTTCCACGAGATAGTCGAAGAGCTGGTGCTCGACATTCGCCTGGGGCTGGGTCGGCTGGGACTGGCTGGGCGCCGCCGAAACCGCGCCGATGGCAGCGTCTGCAAGCTGCATGTTCATTCCTCATCGATCGCCGATTGCGGGTGGCTGCCTCCCGGCTCCGGCTCAGCCTTCCTCGTTACGGGCCTGCTGCATGCCTTCGAGAGCCCGGTCACCCTGTTGCTGGGCCATGCTCACGGCAAAGTTGGCGAGGGTTTCTTCCATCTGCTTTTGAAGGGCTGCTTCCTGGCTTTCCTTGGTCGGATCGGGCTGGTTGGTCGGGCTGATGCCGTTGCTCTCGATCTTCATTTGCTTTCTCCTGGATGCTTGGCGGCGGGCGGGGTCTCGACCTCGGCGCGCCGGCCTCGGAAAACACGTACAGGCACGACATTTTCAGCCGAACCGTCGACTTCGCGCGCCCGGGCGGGGCCGGACGGCTCCGTCATCACGCCGAGCGCCTTGCGAACGGCGTCGATATAGGCGGGCGGACCGGAGACCGAGACGGCCCGCTCGTTCTGGGCGATCTTGATGGGATAGCGCGCATCGGCGACGCCGAGTTCAAGCAGCCGTCCGGGAATGCCAGGCAGGGCTGTTGCATCGACCTTGAACATGTCGGTGCGCATTTCGGCCTCGGTCGCCACAGCCAGGCTGGAGCCATCATAATACCAAACCAGGCCGTAGCGGTCGCAAACCCATTGCAGGAACTCGCGGGCCGTTCCCATCGGCATGCCGGCACTCAACCGCCCCTTCACCCCGTCGGTGAGCTTCACCGGGACGTGAATGTTGCGGCCGAACTCGGTCAAGGCGTCGCGAACCGACTGGTCGATGGTGATGTATTTGTAGGGGCCGGAAGGCCACTCCGGTTCCGCCGCACGCGCCGGCAACGCCGCCACGCACAGGCACAATCCGACTGCGAAGCCGAGAATGGCGGGAGACCGATGGTTCGTCCCCATGGCCATCCTGCTGGTTTCAATTTCCATGCCCCTTACCTGTGCAACGACGCATTCGCTCTTCGAGCGCGAGTCCCGTACGGCATGATTTACCTGCCAAATCGTGCCGCACATTATCGTGATCGTCGCTGAAATGAAAGTCCAATTGGATTATAGAGCCATAGGTAAGTGCCAAACGCTTCAGATTTTTATTGTGTCTGGAGGTACATTGTTACAGTTTTGGGCGATACGACGGGCCCGGGGAGACCATAGGAATGATGGTTGAGGCAGGATGTTTTCACGCGTGTCGCTCGTTACGAGGGAGGGGCATGATCCTGCGTTCCATCTTGCGCAGTGTCACTCTGGTCGCCGCCATCGCCGGCATCATCTCGTTGATGATGGCAGGCATCGCTGAGGCCCAGGTCGGTGCCTATGATCCACGCACATGGAGCTATGACAGCGAGCAGGACATGGTCATCGCGCCGTCCGACAATCCGCAGGGATATGTCGTCGACCAGCCTGCCACGGGACCGGCGCGCCCACCCGTGACAAGGCGCACGCCGCCGATCGCACGCGAGGTCGTGGCGTTCACCGAACCCCACCCTAAGGGATCGATCATCGTCGATACCGGCGAGCGTCGCCTGTACTACGTATTGGGGGACGGCAGGGCTCTCAGATATGCCATCGGTGTCGGACGCGAGGGCTTTTCCTGGTCGGGGCGGGATCGCATCCTCGACAAGAAGGAATGGCCCGACTGGCGCCCGCCTGCCGAAATGCGGGAAAGAGAGGCTGCGCAAGGGCATGACTTGCCGGTGCGGATGGCGGGTGGTCCCAACAATCCGCTCGGCGCCCGCGCGCTCTATATCGGCAACACGCTCTATCGCATCCACGGCACCAATGCGCCCTGGACGGTCGGCACGGCTAATTCCTCAGGCTGCATCCGTATGACCAACGACGACGTCATCGATCTGTATCAACGCGCCGCGATTGGCGCCGAGGTCGTCGTGCGCTAGAGCAAAGCGCGTTTAGAGGGAAACGCCTTTTTGCTCTAGCTCCTTGGTTCGACGCGCCTCTGCGATTCTTGGTGATTCCACCAAATCACAAACGCTATGGCGGGAGGTAAAAAAATACTGTTAGATTCTTGTAGAAATTGCCGGCGGGGACCTGTCGCAACCGTTCCGGGTGCCGTGTGAGTTTCAAAAGTCGACGGGTAAGAGCGTGGCCTCTCCGCATCGAGATTTTCTCTAACTTATTGTTTTAACATGTCTTCTTAACTGGCAAGCTCACCAGTTTTTGAAGCGCCGTGCCGGAAGAATCAGGTCTTTTTCCCGGACGCCCAGAACGCGGCAACCACCCCAACGGCGATGAAGATCGTCATCGCGAAAAACATCTGGGCGAGCTGGAAGTTCAGGGAATCCTTGGCCACAAAAAGGGCGGCGATGGGCGCCGCCACGAACAGCAACAATCGAACGATCAGGCCCATCTGCGCCCCCAATGGCTTACCTCGAAGCGATGGGGCGCAGATTGGACCCGTCATGGAGGGTTTGCATTGACTTGAATCAAGGCGAGATCGGTCCTTCTCCGCGGAAGCGGAGCGCTTGCGAACTCACCTCACGCCGTCGCACCCGGCAGGTAGATGCGGTCGCCGGCGAAGAGGATGTCCGGGATGGCGATGTGGCCCATGTTCAGCAGCACCGTTTCCCGCACATCGGCCGAATGGTTGCGCGCGATGCCGCCCATCGTATCGCCGTCGCGGGCGATGATCGGCTGGTAACCCTGGCGTTCGAGCTCGGGATTGAGGCGTCCCGCACCGTCTTGCGGCCCGGCCGGATGGGTCTGTACGAAGCTCGCCTTGGCCGGCTCCTTGGGCCGGGGTTTGTTCGGCCCGGTTTTGGTGGTGGTCGGCGAGGGCGTTGAGGAACTCGTGGCCGTGGGGGAGGTCGTGGGTGTTGGCGTCGTCCCTGATGGCGTCGGTGTTGGAGTCGCCGGCGTCGGCGTTGCCGGCGTCGGTGTCAGCGTGGAATTGTTGTTGCCGGGGGGCTGTACGCCGGGGGCATTTGCCTTCTTCTGCTGATCCAGCCAGTTCGCGACCACGATGCCGCTGAACAGGATCATGCCGCCGCCGAAGGTGACGCCGAAGACGACACGATCCCAGCCCGACATTTTGGGCTCCCAATTCCCCCGTCCCAATCCCTTTCGGGCGCCCCGTACCCACAAATAGGCCGAGCCGAAGAGGAAAGCGGCATTGTCGACCGTATCGGCGCCGCCCGGAACGAAGTCGAACCCTTTCGAAACGAAATCAGGCACGCCGGGTATGCTCGAAAGATTCGAACCATCCTTGGGGATGGAATCACCGAGCGAGAGGCCGCTCCCGATCGCATAGGAAGGCAGGTTCCATTTGTCGGCCATCGGCATGGCTGGCCGGCCCGTGCGGGCCTCACGTACCGCCTTGGCGAAATAGAAGGCGTTGCTGCCTTCAAACAGAGCCCCGCCGGCCCCGCCCAGAGTGACTGAGGTCGGGATGCCGGCCGCCTGGGTCGGTAGATAGCTCAGCGCATCGCCGATTTTCATGATGCGGCCCAGCGGCGTGTGCAGCGCCGTCCATTTGCCCGGCAGGGCAGCGGCGGTGCTCATGGTCAGGCCGCGCCAG
This sequence comes from Labrys sp. F242, assembly GCF_057813875.1. Taxonomy (NCBI): domain Bacteria; kingdom Pseudomonadati; phylum Pseudomonadota; class Alphaproteobacteria; order Hyphomicrobiales; family Xanthobacteraceae; genus Labrys; species Labrys sp. F242. The sequence goes on along the minus strand of NZ_JBVASG010000004.1, from coordinate 606,581 downwards.
GCGAGGCCACCGGCCCGGATATAGGCCTGGAGATGCGGCGGCAAAGCCGGCCAGACGGCGGCGAAGGTGGCCGTGGCGGTTGTGGTGAGCACGAGATCGTCGACACCCATCGCGCGCATTTTTGCCAGCGCCCGCACCGGCGCCGAGGCGGGCGTGTAGCCGTTGAGGGCCGAGCGCTGGTCAGCCTTGAGCAGAGCTGTCTGGAAGGGCTTGAGCACATCGACCTGAGCCGGCGTGAGGGCCTTCAATTGATCGTCCTTCAGCCCCGCGAGCTGGCCCGGCCTGAACTTCTTCACCTGCTCTGGCGTCAGCTCGCTCAGTTGCGAGGGGTTGAGCTCGGCCAGATCGAGATATTTGATGCGCTTGGGTGCGATGGCGCGCAATTGGTCCGGCGTCAGGCCCTTCAACTGGTCGGCCGTGAGATTAATGATTCCGCTCGGCGAGAGGCGGGCGATGTCGTCCGGTGAGAGGTTGCGGACCTCGATGAGTTCGTCCAGGAGCGTGCGCCCTTCCTCGCTCATCGCCTTCTTCTGGGCGTCGCCAACCGCTTCCATCTGGGCAAGCGTCAACTCGGGTATCTGCCTGCGCGTAAGGCTGGCTGCCATATCTGCGACAGACGCATCGGGCAAAGCGCGCAGCTGTTCGCCAGAAAAGGCCCTGATCTGCGACTTGGTCAGTGCCGAAAGCTGGTCGGGTTTCAGCCATCCAGCCTGCTTGGCGCCCAGCCCGGCGATGTCGAGATATTTGACACGGTTGGTCGGGATTGCACCGATCTGGGCCTGCGTCAGCTGCCCCTGGAGGCCGGATCGCTTGAAGGCTTCCCATTGCTTCAGGGTCAACCAGGAGACCTGCTTGGGCGCCATTGCGCCGATATTCAGGTCTGCAATGCGGTTCTCTGGGATCGAGCGTGTTTGAGCCCGCGACAGATGAGGCAGTAGCCCTGCCTGATTGAAGGCTTTCCACTGGCTGTTGGTCATCGCGGCGATCTGGGCCTGGGAGAGGCCGCCGATCTGTCTTTTCGTCAAACTGACGCTATCGAGATATTTGACGCGATTATCAGGTATCGCCCCGATCTGGCCCTGAGTCAGATGCTCCTGCAGGCCGGCCTGATGGAGCGCCTGCAATTGCTTGCTATTGAAGGCCGCAACCTGGGCCCTGGTCAGCGAACGGACCTGGGATTTCGACAGGGCGCCGGTGTCGAGATTTCTGACCCGGTTTTCCGGAATCGCCTGCAATTGACTGCGCGTGAGATGGCCCTGCAGCCCGGCCTGTTTGAAGGCCTCCCACTGCTTGGGCGTGAAAGAGGCGATCTGGTCCGGCTTCAGCCATGGCACGTTCTTGGCGGTGAGTTGGGTGAAGTCCAACTGTTTGGGATCGGTGGCTTGCAATTGCTTGCGTGTGGGAGCCGTGTTTTTCGGCGACTTGGCCGGAGGGGTGTTGGCTGCTGCCGCCGAGGGATTGGACCCTGTCTTCTTGCCAAGGGTGATTGGATCGATCGGCCCGTCTCCAGCAACATGCACGCTGATCGGGGAGGCGGGCGGCGCCGTACCCTTGCCTCCTCCAAACCAGAAGTCGGTTTGAGCGGCATGGTTGGGCTGCTTGATCGTTCCTCCCCCTGAAACATCGGTCAGGGGCAGGCCGGGCAACTCGACCACTTCCCGGCCTCCCTGGGCCGGCTTGATGTCGCCGGCAAGCTCGACGGGCCCGTCATAGGCGCGCGTCCGTACGCCCAACCTGTCGGCGAGCTCACCGGCGAGAGAGCGCGTGAGGGGGCCGCCCGCTTGATGGTCAAGGGAGCCGGCGCGGCAGGCGAGGATCGTGATGCTCTGGCCCTCCCGGTACCCGGTGTTGCGGAGATCGTCGATCAATTGGGTCGCACCGGGCAGGTTGGTCTCATCGGCGACCACCAGGAAGGTGTCCTTGTCGACGGCGCCTTTGCTTGACAGCCCGATCGACAGATCTTTCGCCGCGACCGGTTGTCCGCCGACCGTCACCGTTCCGTCTGGGAGGTAGCTCAGCGTGCGCCCGCTTTCCGAACTGAAGGGCCGTGAAATTGGCCCATCGGCTGCAACAACCGGCTTGGTGGCCCTGAGCCCTTTGACGCCCAGGCCAGTGCCGGCGACACCCACGCCGAGGCTGGTCAACGCGCTGGCGAATTCCAGGCCGCTCATCTGGTCGCCATAGGCGGCAAGGTCATGGGCCGATACCGCCGTCAACGGCACGCCCGTGCCGATGGCCGCCCAGTCGAGACCGCGCGCGGTGCGGTTGAGCCCGCCCGAACTCCTCATATAACCGTCCGCCGTCGTGGCGACGGAGGTGCCTTGCCCGGTCATGCCGATGCTGGCTCTGAACGCCTGCGCCACCGACAGTTCCGTGGTTTTCGCCATGCCGATGGTGCGCAACACACTCGACCCCATCGGCAGGACGGTGGTGGCCACCGTGCCGATGTTCATCATCGACTCCATGTCGCCCAGTTCGCCGCCATGCTGGAGATAGTCCACTTCCTTGATGACCGCGCGGGTACCGAGATAGGCACCACCGGCATAGGCCAGGCCTGCCGCGAGCGGCGAGAAGGGGTTGGGAATGACGGCAACGGCCGTGGCGAGGGCCGTGCCGATGCCCACGATCGGATCGATGATCTTGTCGAAGGTCGAGACGTTGCGGGCCTGGACGACCTCCAGGTCGATCTTGCCGTCGGCCCCGGGCTTCATGTTGAGGCCGGTCGGCGCGATAAGCTTGCCGCTTTCCTGGAACTGGCGGTTGCCGTCCTGGAAATCCTTGATGGACTCGAATTTCTGGCCCGTGGCGTCGATATACCAGGTCTTGTCGCCATCCTGGACCGCGAAAAGCGCGATCTGCTGCGCGCCGACCTTGTCGTCGACATAGAACAGGGGCACGACCTTGACCGAGGCGGCGTTGCCGCCGATGTCGCGGATCTCGTCGACCACGTTGTCGAGAGCTGTCCGGCCCTCTTCGCTGGAGGTATCCAGGCCAAGGGTGCGAGCGACCAGGCCTTCCTGGGCCTGGCGACCTTCGAGCGGCGTGAATTGGTCGTTGTAGCCTGATTTATAGAGGTTCTGGAACGTGGCCTGATAGACCGACATCGCCTGGTCGCGATGGTCGTCGAGATAGACGCTCTGGAGATGGGCGTAATAGGGCGCCGATCCCGCATCGTCCAACAGCTTGAGCGGCTGAGTCAGCAGGAAGGAATACCATTGCTCGGAGCGCTCGGCCGATTGGCGGGCATTCTCGACGCTTGCGCGCCGATCCTGCGCCGTGTCGAGCCGGATCTGGGCCGCTGCGACGTCGGGATGAACCCACAGCCACTGGCCGTCGATCTCCATGCGAACCGGCTTGCCGCTCTTGACGATGGCATCGATGCCGCCACGCTGCACGTCGCCGGCCATGTCTGGGGTCACCTGCACCTTCTGGCCGTTGACCGTGACCTCCACGGGCTGGGTGCCCTGGGGCAGCAGGCCTGCCGGCGCCTCCACACTGCCCGGGCCGTGCTGCTTGAGGGCGCCATCGAGGTCGGTCTTGAGGCCGGTGATCTGCTTGTCGAGACCGTCCCGCACCAGGCCGAGCTGGTCCTTCATCATCGCCTGGATCTGCTGGCCGGCCGAGACCTGCGCCGCCTTGGCCGCCGCCAGGCCGCCGCTGCCATCGGCGTAGCACATATTGGTATTTGCGGGGCTGTTGAGAAGCGCCTGCCACTGCTGGTTGAGCGAATTGTTGCGCAGATCGTCACGGATGTTCTTGTCGCTGTTTGCGAAGGTAAGCTGAACACGCTTGGTGTCGTGCTCGTATTTGGTCTCCAGATAGAGCTGATGATCCTTGGGATCCTCTATGACGTGCTGTTCCTTGATCTTGCCGAGATAATCGCCGCCATAAGTGGAATATTCCTTGTTCATGTCGAACGAGCCGGGATTGGCAGCGCGGTACTGTGCCAGAATCTTCTGCCTGAGATCGGTGGCCTGGACCTCCTGGCCCGAAAGCGTGCTCGTGGCAGAATAGAAGTTGGCATAGGCGGTGGCAGCATCGACCTGCTTGCCAGCATTCTCGCTCAATGTCTTGGCATCGCTAAGATTTTTCTCAGCCGCCGTGCGCTCCGGCGTGCCCGGCTTGGTGGCGTTGACTTCCTGTTGCCGAATGCCGACCAGATAGTCCGCCAGCGCCTTGTCGCCCTGGCTGGCAGAGAGTCCGGCCTGATAGAACAGTGAGGTCACGTCGTCATGGGCCGCCTTGGACTGGGCGTCCTTCAATTCGTAATTGGTATTGTCGTTCGTGGCCCGTACCGTCGTCTGCCCGGGCGGCGGCGGCGGAGGTGGCAATGTCGCCTGCTTGGTGATCGCCTGGTCGAGGAGGCTCTGGGCCTTCTCGTAATTCTCGCGCGCTGTCGTCGCGTTGGTGAGCTGGGTGTTGGCCTCCGTAAGATTCTTCTTGGCGTCGGCGAGCGAGCCTTCCGGCGTCGGTGCATTCCATTGCAGCCCGAAGGGCGCCAGCTTGTCATCGAGCAGGGCCTTGGCGTCGGTCATCGCGCCCTTGTAGGCGGGATCGAGCGCATAGACGTCCAACTGCGCCTGTGACTGGTTGACCTTGGCACTCGCCTCGGCACGACGCCCGAGGGCTACGTTTTCGGCAGCCATTGCCTTGGCGACCACCGGATCGACCCATTTGCCGTTCATCGGCACCCAGGCGCCTCCGGACGGCGCCTTGCCGGGAGGCGGCGTGCCATAGGGATTTTCCGCCGTCGGATTGGTGCCAGGCTGGCCCTCGCCATATGTCTTGATGGCGTCCTGGGTTTTCTGGTGCAGGTCGTTGACAGCCTGCTGCAGGTCCGGCAATTCCTCGCCGGCGAAGATGCCGTCGAGCGTCGTCTTGACGATCTCGGCCTTCTTGGCTTCCTTCGGATCGGAGCTCTTGGGATCGATGGAAACCAAAGTCTGGGCAAGCGCCGCCTCGGCGCTGTCGGGCTTGACCTTGACGTCTCGCCCGGTGGCGTCGTCGTGCAGCGTCATGCTGCCGTCCGGCTTGGTGGTCAGCGTGTAGCCGTTGAAGGTCACGGAGACGGTGGTGTCCTTGCCCTGCTTCACGGTGCGGGTGGTACGGCCATTGCCCTCGACCACGCTCTTCGTCTCGGTCCCGTTGCTTTCCGTGCTGGTGGTAACCGCATTGCCCTTTTCGTCGGTCGTGCGCACCGTGTGGGAACCGTGCTGGTAGTCCTGGTAATAGGCGGTGACTGTCTTGCCGGTCTTCTGATCGATGATCTCGGTCGACTGCACATCGCCATTGTCGCTGGTGGGCTGGCTCGTCTTGATCTCCAGGCCAGCGGCTGCGAGCTGGGCGGTCACCTGTTCCTTGGTCAGTCCGCGTTCGGCCGCGATCTGGTCGATGCTCTTGCCATCGGCGACATCCTTTTCGATGCCTGCTGCACCCTTGCGGGTCGGGTCCTGGTTGGCGGCGAGCGTCGTCTTCTGTCCCTTGGCATCGGTCACCACCGTGGTGGTCTTGCCGTCCGCGCCGGTCGTCTTCACTGTCGTCACGCCATTGGAGAGCCGCGTCGTCTGGGTAATCGTTCCCGTGCCCAGATCGTCCTCGCGGCGGGTGGTCGTCGTCCCTGTCTTCGGGTCATAGTCGGTGGTGAGCTTCTGGCCGGATTCATCGCGCACCGGCGTGTCGGTCTCCGTCCCCTTGGCGTCCTTCACCTGCGTGTAATAGGTGCCGTGCTGGAAGTCGTAATATTCGGTGACGATCTGGCCGGTCTTGGGGTCCCGAATCTGCGTCGTACGGACATCGCCATTGTCGCTTTTTGGGTCGGTCGTCTTGACGTCGAGACCGCCGGCCTTGAGTTCATTGAGAACCTGGTCGCGCGTCAGCCCGCGTTCGGTGGCGATCTGGTCGACACTCTTGCCTGCCTGCACGTCCTTCACGATGGCGCTGGCATCGGCCCCTGGTTTCGGCGTATCAGCGGGAGCCGGGTTGTCGACGAGGGTGATCGCGGGCGTGGTGGCCGGCGGCGCGAGAAACAGGGCGGGGGTCGCCGTCGTCGGGCCAGATGTGGTGATCAGGGGCGTGTTGCTCGCCAGGACCAGAGGCGTGACGGCGGGGGGCGCTGCCACCGCCGGCGGCTCGAGTTTCGTCAGCTCCGTATTGGTCTGCTTGAGTTCCTTCTGCAGCTTGGTGGCCTCTTCGGCCTCGCCCATCTTCTGCGCGAGTCTGATCTGCTCGCGCAGCTTTTGCGCCTGGGCTCTAAGTTCCGCGATACGGTCGATGTCGTTCTTGGGGGTGATCTTCGGTGGGGGTGGCGGCACAAAGATGGGACGAACGACCATGCGTTGAATCTCCAAAAGCAGTCCGATCTCCCGCGCACCTCCACCGGAACGCCTGAGCCGGATCTCAAAGTGACGGTGGCGGCCTCATCGTGAAGGCGTCCAGTAGACATCGTATTCGCTGAGGTGCTGCTCCACGGCACGCATCGCTTCCTTGACGTCGACGCCGGACCGTTGAGCAATAAGGGCGATCAGGATCTCCGCCGCCGCGAGGGCCGGCGTGACGCTCCTGAAGAAGGAATGGGATTCGACCGTGACGACGACGCTGGCACGAGCCAGGCGCGCCAATGGCGACACTCGGCTGTCGGTGATCGCCACGATGGTCACACCGCGCTTGGCGGCACGGCGCGCAACCTCGACCGTGGCACGGGCATAGGGCGCCATGCCGACGACCAGCATGACATCCTCGGGGCCGGCGTGGCGAAGTGCGTCGACCTCGCCCTTTGCGGCGGCATCGAGTAGCGTGCCACGATCGTCGAAGAGCGAGAGCAGGCGGGAAAAGTGGGTGGCGACGACCTGTTCTGAACGCAGCCCCAGGCAATAGACGCGCCGCGCGCCGATCAATATGTCCGCGACGGCGACATGCTGCATGGCGCTGGTGTATTCGCCCAGACGGGCGACCTGTGCGGCAAGCATGTCGGTGGTGGCGCTGACCGTCGAATAACCTTGGCCGTCCTCCGCCACGCTGGGCGTCTCGACCGTCTCTGCCGGTTTGGCGCCCGGTTCGCGCAGCGCCTGCGCATAAAGGGCGCGCATGTCTTCATAGGCTTCCAGGCCCAGCCAGCGGGCAAGGCGCATCATGGTGGAATGCGAGACGCCGGCCCGCTGCGCCTGCTCGCGCATCGATATCAGCGCAACTTCCTGGGGGTGGTCCAGCACGAACCGGGCCGCCAGCTTCAGTTGCGACGGCATGGTCTCGAACCGCTCGACCAGGAGCTGCGTCAACGGACCTTCTCTCATTGCTGTGACCCAAATTTGTTGATGACGAGAGTATGACATGGCCTTCGCCAATGCAACAATTGGAACTTATTAATAACGCGCATTCCAAATGGACTTTCATTTCGAGATTCACTAGCATGCCGACGACGGCGATCCGAGCGATGCCCTTCGCGGTCTTGTGATCTCGCCGTTCGAAGCGCGATTCAAGGAGTGAACGATGTCCGTGTCTTCCCTAAATCCAAACGCATCAAGCAGCCCCAGCGGAGCTGTCGACGATGCGATCGCGAAAATGGAAAAGATGTTCTTGCTGAACCTGAAGCTTCAGGTGGCGACGACTGAAATCGGCGTCAAAAACAAGGCCGCCGACAACATTACCCGCGGCAGCAAGACCTGAGTCACGAGCGCCGCCGGCTTCGGCTGGCGGCGCTTGAACCGCATTGTCGGAGTCGCTTTCCGAAGACGCAGATCGGAAAAGGAGGCCCGATTGGGGATTGGGGACGGGATCGATGCCCACCGGATTGATCGACAAGGCTCAAGGTGAGGCGCGTGCCCTGCGTCGGCCCTCGTCACCGCCGGCCGCGGATGCGAACAAGGCGCGATTCGAGCCCGAAGCCACCATGGACTTCGAGGTGACCGGCGGCCTCCATGAGGGCGCCAGTCTCGGCCTCGATGAGGCGGACTATACGATCGGCTCGGGCAAGGACGCCGAGATCGTCCTGAGGGATGCGGGAATTGCGCCCATGCATGCGCGCCTGCGTTGCCGGGGGCGCCGGGTGGAGATCGAGGCGCTCGGCGGGGCGCTCAGCCTTGCAAAAGGGGAAATCCTGCCACAGGGCCATGGCCGCCGCTGTCACCTGCCGCTCGAGGTCGGCATCGGCGAGGCGCGGTTTCGGCTCGATTTGCGCGGCCGCTCGGCGATGGCGACGCGTTTTGGCGGCGGTACATGGCTCCGCAGGCTGCTGTTCGCGAGTGGCGGAATCGTCGTCATGGTGCTGGGAGCCTCGCTCGCCCTGAATTGGCTGCCGAGCGCCACGGCATTTTCCTCCCAGGCCCATCCGGCCGAAGAGCCGCAGCCGCTTCCGCTTGTTTCCGAAAAGCCAGGTGCGCAGCCGGCTGTCGCGAGCCTGAACGGCGGAGCCAACCCGGCAAGCCGTGCTCGCGACGATCTGGCAGGCCGTTTGGCCGCCGCCGGATTCTCCAATCTGACGATCGGCGCCGAAAAGGACCGCCTGGTCGTTTCGGGCGTGCTGCCGGTGCAGCAAGGTGAGGCCTGGCGGGACATCCAGGCCCGCTACGACCAAGCCTATGGCGACCGCGTCCCTCTCGTCTCACGCGTCGAGACGGGCAAGCCGGCCCAGTCGCCGCCGCTCACCTTGCGAGCGATCTGGTTCGGGGAGCGGCCCTATGTCATCGCCAGCGATGGTGCGCGCTATCACGAAGGGGCTTTCGTCACCGGCGGCTGGATCATCGAGAAGATCGGGGAGGATGATCTGAGGCTGGCCAAGAACGGCACGACGCTCACCTTGAAATACCGATGACCCGACGGCTGGATGCAATTCGCCTCGATGCCCCCAATCTCGGTTCGTCCAGCCAGGAGACGAACGTCAAGGGCTTGCAGGGACCTCCGGTCAACCGGCGGCGGCTGCATTCGATCGAGTCGCGTTCCGGAGAAGCCGGCAAGACGAACAAGAGCGAGCGTTCGGAGACGGCGGCGCGATCGACCGGCAGGCCGGCGGGACCATCGGCAAAGCGCTCCCTCGATGACGAACTCCTGGATTTCACCATGCCCAAGGGAGCGGGCTCGGCCATCCTGCGCCGCTCGGTGTCCATTCTACGCTATTGCATTGCCGATTTGGTGCCCCAGTTGGAAGGAGGAGACCAGCTTCGCAGCCTCGCCCGATCGCTGATGGAGGAAGAGATCGAACGTCATCGCGACCTGATGGCGCGGCTGCAGAAGGAAACCGAAAGCTGACCGACCGGCAGGACACCGTGAAGCTGCTGCACCTGCTGGGCCATCTCTATGGCCGCCACGGGCAGGTCAAGCGCGGCACCGCCTATCTCCTCATCGCGGCTCAGCTCGAGCCGGCGAATACGGAAGTGCTGCGCACCCTGGCCCATCTGCTCGTGCTGGGCGGAGAGGCGGACAAGGCGCTCGCCACGATCGAACGGCTGGAGAAACTGGGAAGCGCCGATCATCCCGCCCTCGCCTTGCTCAGGGGCAAGGCCTTGCTGGCGGCAGGGCGCACAGTGGAAGCGCGCCAGTCCTTTCAGGACTTTCTGGCGCAACGAGAGCTGAATGACCATGCCTGACCGCGTTCTGACGTTCCTTGCAAAAGCCTCCAAACGCGCCGATCTCGTCATCGCGATCATGATGCTGGTCGCCGTGGTGATGATGCTGATTCCCCTGCCGACGGAATTGCTCGACGTCCTCATCACCACCAACATTGCGATCAGCGTGCTGGTGCTGCTTGCCGCGCTCTATGTCAGCCATCCGCTGGATTTCTCGTCGCTGCCGTCGGTCATTCTGATCGCAACCCTGTTCCGGCTTGCCATCACCATCACCACGACCCGCCTCATCCTGCTTCAGGCCGACGCCGGCCAGATCATCACGGCGTTCGGTACCTTCGTGGTCGGCGGCAGCATCGCCGTGGGGCTGGTGGTGTTCCTGATCATTACCATCGCGCAGTTTCTGGTCATCGCCAAAGGCGCGGAGCGGGTCGCGGAAGTCGCCGCGCGCTTCACCCTGGATGCCTTGCCCGGCAAGCAGATGAGCATCGACGCCGAACTGCGCAATGGCGACATCGACAAGACGGAGGCGCGCCGGCTCCGGCAGCGTCTCGAACGCGAAAGCCAGCTTTTCGGCGCCATGGATGGCGCCATGAAATTCGTGAAGGGCGACGTCATCGCCGGCATCGTCATCATCCTGGTCAACCTGATCGGCGGCATTGCCGTCGGCACCCTCCAGCATGGCATGTCGATCGGCGTGGCGGCGTCCACCTATGCCCTGCTGACGGTGGGCGACGGCCTGGTCGCCCAGATCCCTGCGCTGTTGGTGGCGGTGGCCTCGGGCACCATGATCACCCGCGTCGCCGGGGCGGATGGGGAAGGCGATCTCGGCGGCCAGATCGCCGGACAATTGCTGCGCGATTCGCGCACGCTGGGCCTGGCGGCGGTCATCCTGCTCGGTCTCAGCCTGGTGCCCGGCTTCCCCACCATCGTCTTCCTGATTCTCGGCGCTATATTGGGGGCCGGCGCCTATGCCCTCCATCGCAATGCCAAGGGGACGAAGGAAGAGGGACAGGGCTCGGGCCCTGTCGCCGCCGCCGACATCGCGCGGTCGGGCGCGGCTTCTGGTTCGCTTCCAACCCAGGAAGGGGAGGAGGCCCTGCCTTCGACCCGGATCCTGGTCCGCTATGGCAAGGGCACCATGCTCGCCAGGATGGCGCTGGACGATCATGTGGGCGGTATTCGCCAGCGCCTCTATGACGATCTGGGTGTCGAACTGCCCCGCATCGGCGTCTATGAGGACCCGGCCTTGCCGAGGCAGCACGTCCGCATCGACGTGGAGGAGGCACCGGTGTTCGAGGCGGATCTGCCCGAAGACCGCATCAAGGTCGAAGGCGATGCCGCCAATCTCACTTTGCTCGGCCTCGCCTATGAGGAACATCCGGCCGGGCCGCGGGAGAATGCGGTCTGGGTCGAAGCCGGTGCGGCGCCAGCGCTGGCCGAGGCCGGGCTGACCTCCTTCGGGCCGGGGGAGGTCGTCGGCAAATGGGCCGAGGACGTGCTGAAGCGCTATGCCGGGCACTTCGTCGGCATCCAGGAGACCCGTACGCTGCTTTCCGAGGCAGAGGAAGACTATGGCGAGCTGGTCAGGGAAGCGCGCGAAGCCGTGCCGCTGCAAAAGATTGCCGAGGTGCTGCGTCGGCTGGTCGCGGAAAATGTGCCGATCCGCAATCTGCGCATCATTCTGGAAGCCTTGGTGGAAGCCGGCGCTCGCGAGCAGGATCCGGCACTGCTTGCCGAGCATGTGCGCGCTGCTCTGAAACGGCAGATCAGCTTCCGTGCCGCCGGCCGCAACCGCGTCATCGCCGCCTATGTCATGCAGCCTTCGGCGGAAGAATTGCTGCGCGCCGGCCAGCAATCGGTGGCGCTGGGTGGCTTTCTCGGCCTGCCGGAGGAGCAGGCCCAGTCCATCGTGGCTCAGATCGGCCGGGCTTTGGCCGAAACCGCGCCGGACGCCACCCCCGTCGTCCTGACGGCTGGAGACGTCCGGCGCCACATGCGCGCCTTTCTGGCCCAGAACGGCCTCGAACTCGCGGTTCTGTCCTATCAGGAGCTTGCGCCGGAATTCAACGTGCAGCCGCTCGCCACCATCACCAGCCTGCAGGGCCAGGGCGCTGCCCGGCCATCGCTCGCCACCACCCGCCCGGCCAAACAACATGAAGGGGCCGCCTGACACGGGGCAGGGCGGGCACCGACGGCATCAAAAGGAGAGGAACGGAATGACAAGTCACGGCAGGGCCGGCCTTTGCATGGTCACACATGCAACGGGTCTCGCCCCGGAAATCGGTTGGTCTCTCCTGTATCGGCAACTGGCCGTGCTTGCCGCTTTCGTGCTTCTCCTGCTGGGCCTGATGCAAGGTGTCCATGCCCAGACCATGACCAGCTTGCCGAGCAAACCCAGTGTCGACCTCGCCGTGGGGCAGGGCCGCCTGTTCCGCTTCAAGCAGCCGGTCGAAGCTGTGCTGGTCGCCGATACGACCATCGCGGATCTGCAGATCGTCTCGCCGCAGCTGGTTTATGTCTTCGGGCTGAAGCCCGGCCTGACCAATCTGATCGCGGTGACGGCCGACCAGAAAATCGAGGCGACCACGGAATTCCGGGTCAGCACCGATCCCAGGCCCGCCCAGCGGGCGCAGAAGGTATTGCAGCCTCGGGGCGCCACCAATCTCACCATTTTCGGGGACCGCATCGTCGCCACCGGCAATGCCGGCAGCGTCGACGAAGCGCTCGACACCGACGATGTCGCGCGCACCTATTCGCAGCCCGACCGGCCGCCGATCAATGACACCACCATCTCCGGCTCGCAGCAGATCAATATCCGGGTGCGCTTTGCCGAGGTTTCGCGTTCCGAGCTGCTGTCCTTCGGCGTGGACTGGGGCGTGTTCGCCAATTCGGGGAATTTCTCCTTCGGCCTCTTGAAGACCGGCGGCGTGAGCGAGGGCGGCGGCAATCTCGGCATCGGTGTGCGATCCAATGCCGTCAATGTCAGCGCGCTCATCGAAGCCCTGCAGCGCAACGGCATCGTCAAGATCCTGGCCGAGCCGAACTTGACCGCGGTGACGGGCCAGACGGCCAGCTTCCTCGCCGGCGGCGAGATTCCCGTGCCGATTCCGCAAAGCCGCGATACCGTGACGGTGGAATACAAGTCCTTCGGTGTTTCGCTCAACTTCACCCCGACCCTGCTCCCCAACAGCCACATCGCCATTCACGTCAAGCCGGAGGTCAGTTCGATCTCCGATTCCGGCGGCGTTACCCTGGGCGGCTTCAACCTGCCGAGTTTCGTGGTGCGCCGGGCCGATACCACGGTGGAGGTGGCAAGCGGGCAGACCTTCGCGATCGCCGGGCTGTTCCAGCAGAGATTTGCCAAGAGCCTGCAGAAGTTCCCCTTCCTGGGCGACGTGCCCGTGCTCGGCACGCTCTTCCAGTCGGAGCGCTTCCAGCGCGAGGAAACCGAGCTGGTGATCCTGGTCACGCCCTATCTCGTCCAGCCCGTGCGAAGCCATGACCTCGCCACGCCGATCGACCGGCCCGCGCGAAACAAGAAGGCTCGCAAGCCGGCGAATACCGCCGGCATGGGCCTCATCGTGAAATAGGAAGGACGGCAGCGATGAACGCGAATTTCCTGCGAGCCGGCCTTGGCTTTTGCCTGATTGGCCTGGCCGGTTGCTCGGCGGGCTCCACGGCCGATTATTCGCCTGGCTATAGCTATGTGGCGACCAATGGCGGCCATGGCTCGGCCAAGGGAGCGACCGGCTCGGTGCTGGTGCCCGATGCCTGCCTGGGACCTCCGGCCGACGTCCAACGCCCGGCCTGGGGCACGGTGGAAGCCGCCATGCCCGACCTCGGGGCCCATCTGCCGCCAGGTTGTGCCAATGCCTATAATCTGCAGCGCATGGCCGAAAGGCAGGGTGACCTTGTCGAGGGCCGGCGCATGGGTCCTGCCGCCGGCGCCCCTACGGCGCGCGCGGCCCGCAAATATCTGCTGGGGGAGAAGGAGGGGGATGCATCCTCATCGGGAAATCTCGGCGGTGCCGGCGGCAGCGCGACGCAGCAGTCCTCGGATTAGGGTCGGATCCGGGCCGAGGGAAGGATCACACCATCGACTAACTTGCGCTGGCCGCGGTGTTCATCAGGCCGAGCGCCTCGGCGCGCTCCCTGGGGCTGGCCTTGGCACGGATCGAGCGGGTGCGGGCCAGCAGCGCATCGACCTCGCTGCTGGAAAGGCCGACAGGTGGCGTGGTGCGGACTTGGCTGTCCTGACCCAGCAGCCCGTAGCAGACCACGAGGTTGCGCTTGTGATGCAATTGCGCGTCCGGAGCAGCCGCAACCTGCTGGATGAACGGCATTGCCTTTGGCGCGTCGCCGGCGAGGGATGCGGCGAGCGCCATATTGGCCTTGATGTCGAGGTCGGCAGGCGACAGGGTGAGGGCGCGCGAGAAGGAGGCTTCGGCCGCACCGGTCTGTCCGGCCACGGTCTGCGCTACGCCGAGCCGGTTATAGGCGCTGCTGGTGTTGACGATCTGCGCACCCTCGCCGAGGGCGCGGAGCCCGGCCTCGTTGTCGCCGGTCGCCATCATCGCCGAGCCCAGCCCGACCAGCGCCTTGCCGTCCTTGGGCGATTTCGCCAGCGCAGTGCGATAGGCGCCTATCGCATTGGGATAGGAGCCCGCACGCACATAGGCGTCGCCGACCTCGACATTGGCCGTCGCCGATGCGTCGGGTGCGGCCGCCGCCCGTTCGTAGAGGGCGAGGGCGGTTCCCTTGTCGCCATGCGATTCGACATCGGCGGCCAGCCGCATCAGGCGGGAGGATTGCGTGTTCGATGCGCCGCTCAGGCCGACATCGGGCGTGTTGGCATTATGCGCCGTGGTGCATGCCGACAGCACCATCATCGCAAAGACGGGACAAAACGCCGTGCGCAGCCGCATGCCGATCCTCCTGAAAGCCGCCGGATCATATCGCAAGCCTCCTGCCACGGAAACCATATACGCAGGTCATCCACGAGGAACCTTGGAAACGCGCAAAAACGCGCAGGAAATAGTGTGCGTACGCATGGTATAGGGCGCTGACATGTCCCAGGAAAGTGAAGAAAAGAAACTTCCCGCTTCGGAAAAGAAACTGCGCGATGCACGGCGCAAAGGCCAGGTTTCCAACAGCCGGGACCTGGTTTCAGGCTTTTCGATCTTCGCCGCTCTCGCTTTCCTCTATATCGCCGGGTCTGGCATCATGGATCGCATCAAGCAATTCGCCGAGCTTGTCGCGGAGGCGCAATCGGCCCCTTTCGCCGAGACCGCCAGTGCCATGATCCATCAGGCGATGATCACGCTCCTCTATATCGTAGTGCCATTGGCGGGCGTCGTCATCGGCGTGACGATTCTGGTCAGCACCATCGCAACGCGCGGCCCGGTGTTTTCCTTCGAGCCGCTCAAGCCGCAATTCGAACATGTCAACCCTGCCAAGGGGCTCAAGCGCATCGCGTCCCTGCGCAATGTCGTCGAGTTCGCCAAGAGCCTGATGAAGACGCTGCTGCTCGCAGCCGTCTTCGTCGCCATCCTGGCCGCCTGGCTGCAGCCGCTCTTCGAAGTTCCGGCCTGCGGCCAATCCTGTCTGGAGCCGACGCTGCTCGCCATCCTCACGCCCCTCGGCGCTGCGGCTGCGCTTGCCTTCATCGTCGTCGGCCTCATCGACGTGCCGATCCAGCGCGGGCTCTTCCTGCGCGACATGCGCATGACAAAGACAGAATACAAGCGCGAACACAAGGACTTGGAGGGAGATCCTCTGATAAGACAGGAGCTGCAGCGCCAGCGTCGCGACGTGACCAGCCGACCCTATAAGCTCGGCCTCGCCAATGCCGTCCTGGTCGTCGGCGGCCGAGACCATCTGGTCGGCCTGCGCTATGTGCGTGGCGAAACGCCCGTTCCGGTGGTGGTCGGCAAGGGTGAGGGGGCGGCCGTCGCAAGCCTCCGCTCGCAAGCCCGCGAACTGGACCTGGCGATCGTCGAGGATGCCGCCCTGGCGGAGGCGCTGTTCGAGCGAACGGCCCTGGGCGCCTATGTCGAGGCGGATTATTTCCCCGCCATCGTTGCCCACCTCGTCAAGAACGGGCTGGTCTAGTATCGAGTATCGAGCCGCCAGCCTTGGCAGTCGAGGCGATGTCCCAAGGCCGCAAGGCGTCCGGTCCCTCAGGCCACGGGGACGGCGATGCCGAGTGCCGTGAGGGCGACATCGATCTGCGCGACCGAGGCCGGGCCGGCTTCGCCCTTGCGAACCTTGGAAGCGGTGTTGTCGATATGCACCGTCACCTCGCCCGAACCGTAGTCGTCGGGGGCGGTGAAATCCTCCTTGGCGTTGAAGCGCGAGGGATCCGTATAGGTTGAATCGGACGATGCCGTCGCCGTGAGCTTGGAGGCATCGCCCTTGAGGCCGGCGAGCGTGTGGTGCAGGTTGCTGATCAGCGTGTCGCGTGCCGCCTTGGGCATGGCGTCGATCCAGTCGATGAAGGCCTGGCGGCTGGCGGGATCGTTCATCTTGAAGCCCTTGGCCTCGCCATATTTGATGAGGAGCGGCACGGGGCTGTAGCCTTCGCGGCTTTGGTTCCTGAGGGCGGTAGCGGCCTCCTCCGACAGGCCGGCACGCTTGAGGAAGGCGGTCGCGTCGCCCGTCTCGAACTCATGGTTGTCGCGATTACCAGCCACGACGAACTGGGCGATCACCGCGCCGATGACGACGGCCAGTCCGATCGGGCCGAAGGCTGTGCCGGTGCCGAGCGCGGCCATGACGGTGCCGCCGCCCGCGGCGAGGGAGAGGCTCCCCATCGTCGGATCACCCGCCTTGAAATAATCGACCGCGTTCCAGACATCGAAGACCGCGCCGACGGCACCGAGAACCTTCACGGCCGGCTTGCTGCTGGATCCGAACACCTCCACCGACTTGTTGCCGCCCGAGAGAAGGCCGAAGCCATGCGAGAGCTCGATCACGCGCTGGCTGACGCCGGCGGCATCGATCACCATCTTCAGGCCACCCTTCCAGGTTGGGTTGTTGGCAAAGTTGACGCCGGAATTGGCAAGACCTGCCAAGGTGGCGGCGGTGCCGATGATGCGCAGGATCTTGCCCGGTGTCGTGTCGTTCTTGAAGGCCTTGATGCCATTGGCGTCGGTGATGTCGTCCAGCCCTGCATTGAGCTGGCGCATCTTGCGCTCCACCTCGGCGGGCGCGTCACCGGCCTTTGGCAGTGAATCCTCGACCAGCTTGATGGCCTTGTCGAGTTCGCCCTGCTTGACGCCGAGCATCTTGGCCATGCTGCCGTCCTTGAAGGAAACGAGGGCTTCGTCGACCTTCTTGAAGGTCGCGGGGTTTCCGGGATCGAAATCGGCGAAGCCGGGGATCACCGTGCGCCGGATCAGCTGGGTCGCAGCTTCCTCGACGATCTTGCGGCCTCGATCGGTCAAGCGCAGCGTGCCGGCAAGCTTGTCGAACCGCGGCAGGCCGAGCAGGGTCGGCTCCTGCGTCAGCGTCATGTTGAGCGCCATTGCGGTCTTGTCGTCGCCGAGGAGCTTGGCAAGGGTGTCGTTGGCATGCTTCTGATATTGGGCGAGCTCGGGCGGCAGATGGCCCAATTGGTCGATCTGGACCAGGAGCTTCTTGCCGTCCTCCCGGATCTTGGCGGCCAGATCCTGTTCCTTCTGCTGCCATTGCGGGCCCTTGCCCGTCTTGTAGTCCGCGATCGCCTGGGTGAGCTGCTCCGGCGTCATCAGCGGGCCCTTGCTGGCGATCAGATATTGCAGCTCCTTGGTGTGTTCCAGATAGGCATCGACATCCTTGTTCACTGTGCCAGCCGCAAATTGTTGCACGTTCGGCGTGATGGTTTCGTCGACTGGATAGCCGAGGGCGAGCGGGTAATCCAGGCGCGAACCGCTGGCGATGGCCTGGGGGATGGAATTGATGTTGTAGCTGCCGATGTCGGCGAAGCGCTCGACGATGGCCGAAGCGCCGGGTGCATCGCCCATCTTGTCGATGATCTTCATCAGGTTCGACAGGCCTTCCATGCCGACCAGATTGGTGCCGATCTCGCGCTGGCGCGTGGCATTGGCGGCCTCGATGGTGGGCAGGGCGGCCTGCATCAGCTTCACCGCCAGAGCGGGATCAGCCTTGTCCACCAGGCTGCGCAGATTGTACATCACGGTCGCGGCATCGCCCTGGTCGCTGCTCGCCTTCTTGGGGTCGTAGCCCTTCAGCTTCTGCGTTGCCTCGTCGGCTGCCGCCTGGATGAGGATGCGGGCATCCTGCGAATTCGCGATGGCCTGCTTCACCTCAGGTGTCGCCTTGGCATAACCGTCGGCCAGTTTCTTGAAGGCTTCGCCCGGGCTGCCGGCAGCATTGGCATCATCGATTATCTTGCGCGCCGCGCCTTCCACTTGCGGGCCGGCATGGCCTGAAGGGCGCAGGGTGATGCCCAATTCCTTGCCGGCGGTCTCGATCGCGCCCAAGACGAGGCCGCCATCGGTCCAGTCGCGATCGAACAGGCGCTGCAGCGCGGCCGGCCGCTCGGCCTTTGGCAGACCGGCCAGATAGACCTTGGTATCGGCGGTGAGCTGCTTCTGCTCGGCTGCGAAATCATAATTCGGGTCGTCGGAATCGGCACCCTTGTTGCCGCGTTCATAGAGGCCTTTCGCAAAGGCCTCCTCGGGATCGGTCTCGAGGCCGCGCTCCTTGATCGCTGCCTCGGCACTGGCCTTGGCCGGCCCGCCATCCGACCAGTCGTAAGCGGCGATCCGGAGGGCAGCCGCCTGGCGCTGGGACGGCGGCAGGGCGTCGAGATAGGCCCCGATATCGGCCTTGATGGCCGCCCCGCCGGCATTCAGCTCTTCCAGCGAGATCCCGTCCTGGTAGCCGAGCTTGTTGCCCTGGCCGTAGAGGTCGTCGAGAAAGGCCTTTTCTCCAGACGGTACGCCATCGGCACCAGTGGGGGATTTGGCGACCAGCTCGGGCGCGCTTTCGGGGATGATGACGACGTCGTTGGGATGAAGCGCCTCGCCATTGGCATCGAGATGCCCCTTATTGGCCGCGATGAGGTCCGCGAATTTGACGTTGCTCTCGGCGGCGATCTTCCACAGGCTGTCGCCCTGTTCGACGACGACCGTCTTCTCCGTCTTCGAGTCGAGTTGTTTGGGCCCGCCAGCATCGGCCCGTTCGCGCACGGCCTTGTCGACCTGCGATTCGAAGAATTTCTGCTGCTGCGGGGGGAGCGCGAAGCTGACATTCCGGATTGGATCGAAGCGAAACCGTGCGTTCGGATCTATGCGAAAAGACATGCTGCATTACCCCGCCAAAACCAGTCGTGCCATGGCGACAGCGCATCCACCGCGAGCGGGCGCGTGGCCAGTTTGTGGGTAGCACTATGGCCGGGGGTGGATGATGGTTTAATGACACGTCGGACATTTGGCGTGCGGCCGGCGAGCTTTGCGCTGCATCGCCGAACACTTCAACGCTCGGACTATCGTCGCACGTCGCGCGACGTGGACGAGTTGCTTTCTGAAAGATCTCCGCACCCAATGGAATCTTCAATAATCAATTTATTGGGCGCGGATTCGATCCAGATTCTTCTTCTCGTTCCTATATGTCGCGGCAAAGGAAGTGCAGCTTCGTTGCGCGGCCTTTCGCTCGCCGGGCCGAGCCGGCGCCGCCTGCTCCAGGCACTTGTCCAGGCGTCTTTTACTGTCGGCCGCCTTGCGTTCAGCAAGTCCGATATCATCGGCCTTCATATCCGCGGCGTTGGACTTGAAGG
Source organism: Labrys sp. F242 (assembly GCF_057813875.1). NCBI lineage: Bacteria > Pseudomonadati > Pseudomonadota > Alphaproteobacteria > Hyphomicrobiales > Xanthobacteraceae > Labrys > Labrys sp. F242. The sequence continues at coordinate 587,243 of NZ_JBVASG010000004.1, read as the reverse complement.
TGAAGCAGCTCTTGGACGGGCTGGTATTGCCGGTGTAATCGCAGTTTCCGAAGGTGAAATAGATGCGGCCACCGACATCGATGACCTCGTAGCCCCCCACATTGCGCTGATAGGTCACCCTCTGGAATTGCCGCAGTTTGATGCAATCGGTGGGAAGCGGGCGCCCCGCTTTGATCTTGTCGAGGGAGACGAAAAGCGTACAGGCGGGCTGGCCAGGGTAGCGCGTGTATTTCTCGCCGAGCAACTGGGCCGATGCCGAAGTTGCTGCCGCAAGCGATAACGACAAGATCGCAACGAGGGACAAACTATGCATGGCGCACTCCTACTTCCACTGTGATCGAACGAAACTGATCATTCAGGTGTGGAGTAAGTGAGGCCAACAGGCGGTTGCGGGACTTTTGGGCATGGCTTGGCAAAGGTTCGGACAGCCAGCAGCGGACGCGACGCCGCATTTTTCCTAGCCGCCGATCTGCTCCAGGACCGCATCGCAATGGTCGACGAAGGCGTCAGCATGCTCCCTGCCGAAGCAGAGGGGCGGACGGATCTTCAAGGTGTTGCCATAAGCGCCCGCCGCGCCGATCAGTACCCCGCGCTCGCGCAGTCCGTTTATCATGGCACTGGCCGTTTCCGGCGCCGGGGTCTTGCTTTCGCGGTCCGTGACGAATTCCAGGCCGATGAACAGGCCGGCGCCGCGAACTTCGCCGATGGCAAGATGCCGGTTGGCAATCTCCTGCAGGCCGTTGCGAAGATAGCGGCCGACCTCTCGGGCATTCTCGATGAGGCCTTCGTCCCGGATCACGTCGAGCACGGCGAGGCCCGCGGCGGCGGCCACGGGATTGCCGCCGAAGGTGTTGAAATACCTGTCGCTGGTGTTGAAGGCGGCGAGCAGATCCGGGCTTAGTGCCATGCCGCCCATGGGGAAGCCGTTGCCCATCGGCTTGCCCATGGTGACGATGTCGGGAACGATGCCGTGGCGCTGGAACCCCCAGAGGGCGTCGCCGGTACGACCGAAGCCCGGCTGGACCTCATCGGCGATGAAGAGGCCGCCTTGGGCGTGCACGGCATCGATGACGGGCACCAGCAGGCTGGGCGGGTCGGCATGGACGCCATCGCTGGAGAAGATGGTGTCGGCGATCATGCCGGCAAAGCGGATGCCTTTGCCCGCCATGTCCACGATCGCTTCGGTCACGGCGGCGGCCATGGCCTCGCCGGGATGCTCGTCCGTTCTGCGGTAGGAATCCGGTGCCGACACGGTCCGCACATGCGGTGCAAGCGGGCGGCCCGGGCGCGAGGACGGCGAGATATCGGTCACCGCCGCCGTGTTGCCGTGATAGGCCATTTCGGTCACGATGAAACCTGTGCCGCCAGTGGCCGCCTGGGCGACGCGCAGCGCAAGGTCGTTGGCCTCGCTGCCGGTACAGGTGAGGACGACATTGCCGATCGGCTCCGGCAGGGTCGCCAGCAGGCGCTCGGCATAGCTGTCGACGACCGCATTGAGATAGCGCGTGTGGATGTTCAGCGTGCCGACCTGCTGCCGGATGGCCTCGACCACACGCGGATGGCAGTGCCCGACGGAGGGCACGTTGTTGTAGACGTCGAGATAGCGCCTGCCATCCGCCCCCTGGATCCACACGCCCTCGGCGCTCACCGCCTCGATGGGCTCACGATAGAACAGCACGGCTGCTCGCCCGAAAGCACCCAGGCGCCGCTCCACCGCGCGGCGCGTTTTTTCGTCGCCGGGCGCGGCCGCCGCTGGGTCATAGGCGTTGAGGGCGAGGATTTCCTTCTCGATCTGCATGGCTGGTCCAGGCGGTTTCCGGTGGGGCTGACGGGCATCTCCCTGCGGGAGATGAGCAACTTTGCATCCAACATTGAATTGTGTGTGAGGTTCCACAATCTTCAAAGACGCTCAGCACACAGTTCGAAGAATATCAGTGTCAGACCGTGCCTCATTTTGAAAATTACATAAAAACCGACATTTATTTTATCCATTTGGTCAAGAAACAGAATGGTTGAGAGAAGGCGGTAGCATGTAGATGTGAGGAAGGTTCCGCATTTTTTGTGGACATTCCACATTTATTGGAACAAGATCATGGGAGAGGACGCCAAGTCCCGTTTCCAGCAGCGACGCCAACCGGTGGAGTGATCGATGGCAAGCGATGCGCCGTCCGCGGAGAAGGAAGACAGACATTCCCGTTCGGCTCAGCCGAGCCAGGAACGTGACCGGCTTTCCAAGGAAGTGCGCCAGCAGCGCATCATCGCGCAGCTTTCCGCCGCGCCGACCCTGCGGGCGTCCGAACTCGCCGCCGCCCTCGGTGTCTCCGGTGAGACGATCCGGCGCGACCTCCTCGAATTGCATGAACAGGGCCTGATCAATCGAACCTATGGCGGGGCTTCGCGTCCCTTTGCGCACGAACCCTCTCGTAGTGATCGCCGCCATGTGATGATCGCCGAGCGCGAAGCCATCGCCGCGGCGGTGTCGGCCATGATCCTGCCCAAGGAAGTGCTGATGCTGGGTGGCGGCACCACGACCTATCATGTCGCCCGCTTCCTGGCCGCCCGCAACCGCGACATCACCGTCATCACCCATGATTTCGCCGCCGCGATGGCGCTCGGCACCAACCCGACCATCCGCGTACTGTTCTGTGCCGGCCGCGTCCATGCCAGCGAAGGCTATCTGCTGGGATCGCAGACGATTGCCAGCATCAATGGCTACGAGGCCAATCGCGCCATTGTCGGCGCCACTGGCCTGGGTGCCCGCGGCATCTACGATGCCGACGAGGAGGCCGGTGCCGTCTATGCCGCCATGGTCCAGCGGGCCGCGGAGGCGATCGTGGTGGCCGATCACGCCAAATTCGACCAGCTCGCGGTCGCCATCTGCTCGCGCTGGGATGCGATCGACCGCCTGGTCACCGACAGGCAGCCGCAAGGCTCGCTCGCCGGCGGCCTCAAGGAGGCCGGCACGGAGATCATCGTTGCCGGTCCGCGAAGCGAGAATACCGGGGAGGGGACGCGCTAGAGCATTTTCCAGAAAAGTTGACAGACTTTTCGATCAAGAAAAGGCGTTAAAACAAAGAGTTAGAGAAAGTTGCGATCCGCTAGGATCGCAACTTTCTCTAACCTCTCAGGCCAAGTGGCCGCAGAGCCATCGATAGGCCGAGTCTGCACCAGATTGCGGGCCGAAACCATAACAAGACCAAACACCATCCAGACAGATCGAACGGGGCCACCTCATGCATCATCCTGCCATCCGCACGCGACCCGCGGCATCACGGCCGATCCATATCGGCCGGCTCACTTTGGAAATCACGCAGGCCGAGGGAGAGCGGGTCTGTCATTGCGAGCCGGCCAGAGGTGCAAGCGAGGCCTGCTACATGCTCCTGGTTCCCCTGAGCGGGAGGCTGCACTATGCGCAGGCCGGCCGTACAGGCAGCGTGGGGGCCGGCGAGTATGGGCTGTTCAGCCAGATGGAATTTCACGAATTCTCTGCCCAGGAGAACACCACGCTCATGGTGCTGCGCATTCCCGTGCTGGAACTGCGGGGGCGGATGACGTCGGTCGACGATCACATCGGCCGCCGCTTCGGCGCCAATGTACAGATGACGCGTCTCATGGTGGATCTGCTGCGCAGTGTTGCAGAAGTCTTCGCCGATTGCCCGCCGCCCAATCCGGAAGCGCTCGCCACCGAGATCTTCAGCTTCGTGGCGCTAGCCATCGGCGCGGAGGATCGCGGCTCGACCGTGGATGTGCGCAATGCGCGCTACCATCTGCGCAGGCGCATTTTCGAGTTCATCGAGAAGAATCTCGGCGACCAGGAACTGACACCTCGCAAGATCGCCGCCAGCAGCAGGATCTCACTGAGCTATCTCTACAGCCTGTTCAATGACGACGACACCACGGTGAGCCAGTTCATGCAGTTGAGGCGTCTGCAGCGGGCCTACGAGCTGCTGGTGGGCGATCCGGGGGGACGACTCACGGTCTCGGAGATCGCCTACCAGGTCGGCTTCAAGAACGTCTCGCATTTCTCGCGCAGCTTCAGCCGCCAGTTCAACATGGCGCCGCGTGATGCGCGGCGTACCGCGCAGGAGGTGCCAGAGTTGAAGGCGCCGCTGCCGGCCGTGGAGACGCAGGAGCGCCTGCCGCGCCATAGTTTCAGGTCCCACACCCTGCAGGCTTCGCCTTGATTGGGGGGCGGGTCTTCGGACCCGCCCAACCTTGCCCGCAGGTGCGGTGCGTGAAAGGCTGGTCGCAAAACCAGCCCCCCAAGATGATCAGATCTGCCGCAGCCAGCTCTCCCACCGCGGGTCGTACATGACCTGGCGCGCACGCATATATTTCCACACGCCATATTTCTGGTAGTCGAAGTCCCAGCTGTTGAGCTTGCGGTTGACCACGGCCCAGCTCGCCCATTTGACGTCGGCCAGGGCGCGGTTAAGCATGACGCGGGCAACCATGTCGGGCCGGACCGAGCCGCAATATTCCTCGATGAGCTCCAGGGTCTTGCGCTCGTCGTAGAACATCTCGGCGAACAGCACACCGAGCTCATAGGCCCGTTCATTGTTGGAGGCGAACTCATAGTCGATCAGTTTCATCGGCCGCGAATTGGGGGCACCGTCGGCACTGATCAGGAAATTGCCGGGCATCGGGTCGTTGAAACAGGGTACGAGATCGAGCCCCGAGGCCAGGAAGGCGGTTTTGGCCTGGCGATAGCGGTGCTCGATCCAGGGCATGGCCGGCGGAAAATGGGCGCCGAGTTCGTGGCCCTGCTCGATATGCTCCTCGATCATGTCGAAGATGGTCTTGGTCAGGGACAGAGCCGGGCTGGCATGCAGGCGGCGATAGATGTCGAGCACGTCGGCCTGGATGGCCGGATCGGAGAAATCGGCATTGGTGCAAGCCCGGTAGCCGTCGAGGAATTCGCTGATCTCCAGGCCATCCGCCGCATCGAAGAACACCACTTCGGGCGCCACGTCGATCGCGTGGGCGTTGCGCGCGGCTTCATTGGCGGCGACCCGATCGATGAACATCTCCGAGCCCGCACCAGGCACCTTGATGAAATAGCGCCTGGCATCGCCTTCGATCTCGGCAACCCAGTTCTGGTTCATCAAACCGCCTACCAGGGAGGTATAATGCACGCTGCGGCCTTGCCAGGACGGCACCCGGGCGACTGCTTGCTCGAGGCGATGTTCGGCTTCGCTGGCGGCCTCGCCGAGACGTTTCTTGACGGACATCAGATCCTCCGCAGCGCTTCGCCGAAACGGGACGAATGCGCGGCCATGCGGCAGCGCACCAGGCGCCAGCTGGCGAATTTATGGAATTCCAGGGTGTTGCGCGGCGAGCGGGCGGCTACCAGGGTGCCGATCAGCCCCCAGCGCAGATCATCCGCCACGCCGTAGAGCCAGGCGCGGTTGTAGGCGGCCTCGTCGAAGCCGCCCTGGCTGCGGGCGAAAGCATCCCTCGCCTCCGGTTCCTGGTCGAAGGCTTCGGCGAGGAAGCTGCCGAGATCCTCCAGTGGGTCGGCATTCCCAGCCCTGTCCCAGTCGACCAAGCGGATCTCGCCAGCCTCGCTGATCATGATGTTGGAGACATTGCCGTCGCCATGGCTGGGCACCGGCGCCTTTCGGCCAGGCGCCAGCGCCTCGCCGGCATAGCGCAATTCCGCCAGCAGCCAGTCCGCATCGGCAGGCAATTGGCCTTTGGCCGCGCGAGCATCCCGGTGGAAGCGCTCGATCTCGTCGAACACGCTGCTGGTGCGGGAGAGCGCGGAGCTTTCCTGAAAACGCCGGCGCGCGACAAGAACGCGATCGACGATATCCTGTTCGAGCAGGCGCTCCAGCGTGGCGGTACGCCAGCCGGCGTCGAGGTCCTCCATCACCAGGGCACCCGTGCCGTCGTCCGCGAGGTAGACATGAGGACCGATACCGAGTTCGGAGGCCTGCCGCGCCGCCTGGAAGGCGCAGGCGACATCGATGTAGAAGGCGGCGTCGGGATGCATGAGTTTGACGAACAGGCTGTCGCCGCTTGCCTTGTCGCGGACCCGCCAGGGCGAGCCGTCGACGCCTCGCCAACTCGGTGAGGCAAGCACCGGTATGGCTGGTTCCGTCGTGATCGCGCGTGCTGCCCAGCCGGGCAGCTGTCGGACATGGGCCTCGGCACGTGCCCGCTCCTCCTCGAACATACTCATTCCGTCGTCGGCCCCCGGAGTCTTTGTGGTGTCGCCAAGACCTTTGCGAAATCGCCTGGAATCACAAAGGCATGTCGAAACAAGGAACTAGAGCCGGAGCGTTTCGTTTGACGCACTTTGCCCTAGCGATGGTGATTTTGGAGGCTATGGCGCAAGCCATTGCCCCGATCCTATCTTCGCCGCGAAAGGCTGCGGTGAGGATGTCTGATGCTCCATGATTTCTTGTCCGGCAGACTGCGCCTCTACCCGAGCTTGGCCAAAACCCGTTAGGTCGAGCGGTATCACCGGTGCTCCTATCCGCGCCGGAACAGGGAGCCTTCCATGTCCATCACCAGCCTTGTCGCCATGAGTGTCGGTGAGATCGTCGACGCCTATGCGGCAGGGGAGCTTTCCCCGGTCGAGGTTACGCGCACGGTGATCGAACACGCCGAGGCGACCAATACCGCCGTCAACGCGCTGTTCTGCCTGCGGCCGGACGAGGCCCTCGCCACGGCCCGGGCCTCCGAGGCCCGCTATCGGGCCGGTACGCCCGCTGGTGTGCTCGACGGCATCCCGGTCACCGTCAAGGACAGCGTGGCCATGGTGGGCTGGCCCTACACCCACGGCATTGCCGCCAACCGAAACCAGCCGGCCTCGACCTACAATTCGCCGCCCGCCCTTGCCCTCATGGAGACCGGCGCCCCGATCTTCGCCAAGACGACCATGCCCGATTGCGGGTTGATGGCATCAGGCATCAGCTCGCTGCACGGCATCACCCGCAATCCCTGGGGCCTGTCCTGGAATACGGGCGGATCCTCCTCCGGTGCCGGTGCCTCGGTTGCGGCCGGCATGGGCTTCCTGTCTGTTGGAACCGACATTGCCGGCTCGGTGCGTCTGCCCGCGGCCCATTGCGGGCTCGCCTCGCTCAAGCCGAGCCATGGCCGGGTGCCGCATCTGCCGCCCGACACCATGCGCATGGCCGGCCCGATGGGACGGCGGGTCGCGGACATAGCCCGCATGCTGAGCGTGCTGACGCGTCCCGACGAGCGCGATACCTGGAGCTTCCCGGGCGACGGCATGCAGTATCACCGGCATCTCGAACGCGACCTCAAGGGGCTGCGCATCGGCGTCCTTACCGATATGGGGTTCGGGCCGAAGCCGGAACCCGCCGTGCATGCAGCCGTAGAGGCTGCCGGCCGGTTGCTGGAGGGGGCCGGGGCTATCGTCGAACCCTTCGTCTCGCCGCTGGACCAGGACGCCTATGCCCCCATCGACCTCTATCTGCAGGTCCGCGGCTTCGTCGAATATAGCGACCTGCCTGCGCATGACGGCAACGGTATCAATCAATACGTGCGGGATTGGGCCCTGCAGGGGGCCTCGCATTCGGGTGAGGATCTCTTTCGCAGCCTCAGCGCCATCACGAAGATGAAAGCGGTGCTGCTCGCCGCTTTCGAGGGCTGGGACTATGTGATCGCCCCGACCTTGCCGGTGGTGAATTTCCCAGCCGAGGAACCGGGCGTCTCGCGGGAGGTGCCGCTGGCCCATACCGTGTTCACGGCCCTGTTCAACCAGACCGGCCAGCCAGCCTCCACCGTCTGCACGGCCTTTGACGATCGGCATCTGCCAATCGGAATCCAGGTCATCGGCCATCGCTGCGACGATCTCGGCGTCTTGCAGGTGACCAAGGCACTGGAGGACCTTAGGTCGATTACCATGGACTGGCCGCTCCAGCCCCGGGCATGAGGCGAGCATGACCTCGACATTGAACAGCCTGCTGGAGACTTTTGCGCGGATCGGCGCCACGCCCGATGGCGGCGTCTGCCGCCTGACCGGAACGTCGGAGGACGGGCAGGCCCGTGCCCTGCTTGCGGCGGAAATCAGTGGCCGCCAGCTCGCTCTGCATGTCGATCCCATCGGCAACATGTTCGGCATTGCCAGCCTGGCCCCGTCGTCGAAGGATGCGGTGGTCGTCGGCTCCCATCTCGACAGCCAGCCGACCGGCGGTCGTTTTGACGGCGTCTATGGCGTCTTGGCGGGCCTTCTGGCGATCGAGGCGGTCGCCGCGCGTGCGGCCGTCGAGCCGGGCAAGGCCAGGCGCAATCTCGTCCTGGCCAACTGGACCAACGAGGAGGGCGCCCGCTTCCAGCCGAGCCTGACCGGCAGTTCAGTCTTTGCCGGCACACTTGCGCTCGATGCCGCCCTCGCTCTTGCTGACGGTACTGGCGTCACCCTGGCGGAAGCGCTAACCGCCATCGGCTATCGTGGCACCGCAGACCTGCCCCTGGAACCCCGGCGCTATGTCGAGCTTCACGTCGAGCAGGGGCCGCTTCTGGAGGAAGAGGGGGTCGAGATCGGCGTCGTCACCGGCTGTTGGGCGGCGCGCAAGCTGTCGCTGGTCTTTCATGGCGAGCCCTCACATACGGGCCCGACCCGCATGGCCCGCCGCCGCGATGCCCTGCGGGCGGCTGCCAGGGCGATCGAGCTGCACCACTGCCTGATCGAACTCAGCCGCACCGGCTCCCATGCGTCAGCGGCCCGCATCACCGTCGCTCCCAATTCGCCCAATGTGACGCCGAGCCGGGTCCAGGTCTGGTTCGAGTTCCGACATGAGGATGCCGCGATCGCCCTCGGGCTCGGCGACCGCTTTCTGGCCGAGACGCGGGCTGCAGTGGCGTCCTTGGGCGTCGACGTCGAGGTCGCGGCCGACGAGCAGCGCGGCACGGCAGCGCTCGATCCACATGGCGCAGCGCTGACCGCTTCGGTCGCCCGGGATCTGGGCTTTTCCTCGATGGAAATGAAGACGATCGCCGGCCATGACGCGCTTGCCCTCAACAAGTGCGTGCCGGCTTCATTGATCTTCGTGCCAAGCCGGAACGGCCTCAGCCACAACCCCGCCGAATTCACCGACGAGACCTCCCTCGACAAGGGGCTCGCGGTGCTCACGGAAGTGATCTGGCGCCTGGTGACGGAAGAGTAGGGGCGGGATGCTTGAATCGCGGCGGTAGCCGCTTCATGCTTTCTCCATGAATGAGCCGCGTTCCTATCGACAATCCAGCCGCAAATTCGCGCGGGAACGCCGGCGGCTGATGACCAAGTCGGAGAGCATGCTGTGGTGGGAATTGCGAGCTGGTGGCGTTGGCGTCAAGTTCCGCCGGCAGGTGCCGATAGGTCCCTATACCGTGGATTTTGTTGCCCATGAGGCCGCTCTGCTCATCGAGGTCGATGGCCGCACGCATGAGAATGAGGAAGCTGCGGCTTATGATCGAGAGCGCCAGGCCTGGCTGGAACGCCAGGGGTGGCGCGTGTTGCGCCTGCCGGACGATCTGGTGATCGGCTCGCTGCAATTGGCCGTCGACCGCATCAAGGCGGCTTGTGTTCGCCTTACAAAATAGAGCGCAACCAGCCTTCTCCACGTAGTGGGGAAGGTGTCATTTCGAAGAAATGACGGATGGGGTGTGGCGGGCAGCGCGCTGAAAGCAACGCGATGGCACTACCGTCGTGCCAGCTTTCGAAGAATGGAGCGTTGCTCACCACACCCCATCCGACCCGGCTTTGCCGGGCCACCTTCCCCACTTCGTGGAGAAGGCTGGTTGCGCTTTATTCCAGACTAATCGTTCTATTATGCCGCCGCCGACTTCTCTCCCGCCTCCGCATCGAGCAAATGGCAGGCGGCAAAGCTGCCCGGGCGATGTTCCTTCAATGCTGGCGTCTCGGTGCGGCAGCGCCCGAAAGCCTTGGGGCAGCGGGAAGCGAAGCTGCAGCCGGGCGGGATGTCGATGGGGCTCGGCGGTTCGCCTTCGAGCAGATAGTCCTGCGGATCGAAAGGCTTTTCCTCCAGGGTCGGCGCAGCCGAGAGCAGGGCCTTGGTGTAAGGATGCTGCGGCTCGAAGAAGAGATCGTGATTGTCGGCGATCTCGACCATTTCGCCCAGATACATCACCGCGATGCGGGTGCACACCTTCCGGACCATGGCGAGGTCATGGGAGATGAAGACATAGGTAAGATCGTTCTTCTCCTGCAGGCTGGAGAACAGCTCAATGAGCTTGGCCTGTTCGCGCTGGTCGAGGGCGGACAGGGTTTCGTCGAGGATCAGCAGCTTGGGCGAGAGCACGAGGGCGCGGGCAATCGAGATGCGCTGGCGCTCGCCGGTGGACAAGGCATTGGGCAACTCGTCATAGAGGCGGGGCGACAGGCCGACCTCCTGCATGGCGGCGAATACGCGCTCGCGCAGTGCTTTGCCGCTATGGCTGCCGCGGATCAGCAGGCTTTCCTCGATCATCCGCCCCACCGTCGTGCGCGGGGGCAGGGCGTTGTAGGGATCCTGCAGCAGCAGCTGGAACTCGCCGCGCTTGGCAAGCAGCTCACGGGCGGAAAGGGTGCGCAGCGAGACGCCGCCAAGGATGATGTCGCCCTTGTCGGGCGCTTCCAGCCAGGCGAGCAGGCGGGTCAAGGTCGACTTGCCGCAACCGGATTCACCGACGATGCCGAAGTTCTCGCGCGGCAGGATGTCGAAGCTGACGCCACGCACCGCCTGGATATGGCGATAGGTGTTGAAGGTGCCGCGCTTGCGGGCGAGATAGGTGCGATGAGCGTCAGCCACCCGCATCAGCGGCGCGTCGGCCTCGTTGCGGCGCGAGAGCGGCTGTTCGCTTGTCGACCAGATGCGTGGCACGCTGGCGATAGCGCGGCGGGTGTAGTCGTCCTGCGGCGTCCGCATCAACTCGGAGAAGGGCTGCTCTTCCACCAGGCGCCCCTGGTGCAGCACGGCCGTGCGCCCGCCGAACTGGCCGAGCGTCGCCAGCGACGACGACAGGTAGATCGTCGCCATCTTGTGGCGTTGGCAGAGATCATGCAGCAGTGCCACGATCTGGGCGGCGATGGTGACGTCGAGCGGCTGGGTGATGTTGTCGGCGATCAGAACGGCCGGCTCGGCGCAGATCGCGTCGACGATCATGGCACGCTGCATCATGCCGCCGGAGAATTTGGACGGGTATTCCCAGTAGCGCTCCCTCGGGGAGGGGATGCGTACCTCGCCGAGCAGCTGGATGACACGCTCGTGGCATTCCTTCCTGCTCCAGGCCGGGCGCACACTGCGCAGCTTTTCGCAGATCTGCACGCCGACCGGCTGGGTCGGATCGAGCGAACTCTGGGGCTTGGAACCGATATAGGCGATGTCGCGGCCGACGATGAAACTATTTCCGGCGGAATCCGTGGTGACGTCCTTTCCTGCGAACAGCACCGAGCCGCGGCGATAAGTCAGGCTCTCGGGCAGCCAGTTGGCGAGGGCACGGCTGAGCACCGTCTTGCCGGCGCCGCTCTCGCCATAGATGCCGAAGATCTCGGCGCTGTGGAGCGTGAGCGCGATGTCGTCGAGCACGGGCGCCTCGTCGCGCGGCGAGCCGACAGTGAGATGGCGGGTTTCCAGGATCGGGGAATTGTCCATCTCAGGCGCCTCCATAGATCTTGTTGCGCGCCTTTTCGAGGGCGGACCCCATCAGGTTGATCGATGTCAGCGCCAGGGCCAGGAACACGCCGGGGCTGGTGGCGATCCACCAGGCGTTGATGAGATATTTGCGGCTGTCGGAAATGATCGAGCCAAAGCTCGGCGTCGGCGGCTGGATGCCGAGGCCGAGAAAGCCGAGGATCGCCTCGAAGATCATCATGCGGGCGACGTCCAGCACGGCGACGAAGGCAATCGGCGGCAGGATGTTCGGCGCGGCATAGAGCAGGAGGATGCGCCAGTCGCCGGCGCCGAGCACCCGCAGGCCGCGGACATATTCCTTGCCGCGCTCGGTGACGGCGGCGCTGCGGGCGACACGGGCATAGAGCGGCCAGCCGGACAGAGCCAGCACGATGATGATGGTGTGCACTTCGGGCTTGGTCACGCCCAGGATGGTGATGGCCAGGATGATCATCGGGATCGAGAGCTGCGCGTCGGTGATGCGCATGATGACGGTATCCCACCAGCCGCCCTTGAAGCCGGCGAGCAGGCCGAACCCGCAGCCGATCAGGAAGACCAGCGCCACGGTGACGATACCGATCAGCAGCGAATAGCGCAGGCCGATCAGGCAGCGCAGCAGCATGTCGCGGCCGAGCTGGTCGGTGCCGAGCGGGTGGAGCCAGGTCCACTTCTCGCCAAGGAACAGCGGCGGAATGAACTTGTCCTTCACCACCATCTTGGTGGCGGAAATAGAGGAGAACTCAGGATAGATCGCCGAGACGAGGAGCAGCGCCAGGAAGACGAACAGGCCGACGCGAAAGCTCGGCATGGCCCAGGCGCTGGCCAGAATGCGGCGGCTGATCGACTGGGCCCGTTCATGGGTAGGCACGGCGTCGCTGGTCACGATACTCATGCTCAGATCTCCACGCGGGGGTCGATGAGATAGGCCACGAGATCGACCAGGATGTTGATGAAGACGAAGACGGCGCTGGTGGTGATGGCGATGCCCTGGATCACCGGAAAATCGCGGCCGAGCACCGAGACCACGGTGAGATTGCCCAGGCCCGGATAGTCGAAGATGTATTCGATCACCAGCACGCCGCCGATCAGGGTGGAGAGCTGGATGCCGAGCAGGTTGACCAGGGGCACCGAGGCGTTGCGCAGGGCATGGGAATAGACAATGCGCCGGCGCGACAGGCCGCGTACGCGGGCTTCGTCGATGAAGGGCGCCTGCATCACCTCGCCCAGCGAGGTCGTCAGGGTGCGGATGATGAAGGGCGAGATCTCCACCGCCAGCACGAAGGCCGGCAGCAGCACATAGCTGAAGCCCTTGTAACCCAGTGCCGGCAGCCAATCGAGCTTCACCGACAGGAACAGGATCAGTACGATGGCGAGCCAGAAATTCGGGATGGAGACGAACAGCGACTGCACGCCGAAGGCCAGCGCATTCGGCCAGCCATGCTGGTTGAGACCGCCCGCGAGCCCGATCGGAAAGGAGATCAGCAACGCGAAGACCAGGGCGACACCGGCGAGCTGCAGGGTCAACGGCAGGCGTTCGAGGATGAGGCTGGCCACCGGTGCCATCTCGGCCTTGGTCGGGTCGACATATTGCCCGCCTGCCGCGACACCGCCGCTGCGCGGCCTGATATAGGATTGGCCGAGATCGCCCTTGGCGAGGCCTACCATGTAGCGGCCATATTGCACGATGATCGGATCGCGCAGTCCCATCTTGGTGGCGACTTCTTCGACGACATTGTCCGGCGCCATGCCACCCACGATCAGGCGGACCGGGTCGCCCGGAACCACGCGCAGCAGCGTGAAGATGATCAGCGACGTCAGGGCCACGATGAGCAGGCCCTGGGCGATCCGCTTGATCAGGAATTCGACAATCAGCATCGGCAACGATCCCGCACCGCCTGGAAAAAAGAGGAGCCGGCCGGGGGGACCGGCTCCAGTCCCTTGCGGCTCAGGCCAGGTTTGCCTTGCTCATGTCCTGCATGCCGTTCGGGTAGATGTAGAGACCGTCGAGCTTCTTGGAGTAGGCGTGGATGAACACCGAGGTGAACAGGGCCAGCGCCGGCGCCTTGCGCGCGATGGTCGGCAGGGTTTCAGTCTGCAGGATTTTCTTGCGCTCCTCGATCGAGGCGGCGTTGCGCTCCTTGTCCAGTACCGCATCGATCTCCTTGTCGACGATGCCGGTGATGCGCTTGGAGGAGGAATGGAAATGGGTGCGGATCACCAGGTCCGGCTCGGGCGAGCCCGTGCACCAGCCGCAGTCGATCATGTTGCCTTCACCGCCGCCGGGCTTGTCGTAGAGCAGATTGCCCCAGGCCGCGACTTCCAGGGTTTGCAGGTTCACCTTGAAGCCCTGTTCCTCCAGCATGCCGGTGATCAATTCGGCATATTCCTTGGTCTTCGGATAGAAGCCGACCGAGGAGTAATAGGTCAGTTCCGGCAGGCCCTCGCCCTTGGGGAAGCCCGCCTCGGCCAGCAGGGCCTGGGCCTTGTCCGGATCATATTCGGGATAGTCGGCCACTTCGGTGTAGCCGAACTTAACCGGCGAGATATGGGCCTTGGAGAAGGTGCCGGAAACGCCGAGGACCTCGAGCACCTGCTTGCGGTCGATCGAGTGGCAGGCGGCGAGGCGGATGCGCGGATCGTCGAAGGGCTTCTTGGAGCAGCGGAAGAACAGATATTTGTTCTCCACCGAAACAGCCTTGTGGATGGCGAAACGGTCGTCCTTGGCGATGGTGTCGACCTGCTCCTGTTCCAGGCGCTCGATGATGTCGGCCTGGCCGTTGAGCAGGGACAAAGTGCGTGTCGTGGTGTCGCCGACGAAATGATATTCGACGCCGGGGATCTTGGGCGCGCCGAATATGAAATCGGTATTGGCGGCCAGGATGGTGGTGTCGCCCTTCTGGTCGACATATTTGAACGGGCCGGTGCCGTTCATGCGGGCCGAGAGCTGCGCCTTGTTGGCGATGTCCTTGGCAGCCATGATCGGCAGGAAGGACGAGAGGTAGTAATAGAGCGCAGCCGGATAGCCATAGTCCTTGGTGTTGATATGGCAGGTGTGCTCGTCGACGATGTCGACCTTGACCTGGCCCGGATACCATTGCGCCGGCCTGTCGGGCTGCGAGCCATATTCATAGGTGGCCTTGACGTCGGCCGAGGTGAAGGGCGTGCCGTCGTGAAACTTCACGCCTTTGCGCAGCTTCACTTCCAGCGTGTAGGTGTCGATCGGCTTGAGGGACTCAGCCAGTTCGAACACCAGTTCTTCCGGATTGTCGGGCTTCATCGGTGCCCGGGTGAGATAGCCGAACACGAAACCCTCGACGATGAGCTGGCCGAGATTGGTATGCGTGGTCGGGTCCCAATTGCCGGTCAGCGCCTCGGCGCCGAGGAAGCGCAGGGACCGGCCTTCGGCGGCGAAGGCCGAACTGACCAGGAAGTCGGGGTTGACGCGGCCGAAGCCGAAGGCGCCGGCTCCAGCCAGCGCGCCCAGCATAAGGTCTCTGCGGTTGATCATCTCTCGTTCCTCTGAATGGGGGCGCAGAAGTTTTTCGGGCTCGCCTTCCGATCCGACGCAGTGCCGAGCCGTCCCACCTTGTCGTTGGTGGGTGATGAAACTCTAGACCAGATGGCGCCGGAGCCTGATGCCTACAGCTCCACGATTCCATTGCTGACCCTTCTCGCGCCATGCCCAATCAAGAGGCATGGAAAACCGGACTCTGCGCGGGGTGGTTACAGGCACAGGAATGCAGGAGTTCAGGCAATGGCCGCTGCGTACCAGGCCAGCCTATGATCCCGGCCGAATCGTGTCAGGGAACCTCGTCGATGCCGTCATTCCAATCCATGAGTCTGAAAGGGATCGTTTCGGATCTCGATGGGGTGGCCTATCGTGGCGACAGCCCGATTCCCGATGCTGTCGAGGCCTTCCGGCGCTGGCATGCCGACGGCATTCCCTATGCCTTCGTCACCAACAACGCCACGAAATCGGCGGCCGATTTCGCCGCTAAGCTGACGCGGATGGGCATTGTTACCGAACCCGAACAGGTCTTCTGCGCGGTCTCGGCTACCGCCAGCCTGATGCGCCGGCGCTGGCCTGCGGGAGCGCGGGTCTTTGCCATCGGCGAACAGCCCTTATTCGCAGCGCTGGAGGCGGCGGGCTTCACCCTGGCGGGGGACGATGCCGAGGTCGTGGTGCTCGGCTTCGACTATCAGCTCAGCTATGCCAAGCTGAGCACGGCGGTGCGCGCGGCACTCGGCGGAGCCGCGGTGGTGGTGACCAATCCCGACATGCTGGCTCCGGTCGAGAGGGGCTTCGAGCCCTGCGTCGGCGTGCTGATGGCGGCCGTTCAGGCGGCGGTGCCGTCCTGCCGGCCGATCGTAGTGGGCAAGCCCGAGCCGCTGATGATCGAAGAGGCGCTCGGCTTTCTCGGCACGCCGCGCGAGGGGACGGTCATGATCGGAGACCAGATCGCCACCGACATACTGGCCGGCAAGCGGGCGGGCATGCGTTCCGTGTTGGTCACGACCGGAGTGGTGGCTGCCGCCCGGCCGGATGTGACCCCCGATCTCGAGGTGGCGAGCCTGCTAGAGCTGTTCGGGGATTGAAATACGCAACCTGGAGGGTCGATCTCCAGATCGACCATCTTCGCCTTCCATCGGGCGCGAGGTTTCCAAAGACGGTCGATCCCGCTCCATCTCTTGATGGGGCTGAGGAGATCGGCCCTCCGATCCCAGGGCATTTCCGCTCTCAGGCGAAATAGATGCTCACTGAACCATAGGGGCCGAAATCGGCGTGGATCGTGTCGCCATGCCGCGCCTCGATGGGACGGATGAAGGAGCCGGCGAGCACGATCTGTCCGGCCTCGATGCCCTGACCATACTCGGCCAGTCGGTTGGCGAGCCAGGCGATGCCGCGCGCCGGCTGGTTGAGCACACCGGCGCCGAGGCCGGTCTCCTCGACCTCGGCGTTGCGCGTGACGATGGCACCGATCCAGCGCAGATCGACCTGATCCGGTCGCATCGCTCGACCACCGGTGACGATGCCGGCATTGGCGGCGTTGTCGGAGATGGTATCGAAGATGGTGCGGGCCTTCCCGGTCTCGGGATCGACGCGAAGAATGCGTGTATCGAGGATTTCGAGGGCGGGGGTGACATAGTCGGTGGCTTCAAGCACGTCGAAGACGGTGACGCGTGGCCCCCGAAGCGGTGCCTTCATCACGAAGGAGAGTTCGGCCTCGACGCGCGGCTGGATGAAGCGGTCGGCTGGGATGGTGGCGCCGTCCTCGAACAGCATATCGTCGAACAACACGCCGGAATCGGGAATGTCGATGTTCAGCGCAGATTGCATCGCCTTGGAGGTAAGGCCGATCTTCCAGCCGATCACCCTGGCGCCGCGATCGATCTTCCTGCTCACCCAGCGGGCTTGGATCGCATAGGCGTCGGCCATGTCGATGCCGGGATGCTTGAGGGAGAGGAGGCCGGTCTGGATGCGGGTGCGCTCGGCCTCGTCCAGGCTTTCCGCGGCGGCTTCGATTTCAGCTGCTGTCATCATCTCAGACCTCGTCGGCGATCGTGTTGCTGAGGGTGCCGAGACCCTCGGCGCTGACCTCGACGACGTCGCCGGGCTTGAGCCAGATCGGCGGATCGAAGCGCGCGCCGGCCCCGGTCGGCGTGCCCGTGACGATCACGTCGCCGGGAACCAGCGTGGTGAAGGTCGAGATATAGGCGATGATCCGGGTGAAGGAGAAGATCATCCGGCTGGTCCGGTCCTTCTGGCGAATCTCGCCATTGACGCGGGTCGTGAGTTCGATGTCGGCAAGCTGGGTGCTGTCTGTATAGGGGACGAGCCAGGGGCCGATCGAACCGGTGCGATCGAAATTCTTGCCCTGGGTGACGTTGAACTTGGCGTGGCGCACCCAGTCGCGGATCGTGCCTTCGTTGCACAGTGACAACGCGGCGATGTGGTCGAGCGCTTCGGTCTCGGCTATGCGCCGGCCACCCTTGCCGACGACGATGACGATCTCGCCCTCATAATCGAGCTGCGGGCTTTCGGGCGGGCGGATCAGCGGCTGGCCGTGGCCGGTGAAGGAGCGCGGAAAACGGATGAAGAGGGAGGGGTTGGCCGGCGCGGCCTGGCCGTCCTTGTATTCCTCGTTGCGGTCGGGAAAGTTCACGCCCACGCAGATCAGCTTCTCCGGAGTAGGGATCGGAATTTCGAAGGTGATGTCCGAAAGGGCATAATCGGGGGGTAGCGATACTGCTTCCTCGGCGAGTTGTGCCAGGGCGCCGGCTTCGATCACCTCCCGCAAGCTCGGCCAGCGCTCGCCATGGCGCTTCGACAGGTCGATGATGCCCTCGCCCTTCGCAAGGCCGTATTTCAGGGCTCCCTGATGGGAGAAGGCGGCAAAACGGGGCCTGTCGGTCACAATCGTCTCCTTGACAGTGCAGGGCGGAGTGCATTCAGGACAGAACACGCTCCGTTTCGTTGGTTCCGGGGCAGCGATGCCCAAACTGGCGATCAGGGGGCGATGATCGGCTGGGCCTTGAGGATGGAGTCGATGATGGGCGTGTCGGCGAAGGGACTGCCATGCTCGAACCAGGATTTGGGGGCGGGGGCTCCCCACAGAGTCTGGCGCTGCGGATCCTTGAGGTCCCATTTGATCGGCTCCAGATCGGGATCGACCGTCTGGTAGTCGGAACAATAGATCTCGATGCGATGCCCGTCCGGATCGAGAATATAGAGGAAGAAGGCATTGGAGATGCCATGGCGCCCGGGACCGCGCTCGATATTGGCAACCCATCCCGACGTCGCCATCAGATCGAGCAGGTCGATGATGTTGAGGGGCGTCGGCACCCAGAAGGCGGTGTGATGCAGGCGCGGCCCGCGGCCATTGGTAAAGGCGATGTCGTGCACGCCGCCCTTGCGATGGGTCCAGGCCGCCCAGAGCCGGCCGGTTTCTTCGTCCTCGGTATATTCGGTGACGCGAAAGCCGATCTCGTTGTAGAAGGCCACGGCCTCGTCGACATTGGGCGAGAAGCAGTTGAAGTGGTCGATGCGCAGCGGCTTGACGCCACGATAGAGCGCGTATTTCTGGTGGATGGGCGGCAGGCGCTCCATCTTGGCATAGAATTCGAGCGGAATGCCCTGCGGATCGCGGGTGCGGAAGGTCCTGGCCTGGTAGGGGCGCTCGATCCATTCGACCGGCAGCTCTCTGCCTTTGAAGAAATGCGCCGCCCTGTCGAGGTCGTCCTCCGAATAGACCTTGAAACCGAGGTCGCGCGCCTCGGCGGTCTCGGCCTTTTTGAGGACGATGCAATGATGGCCGCGCTCCTCCATCGCCCTGAGATAGATGGTGTCCGATGTCTCGTCGGTCACCTGCAGGCCGAGAATGTCGACATAGAAGGCGCGCGACTTGGCCAGATCCGTCACGGCGAGCTCGACATGGCTGAGCCTGACGATGTTGAAGGGCGGATGGAGAACAGGTTGGGGTAGGGGCATCGGGTCTTCCTCCCGCCCGCTCCCATCGAGGGGCGGGCTGTATTCTATGACGGCTAGGCCTGGGGCCTATTCATGAAGTACCGGTTTGAGGCGTCATCCTCAGCCCAACTTGCGATGCAACTTGGGGCGACAGCGCCACCGCAGGTGGCGGGAAGGGGATCCAGGAGTCGTAAGTTGAGCCATTGAGCCTCTGGATCCCCTTCCCCTCGCCCTCTCTTGCTGCGCTCGCGAGTGGCTCGGCCGGGGATGACGATGTATTTCTGGTGAGCGGTCGATCAGCCGCCCAGCTTCGTGATGGCGTGGGGCTTGGTCGCGAAGGCGATGTTCTTCGTCTCCATGTAGAAGTCGAAGGACCAGTCGCCGCCGTCGCGGCCGATGCCGGAATTCTTGACCCCGCCGAAGGGCGTGGGCAGGTGGCGCACATTCTCCGAATTGACCCAGATCATCCCGGCTTCGAGATGGTCGGTGAAGCGCAGGGCCCGGCCGAGGTCGGCGGTCCACAGATAGCCCGCCAGGCCGTATTGGACGTCGTTGGCCAGGGCGAGGGCCTCGTCCTCGTCGGCGAAGGGGATCGCCGTCAGCACCGGTCCGAAGATCTCTTCCTGAGCGATGCGCATACGGTTGTTGGCACCCGTAAACAAGGTCGGCGAGACATAGCATCCCCCGCCCGGTCCCTCGACCTTGGTGCCCCCCGCGGCCACCTTGGCACCTTCGGCCTGGCCGATGGCGATATAGTCGAGCACCTTCTTCTCATGCACCGGGTGGATCAGCGGCCCGATCACCGTTTCCGGATCGAGCGGATGGCCGACCTTGATCCGGCTGGCCTTCTCGGCGATCAGTGCGGTGAACCTGTCGTAGATGCTCTCCTCGACGAGCAGGCGCGAGGAGGAGGTGCAGCGCTCTCCGTTCAGCGAATAGATCATGAAGACGGCAGCGTCTGCCGCGCGTTCGAGATCGGCATCGGCGAAGACGATCACGGGGTTCTTGCCGCCCAGTTCGAAATGCATGCGCTTCAGGGTTTCGGCGCCCTGCCGCATGATCATCGCGCCGGTGCGGCTCTCACCCACGAAGCCGATCGCCTTGATCAGGGGATGTTCGGTGAGGGCGCGGCCGGCATCCTCGCCAAAGCCATTGACGAGGTTCCACACGCCCTTGGGCAATCCGGCCTCCTCGGCGATCTCGACCAGCAGCCTTGCCGTCAGCGGCGAGAATTCGGCCGGCTTGTGCACGACGGTGCAACCGGCGGCGAGCGCCGGCGCGATCTTCCAGGTCGACAGCATGAAGGGTGTGTTCCAGGGGGTGATGATGCCCACTGGTCCGATCGGCACGCGCGTGGTGACGTTGAACTGGCCCTCGGTGCGCAGGGATTTGCCGTCACGGGCCTCGGGTGCCCGGTCGGCGAAGAAGCGGAAATTCTCGGCGCCGCGCAAGGCTGCCTTGGCCATGAATTTCAGGGCCTGGCCGGTATCCATGCATTCGACGAAGGCGATTTCCTCGGCGCGTGCCACGATGGCATCGGCGATCTTGTGCAGGAGCTTCTTGCGAGCCCCGCCCGGCATGGCCGCCCATTCGGCGAAAGCCGCCTTGGCCGCCTTGGCGGCGCGATCGACATCGGCGCTCGAGCCGCGCGCCACGCGGGCCAGCGGCTTCAGATCGATCGGCGAGATCGTCTCGAAAGTGGCACCATCGGCTGCTGCGACGTCTTCGCCGCCAATGCGGTTGGGCACGACCATGCCCTCGAAACGAGCCAGATAGGCTTCGGCCTTGGCCAGGTTTTCCTGCAGTGTCGACATGAATGGATCTCTCGGTGATCGGGGGCAGCCGTCGCGCAGGCTATTTGCCGCGAAGGCGCGGATGGATGGCATTGCGCTTCCAGCTCAGCTCCGGGTCGATTTCCCGGATCTCCAGCGAAAGCGCGAAATGAGGGGTTGCGAACAGGGCAGCGAGCACCTCGCCCGCCGCGGCGAACAGGGCCTCGCCCGTACGCTTCTTTTCATCGGCACTGCGGCCGTGGCCGATGCGGAAGTTGAGGTCGACGAAGCCGTTCTCGGGCAGGCGGTCGGCTATGGTGAAATGGTCCGCCTTCAAGGCCCGAACGCGAATGGCGCCGAGCTCGAAGAGCCCCGTGGCCAGAATGGTGGCGTGCAGCCGGTCGCAGAGCGCGCCGATCTTGATGCGCCCTTCGAGATTGCCGGAATATTCCACGGTGAGGTGCGGCATGGCCTTGGCGTTTCCCGATCTATTTAATTAACATGTTAATAAAATTGTGAACGGTGTCAAGGGTCGATTTGCACAGTCTCGGCCAGTTGAAAGCTTTCTTTCAGATAACGCGACAGGCGTTCGGCGGCGTCGGGGGTCTCAGGCCGTTGCGCCAGCCAGCCGATATAGGTCAGGCTCCGCAAGAGGAGGAAGAGCGGCAGGGCCGCCAGCGCCTCCTCGCTGAGGCCGCGGCGGCTGCGATAGCCGGCGACCAGCGCCTGCTCGATGGCCGGATAAGCCGGCTCGCGCCGGTTCTTCAGCAGCGCCGTGGCAAGGTCGAACAGGCGGTAGCCGTGGCCGCAATCGTCGAAATCGATGAAGGCCACGCCGCCATTGGTCATGAAGACGTTCTCGCGCACGAGGTCGGCATGGATGAGGCCGTAGTCGAGGCAAGGGGCGTGGCTGTCGAGGGCCTGGCGGAGCCTGATCCGCAGCTTGGCAAGAGCTTCGCTTTCCCGTGGCGAAAGGCCCGGACAATCCCAGAACCGTCCCCAGAGCGGCTGCTCGCCCACCAGCCCTTCGATATCCCAGGCTGGCCGATGGAAACCGGATGGCCGCTGCCAGGCATCGGCGAGATCATGCATGGTGGCCATGGCCTGGCCGATCCTGAAGAAAAGCTCGGCCTGTTTTTCCGGTGGCTGCGCCAGGGGCATTCCCGTTTGGCCGAGCGGCACGCCGTCGATCCAGCTGACGATGTCGGCATGTTGGGCAGCAAAACGGTGAGTGGCTGGCAGCGCGACCAGGGGGTGCCCATCCTCGGCCGGAATGGTGGCGGGTACCGCCAGGCCGCCCTGCCGCAGGGCCGTCATCCAGGCCAATTCCGATTGCAGTGCTGCCTCGTCGTGATAGCCCGCCCGGTGCAGCCGCAAAGCCGCCGGCCGGCCATCGGCGAGGACGACACGGAAAACCGCATTCTCCCGATATTTGAGGAGTTGCGGCTGCTGGGCCGGCGCCGGCCAATGCTGCAGCGCTTCGCTGGCTCGCTCAAACAGCGTGTTCTTCAGTTCTTGCGCCGGATCGCCCATCATCACCGCCTCACAGACCCGACAGCACATCGTCGAGGGTCGACAGCATCAGATCGGCATGTTCCTTGGAGAACGGCATGGGCGGGCGGATCTTGGTGGCGCATTGATGCACACCGATCTTGCCCATCAGCACGCCGCGCTCGCGCATGGCGTTGACGATGCGGCTTGCCTGCTCCGGGGCCGGCTCCTTGGTCGTCCTGTCCAGCACGAATTCGGTGCCCATGAACAGGCCGCTGCCGCGGATGTCGCCGATGAGGGCATGCTTGCCTGCGAGACGCTCGAAGCCTGCGCGCGCATGGGCGCCGACGGTGCCGGCGTTCTCGATCAGCCTTTCTTCCTCGATCACGTCGAGCACCGCCATCGCCGCGGCGCAGGAAACAGGATTGCCGCCGAAGGTGTTGAAGTAGCGGAAGGCCTTGCGGAAGGTGTTCAGCGTATCGATGTTGGCGACCACGCCGCCGACCGGATGACCATTGGCCATGGGCTTGCCCAAAGTGACGATATCGGGAAGGAAGCCGGCGCGCTGGTGGCCCCACATATGGCTGCCCGTTCGGCCGAAGCCGGGCTGGACCTCGTCGGCGATGACGAGTCCGCCGGCCTTGCGCACGGCTGAGACCGTCCGGTCCAGAAAGCCCCGGGGCAGATCGGGAAAGCCTTCATTGGCGAAGAAGGGATCGATGATCAGGGCGGAAAAGCCGTGCGGGCTCGCCTCCAGCGAGGCGATCGCCTCCTCGATCTTGGAGGCGAAGGCCCCCGCGAAGGCCGCGCCCGGCGCCCCGCCCAGCGGGCGGTAGCTGTCCGGCGCCGGCACGTGGCGGACATGGCCACCGAAGCCGCCGACGGGCGGCATGCGGGTGGAGAGCTGCGATACCGCCGCGGTATTGCCGTGATAGGTGTGGTCGGTGGCAATCACCCCGATCCGGCCGGTCATGGCCTGCGCCATGCGCAAAGCGACGTCATTGGCCTCGCTGCCTGTACAGGTGAGGATCGCCGCGTTCAGGTTGGTGTCGAAGGTCGCGGTCAGGCGTTCGACATAGTCGAGGATGCCCTCATGCAGATAGCGTGTATGCGTGTTGAGCGTCGAAGCCTGGCGCGTGATCGCCTCGACCACGCGCGGGTGGCAATGGCCGACATGCGGCACGTTGTTGTAGCAGTCGAGATAGCGCCGGCCCTCATCATCCCAGAGCCAGACGCCTTCGCCGCGCACCAGATGCACCGGCTCCTGGTAGAACAGCGACATGTTGCGCCCGAGCAGCCTTTCGCGGCGCGCGAGCAGAGCGGCATTGCCGGCCATCTCAGCGTCCTCCCGCCGCGGTCAGCCCGGCATCGAGGGCGGCAACGATGCGCGCGACGTCCTCGGCGCTGATCACCAGCGGCGGCGAGATGATGACATTGGCGCCGGAGGTGCGCACCAGCACGCCGGCCTCATAGGCGACGTCCTGCACCTTCTGCACCACATCCTTGGCGGCCGGCGTCTTCTTGGCGCGGTCGCCGACCAGTTCGAGCGCCCACATCAGGCCGATGCCGCGCACGTCACCGACCAGTTCGTGCCTGGCCTTGAGGTTTTCGAGCCCTTGGCCCAGTTCCGCGCCGCGGGCGGCGGCGTTGGCGGCGACGTCGAGCCGGCGGATTTCCTTCAGCGTGGCGATCGCCGCCGCCGCGCCGATGGGGTGGCCGGAATAGGTGTAGCCATGGCTGATGGTAGCGAGCGTGTTCTTGTTGCTCTCGAAGGCCTGAGCGATCGTCTCCGAGATCATCGCCACGCCGAAGGGGAAATAGCCGTTGGTGATCGCCTTGGCTGTGGACATCAAATCGGGCTTGATGCCCCACAGGCGCGCCCCGGTCCAGGCGCCGGTGCGGCCGAAGGCGGTGATCACCTCGTCGGCGATCAGGAGAATGCCGTGCCGGTCGCAGATCTCGCGCATCAGCGGCAGGAAGCTCTCATGCGGCACGATGATGCCGCCGGAGCCGAGCACGGGCTCGAGGATCAGGGCCGCGATGGTATCGGCGCCCTGGAAGGCGATTTCCTCCTCGAACAGCCGGCCGATCGCCGCCGTGATCTCGGCGCCATCGCTGGTCCCGAACGGATTGCGGTAGGGCCAAGGTGCCGGCAGATGGTATACGCCCGGCAACAAAGGCTCGTAATTGCGGCGGAAATGCTGGTTGCCGTTGACGGAGGCGCCGCCGAAATGGGTGCCGTGATAGCCCTTCTTCAGCGCGATGAACTTGGTACGCTCGGGCTGGCCGCTGACCCGGTGATATTGCCGCGCCAGACGCAGGCAGGTTTCCACCGAATCCGAACCGCCGGAGGTGAAGAAGGCGCGGCTGAGTCCGTCCGGCTTAAACCACTCCGCCAGCTCATAGGCGAGCTCGATCGAGGGCGCGTTGGTGGTGCCCCGGAAGGTCGAGTAATAGGGCAGTTCGTCGAGCTGGTCCTTGATCGCCTGTTTGATCGGGTCGCAGGAATAGCCCAGATTGACGTTCCAGAGGCCACCGACGCCGTCCAGCACCGTCTTGCCGTGGATATCGGTGATCTCGACGCCCCTGGCCGAGGTGATGATGCGCGGCGGATTGGCCTGCATGTCGGCCGGATGCGCCATCGGATGCCAGAGCTGGCGTGCATTGTTCTCGATCAGGAAATTGGTCTCACGCATCGTTCATTCCTCTTCAAATTCAAATGCCGAGCATGGCCAGAGCCTGGGCATAGCCCTGGGACGGCCGGGTGACGTCGAAATGGACATGGGGCAGGCGCACCGCTCTGGCGCCTTCGATGTTCTTGAGCTGGTCGTCGACGAAGACACAAGCCTCGCGGGGCAGGTCGAGCTCGGCGAGGACCTGCTCATAGGCGCGCGCATCCGGTTTCAGGATGCCGGTATGGGTGGCATCGACGATGACATCGAAGCGGTCGATCAGGGGAAAGCGCTGGCGGAATTCGACGCCGTAGAACAGGTCGAGTTCGTTGGAGAGGATGGCGAGCTTCAGCCCCGCTGCCTTCACCTGCAGGATGGCCTCGCGCGCTTCCGGGCGCAGCACCAGCTCGGGTTCGGCGCCGCGGGCCCGGCGCACGAAAGTCTGCATATCCGTCCAGTCTTCGCCGACCATGCGGCCGACTTCGCCGGCTCGTGTGAGCCAGTAGTCGCGCTCGCTGATCTCCTGGCGTTGCATCGAGACCCAGAGCGGATCGGTCTCCGGGGCGAAGGGGCCGCGCCAGGTAAGCGTATCAGGCGCCAGGCCGAGGGTGCGCTCTGTGACATCGTGCGTTTCGAACAGGGTGCGGGTCACCACCCCACCGAAATCGAGGATGAGGGCGCGCTCGCCGGTCATGGCCGTCCCTCCGGTACGATGCCCTCGGCCACCCATTCGTCGAAGAGCGCGAGCGCGACGTCCGAGAATTGCGGCGCGTTGATGTGGGCGTTGATCTCGCGAAGGGTGACGCTCGGGGGCAGGGCCTTGCGGATTTCATCCACGAAGGCGGCGTGGCCGGCCGGATCGTGCAGGGGCTCGCCCGGTTTGTCCCATTCCTGCAATCCCTCGATCGGCAGCAGGAAGGCGGTTCTCCCGGCGGCCCGCTTGAGCTTTGCGGCGATCACCCGGGCGATCTCGCGCCGGCCCTCGGGGGAGGCCGTCACCGAGCCGATCAGGCGGTTATGGGCGTGATAGGGGCGGTCCGCCAGGATGGGCGGCGGCTCGCGCCAGGATGGCAGGTCCACCATGTCGACGGCACCCGGGGCGACGATCTGGGGAATGCGGGCGCGTCCGGCATTCTCCAGGCGGTCGGGACCGGAGGTGACGATGCTGCCGTAATGGTGGTTGCTGACTTCCTGGATGCAGAAATCGAACACCGCCGCAAAGCCACCCTTCTCAGCGACCGCCTCGAAGGCGCGTCCGCCCATGCCGGTGGCATGGAACACCGCGACGTCATAGCCGCGCCGTTCCAGCTCGGGCTTGAGATGCTTCATATATTTGAGGCAGGTGGAGCCGAGGGACGTCATGCCGATCAGGGGACGCGCGGAATCCGGCTTCCGGCCATGTCGGGCCGCGCCGACCACGGCGCCGCAGGCCTGCGAGAGCACGGAACAGCAAATGCCGCTGAGACCGTAGAGGCCGCCAGCCCACAGGATCATCATCAGGTCTGGTGCGATGCGCTCGGGCGGAAGGAGGTGGGAGTAGGCGATCGTCGAGACGACGAATTTGGGAACGCCCACCGGCAGGACGGCCGATACGTCCAGGGCGAGGTCGGTGCCCATCGAGCCGCCGAGCGCGATGATGCCATCCACCTTGCCGGCTCGGTAGAGGTCGAGGACGAGGGCTGCCGCCCCCTGTGCCATCAGGGCCATCGCGCTGTTTTCGTCCCCGCTGGCGATGATGGCATCGATGGAGGTACCGGCAGCCGTGGCGACATCGTGCCTGGAATGATCGGGGAGATAGGGCGGATCGCCCAGGATGCTGACATCGACCATGACAGGGTGTCCGCCCGCTTCCCGGATGACGGAGGCCATGAATTGCAGCTCGTCCGATTTGGTGTCGCCCGTTCCGATGACGAGTATTCTGGGCGTCGAGACCGTCACGCTCATCAGGCAGTTCTCCCAAGACGAGCATTGGTTTCAGCGGGCCGTTCCAGACCGTAATATTTTTCCGAGATGACCTCGGCCGTTGCGACGGTCTCGGCACCCAAGGCCTTGAGGGCTGTCTTGGCGACACGCACCGTCGGAGCCGCAACGGCGATGCATCCGATCGGCTCCCCATTGGGCGCACGGATCGGGGCGGCCACGCTGACCACGCCGACCTCGAAGCCCTGATGGCCGATCGAGAAGCCGCGGGCTCTGGTTTCTTCAAGCAATTCGCCAATCCCGGCCGGGTCGGTGATCGTATGCTCGGTGAAGCGTTCCAGCGGCGATGCCAGGGCAGCTTCGATCTCCGCCGCGGGGCGAAAGGCCAGGAAGGCTAGCCCCGACGCCGTCGCGTGGAAGGGCAGGATGCCCCCGACATCAACGATGACCCGATGGGCTTTGGGTGAATCCTCGACATGGATGGTGGCGAGTTGGCTGCCCGAGAATTCAGAAAGATGCACCGTCTCGGCCGAGGCTTCCGCCAGCGCCTTGATATGGGGCAGTGCGATGCGCAGGAAGGGATAGCGGGCCTCGCGAATGCGGGCGAGGCGCACCGGCGCTGCCCCGATGCGGTATTTGCGTGTCACCGGATCCTGCTCGACGAAGCCGTGCTTGGTGAGTTCCACCAGGAAGCGCCGGGCGGTGGCCTTATCGAGGGCGCAGAGCCGGGCGATATCGGTCAGCCCCGCCTCCTCCTGCAGGCGCGACACGGTGTCCAGCAATGAAAGGGCCTTGCCGATCGTGCTCATTCTTCCTCCACCGGGGTCGGTTCGTCTTGGCTTCCGGTGCGCCGGGAGCCTTGCGGGTTCTTCTGCCGCGACCCGAGATAATTAACATGCGAAATAACTTGACAGCTGCCGCGGTTCTTTGCAAGTCTATATTTGAAGTAATGGTTCAAATAATGAACCGAAGTTCGCGCATCAATACAGACGGCCAACAAGAATAAGGGGCAGCATCGTTCGCGCCGTTTCTGACGAAACGGCGGGCGAGCCTTCCCCACGCATGCCGGCGCCTTCAACCAGGGGAACGAACGCCCATGACCGTGCAAGATTCGCGGCAAGACACGCGACAAGACTCGCAAAGCCAACCATCCAACCAGCTCCGCAAGAACAGCCTCGGCGTGGGGGCGATCACCTTTCTGGTGGTCTCGGCGGCAGCACCCCTGACGGCGGTCGCCGGCGGCGTGCCCCTGTCCATGCTGCTCGGAAATGGGCCCGGCATCCCGCTGACCTTCGTCCTGGTCACCCTGATCCTGTTGCTCTTTGCCGTCGGCTATGTCGCCATGGCCCGCCATATCCGCAATGCCGGTGCCTTCTACGCCTATACGGCGCAAGGGCTTGGCGGCCTGATGGGGGGAGCGGCGGCCCTCATCGCCATTCTCGCCTATAATTGCATGCAGATCGGCGTGTTCGGCATGTTCGGTGCGGCGACAAGGGGATTCTTCGCCGAGCAGTTCGGCCTGGACCTGCCCTGGTGGGTGTGGACCTATGTCGGCATCGCCGCGGTGGCTGTTTTCGGCTATCGCCGTGTCGATCTGTCGGCCAAGATCCTCACCGTGCTGGTCGCGCTGGAATATCTCGTCGTGCTGGTCATCGATGCGGCGATCTTCTTCAAGGGAGGCGATGCCGGCCTCACCTTCACGCCCTTTACGCCGGCGGCGTTCTGGAGCGGCACGCCTGCCATCGGCCTCCTGTTCTGTTTTGCCGCCTTCATCGGTTTCGAGGCGACGACGATCTACAGTGAGGAGGCCCGCGAACCGCACAGGACCGTGCCGCGGGCGACCTATATCTCGGTGCTGATCATCGGCGTATTCTATATGCTGACCTCATGGCTGATGGTGAACGGCGCCGGCGTCGACAAGCTCGTGCCGCAGCTGCAGGGCCTTGCCGATCCGACGACCTTCCTCTTCGGCCTCGCCGAACGCTATGTCGGCCACGGCATCACCGTGGTGATGAGCCTTCTGTTCATCACGAGCCTGTTCGCCGGTGTTCTGGCCTTCCACAATGGCGTGGCGCGCTACCTCTATGTGGCCGGCCGCGAGGGGCTTCTGCCGAGATCGGTCGGCGTGACGCATCCCCTGTTCCAGAGTCCCCATGTCGGCTCGATGATCCAGACCGTCATCGCCGCGCTGGTGGTCGCGCTGTTTGCCGCCACCGGCCTGGATCCGGTGCTGGCCCTGTTCTCCTGGCTCACCAATGTCGCTACCTTGGCGATCATCCTGCTGATGGCCTTCACGGCATTGGCGATCGTCGCCTTCTTCACGCGCAATCCCGAGCTTGAAGGCAATGTGCTGGTGACCAAGATCCTGCCGGTGGTGACCGGCCTGGTCCTGCTGGCGCTGGTCTATTTCATCGCGGTGAACTTCGGCGCGCTCGCGGGCGCCAATGGCGTGCTCGCCGTGCTGCTGCCTGGACTGGTTCCGATCGCCGGCATCATCGGCTTCCTTTCCGCCATCCGGCTCAAATCCACCGACGCCACTGCTTTTGCCCGGCTCGGCGTCGGGCAGGAGGCGTGATGAATTCCGGATGCAAAGCAGGCCGAGATCCCTCACCCCCAACCCCTCTCCCCACAGGGGAGAGGGGGGCTTCGACTGGGAGAGATGCGAGGGGATAAGAAGAAGCACAACGCTGATGCCTCCCTCTCCCGGGCCGGGAGAGGGTAAGGGTGAGGGATGACGCAATCCGCCCATCCTGCCGTCGCCCTCGACTTCGTGACCCGTTATCGTGTGAGAATTGAGAAATGCAGGACCAGATCGATCGTCTCCGGCTCCTTCCCGTCGCCCCGCAATCACTGTTCATCGGCGGCAGCTGGAGCGAGCCGCAGGATGGCGCCGTCCTGGACGTCATCTCGCCGATCGACGGGCGCAAGCTGACCACGATCGGCGACGCCGGGGCAGGGGATGTCGACCGCGCCGTGCGCGCCGCCCGTCTTGCCTTCGAGAAAGGCTCCTGGTCGAAGTCGGCGCCATCGGTGCGCAGGAAGGTGCTGCTGCGCATCGCCGAGCTGATCGAGCGCGACGCCCTAGACCTTGCCGTGCTGGGCGTGCGCGACAACGGTACGGAAATGGCCATGGCCCTGAAGGCCGAGCCGGGCAGTGCCGCGGCTACCTTCCGCTACTATGCCGAGGCGATCGACAAGGTCTATGGCGAAATCGCGCCGACGGCCGGTGACGTGCTCGGGCTCGTGCATCGCGAGCCGGTCGGCATCGTCGCCGCCATCGTGCCATGGAATTTTCCGATGATGATCGGGGCCTGGAAAATCGCGCCCGCGCTGGCGGCCGGCAATTGCGTGGTGCTGAAGCCGGCGGAAGGGGCTTCGCTGAGCCTCCTCAAGCTGGCCTCGCTCTGCGCCGAGGCCGGTCTGCCGGAAGGCGTGCTGAACGTCGTCACGGGCAGGGGAGCGGTGTCCGGCGAGGCACTCGGCCTGCACCGGGATATCGACGTCATAGCCTTTACCGGGTCGGGCGGTGTCGGGCGCAAGCTGCTGGAATACTCGGCCCGCTCCAACCTCAAGCGTGTCTATCTCGAGCTCGGCGGCAAGTCGCCCAACATCGTGTTTGCCGACGTGCCCGATCTCGACCGGGCCGCGAAAGTCTCGGCCCATGGCATCTTTCGCAATGCCGGCCAGGTCTGCGTCGCCGGCTCCCGGCTGCTGGTGCACGCTTCCGTTCGCGAGGCCTTTACCGAAAAGCTCACCGCCATCGCTTCCCGTATGAAAGTCGGTGATCCCCTGCAACTCTCCACGGAGATCGGCGCGGTTTCCAGTGAGGCTCAGTTGAGGAAGGATCTCGCTTATGCCGAACTGGCCCTCGGCGAGGGGGCCAATCTCAGGACCGGCGGCCGGCGGATCCTGCAGGAGAGCGGCGGTTTCTACATGCAGCCGACGATCTTCGACGTCACGCCCCAAATGACGCTGGCACGGGAGGAAGTCTTCGGCCCGATCCTGTCGATCATTCCCTTCGAGACGGAAGCCGAGGCCATCTCCATCGCCAATGCCAGCGATTACGGTCTTGCTTCCGCCGTCTGGACCGCCGACCTTTCGCGTGCTCATCGCATGATCCGCGCCCTTCGCGCCGGCGTCGTGCATGTCAACACCTATGGCGGCGCCGACCACACCGTGCCGCTCGGCGGCGTGAAGCAGTCCGGGAACGGTCATGACAAATCGCTGCACGCCTTGGACAAATACAGCGATCTCAAGACGGCCTGGATCCAGCTTTGACTGGGCGATCAATGGAAAGATGGCAGTGGCAGTCACTTGGCTGTGCCCAGGCCGTCGATACTGCTTATGCGATCAGGCAGCCGGCGTCAGCGAGCCGGACCAGACCCCGCTGAAACTCGGCTCGACCGGCCCCGTCAGGAAGGCGCCGCCAGCGCCGTCCCAGCGGACCATGAACATCCCGCCGTCGCATTCCACCGCGACGGTACCAGCCAGCAAGCCACGGCGCATGCCGTTGACCGCCGCGCCGCACGCGCAAGAACCCGAGCCGAGCGGAATGCCGCCGCCGCGCTCCCAGATGCGCAGGCGGATCCGCGTCGGGCTGATGACCTCGACGAAATGCACATTGGTCCTCGCTGGGAACAACGGATGGGCTTCGATCTGCGGCCCGAGGCTCGACACCTCGATGGCATCGATATCGTCGACGAAGAAAGTACAGTGCGGATTGCCCATGCTGCAGGCTGCGGGTTCGCCGGGCAACGGCAGCTTCAACGTTTCCATCTCCTTGGCCACCGGCACGTCTTGCCACCCGGTGAGCGGCGCGCCCATATCGACGGATATCAGGCCGTTCGGTTCCCGCGCGCAGGCCAGCAGGCCGCGATTAGTTCTCAGGATCGTGGATGTGGACTTGGTTTCCTCGAACATGATCCAGGCGACGCCGCGCGTGGCGCTGCCGCAGGCATCGAGCGTCGAGCCATCCGGGTTCCAGAAGGTCAGGCTGGCTGCGGCGTCTTCGCAATCCGTCATGACCGCGAGCTGGTTGAAGCCGATGCCGCGATTGCGGTCTCCCAGACGCCTGGCGATATCGCGATCGATGATATCTGCCTGGCCGCGCAGGTCGACGATGACGAAGTCGTCGCCATTGGCATGCATTTTCTGAAAACGGAGAGACATGGCTGGCTCGGGGGCTGTTCGACGCGCAAGGTAGAGCGCGCCGTGTCGCTGCCGAGAGTGGGTTGATTCCGGGCGCCAGGCAACTGGATCGGCCGATCCTCCAGCAATCGCCCCGCGGAGGGCAGGGGAAGAGGCCACCTTTGCCGGGGCGACCTCCTCAAACATGGAACGCGGCCAGGGCGCACCATGCCGGGCGTCCTGGTACGCGGGTCGACGGTTATTGATTGATCTCGGGCTCGACCAGCCGGGCTAGATTGCGCAGCGAGTCCTGCCAGCCGAGATAACAGGCATCGGGCGGGATGAGGTCGGGAATGCCGGCCTGCTCGATATTCAGCTCGGTGCCGCAGGACACTTTCTTCAGCGTCACCGTCACCACGATCTCGCCCGCCAGATTGGGATCGTCGAACTTGTCCGTATAGCGCAGCCGTTCGCCCGGGACGAGTTCGAGATACTCGCCGCCGAACGAATGGCCATGGCCCGTGGTGAAGTTGCGGAACGACATTTTGAACGTACCGCCGACCGTCGGCTCGGAGTGATGCACGGTGCAGGTGAAGCCGTTCGGCGGCAGCCATTTTGCGAGGGCATCTGCTTCGAGGAAGGCGCGGTAGACCTTCTCGGGGCTGGTGGCCAGAACGCGGTGCAGACGGATGGTGCTGGGCATGATCGTTGTCCTCTTGGCTGGGAGAAGAGCTCTTGGCTTGGAGAGCAGGAAGTCATGGTAGAAAGCATCTTGCCATGCCCCGAGGACGAACGCCGCTCTGCCCGCCCGACAGAGCGACGCAGATTTTTTGCGGGGTGCCCGCCTTTATCGGCCTCTCCCACAACGGGCAGCTCCCCGGCTACGCCCAGCAGCATGCCTTCAAGACGATTTTCAATTGGAGGTTTTGACAAGCGATCCGAGTTCAGGTCGGCGCCAGGCGGGATCGGTGCCGGTTGATTGCCTCGCAAAGCCGATTTCCGCTATATTGTTCACTCAACCGGACAACAATGATCACGGGTGGTTCTCGCGGCTGCGATGGACCGGGCGCGGCATCATCGCGGATCGAGGCTGGGGAACGTCATGGCGAGTTTCGTGCAGTTCCTGCAATATTCCGGGGTGTTTGCCGCGCAAAACTTCATGGTGGTCCCAGAGGGTGGCTTCAATCTGGTTTGCCTGCGTGACGCCAAAGGCGTTCACCTGTCCTACGATCAGGCCCGACTGCAGATCGACGATGTCCGCGTCGAGCAGGTCGAGCGCGTCGCTCAGGATTATATCGACGCCCGGTACGGCAAACAGCAAAGCCAGGAGCGCGACGACCAGTTGCTGCGGCTGCGCACTTCACTCTATGGCACCATATGGCCGCAGGCCGGGGCACGTGCCCTCAAGGTCCAGGCCAAGGGGACCGGCATTCCCCCGCTCACGGGCACGCGTGGCGGCACGGTCATCAAGCTCGATGTCGCGATCATGCCGCGCAAGAGCTACACGCTCGCCTTCAAGTTCCTCAGGCATTTCGACCAGGCGGGCAAGGTTGTCAACGCAACGAAATTCAAGCCTGATGACGCGTCCTGGTTCCTTACCCGGCTGAACTGGATCTTCGGGGCCCAGACGAACATCTTCTTCACCCCGGCCGGCGCCGACTGGATCATGGTGGAAAAGGCCCTGGGGCCGAAGATCATGCGGGATGTCTTCCGCCAGGACATCGTGCCGCTCAAACAGGGCGGCGCCGATCTCACCTGCTTTCTCGTCGGCGATTACGATGCCACGGACAGTGAGGCGGCGGGGCAGTTCCTGCCGGACGAGCAGGTCTGCGTGGTCGTCGACCAGGGTAATCCAGGAGTGTTCGACTATGGCGAGGCCTTCATCGGCGTGATGGCGCACGAGGTCGGTCACTTCCTGCACCACAAACGCAAGCTGGGCGGAAGTGGTCACCATGATCGCGGCGGCATCCTGCTTTCCAGCGGCCTCGAAAGTCTGTCGCTGGACAGGCAGCTCGTCAGCGATCTCAACGCCTGGACATAGCCGCCCGGTTTTCGGAGGCGTCCTGACCCTCCTTCGGCGGATTGAGGCCGCAAGGCTGCGACTTCAATGGGTAGGGCAAGGATACGCCCGGAAACCGTATTGGGCCTTAGCCTTAGGCCGGCAGCACGACCACCTTCGTCCCCACCGGCGTCTGGCCGTAGAGGTGGAGCATGTCCTGGGTAAGCAGGCCGGTACAGCCGCTCGTAACGCCGGAGCCGATCGACTGGGGAATGATGGTGCTGTAGAGTGTGTAGAGCGTGTATTTGCCGTTCTGATATAGATAGAGCGTGCGGGCGCCGAGCGGGTTGTTCAGGCCGGGCGGCATGCCGCCGGCATATTTAGCGGCCTCCGGCTGGCGCGCGATCATCTCCCTGGGCGGCGTCCACACCGGCCATTCGGCCTTGCGCCCGACATAGGCGTCCCCATGCCACAGGAAGCCCTGGCGGCCGACATTGGCGCCGTAACGGGTGGCGATCCCGTCGCCCTCGATGCGGTAGACATAATATTTGCTCGGATCGACGATGATCGTGCCGGCCGCTTCCTTGCTGGGGTACTGCACTTTCCGGCGATAATATTTGGGGTCGATCTTGCTGACATCGACCGCCGGGATCGGGAATTTCTCCTCGGGCACCGCCGCATAGAGCCTCGCCGCCTCGGCCCGGCTCATGCCGCCTGACGTCGCGCAGCCGGCCAGACCGAGTGCGCCAAGGCCGGCGGCGGAGCCGACCAGGAACGAGCGGCGGCTGAGAAGCCCCGATCCGAGCCCGAGCTTGGCGGCCTCGTCCATCTCGCCGGTATCGGCAATTCCACCGTCCATGATCATGATCTTCGCGTTCCCTTGTCCCGTTGTCCGACCAGAGAAGACAGCGGCATCGGCCGCCGAATGTCTCGCTGGGCTGAAATTGCCCTCCCGCGGCCCGATTGGCAAGCTTTGGGTCTTTGTGCGCGCGCAGCCTTGCACCGAAGTCTGCAAGGTCCACGCGGTCTTGCGGTCTCACTTCGCGCTGACTTCCAAGGTGGCCGGCAGCAATATGGGCGTTTTGGAACCGATTATATGAAAGGCTGCCGTTCCTAACATTTGGCTGGCTGGCACCCGGCTTTGCGAATGAATTCACCCGCAGTTGAAAGCGCGCGGCGGCCATCGTCCAGACCGGCGTTCCAAAGTGGCCAAGCGTGAATCATATGCGGCCATATCTCGAGTCGCACCGGCACATCCGCAATCCCTGCTGCTTCGGCAAGCCGCGTGGCGTCCGACAGCAACGTCTCAGCCGAACCAACTTGGATCAACAGCGGCGGAAAGCCGTGCAGATCGGCGAACAGCGGCGAGATTAGCGGGTCGCAATATTCTTTCCCCACGGGGACATAGGCGCCGGCGAGCTCCTCCAGATAGGCCTTATGGATGATCGGATCGATCGAGTCCTTGCTGGCGAGCGACGAGCCGGACATGGTGAGATCGGTCCAGGGCGAAATCAACCATGCACAGCGGGGAAGAGGGTCACCAGCGGCGCGCAGGCAAGCGATCAGGGCCAAAGTGAGATTGCCG
Source organism: Labrys sp. F242 (assembly GCF_057813875.1). Classification (NCBI taxonomy): domain Bacteria; kingdom Pseudomonadati; phylum Pseudomonadota; class Alphaproteobacteria; order Hyphomicrobiales; family Xanthobacteraceae; genus Labrys; species Labrys sp. F242. The sequence goes on along the minus strand of NZ_JBVASG010000004.1, from coordinate 551,585 downwards.
CCCGCACTATCACCACCGACCACAATGTGTTCGGCGGCGATGCCTTGCCGCCGCAGAAAGCGCCATGCGGCGAGTGCGTCTTGGTGCTGGGCCGGAAAAGGGTGCTCGGGAGCGCGGCGATAGTCGATCGCAAGGGTTCGCATGCGCGCCGCGCGACCTGCTTCCGTCACCAGCCGGCGATGGCTTTCAATAGAGCCTGAGCAATAACCGCCGCCGTGGAAATACAGCAGCACCTTCTCAGCGTCGCTGCCCGGCGCCATCGACCATTCACCGGGGACGCCATCGCACTGGACAGCTGTGCACAGGATATCATCGGCAATAGGCCAGTTTGTTCCGACCTCATCGAGCCGTGCGCGCCGCTCGCCCCATCCGACCGGCCGAGGCTTCGAGGTCAGCAGTTCGCGGATGGCTGCGATTTCCTTCAGGGTGCGTTCGTGATCGGTCACAGCATGTTCCTTGATAAAGGTTGGCGCATCGTGACACTATGCTTGGTAATCAATCTTCGCAATTTGTAGTAATTTCAGCCGCGGAAGTGAGGTTGGGGTGAAGCGCGTAATATTTTTTGCAACAGCGGACACTCTAATCTTCTGAGACGGAGTAATGTGAGAGCGTCGTTGTGTTGCCAGGAAACCATCCCATCAGAAGAAATCGGATGGTTGGTCGTCAGGCCGAGCAGGTTGAAGAGCGCTGATTGGGCTCCAAGCGAGAGAACAGCACCCGGCGACGCGACGCTGCAATCGCTCCGAGTCCATTCGCGGTAGGAGGAGGTTGAGATCCAAATGCTGCCGATTACACATGCTGACGATGCGAAGGCCGCCTCTGGCGTGTCCCTTCCAATCGCTTACTCGACCGCGGTCCTGGGGTGGCTTCTTTCGGCTGGCGTGTACATCGCGGCCAAATGGGTGGCGCCGGAAATGGGGCCATGGGCGCTCTGCTTCTGGCGGCTGTTGCTTGCTTGCGCAATTTTGCTGCCGATCGTGCATCACCACTACCGCGCGATAATCGCGTTAATCCGATCGCGGGCGGTGGAGGTTCTGCTTATAGGAACGATTGGTCTGACCCTGTGCCAGGGCATGATCTACACAGGCCTCCATTCCACCAATGCCACCACTGCCGGCATCATAATGGCACTTTCACCCGTCATGACCATGGTTATCGCCCGGATCGTGCTTGGCGAACCGCTTGGTCTCCGGAAGGCAATCGGAGCGTTACTTGCCCTGGCCGGCATGATGGTGATTGTTGCCCACGGTGATCTCCGCGCGCTGATAGGGCTCCAGTTCAGTATCGGCGAACTGTGGATCGTAGGAAGCGCATTCTGCTGGGGCCTTTACACTGTGCTCTTGCGCCGTTCCAAATTCGGCATCGCCCTCCTGCCCACGGTCGTGGTTCTGCTCGGGGCCGGCTCCCTTGCCGCCCTTCCTTTCTATCTGTGGGAGTCAATATACGGCGGCGGCTCGGCATTGCACGCGAATGGCCTGTTGGCGCTTGCCTACTTGGCCGGGCCAGGCGGCGCACTGATGTACTACCTCTACAATCGCAGCGTCGAGGTGCTTGGCGCTGGTCGCGCCAGCATGCTGCTTTATCTGCAGACCGTCTTCGTGGCCTTGCTCGCCTATCTTTTGCTCGGGGAAAGTTTGCACTACTACGACATCTGGGGCGCGGCCTTTATCATCGCCGGTCTGGTATTTGCACATTGACCATGCAAGGCCCGACGTTGCTCAAAAAAATAAGACGGACGCCGGGGAGCCGTCGGCGCCACTTGCGCCGGCGCTGCACTCGAAGGTGCGCACTGTATAGCCCGCCGCAGCTCGACAATGGCTCATCCTGCCATGAAGCCGGCTTCGCCCGTTACCAACACCGTTTTATTTGGACCTCAAGTAATGAAACCAGGGGTAATTTGGGTGTAGTATACAGGTGTTGCGCTCTCGGGGCGGATGCACGTTGATGGATCAGGAGAGAATTCTAGCTGCCGTCCTCTTGGTCGATGTCGTGGGGAGCACGCCGCTCTATGAGCGCATCGGCGATGTTGGTGCTCTGCGGCAAATCTCGGAATGCCTGGACGCGATTCGCGAGATCACCGCCCGATACGGCGGTGAATTCATTTCCTCGAAGGGCGACGACGTGCTCAGCCTGTTCAAGAGGCCGGAGGCGGCGCTGAAGGCTGTCGGCCAGATCAGCAGCCAGCTGACGAATGGGCCGTTGAAGGCCAGGGTCGGATTGCATTTCGGAGCGGTCCTTCGAATGCGGGGCGACATATTCGGCGATGTTGTCAATGTCACCGCGAGGTTGTCGAGCACGGCAAACCCCGGGGAGGTGCTGGTCAGCCAGAGCTTTTTCGAAGCACTTATCCCGGGCAGCCGAGGTGCCTTGCGGCTCCTCGATAGCATGGCCTTCAAGGGGAAGCAGGAGCCCTTCGATGTCTATACCCTGCGGGATGACGATGGTGTTGTCAGTACGCAGCTTGCCCACCAGAGCACCGCTTTCGACAGGATTGCCAGCCCGACACGGCACCTCAATCTCGTCATCAGATATGGGGATCAGTTGCGATCCTGCCGCAACAATGAATCCGTGACCGTCGGCCGATCCCCAGAGTGCAATATCGTTGTGCCGCGGCCTTGGGTCTCAAGGCATCACGCGACCTTCACCATTTCGAACGGCAGGGCCAGGCTGGCCGAGCGAAGCTCGTCGGGCACATTCGTGTCGACGGGACCCGGCCTTGAAGTATTCGTGCGGCGTGAAGACGTTCTACTCTTCGGTTCCGGTTTGATATCGCCCGGTGTGCGATCGTCCCTCAGCGAGGCCCAGATCCTTCACTACGAGATCATCTCGGGGTGACCAGGGACAAGTTCCGGCCAAAGCGCTTCGTCCATCGCGACGGCATCGGCGGCCGGACGTCTCGCAGGGCTGAAATTGCCCGCGCAAGGCGCGATAGGCAGGTTGGGGCCTCTGCCGCGCGGATTGCCATGCACCAAGATCGCTGACGCCCCGCAGCCAAGCCGGGCGTTTCACGCCTCGTTTATGGCGCGGGGAGCCCGCGGCTTTTCCAGTCGCTGCGCGGAACCGGATTGCCGACCTGGAAGGCGAAGGCGATGACCTTCGTTACCTTCGCATCGACTTCGCAACGATAGCTCAAATTGTACCATTGTGACTTGGAGGCGAATGCTGCCTTGGAATCCTCGAGCACGGTGCCTTGCTCGAGCTGTTCGCGAGGGAGCATATCGGGGACATAGGAGGGCGAGGCATGCAGCAATTGCTCATGCAGTTCCGTGACGCAAAGCTGGCCCACCCGCTCGCCGCGAGACATGCTTCCCATCGCAAGCATCGCGTTGATGTCGTTGGTCGTCTCTTGCGAAAACAAGGTTCTGGATTCGGGCAGCTTCGGATCTGGTTGTGCCTGATTTGGGGCCTGGGGTTGGGTGGGTGCAGCCGACGCCTCTGTCGCAGCAACCTGGGGAGCCTGCTCGGTTGGGGCCGGCGTCACGGCCGGTGTGTTCGGACCATTTGTTTGAGCCGGATCAGGCCGGGCCGGGGGTAGGGCCGAGCCGTTTTCAGGGCTGTTGCCATCCGGCGCCTTTCGGGGGCCGCGATCCTTGTCGCCAAACAGAAACACCGGCTTCATGACAGGCTGCGTGCCCTGCCGTTCGTCCGCAGCCTTCGGCGGCGGTGGTTTCACGGCGCTTTCTGCCGGTGGCCGTACCGGTTTGGCTGGCGGGGGCGCTTCGGCTTTCGGCTTCGGTGGCGGATCGACCGACTGCACCAATTCGACCGTTATCGCCTGCTCTTCCTTCAGAGGCGACACCAGTGGTCGCGGCAGGATGAGCGCGGCGACCAGCAAATTGAGGAGAAGTGAGGCCAGCAGGCTCCATTTCCACCATCGCTGATCCGGCTGGTCGTTTCTCATCCCGGAAGATGTGGCGTGAAATATGGGCCGTATCAAGCACGCTGGCAGGCAGGATTGAAATATCCGTTCGGCAGGGAGGGGCTTGCCGGCGGTCGAGTTCACGGCTGCCGGTGTTAAAGCATGGTGATGCCTCGTCATTCTGGATCGTTACGGATGGTCTGAGCAGACGGACCGTTATCGCTATGCGATTGTTGGCAAGGGCGCATCTTCTTGCGGATCACACGGTGCGGATTGATCGAGGAGATGTTAGTCGGTGGCGCTGAAGCAAAACATACGTTCGACGCTGTGACAGGAATGAATAAGATCAATATCGCTGTGATCGCGGTCGTTCGGCACGGGTAGAGCGGGCGTGTTGTTGAATTGAGTAGATTTTTACCGCAATATCCTGCCACGCTTGTATTGCGAAGAATTCTAACCTGAAGCGATCCAGTTTTTAGGGCTCAGGTCACGCTACCCCCCAAAACTCCCCGCCTGCCCGAGCACCTGCGCATACCCCCTGTCGAAATAGAGCAGCGCATGGCCATCCTTGCGGCTGCGCAGATCCACCACCTCGCCGATGAAGATGTGGTGGCTGCCGATGAGATGCCGGTCGATCAGGCGGCAGTCGAAGGAGACGATGGCGTCGGCCAAAGCCTGGTTGCCGGAGGGAAAGTCGATCCAGTCGGCGGCGGCGTAGCGGGCCTCCATCTCTGTGCGCTGGCCGGCGAAATAGCCGGCGAGGTGCTGGTGGTCCGGTGTCAGCACGTTGACGCAAAAGCGGGCGTTCTCGATGAAGCGGCCTGTTTGCGCGGAGCGGCTGTTCATGCACACCAGCAGGGTCGGCGGCTCGTCCGTCACCGAACACATGGCGGTGGCGGTGAAGCCGCCGCGCCCGGCCGTACCGTTGGTGGTAACCACGTTGACGCTGGCGCATACCCGCGCCATGGCGTCACGGAAAGCGTTTTTCGAGGGGCGCTCCTGCATGGCGGCCTCATTCGGCGGCGGCGCGGGGCGGTATGGCCTCGCCGAGCGGGGGCAGCCAGGTCTCGCTCGTCCAGCCCTTCTCGTCATAATCGGCCATGCATTGGTCGACGAGGGCTTCCATCTCCTTGAGGCGCCCGCTGCGCTCGGCGCCCTTGAGCACCTGCAGGCGGACTTCCTCGGGTGCGCCGGCGTAATTGAGCTCGTAGAGGGCGTGGCGGCCGGCAAATTCCGTGCCCGTCGCATCCCAGAGCAGCTTCATGATCTTGATGCGCTCGACATGGCCCATCTCGTTGGAGCCGCGCACATATTGGGCGAGGTAGCGGTCGATCTCGGGATTGGCGAAATCCCGGGCGGAGGACGGCAAGTAGATCAGGCCCGAGGCGATGGTGCGCCTGACGATGTCGATTACCCTGGGATAGGCCTCGGATATGAAGGTGCGGTAGGCGAGCGCGGCTTCCAGGTTCGGCAGCACGGCACCATTGGCCCACGGCAGGGGATTGTGGGCCATGGCATTGGCGAAGGACCAGAACTGGTGGCGGATGGCGATCACCTCGCCCAGCATCGCCTGGTTGCCGCGAAAGGCGTCGCCCCCGGTGGCGCGCAGGGCCTTGGCCAGCAGGCCGGCGAGGAAATCGAGCTTCACCCCGAAGCGGATGCAGCCCTGGAAGCAATAGCCGTGCATGAAGCCGGATGCGGGATGGAAGGACAGGATCTTGCCGGCATCGCGCAGCACCAGCACGTCCTCCCAAGGGATGAAGACATTGTCGAGCACCAGGATGGCGTCATTCTCGTCGAAGCGGGAGGAGAGCGGATAGTCGAAGGGGTGGGCGCCGCGATTGGCCGTCTCTTCGTAGGAGGTCCGGCAGAACATCTTCACCCCGGGCGCGTTCATCGCCACGATGAACATCACGGAGAGGGATGGGTCCTCGGTGACAGTGGCTGAACTCTGGGCGAGGAAATTGTAGTGGGTGAGGGCAGAGGAGGTGGCGACCACCTTGGCGCCGGAGACGTGGATGCCGGCATCGGTCTCCCTGGTGATGTGGACGAAGACGTCCTTCACCGCATCGGCCGGCTTGTGGCGGTCGATCGGCGGGTTGACGATGGCGTGATTCATGAACAGCACGGCTTCCTGCGCCCGCTTGTGCCAGGCCAGCGCATTGTCCTTGAAGGGGCCGTACCAGTCGGCGTTGGCGCCGAGCGTGTTCATCAGCGCCGCCTTGTAGTCGGCGGTGCGGCCCATCCAGCCATAGGTCATGCGGGCCCAATGGGCGATGGCGTCCTTCTGCGCCACCAGTTCGGCCGAGGAGCGGGCGACACGGAAATATTTGTGGGTGTAGCCGCCGGAACCGGTATCGGTCGGCGCAGTCAGGATCGGCCTGGTTTTCTCGTCATGCAGCGCGTCATAGAGCCGTGCCAGCGAGCGCACCGAATTGCGCATGGCAGGGTGGGCGGTGACATCGGCAACCCGTTCGCCATTGATGTAGACCTCGCGCCCGTCGCGCAGCGAAGCCAGATATTCGGCGCCCGTGAAGGGCCGTTTCTTATCGGCGCGGAAATCTTCCGATCGCATCGCCTTCCTCCCTGATGTTCGTTGACGCCAGGCTAGGCCTTGCCGGCGGCGCGTACCATGGACAGAATGGTAAAATCACTTGTACTTTTTTAAGAAGGCGCCCGTGTCCGACAAGGTTCCCAGCTTCTTCGTTTATGGTGAGCCCGATCGCCCTGTTGATGTCGGATTCCTGCATATGGAAACGGTAATGGAGCGAAAATCGCTGCATTCAGGCCAGGTTTCCGCCCATAGACATGACAGGATGGCGCAGATCACCTTCTGGACCAGAGGCCGGGGCGAATATTTCATCGAGGACAGGCGGCTGGACTTTATCGCACCTGCGGTCAGCTACATCCCCAGCGGCGTGGTGCATGGTTTCACTGTCGCGCCTGAGGAGACCGACGCCATCGTCGCCTCGATCGCCGACAGCGCTCTGCCGCCGATCGCCGCGCTTTCGGCCCTGCCGATCGAGGAGCCGATCATGGTGCGCGGGCAGAGCGAGAGCCGTTTCTGGCTTTCTCTGGCCGCGACCATGCAGCATCTTCTCGAAGACTATCGGCAGGGGCAGATGGCGCCCCTGGGGGCCTTGCTGGCGGTGGCGATGAACGACATCGCCTTGCTCGGCCAGACCGGCCGCATCGGCGAACGCGAGGGCCATGACCTCGCCTTGGCCTTCAGGCGCCTGGTGGACCGGCATTTCCGGGACGCCTGGCCGATCGAGCGTTATGTTACGGCGCTCGGCACCACCCCACATCTGCTCGCCAGGGCCTGCGGGGCCTCCCATGGCCTGTCGGCCAAGGCCTTCATCGACAGGCGGCGCCTGATCGAGGCCAAGCGCCTCCTGGTCTTCACCATCCGCTCGGTCGAGGACGTCGCTTATGAGATCGGCTTTCACGATCCGGCCTATTTCTCGCGCTTCTTCCGCAAGCATGTCGGCGAGCCGCCGGGCGAATGGCGCATCGGCCAAGCGCGGCATGGCGGTGCCAGGACACCATGAACGGCGCCCGGAGTTTGCGCAGCGGGCAGAGTATGCAAGTAGTGCTCAAGCCCCAGAGCCGCTATCGGGTGACGATGCATGGATGAAGTAAAGGAAACGCCTCCGGTGATCGAGGAAGCAAGGCTGAAGGAAACGCGGCGTTCGCTGCCGATCGCGCTCCTGAGGGCGCGCGAGGCGGTGATGAGCCATTTTCGCCCCATGCTCGCCAATCACGGCGTGACGGAGCAGCAATGGCGTGTGCTGCGCGTGCTGAACGAAGCCGGCATGCTGGACGCCTCCGAGGTCGCCGATCGCGCTTTCATCCTGGCGCCCAGCCTCACCCGCATGATCCGCTCGCTGGAAGAGCGCGGCTTCATCACCAAGCACAAGGACAAGGGGGACGGTCGCCGCGTGCTTCTGAAACTCGCGCCCGCGGGCCAGGCCGTCATTCGTGAAGTCCTGCCCGACAGCCGCAAGATCTATGCGGTGCTGGAAGAGCGCTTCGGCCGCGAGCGCATCGATCAACTGGTCGATCTCCTGGGGGAGCTTGCGACGTTCCGCAACGATTCCGAAACACCCGAGGAGCTTGCGTGAGCCGATGACCGCCCCCGCTTCAGGCCTGCACGAGTTGCCCGGCGGCGAAGCGCTGCTCGCCTGGTTCGGCCGCAGCAGGCGCGCATCGCGCTGGAGCCGGGCAAGCCCTGAGGGCGGGACCCACTCGCCCCGACCCACTCAACTCGTGGCCAACTCAACTCGCCGCCTGGCGGGTTGAACATTCATAGATCCTGGTTCCCGTCCGCGCGTCGATGCCTTCCAGGCTCACCTCGTAACCCCAAAGGCTGCGGATATGGCGCAGCGTCGCGTCGCGGCTGTTGGGCTCGAGCACGATGCCGTCATTGACCTTGTGCTGCAGGCGCAGATGCCGGTCGCCCAGCAGGTCCACATCGACGACCTGGATGTCCGAGCGGTTGGCGCCGATGTCATAACTGTGGGCGAGGGCAGCGCGGATATTCTCGTAGCCGCGCTCATTGTGGATCGAGGCGACCTTGTAGAAGGATTCGTTGGCCGCATCGGACAAGACGAACATCCGCCATTTGCGGATCAGCGCGGGGCTGAGATATTGGCGTATGAAGGACTCATCGCGGTAATTGGCCCAAGCGTCGAGCAGGACCTCGCGCCAATTGCCGTTGCCCGCGAATTCGGGAAACCAGTCGCGATCTTCTTGCGTCGGTTCGGTCGAGATGCGTTGGATGTCCTGCATCATGTCGAGGCCGAGCGCATAGGGATTGATGCCGGAAAAGCGGGGATCGTCGAAGCCCGGCTGGAACACCACGTTGGAATGGTTGCGCAGGATCTCGAGCATGGCGCCCTCGCTGATCCGACCTCGGTCGAACAGCGCGTTCATCAGGGTGTAATGCACGAAGGTCGCGCAGCCCTCGTTCATCACCTGGGTCTGCCGCTGCGGATAGAAGTATTGTGCGATGACACGCACGATCCTGACGAGTTCACGCTGCCACGGCTCGAGGATCAGGCTGTTCTTCTCCAGGAAATAGAGCAGGTTTTCCTCAGGAAGATTAAGCGACTTCTTCCGTTCGGGCATGCCGTCCTTGGCCTCCTCGGCCCTGTCCCCGCCCTTGGAGGCCGGTAGCGTGCGCCAGAGATCGTTATAGGTGCGTTCCTCATATTCCAGCCGCTCGCGCACCCCTTCGCGCTGTTTTTCCGAGGACAGTTTGGGCGGGCGGCGATATCTGAACACGCCCTGTTCCATCAGCGCGTGGGAAGCGTCGAGAATGGCCTCCACCGCGGCGACGCCATGGCGTTCCTCGCAGCGGGTGATGAAGCCCTTGGCAAAATCGAGATAACCCAGGATCGCGCCGGCATCCGTCCACTGCTGAAAAAGATAGTTGTTCTTGAAGAAGTGATTATGGCCGAGCGCCGCATGAGCCGTCACCAGGGCCTGCAGCGCCATGGTGTTTTCTTCCATCAGATAGACGACGCAAGGATTGGAATTGATGACGATTTCATAGGCGAGCCCGCGGCCACCCTTGCGATACATCAGTTCCTGATGCAAGAAATGCTTGCCGAACGACCAATGCCGATACATCAGCGGCATCCCAACGGATGAATAGGCATCGAGCATCTGTTGGGACGAGATGATTTCCATCTGCACGGGATAGATGTCGAGGTGGAGTTCCTCGACCGCCAGCGCCTCGATGGCGTCATAGGCCCGAGACAGCGTCTTGAAATTCCAGTCCGAGCCTGAGAACAGCAAGTCGGCATTGGGCGCATGCTTGGGCGTAGGCTTGGGCATCGACGCTCCTTTTAGCCGCCCTTCGAGGCGGACTGCCTGGTAAAGAGCCGGCGGAAAACCGGGTAGATGTCCGAAGCCTTGGCGATGCGGCTCATCTGGAAGTTCGCCCAGCGCTCGGTGACGGCCGCATAGGCCTGCCAGAGTGAGGTTCCGTTCTCGGTGCCACCGAAAATGTGGCTCTCACGTTCATCGATGATCTCGACATAGGCGAAATACTGGCAAAGGCGCATGATCTCGCCATCGAGCAGTGCGATGCAACGCCCGGAATCGGTAGCGATATTGTCGCCGTCCGAGGCCTGGGCGGCATAGATGTTCCATTCATTGGAGGGGTAGCGCTCCTTGATGATGCGCTGCATCTCCTCGAGGGCTGTAGAGACCACGGTGCCCCCGCTCTGCGTCGAGTAGAAGAAGGTTTCCTCGTCGACCTCCTGCGCCTCGTGAGTATGCCGGATGAAGACGATGTCGGTGCGCTCGTAGCGCCGTTTCAGGAAGAGGTGCAGCAGGACGAAGAAGCGCTTGGCCAGATCCTTTTCCCGCTCTCCCATCGAGCCGGATACGTCCATGAGGCAGAACATCACCGCATTGGCGTTCGGTACGGGCTGCGCGTCGAAACGGTTGAAGCGGATGTCGACCGGATCGATATAGGCAATCACCCGGCGCCGGCGCTCCAGGCGGTCAAGCTCCTCGCGCAGTTCCGCGATGCGCTGGTCGGCTGCGGCACCTGCCGGGCCGGCTTCCAGCCCTTCCAGCTCCTGGAGGATCGTATCCATCTCCTCCTGTTTCGGACGCTTGAGGGCGATGCGGCGGCCATGGCTGTTGCGCATGGTCCGCCCGACATTGATGTTGGTCGGGGAGCCGCTCACCGCATAACCCGCTCGCCGCGGCTTGACGATCAGGATCTCCTTGAGATTGAGCTTGATCATGTCGGGCAGTTCGAGATCCTCGAAGAAGAGGTCCAGCACCTCCTCGCGGGTGAGCACGAAGCGGAAATCATCCTCCGAGTCGCTCAAGCCGGGAGATGAGCCCGACCCGGCGCCTTGATTGGGCTTGGAGACCCTGTCACCCGGTGCGAACTGCTTGTTGCCAGGCAGGACATGATGGCGGCCGCCGCTGTCCCTCGCCTCGCGGAAGGTCGGCTCGCTCGTGCCGTGCACCGGCATCGAGACGGAATGCTTGGCATCGACATCCGCGATCTTGCCGGTCTTGATCTGGTCGCGAATGCTCTGCTTCAACTCGGCGCGCGCGCGGCGCAGGAAGCGCTGGCGATTGCCCAGGCTCTTGTCCTTGGGATTGAGGCGGCGATCGATAAAGATTGGCATGGGAACACCACCCGGCCGGGATCAACCCGCCTTGTTTACACGCATGTACCAATCCACCAGTCGACGCACCTGGCGCTGGGTGTAGCCGCGCGCCTCCATGCGCTGCACGAACTCCGTATGCCGCTTCTCGGTCACGCTGTCCTGCTTGGAGCCGAAGCTGATCACCGGCAAGAGATCCTCGACCTGGCCAAACATCCGCTTTTCAATGACTTCGCGCAGTTTTTCATAGCTGGTCCAGGCCGGGTTGCGGCCATTGTTCCTGGCCCGGGCGCGCAGGGTGAATTTCACCACCTCGTTACGGAAATCCTTGGGATTGGCGATGCCGGCCGGTTTTTCGATCTGGGACAGTTCCTTGTCGAGCACCTCGCGGTTGAGGACCTGGCCGGTATCGGGATCCTTGTAGTCCTGATCCTCCACCCAGGCATCGGCATAGGCGATGTAGCGGTCGAACAGGTTCTGGCCATATTCTGAGTAGGATTCGAGATAGGCCTTCTGGATCTCGTGTCCGATGAACTCAGCGTAGCGGCTTGCCAGCTCCGATTTGATGAAATCGAGATAGGCGGTTTCCGTTTCCTTCGCGAACTGCTCGCGCTTGATTGCCTCCTCCAGGATGTACATCAGATGCACGGGATCGGCGGCCAGTTCCTGGGTGTCGTAATTGAAGGTCTGCGACAGGATCTTGAAGGCAAAGCGCGTGCTGACGCCGGTCATGCCTTCATCGACGCCGGCGGCATCGCGATATTCCTGCACGGCCTTCGCCTTGGGATCCAGTTCCTTCAGGTTTTCGCCGTCGTAGATACGCATTTTCGTATAGAGCGGCGAATTGTCGAACTCGGCCAACCGGGTCGACACCGAGAAGCGGCTGAGAAGGTCGAGCACTTCCGGCGCGCAAGGGCTGCTGGCCAGTTCGCTCTCGCGCAGAAGCTTCTCGTAGATCTGCCTTTCCTCGGTGACACGCAGGCAATAGGGCACCTTGACCACCAGGATGCGGTCGAGGAAGGCTTCGTTGTTCTTGTTGCTCTTGAACTGCAGCCATTCCGACTCGTTGGAATGGGCCACGACGATACCCTGATAGGGGAAGGCGCCGAAATTCTCGGTGCCGTTATAGCTGCCTTCCTGCGTTGCGGTCAGCAGGGGATGCAGAACCTTGATCGGCGCCTTGAACATCTCGACGAATTCGAGCAGCCCCTGGGTCGTGCGGTTGAGCCCGCCGCTGTAGGAATAGGCATCCGGGTCCGACTGGCTGAAATGTTCGAGCTGGCGGATATCCACCTTGCCGACCAGGGCCGAGACGTCCTGATTGTTCTCATCGCCCGGCTCGGTCTTGGCAATGCCGATCTGGCGCAGCCGCGAAGGCACGAGCTTGACGACGCTGAATTTGGAGATGTCGCCCGACAACTCATCGAGGCGCTTGGTTGCCCATGGAGAGATCAGGCCGTTCAGACGCCGCCGTGCAATACCGTATTTGTCTTCCAGCAGATCGCCCATCCGGTCCGGATTGAAGAGACCCAGCGGCGATTCAAAAACCGGGCTTATCTTACCGCCGACCTTGAGCGTGTAGATTGGACGCTCCTCCATCAACTTCTTCAGCCGTTCCGCCAGGGAAGACTTGCCGCCACCGACAGGGCCGAGGAGGTAGAGGATCTGCTTGCGCTCTTCCAGTCCCTGAGAGGCATAGCGGAAATAGCCGACCAGACGCTCGATCGTATCTTCCATGCCATAGAAATCGGCGAAGGCCGGATAGGTCTTGACCGTGCGGTTGGCAAAAATCCGTCCGAGGCGCTCGTCCTTGCTGGTGTCGAGCAGCTTCGGCTTGCCGATCGCGTCGATCATCCGCTCGGCCGCGGAGGCATACATCGATTGGTCCTCGCGGCACGCGAGCAAATATTGCTGGAGGCTCATCTCCTCCTGGGCCGCGTTGGTATAAAGTTCCGCAAACAGGTCGAAAACGTCGCTGTTTCTCTCAGTCATGGCAGCCTCCCATGGTGGCTGATCGGGTTGACTGCGCCCTTGCTCACTCAACTGCAGGAAACCCGTAGAGTTCCGAGTGACTCACAAAGAACATCCGCTAAGATTGCGGCATATTATGGTAGTCTGGTGCCGGTAAGTATTTTTATCCAGAGTGCGATCGAAAAATTAATGTTCGTCGCCCGGCCACCTCACGCTTGTGGCTCTAGCCGCAAGTATGAATCGGCTGATCAACAGGGATCAATCTAACGCATCATCGTTGATTCGTCCGTGTGCATGCGCACCATTCACAGCCAAATCCGGTATCGAGCGGCGGGCAATTAGAGCGAATGCTGCACTGCAGCCAACATGCCGCGGCAAAGCGACGCGACCGGAGCCGGAGACTGTCTTCGCGGGGCTGAGGTCAACGATAGCTGGCAAAGACCTGGGTGGTGCCATCCTTGCGCAGCAGCAGGACGTCGTATGGCTCGGCATCGGCGCTGCCTTCTCCCATGCCGGGCGAACCGACAGGCATGTCGGGCACCGCCAGCCCAACCGCGTCGGGGCGTTCGGAGAGCAGGCGTGCAATCTCGCGGGCTGGAACATGGCCTTCGACGACATAGCCGCCGATCAAGCCGGTATGGCAGGAGGCAAGATCCTGTCGCACCCCCAGCTGCAGCTTGCGCTGCTGCAGTTCTCTCGACGGGAGTTTCCGGACATCCGTCGTATAGCCTTCTCCCTGCAGATGGCGGGCCCACCCGATGCAGCAACTGCAGCCCTCGGTGGTGAGGATCTCGATCACGGGACCGGTGGCATGGGCGAGGCCGGGCAGAGAAACCAGTATCGCAATCGAAAGGCTTCGCAGAGGTTTCAGAACATATTTTCTCTTCATGTTCATGCCTTTGCCTCGATAATTCGACGTAGTTTCTGAAGCTTGGTCTCGCGCGGTTCATGCATGTCGAGCATGCTGGCAAACTTGCCGTCAGCACCCATAACATAGACGCCGGCGGTATGATCCATGCTGTACTCGCCGCCTTCGATCGGCACCTTGCGGGCATAGGCCGCGAAGGCCTTCACCACTGCATCCGTTTCCGCCCGACTGCCGCGCAAGGCCAGGATGCGTTCATCGAACGAGGTCATGTATTGCGCCAGCAGGCCCTGGCTGTCCCGTTCCGGATCGACGGTGATGAACAGGACGTTGAAGGCCCCGGCGGCGGGGCCGAGGGCACTCATCAGTTCGGTGAGATCTGACAGCGTGGTCGGGCAGACGTCCGGGCAATGGGTGAAGCCGAAAAAGGCGAGATAGGGCTTGCCGGCCAGCCGGGCATTGTCGATCACCTCTCCCTTGTGCGAGGTGAGCCGGAAGGGTCCACCCACCGCCGCCATGTCGATGACGGGCTTTTCGAGCGCAGACTGCTTAGGTTCGCCTTTCCATGCGTCCGGCAGCAGGGCATTCGCCCCGAGCAGAAGAGCGGCGACTGCGATCGCGCTCCAGGCAGCGACGCGGATGACTTTCAGGGCGATCATTGTGCCGGTTCCTTACGCGGGCGGTGCCCTGCCAATTCCAATACCAATTTCTGTCGTCTCATTCGCTTTGGTGCGTCCTGGGCCGCCGCCTCGAAGGCAAGGAGCGTATCGGCGACCTCGGCCCTGAACCAGGACGAAGCCGGATCCTGATCGAGGCGGGCTGACCACACCATCGAAACCGCCGGCAACGTGAGATCGAGGGGAGCAGGGCCTGCCGTCAGGCCGAAGCGCGGTCCGTAAAGCTGTGCCATGCGGGTAGGGATCGTGGTGATCATCGGCGAGGCGGCGACGGTCGCCAGGACGCTCAGAAACTCGGACGATGCCGACACCACGTTGAGCTTGGCGTCGATGGCATCGAGGGCGGCCTCTAGACAGCCTTGCAGGCTGTCGGTCAGCGTGACCAGCGCATGCGGCAGCGCCAGATAATCGGCCAGGTTGATCGGCAGGTCGATATCGAGTCGGTCGGGATTGAAGACGCAACTCAAGGCCTGCTCGAACAGGAATTGTGCCTTGTGGCGCTGCGCAACGGCCTGGAAACAGCCGACGGCCAGGTCCAGCGTGCCTTCATCCAGCAGGCGATGAACCTCGTCGCTTCCCGTCTGCCGGCTGAGCAGCCTCAGGCCGGGTGCGGATCTGCGCAGGCGGGCCGTGAGCTCGGGTATCAGCAACAGCTCCACCTCGCTGGAGAAGCCGAGGCGGAATGTGCGCTCCTCCGTCGCCGGGTCGAAGGTGGAGGGCGCATGGAGAGCGGCTTGAATCTGCGCAAGGGCCACGCGAACCGGGTCGGCCAGGGCGAAGGCATAGGCGGTGGGCTGCATCACGGTGCCGACGCGGACGAAGAGTTCGTCCAGCAACAGCACGCGCAGGGTCGACAGGCTGTGGCTCATCGCCGGCTGCCCGACCTTGAGGCGGGTCGCCGCGCGCGTGACGCTGCGTTCCTGCATCAAGGCGTCGAAAGCCACCAAGAGGTTGAGATCGAAGGAACGAAGATCGAAATGGTTGATGTGCGACATGAGCCGTATCGATTTCTAATATGACATCGATAGCGCTAAATCCTGCATCGGACAATGCCGTCCTTCGAGGCGGTAGATGTGGAGCAGAATATGGAACAGGACACGGAACAAGCCCTCGGATCCTATCGGGTCGGCGCAGCCACCATCACCAAGATTCCGGAGTTGGCCCTCGAGGGGATCGATGCCGCTCTTCTCTATCCCGAGTACGATTCCGAGGCGGGAGCCGAGGAAGTGCGAAAGCTGGGCCCGGGATCGGTCGACCGGCAGACGGGGCTGTTGCGCCAGAGCGTTCACGCCTGGCTGGTCACCACCCCCGATCGGATCATCCTCGTCGATACGGCTTCCGGCAACGACAAGGAACGCCCCGGCCTGGCAGTGCTGCATCATCTCAATGAGCCGTTCCTCGAGCGATTGAGTGCGGCCGGCGTTGCTCCGGGTGACGTCGATCTGGTGCTGCTGACCCACATCCATGCGGACCATGCGGGATGGAATACGAGCAAGCTCGGAGAGCGATGGATCCCCACCTTTCCGAACGCCCGTTACGTCTTTTCCGCCCGCGAGCGCGCTTATAACGCGGCGCTCGCGGCGGCGACCAGCTCGGATGCAGCGATCCGGGCCGAAGCAAGCCTGGGGCCCATGGCTCGCCTGCCGCTTCCGGGCGTGTTCGAAGACAGCGTGGTTCCCATCCTCGAAGCAGGGCTTGCCCGTGAAATCGTGGTGGATGGTTCGGAAGTGGAGGAGGGCTTCTCCTTCTTTCCCAGCCCAGGGCACAGCATCGACCATGCTTCGATCGGCTTTCGCTCGGAAGGCGAATACGCCCTGTTCTGGGGCGATGTGCTGCATCACCCCCTCCAGGTCGCCAGACCGGATTGGAACTCGACCTATTGCGAATTCCCGCAGGCGGCCACGGCGTCACGCCAGTGGGCGCTGAACCATGCCGCCGAGACCGGCGCCCTCGTGCTGACCACGCATTTCGCCGAGACCTCAGCGGGCCAAGTCCGTCGTGACGGCAGCGCCTTCAGCTGGCAATTCGTCTGATAAGGAACCTGTCATGACTTCTGCCGATACCCTGTCGATGCCGCGCATCATTGCCCGGACCCTGCTGATCGCAAGTGATACGCCGGGCATCCAGTTGCAACTCCTCAACAAGCGACCGGACGGTGTGAGCACGTTCAGGTCCGAGCGCACTTTGGTGATGATGCATGGCGCCACCTTTCCCTCCGCGAGCCTGTTCGATGTGCCGGTAGGCGAGGGCTCGTTCATGGATGTGCTGGCCCGCGCCGGATACGATGTCTGGGCTGTCGACGCCCGGGGCTATGGCGGCTCCACCCGTTTGCCCGAGATGGAACGACCGCCCGAGGACGGCGTTCCCCTGATGCCGGCCCATACGGCAGTCCGGGACCTCGCCGCCGCGGTCGACTTCATCCGTAGCGAGCGCGGCATAGCGCGGCTCGGTTTGCTCGGCATGTCCTGGGGGGCGACGGTGGCCGGCATTCTTGCCAGCCAGCCGGATGCGCCGGTCGAGAAACTCGTGCTGGTGACGCCCCTCTGGCTCTCGGAAAAGCCGCTGCGCATCGATGCGGGAGGGCCGCTCGGAGCCTATCGCCTGGTGAGCCCGAGAGCTTTCGAGGCGGCATGGAAAAGCCCGGCACCGGAAGAGGCGAGAGGGACATTGATACCCGAGGGCTGGTTCGAAACCTGGGAGAAGGTGACGCTCGCGACCGATATGGGCTCGCCCATGCCCGGCACGATCAGGGCGCCCTCCGGTGCCGTGCAGGACGTGCGCGAGCATTGGACCGCTGGCAGGCCGCTCTACGACCCCTCGGACATAGGCTGTCCGGTGTTGCTGGTCGGTGCGGAGTGGGACATCGATGTCCGGTTCGACATGGCGCACGATCTGTTCGTCCGCCTCACCAAGTCGCCCTGCAAGCGCTTCGTCGAGATCGGGCAGGCGACGCATATGGTGCTCATGGAAAAGAACCGGGGGCAGGCCTTCGATGCGGTGATCGGCTTCCTTAATGAAGGTTTCATGCGGGGCGATTACTTGGCTCGGTAGCAGGCGGGCATTGGCGCGAGCTTGGCCTGCTCTGGTTTACGGGTCGGGTCGCCGAGATCGGCGGGCCCAAGGAGGCGAAAGCATGAGGGCGAGTGCGATCGGCTGGCGCAGAACCGGGATGACTCTCGCCATCCTCGCCACACTGGCCGGCCTGGTCCTGTTTTTCTTTCTCTCGCGCTTTCTCGATCCCGATGCCCTCTGGAAAATCGTCAACGGGCAATGCGTGCCGGAACAACAGCAGCAGGCCGAGCGCCGGCATTGCGCCGAGGTCGACATCAGCAAGGGTGTGGATCGCGGTTTCGCCGTCCTCAAGGACAATGCCCCGACAAAACCCTACAATTATCTGCTCATTCCGACGAAACGCATCACCGGGATCGAGGATGCGACCCTCCTGGCGCCCGGTGCCGAAAACTATTTCGAGCATGCCTGGGCCGCGCGGTCCTATCCCGGTGCAATCCTCAAGCGCGACCTGGATTGGAATATGGTCGCGCTTGCCGTGAATTCGGCGAAGGACAGATCCCAGAACCAGCTTCATATCCATGTCAGCTGTGTCAGGGCGGGCATTCGCAACGCCCTGAAGAACAATGAGGCGAAGCTTTCGGAAGGCTGGGTGCCCCTGAAGCCGACAGCGTCCGATCCTTCTTATCTCGTTTTCAGGCTGAAGCGGGACTACCTCTCCGGCTTCAATCCATTCCAGGCGGTTGCCGACGGCATTCCCGAAGCCAGGGCCGCGATGGGCTTTCAGACCATCGTGGTGGTCGGTGCGGTCTTCAGGGATGGAAGCAGAGGCTTCTACATTCTCAGCCGCCGTCGGGAGGATGGTGCGCCGGCTCATGGCGAGGACCTGATCGACCCGACTTGTCAATTGGTGAAGCAGGCGCAATAGGGTGGCTCGAGGGCGCTGCACAAGACGGGCCCAAGCTCTATGTCGAAATGAGTTTCGCCCTTATGGAAGCCGACCAGGGCATCCTTGGTTCCGTCTCGATGGCGCGTGACGTCACAGAGGGGATCGAACGGGAACGGCAGGCGCGGCCCGATAGAGAGGTTTCAGGCGCCTGGAGCCACCAAATCCAGGACATGGCACTCAATCGACGATGCCGTCCCTGCCTTCGATCGCCATGAGCGTCGCGGTCAGCACGGCGGTCAGCCGTTCCTTGCCCTCGCTCTGCGCAAAGACTTCGGCCTGTGCAAGCGTCAGCGTGCGCCCGGCCTTGACCACCTTGCCGCGCGCCACGATACGCTCGCCCGCCGCCGGGGCCAGGAGATTGATCTTGAACTCGACCGTCAGCACGCCCTGGTCCATCGGCATCAGGCTGAGGGCAGCATAGCCTGCCGCGCTATCGGCAATGGCGCTCACGGCTCCGGCGTGAACGAAGCCATGTTGTTGAGACACCGCGCTGCTGGGCACGAGAGCGATCTCGACCCGGCCCGGCAACACGCTGGCCAGCGTTGCCCCGAGCGTATCCATAAGGCCTTGCTTTGCGAAGCTGGCCCGAATGCGGGCTTCGACCCGCGGGATTTCCAGTTCCGTCACCTAGCCTCCATTCGGATAGTGCTCGATGGGGCATTATCCATGATGCGTCTCGCTGGCACCACATTATTTGAAACTCAGCCGCTGATGCCTCGATGAAGTCGTACAAGAACATGCTTCCGGCCTACCGAAAATCCTGATCGGAAAACGTCTTGCATTCTACGTTGGATGGGCCGGCCAGGATAATAAGACGCATTGAAGTTACTGGGCTTTCTTGAGATAATGATGCCAGTGCAAAGAACGCCTGCCGAGGATGTTCTCAAGCAAGGCACGGTTGTCCTCGCGGGCGTTTGAGCAAAGCTCATGGCCTTGAGAGGAGGCGCATTATGGCAACGTTCAACGTCATGGGGCCCTTGGGGCTTTTGCAACACCGACGCTGGGAGGACATCGCCTTGATGATCCTCGGCGTCGCGATCGCCATCTCTCCCCTATGGTTCGGTAGCACCGAAACGCCCACCGTGATGCTGGTCACGGCCCTGGTGGGCGCGGCCGTCGTGGTGCTTGCCGGGCTGGAGGTGGTGTTCCTGCGGCGCTGGGAGGAAATCTTGTCGCTCGCCTGCGGTCTGTGGCTGGCAATACAGCCATTCGTGTTCGCCTATGGTTCACCGCTGCGCAACTGGCACATCGTGCTTGGGGCGCTCGTGGCCATACTCGCGATCCTGGAACTCTGGCAGGATCGCAATCGCGATATGGCGGCGTAGGTTGCGTCGGCAGCGCGATCGGGCC
Organism: Labrys sp. F242; assembly: GCF_057813875.1. Lineage (NCBI taxonomy): Bacteria > Pseudomonadati > Pseudomonadota > Alphaproteobacteria > Hyphomicrobiales > Xanthobacteraceae > Labrys > Labrys sp. F242. Next base: position 531,766 of record NZ_JBVASG010000004.1, on the reverse strand, counting down.
GGGTCTCTTGTGGGCCCCGGCCTGTTCACACGAGTGTCCTCCACCAAACCCGGATTATGCTCTGGCGCTCTTGCCGCGACTAAGGGGCTCCAAGGATCAGCTACGAGGCGTGGGACCCGGCAGGTGAAAGCAGCAAATCGGACAGGCTCTGGTCGTGGCGCAGTCTCAACAGATCGGCCGCATCGCGTACCACTTTCGAGATTTCCAGGAGTTGTTTGACGAGGGGGCTGGTCTTGCGCCAGATCATGCCGATGGTGCGCGAGGGTTGGGGATCTGCGAAACGGGCGATGGAGACATGCGCCGAGCGTGTTTCCATCGGCACTGCCATTTCCGGGATCAAGGTGACCCCGATACCGGCCCCGACCATTTGAACAAGTGTCGACAAGGAACTGCCGTCCAGCAATTCGCGCGTCCGCAGGGATGGGGCATTGCAGAAGGCGAGCGCCTGATCGCGGAAGCAGTGACCCTCTTCCAGCAAGAGCAGCCGCATCTCGCTGAGCATTTCCCGGTCCGGCACCGGCTTTCCCTCGTCCTCACTCGGCCTCACCAGCACGAAGCTTTCGGCGAACAACGCGACCTCGTTGAAGGACGGCTCCGATACCGGCAAAGCGACGATGGCGGTATCGAGACGCCCGTCGATGAGTTCCTGAATCAGTCGGGGCGTCACAGTCTCGCGCACATGGATGTCCAGGCCCTCATGCGAGCGGGCGAGATTGCCGACGAGGGTCGGCAGCAGATAGGGAGCAACCGTCGGGATGATGCCAATGCGCAGCGGCCCGACCAGTTGGTCCTGCCAGGCTTGGGCCAGGTCTCCCAACGCCTCGACTGCGCGCAGAATGTCGCGGGCCCGTGTGGCGAACTCGTTGCCGAAGCTGGTGAGCCTGATCTGGCGCGCGCCTCTTTCGAACAGCGCCAGGCCCAGGCCTTCCTCCAATTCCTTGATCTGCATCGACAAAGCGGGCTGGGAGATCGCGCACGCATCCGCCGCCCGGCCGAAATGGCTATGCCGGACCAGTGCCTCGACATAGCGCAACTGCCGGAGCGTCAGATTTTTCATAAGCTGACCTTATCGCAATAATCGGAAAAGCTGACTTAAACTGATGAGAGAACTCTAGTAAAGCTCTAAACGGGGGCGATGAGGCGAGTCGGATATGACCCAGATTCCGCGTTGTGATCCCCGAGACATGCCGCCTCGAAGGCGCACAGAATTCGGGTGGCTGCGATTAATGTCGTTTGCAGGGTGTTCTATTGCGGTCAAGCAGTTGGCGAGAAGCCATACCGCGTTCGTGAGCCACTCTCTCATGGGCCACTTTGTCATGGACCATGACACGCAATTGTCTTTCTGAGACGCGATAGTTCCTGGCCAAAGTCCTTGGCCAAGCAAATTTCATCAACAAGAACCATTGGAGACGATCATGGACGGAAGCGATACGCCGACCCCCGGCAAGTGCCCTGTTGCGCATGGGGCGCGTCCCGGCTTTGAGGTTCGCTCGAACCGTGACTGGTGGCCGAACCAGCTGAACCTGAAGATCCTGCACCAGCATTCTGCCCTGTCCAATCCGATGGGCAAGGCGTTCGACTATGCTGAAGAGTTCAAGAAGCTCGACCTTGCCGCGCTGAAGCAGGACCTGTTCGCGCTGATGACGGATTCGCAGGACTGGTGGCCGGCCGATTTCGGCCATTACGGTCCGCTGTTCATCCGCATGGCCTGGCACAGTGCCGGCACCTACCGCACCGGCGACGGGCGCGGCGGCGCCTCCTCGGGCACGCAGCGCTTCGCCCCCCTCAATTCGTGGCCCGACAACGTCAATCTCGACAAGGCCCGCCGCCTGCTCTGGCCGATCAAGCGCAAATACGGCAACCAGATCTCCTGGGCCGATCTGATGGTCCTGACCGGCAATTGCGCCCTGGAATCGATGGGCTTCAAGACCTTCGGCTTTGCCGGCGGCCGCGAGGATGTGTGGGAGCCCGAAGAGGACATCTACTGGGGCACCGAGAACGTCTGGCTCGACGACAAGCGCTACACCGGCGACCGCAATCTGGAGAACCCGCTCGCCGCCGTGCAGATGGGCCTGATCTACGTCAATCCGGAAGGGCCGAACGGCAATCCCGATCCTCTGGCGGCGGCGCGCGACATCCGCGAGACCTTCTCCCGCATGGCGATGAACGACGAGGAGACGGTGGCGCTGATCGCGGGCGGCCATACCTTCGGCAAGACCCATGGTGCCGGCGATGCGGCCAATGTCGGTCCCGAGCCCGAGGCGGCCGGCATCGAGCTGCAGGGCCTGGGCTGGCACAACAAGTTCGGCACGGGCAAGGGGGGCGATGCCATCGGCTCGGGCCTTGAGGTGACCTGGACCTCGACGCCGACCAAATGGAGCAACAACTTCTTCTGGAACCTGTTCGGCTATGACTGGGAGCTGACCAAGAGCCCGGCGGGTGCCCATCAGTGGCAGCCCAAGCACGGGGCGGGTGCCGGCTCGGTGCCGGATGCGCATGACCGCTCCAGGCGCCATGCCCCCTCCATGCTGACCACCGACCTGGCGCTGCGTGTCGACCCGGCCTATGAGAAGATCTCCCGGCATTTCTTCGAGAACCCGGAGGCCTTCGCCGACGCCTTTGCCCGGGCCTGGTTCAAGCTGACCCATCGCGACATGGGCCCGCGCGCCCGCTATCTCGGCCCGGAGGTTCCGGCCGAGGAGCTGATCTGGCAGGATCCGCTGCCGGCTGTCGACCATGCCCTGATCGACGAGAAGGACGTGGCCGATCTCAAGGCCAGGATTCTGGCTTCGGGCCTGTCGATTTCCGAACTCACCGCCACGGCCTGGGCCTCGGCCTCGACCTTCCGCGGCTCCGACAAGCGCGGCGGCGCCAATGGCGCGCGCATCCGTCTCGCCCCGCAGAAGGACTGGGAGGCCAACCAGCCGGCGCAGCTGGCCAAGGTGCTCGCCACGCTGGAGGAGATCCAGCAGGGCTTCAATGCGGCGCAGGCCGGCGGCAAGAAGGTCTCGCTCGCCGACCTGATCGTGCTGGGCGGCAATGCCGCGGTCGAGCAGGCGGCCAAGCAGGCCGGCCATGAGGTGACGGTGCCCTTCGCACCGGGCCGCACCGATGCGAGCCAGGAGCAGACCGATGTGGAGTCCTTCGCCGTGCTCGAGCCGGTGGCGGATGGCTTCCGCAACTATCTGAAGACGGACTACAGCGTGCCGGCCGAAGGGCTGCTGGTCGACAAGGCCCAGCTCTTGGGCCTGACGGCGCCGGAACTCACCGTGCTGGTCGGGGGCCTGCGCGTGCTCGACGCCAATGCCGGTGGTAGCAAGCATGGCGTGCTGACCGACCGGCCAGGGGCGCTGACCACCGACTTCTTCGTCAACCTGCTCGACATGGGCACGGCCTGGAAGGCGACCTCGCCGGCCGAGGACGTGTTCGAGGGCCGCGACCGCGCCACGGGCGAGGTGAAGTGGACCGGCACCCGCGCCGACCTGGTGTTCGGCTCCAACTCCCAGCTGCGGGCGCTGGCCGAGGTCTACGCCAGCCAGGATGCCAACGCCAAGTTCGTCACCGACTTCGTCGCCGCCTGGACAAAGGTCATGAACGCGGATCGCTTCGATCTGGCGTGATCACTGTGAAAGTTGCGCGGCTCCGTCGGGAGCCGGGCACAGCATGGAAAGCCACCCTCACAAAGGGTGGCTTTTCGCGTTCAGGGCAGGCTTTCTGGTTGCCGATGCTGCCGATATGCTCCAGTGGCGAATGAAGCGCGGTGCGAGGATTGCAGATGCCGATGTCCGATTTTCTCAAGGATCTGCTGGCGCGGTTCCCGCTCGAGCCCGGCTGCGGGGAGGTGGGAACCCTCAGCGAGTCGGCCCTGGATCATCTCGACTGGCGCGTGCGGGAAGCTGCCGCAGCGGGGGCTTTGCGCAGCCTGGAGACGGGAACCGGCCATACCACGCTTCTGCTCGCCCGCTACGCCAGATGGCACAGCGTCTATGCCGACGGCGGGCAGGCTACATTGCCGGCGGGCAGAGGCTTCACGGCGGAAAACATCACCTGGATCGACGGCCCGGTTGCCAGAGCCATGCTGGTGCAGCCGCCGCGGGAGGAAGTCGACATCGCCGTTCTCGGCGGCGCCGACGGCTATCCGGCGGCCGATCTTGCCTTCGCCGCCATCCGCGAGCGGCTGAAGCCGGGCGCCTTGCTGGTGATCTCGGACATCCGCATCCCCAGCGTCCATCAACTCTATCGCTTTCTTCTGACAGACGACGCCTTCCAACTCGACAAGGTGGCCGTTACCACCGCCTTCTTCGATTACCGGTCGGGAGCCGAGGCCAAGGGGCTCGCCGCAACCTGGTGGCAGCAGCGCTATAACGCCCAGCTCTTTCCGGCCTTCGCGACGGGGGAGTTGGAGGTTGGAGCGAGCCTGCCCGTGCGCCTGGCCTTCGATGCCGTGCTGCATCGCCGCTCGCCCCACCTCCTGCGCGGCTTTGCCCTGGAGGATGGCCGTCCGGTCAGCGAGGGTCGCGAATCCCATCTCACCTTGAAGTTCGCCGAGCCACAAACGGGAAGGCGGCGGGTCGTCATCGAGCTCGAGCCGATGGCGGTCTCAGCGCGGCGGCAGGCAGGGCTTGCGCCGGGTGTCACGATCCGCGTCGGGTCCTGGGAGGCTGCCTCGATCCGGTTCGAGGATGACCGGCGTCTTGCGGTCGCGTTCAGCCTGGATCCGAAGGCGGAGGACCGGCTCGACCTCGTCTTCCAGCACGAGGGCCTGCCCATGGCCGACAGGAGCCTGAACGGCCGGCAATGCAATTTCCGCCTGCACGCTCTCGAGGTTTCCGCCGAGCGGGCGGATGCACCGGTCAATCTCGTGCAGCGGGTCGACGGCTCCGTGATGTCGTTCGATCAGGCTGGCCGGCGCTTTTCCTTCTTCGTAGATGATCTCGGCGATTCCGTGCAGAACTTTCATGTCCACGGCCGCTTCTACGAGCTCGATGATCTCGAGGCGCTGCGAAGCTTGGTTGGCAGCAAACCACGTATCCTGGAAGTCGGCGCGCATGTCGGCAACCACACGGTCTATTTTTCCCATTTCTTCGACGCCGCCATCGTCGTGCCTGTGGAACCCAATCCACGCTCCCAGGCGATCCTGCGCCTCAATTGTCAGCTCAACCATTGCCGGAATGTCGATCTCAGCCGCGTCGATCATGCGCTCGGAGCGAAGGCCGGGCGGGGCAGGGTGGTCGCGGTGGCGGACCACAATTCGGGCGGAGCAATGGTCGAGCCCGGGAATACCGGCCCTCTTGCGATCGTCAGGGGTGACGACCTTTTCGCGAGTGAGGATTTCGACCTCGTCAAGATCGATGTCGAAGGCATGGAGTTGGAGGTCCTCGGCGGTCTCGACGGCCTGATCGAGCGCTGCCGCCCCCTGCTGTTCATCGAAGTTCGGGACGACCATGAAACGACCCTGGAGCGCCTGCTCGCCTCCTGGCATTATCGGATCATGCGGCGAAGCCGGATGTATGAAGGGCTGACGAACGTCGTTGCGCGCTTCGAAAAGGAGGAGGAAGCCTCCCCGCCGCGACGTTTCGGCTGGGTGTTTCGCCGTTGATCCCGCCATTCTTTCTCGTCGTCCCTCTATGATTGAGGGGATGAACGCGTGGCGGCAAAAAATTCTCCTAAAATACTATAATGTATCACCATAATTATTTGAAAATATTGGATATTTAATAGAATTTTTGTAATGAGACATGATGCGGAGCCATTGGTGTGACTGGCTGCGAGTAGGCGCGGCCACAGTCTTGCACCATCCGGGCGGCCAGTCTTTTCACCACCCGAACGAACAGGATTTCTACCCGTCCGGGCGTTTCCAACCGCGGCAAAACGCGATCTGCTAAGCCAACCAAAAATCCCCAGGACGAAGCATTCGGGGGAACAGGCAAGAGGCCGGTGTCGGGCTGCCTGCGGGATCATGGATGGATGACGGGGGACGCCTTGGATGGATGAGAGCAGGCCACTCAGTTTCCGCGAGGACGTGCGCAGCCTGCTGTTCAGGCTGCTCCTTTCTGTCGTCAGTGAACGCGAGCCTTCTCTGGCCGCGGTGCTGGCCGGCACCGAGCCTCTGGATAGGCTCGACAAGAAGCAGCGCATCTGCGCGCTGCAGGCGACCGGAATCTGGTTCCAGCTCGTCGCCATTGCCAACGAACTCCTCGCCGTGCGCGCTCGGCGCGAGCTCGAACAGATCGGCGGCGCCGACGAAATCGTCGGCTCCTTTTCCAACGTGCTAGGCGAGATCGCCGCCGCCGGCTATCCGGCCGAGGAAGTGCAGGCGGCGCTCGACCAATTGTGGGTCGGGCCGACCATGACGGCACACCCGACCGAAGCCAAGCGGGTCACCGTTCTCGAGATCCACCGGCGCATCTATCGCAAGCTCACCGAGCTGGAACAGCATCGCTGGGCGCCGCGCGAGCGCGAGCAGCACGTCAACGACCTCGCTAGCGAGATCGAGCTGCTGTGGATGTCGGGCGAATTGCGGCTCGAACGGCCATCGGTCGAGCGCGAAATCGCCTGGGGCCTCCACTTCTTTCGCGAGGTCATCTTCGAGGCGACGCCCCGGATCTACGAGACGGCCAAGGAGGCACTGGGGCGCCACTACCCGGAATATGACCTCAAGGTACCCTCCTTCCTGCATTTCGCCTCCTGGATCGGCGGCGACCGCGACGGCAATCCCAATGTCACGGCCAAGACCACGGCCTATGCACTCGATGCTTGCCGCCAGGCCGTCATCGGCTGGTATATTCAGCAGGTGCGCCGCCTGGTGACCTTGCTCAGCGTCAGCGCCAACGTCGTCGACATTCCCGAGGATTTCGGCCAGGCCCTGGCGCGCCTCCTGAGCTCGACGGGCACGGCATCGGCCGTGACGGCACGCAATCCCGGGGAGCCCCTGCGCCAGTTCGCGGCGGGCATGCTGGAGCGTCTGCGCGCCCTGCGCAGCGAGTCTCTCGCCGAGCCCTATGCCCGGGCGGATGCCTTCAACGCCGATCTCGGCGATCTCGAAAACGTCCTCATCAAGCTTGGCGGCTCGCTGACGGCGCGGCGCCTCATTCGCCCCCTGCGCCAGCAGGTCGAGAGTTTCGGCTTCCGCACCGTCTCGCTCGACATCCGCCAGAATTCCACGGTCGTCAATCGCGTGCTGGCCGAGTTATTCGGCCAGATCGCGGCAGACGAGGTGCCGCAGCCAGAAACCGGGCAATGGAGCACTCGCCTGCGTTCCGAGCTGCAATCAGGCAGGAGACCGACGCTTGATCGGGCGGCGCTGTCCGACGAAGCCCGGGAATTGCTCGACCTCTTCGACGTCATCCGCGACGCGTCGGTGGATCCGAGCACAGGCGCCATAGGTGCCTTCATCCTGTCGATGACACGCTCCTGCGACGACCTACTCGCTGTCTATCTGCTCGCCCAATATAGCGGCCTGGCCACGGCCGCCGACGGCAGCGGCACCATCAACCTGCGCGTGGTGCCGTTGTTCGAGACCATCGCGGATCTGCGCACTGCCCCCGACATTCTCGACCAATTGTTCGGGATTTCGATCGTGCGCCGATCGGTGCGCGAATTCGCCAACCGCCAGGAAGTCATGCTCGGCTATTCCGACAGCAACAAGGATGGCGGCTTCCTCGCTTCCAACTGGGAGCTGAGCAAGGCCCAGCGGCGCATCGCTGCGCTGGGTCTCAAGCGCAAGGTCAAGATCAGCTTCTTCCATGGCCGCGGCGGCTCGGTCAGCCGTGGCGGGGCGCCCACCGGCCGCGCCATCGCGGCCCAGCCGGCCGGCACCATCGACGGGGTCATGCGTGTGACCGAGCAGGGCGAGGTGGTGTCGTCGAAATTCGCCAATCGTGGTACCGGCCTCTACCAGCTCGAGATCCTGGCCGCGAGCGTGTTCGCCCACTCTGTCAAGTCGCGTAACGAGAGCGAGCTCAAGGACATCCCCGAGTTCAACGAGGCCCTGGAAGCGCTCACCGGCATGTCGCAGGCTAGCTATTCCGGCCTGATCCGCGAGCCCGGCTTCATCGACTATTTCAACCAGGCCAGCCCGGTCGAGGAATTGTCGCTGCTCAAGATCGGATCGCGCCCGGCGCGGCGCTTCGGCGCCCGCGACATCTCGGATCTGCGCGCCATTCCCTGGGTCTTCGCCTGGAGCCAGAACCGGCACCTGATCACCAATTGGTATGGCATCGGCAGCGCGCTCAACTCCTTCGTGGGCGTTCGCGGCGATGCCGGCCTCGACCTCCTGCGTCAGATGTTCGAACGCTCGCGCTTCTTCCGGCTCGTCGTCGACGAAGTGGACAAGGGGCTCTACCAGACCGACATGGAGATCGGGCACCTCTATGCCTCGCTGGTGCAGGACAACGAGGTGGGTGAACGCATCTATCGCAAGATCGCGGCCGAATATGACCTGACCCGCAAGATGATAGGCGAGGTCAATGGCGGACTGGCCCTTTCGGAGCGATTTCCCTCTTTCAAACGCCATTTCGACCAGATCCGCCCGCAGATGGATGCGATCCACCGCCTGCAGGTTCAGCTTTTACGGGAAGTCCGTACCCAGGACGGCAAGTCCGCCAGCCCCAAGCGGGCGGTCAATGCCCTGCTGCTTTCGATCAACTGCATCTCGGCCGGGCTCGGTTGGACCGGCTGACGATGGTCATATCAGCGCCTCCGGGCGTCACAAGGGAGAGTTTCATGGATAGCCCAGTCAGATCCGGCAGCACCGATACCGGCCATTTCTTTCGCGATACCCTGTCCAAGGCCGATCCGGCGGTCAGCGGTGCCATCGGCCGCGAGCTTCATCGCCAGCGCGAGGAGATCGAACTGATTGCCTCCGAAAACATCGTCTCCAGGGCGGTGCTTGAGGCGCAGGGCTCCGTCCTTACCAACAAATATGCCGAGGGCTATCCCGGGCGCCGCTACTATGGCGGCTGCCAACACGTCGACGAGGTCGAGGAACTTGCCCGCGAGCGGGCGCGGCAGTTGTTCAACTGCAGCTTTGCCAATGTGCAGCCCAATTCGGGCAGCCAGGCCAACCAGTCGGTGTTCATGGCCCTGATGCAGCCGGGCGATACTTTTCTCGGCCTGAACCTTGCCGCGGGTGGCCATCTCACCCATGGTGCGCCCGTCAACCAATCGGGCAAGTGGTTCAATGTGGTTTCCTATGGCGTCGACCCCAAGACGCATCGGATTGATCTCGACGAGGTGCGTGCCCTCGCCAAGACCCACCGGCCCAAGCTGATCCTGGCCGGTGGCTCGGCCTATCCGCGCATCATCGACTTCAAAGCCTTCCGCGAGATCGCCGACGAGATCGGCGCCAAGCTGTTCGTCGACATGGCGCATTTTGCCGGCCTGGTTGCAGGCGGCGTCCATCCCAATCCGCTCGACCATGCCCATGTGGTGACCACCACAACGCACAAGACCCTGCGCGGCCCGCGCGGCGGCATGGTGCTGTCGAATGACGAGGACATCGGCAAGAAGATCAATTCGGCAGTCTTTCCCGGCCTGCAGGGAGGGCCCCTGATGCACGTCATCGCCGCAAAGGCCGTCGCCTTCGGCGAGGCGCTGACGCCCGAGTTCAAGACCTATGCCGCCAATGTCGTCGATAACGCCAAGGCCCTGGCGGAGGGACTGTCCAGTGGCGGCGTCGACATCGTGTCTGGCGGTACCGACACCCATCTGATGCTGGTGGATCTCACCCGCAAGAACCTCACCGGCAAGGCGGTGGAAGCCGCGCTCGGACGCGCTCACATCACCTGCAACAAGAACGGTATTCCGTTCGATCCCCAGGGACCGATGGTCACCTCCGGCGTACGCCTGGGCACGCCGGCCTGCACGACCCGCGGCTTCATGACCGAAGAGTTCAGGCAAGTTGCACGCCTGACGCTCAAGGTGATCGACGGTCTTGCCGCCGATGGCGAAGAGGGCAACGGCGCCGTGGAAACCGGCGTGCGCGAGGAGGTGCAGGACCTGCTCGCCCGCTTCCCAATCTATGATTGAATCAGAGTGAAGTGGAAGGCCATGGCCATTGTCCAAGTCATGGCCTTCTACCCGCTGCCGTGGCCTGGGCCTGCAATTCTGAAAACGTGCCGGTGTCGGGGCCGCGTCAGTTCGGATCGTTGAGATCGACCGGCCCGGCCTCGGAAACCGGTCGGCCGAGCGTATCGGCCACCCATCGCGCCACGCTCGGACCGATGACCAGCACGATGATCAGCCGAACCGTCTGCAAGGCCATGACGAAGGGAGTGTCGACATGGGTCGAGGCCGCGATGATGGCGGCCGCATCGACCCCGCCCGGGCTGGTGGCGAGATAGGCCGTCAGCGGATCGACATGCAGGAAGATCACGAGCAGCCAGGCCAGAAAACCGCAGAAGGCCATCAGAAGGACGGTAGCGCCCACGCTCGGCAGCAAGGCCCGGGCGGCTGCGGCCAGGATCTGCGGCGTGAAGCGCAAGCCGGTGTTCCAGCCGATCAGCGTATAGCTCGCGATGAGCACGATCGGCGGCAATTCAATCCGGACCCAGCCCAGCACATTGAAGAGCGCGCCGAGTGCCAGGGGGCCGAGGAGCATGCCCGCGGGGATGCGCAGGAGGCGGCCGATGCCGCCGCCGGCAAGCGCGATCGCTGCCGTCGCCAGGAGATCGCTGAACGCCATCGGCGGGAAAAAGCCGGTCGCGAAGCGGCCGCCGCCGTCCTGAACGAAAAGGAGGGCGATCAGCGAAGCGGCCGCAGCCACCAGAACCACGCGCAGATATTGCATGAAGGCGACAAGGCGGAAATCCGCACCATAGGCTTCCGCCATCGCCATCATCACGGTGGCGGCGCCCGGCAGCATGCCCCAGACTGCCGTGCTGCCGGCAATGATGCGCAAGCGGCTCATGCCCCATCCGATCAGCGCGCTCGCGGCGACGGCAAGGCCCACCACGGCACAGAATACCGGCCATTGCCGGGCAAGGCTGGCAAGGATCGTCGGATTGATCGCCTGGGCGATGAGGCAGCCGATCACCATTTGTGCTGCTGCGTTCAGGGACGAGGGAACCTTGACCGCTCCACCCGCCATCTGGAGCAGGACGCCGGCAGACAGGGGCCCGAGCATGAAGGCCGCGGGAAGCTTCAACCCTTGCAGCAGGCCCGCAAGCAGGATGGAACAGGCCAGCAATGCGGCCCAACGCCGAGCCGGCGGCGCGGATTGAAGAGAGAGGCGGGCAGGGCCCGGCCATCGAGCCAAGCGTTTCATGGCTGGAGCGTGACCTCGTCGGCCTTGGTCACGCGGGCGAGGAGCGGGAAGATGCGTTCGAAGGCGAAGGCATGCATGTCTGCAGCGCGGCCCGTGCAGGCGTCCTCCACCAGCACGACGGCATAGCCATGCTCATGGGCGGTTCGGGCGGTCGACTCCACGCCGATATTGGTGGCGATGCCGCCGATGACCACGGTGGTGATGCCGCGACGCCTCAGCTGCAGGTCGAGTTCGGTGCCGTAGAAGGCGCCCCATTGGCGCTTGGTGACCCGCAGATCGGAGGGTTCTGCAAGGCCGTCGGCCAGATCGGCCCAGCCGTCGGGAAAACCGCCGGGCGGTATTTTCATCGGCTGATCGACCGCTCCCGTGGGCGCGTCGCCGAAATCCGGAGAAAAGGCGACATTGACGAGAATGACGGGGGCGCCAGCGGCGCGAAACCGCCTGGCCAGGAGCTGCCCTTTGGCAAGCACGTCGGAGCCGGAATAGGGCTCGGTCGGCGTACCGACAATGCCCTTTTGCAGATCGATCAGAATGAGGGCCGTGGTGCGGGCGGGTAGGGCGAGCATGGAACCATCCTTTCGCCGGGTTCTCGACCGTCCTGTGCCGGGTTGCGCCGTGCGGGGAAGGTCGCTATTTATTTGAGGAATTGCTCAAGCAACATATCTATTTGAGGGTGGACTCAAATTTGTCAAGCCAGAAACGCAAAACCCTGGCGCCGCAGCGCGAGGTCGGCCGCCAACGCGTGGCGGAACTGCTGGAGGCGGCGGCGGAGGTGATCCAGGAGCGCGGGTTCGAAGCGACGACGATGGCGGAGATCGCCCTGCGCGCCGATGCCCGCATCGGCTCGCTCTATCGCTTCTTTCCCAGCAAGGACGCGGTGGCGGATGCCCTGATGGACCATTATGCGACGGTCCTTGCCGCGGCCTATGATTCCGTGCGCGACCAGGCAGGACATGTCACGCCGGAGGAACTGGCGGACCTCCTGATCGAGCTCCTGGTAAAGCTTCATCCCAAGGCACGGGCCGTCACGGCCTTGTTGGATTCGAGGACAGATTGGACGCAGATCCGCCTCCGCTTCCGCGCCCAGGCTCTTGCCGGCGTACGCGCAGCGCTGAAGGCCAACGCGCCAGGCCTGGCCGAGGCCGAGGCGGACGATATAGCGGCGGTCGTGCTCAACAACATGAAGACCATGGTCGGCATGATGCGCAGGGATGCACCCACGACCCCCGGTGCTCCCGACCAGCTCAGATTGATGAACCGTCTCTATCTGGCAGCCAGCCTGGCGCCCGCGCGGCCATGATGATTGATAGTCTGGGCGCGCTGTAGCTCTCTCTACCCTGGCGCAATCGCGTCATGCCCATGAAATCTTAAACCTCTAGCCTGATTTTGCTTGTCAAGGCGATGGAAGGTGCCGCAAGTACGATCCAGTTTGAGGATGCCGTGTCCATGCGTTCGAGTGTGTTGCCCGTTCTAACTTTCCTTGGTCTGGGTGCCGGTTCGCTCGTCTCCGGCTTGCCGGCGCATGCCGATGAACGCTCTCCCTATTCGGTACTGAACTTCTCCTCGCAGCCTGATGCCGGTCCGGACTGGATCGTGACATTGGGCGTTGGGGTTCAGTACGGGCCGACCTATGAAGGCGCTTCGAAAACCAGCGTCACGGTGCTGCCCTCCGATTTCGACATCAGGCGCGCCGGGGAAGCGCCAGGCTGGGGCGCCCCCGACGATGCGTTCTCCTTCGCCTTGTTGGAGAGCCATGGCTTTGCCATCGGGCCCGCGGCCGATTTCCGCGGTGGCCGCTCACGGTCGGATGAGCGGGACCTCACCGGGGTGCATACGGTACCCGCGACGCTGGATGCCGGCCTGTTCATGGAATATTGGCTGATCGAGAACCAGTTGCGTGCCCGGGCGGAGGTACGCCAGGCCCTGCGGGCGGGGCAGGGGCTGGTCGCTGATTTCTCGGCCGATTGGGTGCAGCCCTATGGCGCCTTCACTTTTTCCATAGGCCCGCGCCTGTCGGTCGGCAACGGGACCTATATGCGCTCCTCCTTCGGCGTGACGGAGCGCGATGCCCTGCGTAATGGGCAGGTGATACCCTACGACCCCTCGGCCGGCATCAAGGCTTATGGCGCCCTCGCTTCGGTTTCCTATCAATTCTCGCCAGCCTGGAAGGCTACGGTCTACGACAAGTTCGAGCGCCTGACGGGCGATGCCGCCGACAGCCCGGTCACAAAGCGCTTCGGTTCGGTCAATCAGAACACGGTCGGCCTCAGCCTGAGCTATTCCTTCGGCCTGAAGTTTCGCTAGAACGCGCTTTACGCCAAGACTTGTTGAGATTCAGGCCTTCCCATTGAAGACTGATTACGATTCAAGCTTTGGGTGGAACGATTTGTACTGCCCCCCACGCGCCTACCATGAGCGGAAAGTCGATCGTGACTTTCGCGCGGCTTTCCAGGCGAACTTCAGGATGGGGGCGGTGGTATTCAGCCCAGCCAAAAAGACGATGAGGGTTCGTCATCAAGCGACTAGGTTACCAGATTATAGTATGAACGAATGTTGCCGTATCTGCGCGGTAAGGCAATGCGGTTGACAGGCTTGCTGTCGCGCAATCACCTCATTGAGAAGGATCGTGCTTATGGATGAAGCCACTTCAACCGCGACACCGAAGACGGTACCTGCCCCGCGTGACCAGCATCTCCGCGACATGGCAGATTGCATCAGGTTCCTGTCGATGGATGCCGTGCAGAAGGCCAAGAGCGGTCATCCCGGCGCGCCCATGGGCATGGCTGACATCGCCACTGTCCTCTACAAGGATTTCATGACGTTCGATGCGGCGGAGCCCCACTGGCCCGATCGGGATCGCTTCGTTCTCTCCAACGGCCATGCCTCGATGCTGCTCTACAGCCTGCTTTACCTGACAGGCGAGAAGGACATGCCGATCGAAGAGCTGGAGCGTTTCCGCCAGGTTGGCAGCAAGACACCAGGTCACCCCGAATACGGCCATGCCGCCGGCATCGAGCTCACCACTGGCCCTCTTGGGCAGGGCATCGCGGATTCGGTCGGCATGTCTCTGGGCGAGCGCATCCTGAATGCGACCTTCGGCGACGATCTGGTCAACCATTACACCTATGTCTTTATGGGCGATGGCTGCCTGATGGAAGGCATCAGCGAGGAGGCGATCTCGCTGGCCGGCCATCTCAAGCTGGGGCGGCTCATCGCCTTCTGGGACAACAATTCCATCACCATCGACGGGGCGACCAGCCTCGCCGTGTCCGACAACGAGATCGAGCGCTTCCGGGCCTCCGGCTGGCATGTTCAGGAGATTGACGGCCATGACACCGACGCCATCCGCGAGGCGATCACGGCCGCCCGCGCGGTGACGGACAAGCCGTCGATGATCGCCTGCAAGACGATCATCGGCTTCGGCTTCCCCACCAGGGCCGGCACGCAGAAGGCCCATAGCGATGCGCCAGGGGAAGAGGAGATCGCCGGTGCCCGCAAGATACTGGGCTGGGACTCGCCGCCCTTCGTGATCCCCGACCACCTCCTGAAGGCCTGGCGCGACATCGGCTCGAAGGGAGCAAGCGCTCGCGCCGCCTGGCTGGAGCGTGTCAAGGCCACGCCGGAGCCGCTGCGCGCGGAATTCGAGCGCCGCCACAGGGGCGAACTGCCGGCAGATTGGAAGAGCGCCATTGCCGCCGCCAAGCAGGAGTTCATCGCTGGCGACAAGGGCATGGCAACCCGGCAGGCGAGCGGCGCCGTGCTCGAACACCTCGCCAACGCGATCCCCGAATTGCTTGGCGGCTCGGCCGACCTCACGCCCTCCAACAACACGAGGACCAAGAGCCAGGTCGAGATCAGGCCGGGCGCCTATGCCGGGTCTTACGTCCACTACGGCGTGCGCGAGCATGGCATGGCGGCTGCGATGAACGGCATCGCGCTGCATGGCGGCCTCGTCCCCTACGGCGGAACCTTCATGTGCTTTTCGGATTATTGCCGCCCAGCCATCAGGCTTGCGGCGCTGATGCGCATCCGCACGATCTTCGTGATGACGCATGATTCGATCGGTCTGGGCGAGGACGGCCCCACCCATCAGCCTGTCGAGCATCTGGCGGCACTGCGTGCCATCCCGCATCTGGGTGTCTACCGCCCCGGCGATCCCGTCGAGACGGCCGAATGCTGGGAACTCATCCTCGATCAGCCGCGCCGTGCCGCACTCATCGCACTGTCACGCCAACCCATGCCGCTGCTGCGCCGGGAGGCGAGCCTGGAGAACAAATCCGCCCGCGGTGCCTATGTCCTGCTGGAAGCCGAGGGCGGAGCGCGTAAGCTGACCATCCTGGCGACAGGTTCCGAACTTCATCTCGCCGTCGAGGCCCGCGAAATCATGCAGCAGGAGGGAGTGCCCACGGCCGTTGTCTCCATGCCCTGCCGCCTGCTCTTCGAGGAGCAGGATCTTGCCTACAAGAAGGCGGTGCTCGGCGAAGGGACCGCGCGCGTCGCCGTGGAAGCAGCGGTGGAACTCGGCTGGGAGCGCTATCTCGGCTTCGAGGGGCGCTTCGTTGGGATGCACGACTTCGGTGAATCCGGCAAAATCGACGATGTCTACAAGAAGTTCGATATTACGACGGATGCTGTCGTTCGTGCCGCCCGTGCTGTCGTCAGCGGAGATGGTTCGTGAAACGGCATAGGTCTAAGTGACCGCCAAAGTGGCTGAGAACGACCAGCGCAAGAAGCCTTTGGCCCTCCTTGCCTTGTGCTGGCGTTTCCTCGACTTCTGACCGCGCGCAATTGCTGCGCGGTCATTGGACGTCCGTCAGCACAAATCTGTGCAAGCAAAGCTTCGAAACCATAACTGACGACACGCCCTAGAACGAGTTGACGATCCGGCCCGCCCGCATGTCGCTGATCATGGTATGGGCGTGGTAATGCATGGCGCATTTGATCGCATAGATCTGCATCACCACCGGCGACTGGCGACGCTTGAGCATCGTCCACAAGCGCTGGCGATAGACCCGACGCAGTTCCTTCTGGGGCACCCGGCGCATCAGGCGCAGGAAGATACCGGCGGCTTCGAGCATCCACATCAGGTTGAGCTTCGCCAGGCGCAGCGGATGGCGGCGCAGATGCCGCAGCCTGGAGCGCTCCGGCTTGATGCGTTCGTCGAGATAGAGCGCGTCCAGCCGGTCGAAAAAGGCCTGGGGCTGGTGAAGATCGGCCATCACCTCCAGATAGCCGTCGCGCAGTGCCTCGCGGCTCAAATTGAGAGGGATGACATTGGTGCCGTAGGGCTGCAGGTCGGAGAGATCGAGACGGCCTTCCTTAGCGAGCCGAGCGTAGAGCGGCGTCTTGGGAATGGCGGCGAGCATGCCGACCATGGCGTTGACGATGCGGGACTCCCGGATGAAAACGCGCTGGGCTTCGAAGATGGAGGCATCGTCGCTGTCGAAACCCAGGATCATGCCACACCATACCTCGATGCCGCTGCGCTGGATGGTGTGGACCTTTTCCAGCATGGTGGCGCCTTTGCGCACGTTCTGCAGCTTCTTGGTCTCGCGCAAAGCGGCTTCATTGGGCGTTTCGATACCGATGAACACCACCCGGATATTGGCGTCGACCATCAGTTCCATCAGTTCGGCGTCGTCGGCGAGGTCGATGGAGGCTTCGGTGACGAAGGTCATCGGATAGTCATGCGCGACCTGCCAGGCGACGACGTCGCGCAGCACTTCCTTGATCGCCTTCTTGTTGCCGATCAGATTGTCGTCGACGATGAAGGCGGTATCCATCCCGGTCGCCAGCAGCGCCTCCAGTTCGGCGATGACCTGCCGGCTGGTCTTGATGCGGGGCTTGCGGCCAAACACCACGATGATGTCGCAGAACTCGCAGGTGAACGGGCAGCCGCGCGAGAATTGCACGCTGCCGACCGCATAATCGTCCATCTTGAGGAGATCGAAGCGCGGCACCGGCACCGTTGACATATCGGTCTTGTCGGCCTGCTCGTAACGACGGGCATGGCGATTATGGACCCAGTCATCCAGAAAGTGTGGCCAGCTCTCCTCGGCTTCGCCGATGAAGGTGACGTCGGCGTCGTCGCCAAAATAGTCCTCGCTCACCGTGATCCAGGGACCGCCGACCGCTACGAAGCACTTGCGACGCTTCAACTCATCGAGGATCTCGCGCATGCGGAAACGCTGCACGATCATGCCGGTGAGGCCGACGATATCGGCCCGGGCGCAGAGCTCATAGTCGATTGCCTCGACGTTTTCGTCGATCAGGGTGACGGTGTGTTCGGCCGGTGTCAGCGCCGCCAGCAAGGGCAGGCAGGCGACCGGCAGGTTGGCCTTGGCATCGAACAGAGGCAGGGCATGTTCCAGGCCCCAATAGGAAGCCTCGAAGCGCGGATTGATCAGCACGATATGGGCCATGGTCGTCACCGTTCGGTGGAGTTGAGGGAGATTCTTGCGGCTATTCCATCATTTCGTTTGGTTCAGGGGGCAGTCCGGGCAGACTGAGAGGAGACGAGTCGGGCGCGTCTCCTCAGGCTACGTTTCCAAGCTGGGCGTCTACGGGCGTAAACTTGCTGGCCGCCGGCCGACGTTCGGCGCTGATATAGTCGCGGGTCATCGGCAGGGTCTGGTTGGACCGGGCGAGCTGGATCTGGAACACCACCAGATCCTCGCAGCGGAAGGCGACCTCGGCGGCGGCGAGGTAATATTCCCACATCCGGCAAAAACGCGCGTCATACAGCGCCTCGGCCTCGCCCCAGCGTGACAGGAAACGTTCGCGCCAGGCCCTCAGCGTTTCGGCGTAATGCAGGCGCAGCACTTCCACATCGGTGACGATCAGCCCGGCCCGCTCGATGGCCGGCAGGATCTCCGAAAGCGAGGGGATGTAGCCGCCGGGGAAGATGTATTTGTCGAGCCAGGGCGTGGTGAAGCCGGGTTCGGACGAACAGCCGATGGTATGCAGGAGCATCACGCCGTCGTTGGCCAGAAGCCGGGCGGCGGTCCGGAAGAAGGTCTCGTAATAGGCAAGACCGACATGCTCGAACATGCCGACGGAAACGATGCGGTCGAAGCGTCCCTGGACACTGCGATAATCGATCAGGTCGAAATGGACGCGGCCCTCGACAACGCCCTTGGGCCGTTCGCGGGCAAAGGCGAGCTGTTCTTCCGACAGGGTGACGCCTCGGACCTCGGCAGCTCCGGCCTCGGCGATCGAGCAGGCGAGACCACCCCAGCCCGAACCGATGTCGAGCACCCTGTGCTGCGGCCCCACCCGAAGCTTTGCGATGATGTGCTGCTTCTTGGCGGCCTGGGCGTCTTCCAGGCTCTGGCCGGGATATTCGAAATAGGCGCAGGAATATTGCCGGTCGGCATCCAGGAACAGGTTGTAGAGGCGCCCGTCGAGATCATAGTGATGCGCGACATTACGCTTGGAACGGCCCGGCAGGTTGCGCAGCCGGAACCGGCGCAGAGCGGCGCGGGCCCGATCGATGAGGCGCGCGGGCAGGGGATGGGTCTGGTTCTGGCCCTCGCGCAGGATGAGATGGACGAAATCGTAGATCGAGCCCTCCTCGACCAGGAAGCGCTCGTCCATGTAGAGTTCGCCGAGCCGCATGTCCGGATCGGCCAGCAGCGCCAACACAGCAGCCCGGTCCGTCAGGCGGACGGTGACAGGTTCGCCGCTGCCGTCACCGAAGACGAGCCGGGTTCCGGCGGGTGTCACCACCGTCAGATTGCCGCGGCTGACGATCCGGGCAAAGGCCCAGCGCACGATGCGGTCCAGGATGGCATCCATCTCATGATCTCCTATGGGGCGGCGTCAAAGCGTTTTGCGGTTCGTCGGAATCGCCAAGAATCGCAAAGACGCGTCGAAACAAAACAATGAGAGCAACGCGCGTTCACACCTGAACGCGCTTTGCTCTAGGAGCGCGGCCCGACCGTCTTGGAGACGGTGATGTCGTATTTCTTCAGCCGGTGCCAAAGGCTGCGTTCATTGATGCCGAGCAGTTCGGCTGCGCGCACCTGCACGCCGTCGGCCCGCTTCAGGGCTTCGACGATGAGGCCGCGTTCGAAGGCGGCAGCTGCATCGTCTAGTTGAATGGGAAAATCCTGCGCTGCGCCGTTGCCGGGCTTTTCGGCGATATAGGGCGGCAGGTCGGTGGCCGAGATCACCGGGCCGCGCGCCGAAATCAGTGAACGTTCTACGCAATTCTGCAGTTCGCGGATGTTGCCGGGCCAGCGATAGGCGGTCAGCACGCGCACGGCGTCGGGGCTGAAACGGATGTCGCGCTTGCCGAGCGTGGGCGCGAGGTCGTCGGCGAAAAGATCGAGAAACAGCGGAATGTCCTCGGCGCGTTCGCGCAGAGGCGGCAAGGCGATCGGGAACACGGCGAGGCGGTAGTAAAGATCCTCGCGGAACTTGTTCTCGGCCACCATCTGGGTGAGGTCGCGGTTGGTCGCGGCGATGATGCGCACATCGGCCGTGCGTGAGCCCGTGGCTCCCACCGGCTCATATTGGCGCTCCTGCAGCACGCGCAGGATCTTGGCCTGCAGGTTGAGCGGCATGTCGCCGACTTCGTCGAGGAAAAGGGTGCCACCCTCGGCCTGGGCGAAACGGCCGACGCGATTGCTGACGGCGCCGGTGAAACTGCCCTTCACATGGCCGAAGAACTCGCTTTCCAGCAGTGCCTCGGGAATGGCGGCGCAATTGACCGCGACGAAGGGTTTGCGTTGGCGCGGACTGTTGAAGTGGATGGCGCGGGCCACCACTTCCTTGCCCGAGCCACTCTCGCCGGTGAGCAGCACCGTGGTGCGCTGCTCGCACACCTCGCTCACGGCACGCAGTACCTTCTGGAAGGCGGGGGATTTGCCCACCAGCGTGTCGAACTTGTAGCGTCCGGCCAATTCCTGGCGCAGGCGCTCGTTGTCGCGCAAAGCCTCGTGAAGCCGCAGGGCGTTGGCGAGGGTCGTCGCCAGCTCCTCCTGTTCGATCGGCTTGTCGATATAGTCGAAGGCTCCGTCCTTGATGGCCTGGACGGCGTCGCGCACCGTCGAGTAGGCGGTCATGATCACCACCGGCATGGAAGGATGGCGGCGGTGAATTTCGGCCAGCAATTCCTGCCCGCTCATGCCGGGCATGCGCAGATCGGTGAGCACGAGATCGACCGGTTCCTGCTCCAACCGCTCGAGCGCGGCGGCACCGCTGCTTGCGGTAAGCGGGCGATAGCCCAGCCCCTCCAGCACGCCGCTCAACACGTCGAGCAGCTTCACCTCGTCGTCAACGAGCAGGATCGTTTGGGACATCGCCTGCCCTCCGTTGAGATGCCGGTATCACGAGTTCGAAAATGGCGCCGCCATGCGTGGCGTTGCGGGCCTCGATCCAGCCGCCATGACCTTCGGCGACGGCGAAGACGCGTGCGAGGCCAAGCCCGGTGCCGCTGTCCTTGGTGGTGACGAAGGGATCGAAGATGCGGTCGATCAGGGTTGACGGGATGCCAGGTCCATTGTCGGCAAAGATGAAATGCACCTCGTCTCCCTCGGTGGTGATGCGAATGTCGAGGCGTGGGCGAACGGCAAGACCGGGTGCCGTCGCCAGTTCGGGCGTTCCTTCCATGGCCTGCAGAGCGTTGAGCACCAGGTTGAGGCAGGCCTGGATCATCTGATCGCGATCGACATGGATGCGGGCTCCGCCGCTTTCGTCCTCGACATTGACGAGGACCTGCTGCTGCTCGATCTCGCTCTGGCAACTGCCGAGAACCCGGTCGACAAGATCGACGGGAGCCAGGTCCGTCATGCGCTGCGGCGGCCGGGCAAAGGCCAGGAAGTCGCGGATCAACTGGTCGATCCGGCGGACCTCGTCGATGACATAGCCCAGGCGCCGCGTCTCCACCTCGGTCAGGTTGGCGCTGTTCTGGAGGAGCTCGGCGGAGGTCTTGATGATGCCGAGCGGATTGCGCACCTCATGCGCAAGGCCGGCGGCAACCTCGCCGAGCGTGGTCATGCGCTCGCGCCTTCTGAGCTTGGCTTCCATCTTGCGCAGCCCCTCGAGCTGTTGGGCCATCGAGTTGAACGCGATGGACAACTGGCCGAGTTCATCGTGGCGGCGGGTCGGCACGCGCTGGGTGAAATCCCCCTTCGCGATGGCGTTGACGCCCTCCGCAAGACGAATGACCGGGCTGGTGAGCAGGCGCGACATGATCAGGCCGGCGCCGAGCGACAGCAGCATGCCGAAGGCGAAGATGGCGATGAACAGGTTCTTGCTCGTCACCCAATCGGCAATGCCCGACTCCGAGCTGAGGCCACAAAACAATACGCCAATGAGGGTGTTGCCATCTCGGATCGGCGCATAGATGCCGATGGAGATATCCTCGCTAGCGATGTCGGCGGATGTATACTCATCGACGCCATTGCCGGCGACCTCGGCCAGCGTCGCCGCGGGCAAGGCAATGGGCGCTTGCCCGTTGGAGGCATAGACCTGAGTGAACTGGCCATTGACCTTGTAGTAAAGGCGAACGGTCAGCGACGACAATGCCCCCATATTGGCGACGAAGCTCTGGTCGACCAGCGTACCGATCAGCACGTGGTAGCGCTGGCCTTGATAGTCGAAGGTGCTGGAGCCCGCCGCCATCAGGGTCGGCGTGCCGTCGATCACGTCGAGATAGAGCTTCTGGCCCTCGCCGAAGGGCACGCTGGTGATGTTGGTGGCCGGCTTGGAGGAGAAGACGACCTTGCCTTCATTGTCGGAGATCAGCAGGAGATCATAGCCGAGTGCATTGATCATATGCGACACCGCCGGCGGCATCTCGCGCGTTTGTCCGGTGACGAGAGCGGTCAGGCTGCCATTCTCGGCGAGCACGTCGGCGATGCTGGCGGTTTCCCGACGCTGGTCGAGGATGTTGGCCACGAAAAAGTGCGAGGTCTGGAACAGCCAGGCCTCGACATTGTCCTCGAACGTGGTGGAGACCACTTGCGTGGCGAATTTGGTCGCGATCAGCATCGGAATGACGCTGATGATGACGAACACGCCGACGAGCTTCCAGCGTATCGAGCGGCTCCACCATTTATAGAGAACGGTGAGCATCGTCACCCGTCGCCTCCCCCCATGACGACCACCCCCGCCACGATCAGGCCGATGCCCACCATGCGCCAGGGCGAGAGTTCTTCACCAAAGACATAGTGGGAGGCGATGGCAACCACCAGCATCACCACGGCGGTGAGAGGAAAGCCGAAGCTGAGCGGAATGCGATCGAGAATGACCATCCAGGCGGAGAAGGCCCCTAGATAGCCGAAGACCCCGACGATGACCCAGGGATTGCTCGCCGCTTCCATAAGCCAGGCGAGGCCGAAGGGAAGATGCGCCAGCGCCTCGCCGCCGATCTTGAGGGCGAATTGCGAGGTGGTTTCGAACACGAGCAGAAGCAGCCACGCAAACAGGGTATTGCGGTAGCCCGGACGCGGAGTGGATATCGTGTTGGTCATGCCGCATCCTTCACGAGATTGGCGATCGCAGGATCGAAGCGGTCCAACCGCACGAATTTGGCGACGACTTGCAGTATGGTGTTAATTGCCGCGTTGCGATGGCGGAAATATTGCCAATTGGGTTGCAGCCGGCAGCCCAGCCGCAGCTTGGGGCCATAGAAGGCCTGGCCGCTCTGATAGACCGGGATGCCGCGCTCGATGCAATAGCGGACATTGTGCAGCCAACTGTTGAAATAGAGACTGAATTTCGGAACGACGGCGTAGTTCATGCCGATATATTTGTCGATCAGTCGGTCCGCGGTCTCGATCACGAAATTGAAGGCGACCAGCTCATTGCCATGCCAGTAGAGGAAGACGCTGGCTTCGGGGGTAAGAAAGCGCAGCAACTGCGGGAAATAGTCCGGCGGCAGATACTCGAACTGAAGGTCGCTATGGGCGACCGTTTGCTGGTAGAGGGCGGATACCTCGCCAACCACGTCGTCGATCTCGCGGCGCTGCTCGACGCGAATATCCTTGAAGGCCTTGAGCTTGCGCCGCATGTCCTTGCGGGTGGCCTTGCTCAAGCTTTCGAGATAGGCGTCGAAAGTGACAAAAGGCAGGTCGAGCATGGCCGTCGGCAGGCCGGGCAGGCGGGTGAAGCCGCTTGGCGTGAGCGCGCCGCGCCACAGCCCGTCATCCCGGGAGGGGGCATCCTTGATGCCGAGCAGGCCGTAGCGCTTGGCGGCGCCAAATTCCTGCAGGGCGGTGACGATACGCCGGAGCAGAGCCGGCCGGTCATAGGCCGGCACCTCCGGCGCAAAGCCGAGATGACAGATTTCGGCAACCGGCGAGCCGAAGGCGATCAGGCGCAGTGACAAGAGAGCGGGCAGCACGCGATGGATCTGGTTGGTGATCCGCTTCAAGACCCCCTGCACGGTGGTGTCGAGGCGATATTCGGTGCCGAAGGCCGGCACGACGGCGACCAACCGGCCATTATCGCGGATGGCCGCGTAGTACCAGGTGAAGCCCGGAGGGCCGGCTTCCTCGCAGGCACGATAGAAGGCCCAGTTTTCCGGATCGGACGGAAAGCAGCGATTCCAGTCCGCACTGTCGAAGGCGGCGATCGAGTTCTCGACGACGGCGGTCAGCGTCATGATCGTCCTCGATTGAGCGCCAGGCTCAGCGCGGGCTGGGCGAGCCGGCGCGGCTCGGTACGCTTGAGGAAGCCGACGGAATGGTCGACCACCAGATCGCGCTCCTGGTCGAGCGTGATCATGTGATAGCTGTTTTCGAGCAGGATCTTCTCGACATTGCCGCCGAGATTGGCCGCCAGATAATTGGCATTGCGGATGCTGGTGACGTCGTCCTCGCGGGCATGCAGGACCAAAGCGGGCATGCGCAGGGCGGGCAAACGTGGTTTCAGATCCCGGATGAGGTAGAGAAGCTGGGCAAGGCTTCGGCCGGGCATATAGAGCAAGCCCGCCTCTTCACTGCGGCCGGATTCCATGGCGGCCTGCACCCGGGCCCGCAGTCGGTCGTCCTTGATGCCGTAAGGAAAATTCTCTCGGAAGCGGAAAAAGCGCCCGAGCCCAAGCAGGATGGCCACGTGCAGAAGCACGCTGCCGCGCGGCACGCTCCAGCCATCATAGAACATGGTCGGTGAATAGAGCAGGCAGCCCGCGACGCGATCGGAACGGTGGGACGCCACCAGGAGGGCCAGCAGCGCACCCATCGACAGGCCACCGACGAACACGGCATCGTGGTTCTGGCGGATCCGGTCGAAAGCTTCCAGGGCACTGGCGAGCCAGTCCTTCCAGCCGGTCGCCATGAGGTCGGCTTCGCTGCCGCAATGGCCGGCGAGCTGTACGCCGTAGACGGAATAACCGGCCCGGGCCAGGCCCTTGGCGACCAGCTTCAGCTCGGCCGGCGTGCCGGTCAGCCCATGAATCAGCAGGACGGCGGTCGGGCCGCCGGCATAATGGAAGGCATGGGCCAGAGGGGGCGCGGACTGGGTTTGGGTCTCAGATTTGCCGATCGGGGGGGTATGAACGTTCATGTCGAGGTCCCCACAATAGCGACACCCACGGCAATGAGGGCGGTCCCGAGCCAGCGCCGGCGCGATACCGGCTCCTTGAGAATGAAGCGACTTGCGAGCGCGATGCCGCAATAGGAGAGGCTCGCCAACGGGAAAGCGACGCTCAATGGCATGCGTGACAGCACGAACAGCCAGGCGCCGATCTCGATGGCGTAGGTCGCCACGCCCAGCCAGATCAAGGGCGTGGTCGCGACCTTGAGCCAGACCGGACGGGACGAATCCCCGCCTGTGACACCGTCGAGGCCAGCCTTGAAACAGAGCTGTCCGACGACGTCGCACAGGATCGTGCCGAAGAGGACGAGGAAGGCAAAACCGTTCATAGGACAGCCTCGAAGGCAGCGATCAGCCGCTCGTTGGTATGGGCATTGATAGTGAGATCAGGCTCTGCATCGACGCGCGGCTGGTCCAGCCGGGATTCGATAAGCTTGAAAGGATTGCGGTGGCGGATCGGCGCATATTCGCCGCAGATGTCAGCGCCGACCACGCTGAAATTGGCCGCCAGGCGCTGGATGGCTTCGATCAGGCGCTGCAGCGGCAGCCCGCCCTGGTCCCAGTTGGTCACGGCTTCGGTCGGCGGCAGCACGTCCTTGTCGATGGTGATCCAGATCCGTTCCGTCGGTACGCGCTCCATCAGGGCGCAAAGAAAGCCGCTCCAGTCCTGATCCACCAGATTATGCCAGCGGATCAGTCCGTCAGCAGCAATATGGCCGGCACCGCTGCGGACTTCCTTGCGCGTTTCCGAGGGACCATGCCACCAGGGGAAAAGCTCCAGCCGCCCGTTCGACAAGGCCTCCAGGTTGGCCCCCTTGCGATCCGGACGCACCAGATCGTCGCTGCAGGGACCGATGGTGACCACACGCTCGACATGCGGCAGGGCGAGCGCTTCGTTGACCCACGACCCACAATGGCGGCGGGGCATGGTCCAGCACCAATCGGGATGATTGTCGAAATGAACCACCGTCAGCGGTCCCGGTGCCGAGGCGATGAAGCCGGCGGTGAGATGATGGAAATCGCCCGAGCCCACCAGGGTGAGTGCTGGCTCGGACGGCGCCGGCAGGCTGGCCCAGAAGCTCTCGAAAGCGGCGTAGGTCTGCCGGCGCGCCCACAGACGCAAGGCCGGGCCGAGCGAGCGCAGATCATGCAGCACCGCCTGGCCGGACTGAAGGCGCCGGGCGATCGGCTTCTGGCCGGGTAGGCTACCGTCAAGATCCAGGATCCTGATCGGCATCATGGCAGCACCCTGCCTGGGATGCAGGCCTCGAGCAGGCCGGTATGCTTTTCCTGCCCGAGGAAGGCTCCATCGGGGACCTGCGCTGCCAGGCCGGCCAACCCGGCGCCGAGGCTCGGCAGTCGTTCGGCCAGAAGCTGCGTGACCTCGGCAAAATCCCTGTAGGGCAAATGCACGATGCCGCTGGCCTGGCAATGCTCCAGAAGGCCGGCCTTGGCGAAGACGAGATCGACGGCCCCGGCCGCGCAATAATCCGAGCGGCCGTCGCCGACCAGGATGGTGGTATGCGGCCCCGCTCCGCCAGTCGCCCTGACGGCCTCGCATTTGCAGGTTCCAGCAGCCGAACGGCAGGCCGTGGAAGCGTAGGGGCTGAGCATGGCATGACGGTCTTCGGCCAGGAACATCAGGCGGTTGGCGATAACAGGCAGGTCACCCAGGCCAAGACGCGAAAGGATGCGTCGGATGGCATAGTCGAGGCCGTCGCTGACGATGGTCGGCTCGATGTCATGGTCCCGGCAGAAGGCGACGAAATCGACGAAGCCGGGATCGATGTCGATGGAATCGAGCAATCGATCGAGGGCAGGGTGGCTGCAATGCAGGAGCGCGACCTGGCGCGCCATGCAATCGGCGGAGCCAATCAGGCCCGCCTGCCATTGGGCTTCGATGTCGCGCCAGCCGGGGGTCGCGAAAGCCTCGAGCAGGACGTCGGTAACGTCGCTGGTCGCTATCGTTCCGTCGAAGTCGCAATATATCCGATACGCCATTTCACGATCCGCTGGCAGAAGGTTTGCCTCTCGGGTGGCAAGATGCGTGCCAGTCGGCCTTCTTGGGGTCGCAAACCGGTGTGCCGGTCTCCAGACCGGCATGGAGACGAATGCTTGCCGGCGGAAATGCCGATCCCGCTCCATCGACCTGCCGATGGAACGGAGAAGATCGGCACGCTAAGGCCGCGGCTTCCTCGGCTCCCTCCAAATTGCGAGCTACAAGTTTTGTAGCTCGCGTCATGAAATGTCGGAGTGGCAATCGGCGCACTGCGCGCCGCCATGGCGGGCAATGTGCCAAAAACCTTGGTGGAAGGCGGCCATTCCCTGCTTTGGCGATCTTGGCACGTTCCTTGCGGTTGGTGCGGCAGCCGCTCTGTTGGTTGCCTGACCAGGCGACCGAACCAGGAACGTTCAAGATGCGCATGCTGCAATACTCAAAATGGGACTGGGTACCCGTGGTACTCGGCACCGCTCATTTCCTTGCCGTGATCGGACTGTTTTTCGCCTTTCCGCATTTGTCGTGGTGGAGCTTCATCTGCCTGGCACTGATCTATTCGCTGTCGATATCATGGAATATCAACAGTATATCCCACAACTTCATTCATAATTCGTTCTTTGCCAGCCAGACCTTGAATGTCGCCTTCAGCTTCATGCTGTCGATTACGCTCGGGTTTTCGCAGATCATGTATAATTTTGTTCATATGCGCCATCACAGTGGCAACATGGACCGCCCCGACGGCAGTGGAAAGACGATCGATTATCTGTCGATCTACAAGCATGGCCATGACGGAAAACCCGAAAACGTCTGGGCCTATACCTTCCTGAGCTATTTCCGTGATGACCCTGCCGAGATCCTCAGGGCCATGGCGGTCAGGCGTCCGGGCGAGGCTCGTCAGGCCAAGTTCGAACTTGCCGTGATGATCGGCTTCTACCTGGTGCTGGCGCTGCTCGACTGGCGCTTCATCGTCTGCATGCTGCCCTTCAACTATCTGGGCCAGTGCCTGTCGTCCCTCAACGGCTATTACGAGCATTTCGGTGGCGACCCGGAAAAGCCGCTGGCCTGGGGCGTGAGTACCTATGAAAAGGTCTACAACTGGACCTGGATGAACAACGGCTATCACGCCGAGCATCACTACAGGCCCAAGGTCCATTGGACCAAGATGCCCGAGCTCCACCGCAACATTGCCGCGGAGCAGGAACAGGCCGGCACGCGGGTGATCCGCCCGCCCCATCCCCTCGGTTTCCTCGACGCCGATCTAACCCAGCACTGAGCCCAGGAGCACCCGTCGAAGGACGGGGCGTTCGCCAACTCCCTCTTCAATCGAGATAGTTCCGTGAATTTCATCAGCACCACTCTCACGCGCACCGCCACCAGCGCCGCCCTGTTCGAAACGGCGCGCCATGTCATTCCAGGGGGCGTGAACTCGACCGCCCGGGCCCAATGGTCCGGCTGGCTGCCCTATCCCCTGTTCGTCGAGAAGGGCGAGGGATCTCGGCTCGTCGATGTCGACGGCAATCACTACATCGACTATTTGCTTGGGCTCGGCCCGATGATCCTCGGGCATCGCCCGCCCAAGGTGACCCGCGCCGTTGTCGATTTCATCGAGCAGCGCGGCACCGTTTTCGCCCTGCCGACGGCGGACGAGGCCGTCCTGGCCGAAAAGATCGTGGCCGCGGTACCTGGCGTCGAGCAGGCGCGCCTGTGCAATACTGGCACCGAAGCGGTGCTCTATGCGACGCGCCTGGCGCGGGCCTTCACCAAAAAGCGTAAGATCATCCGCTTCGAGGGCATGTATCACGGCTTTTCCGACGGCGTGTATTGGAGCAAGCACCCGCCGATCGACAAGGCCGGACCGGACCACAGCCCCACGGCCGTTGCACAGGGCCCCGGCATGCCGCGCGGCGTGGAGGAGAACCTGATCATCCTGCCCTGGAACGATGCGCAGGTGCTGGCCGACGTTCTGGCCAAGCATGGCGAGGATATCGCCGGCATCATTACCGAGCCGGTGATGTGCAATACCGGCTGCATCCTGCCCAAGCCGGGCTATCTGGAGGCGATGCGCGATCTCGCCACCCGGCATGATGTCGTGCTGATCTTCGACGAGGTCATCACCGGTTTCCGCCTGGGCCTCGGTGGCGCTCAGGCGCGGCTCGGCATTCGGCCTGATTTGTCGGTGTTCGCCAAGGGGCTCGGCGGCGGCTTCCCGGTGGCGGCCCTCGGCGGCAGGAAGGAGATCATGAGCCTGGTCGCTGACGGGACCGTGTCGATGGCGGGCACCTATACGGCCAATGGCATCGCGGTCGCCGCCGCCAATGCGGCGTTGGACGAACTCGGCCAGAATGGGATCTATGAGCAGCTGGATGCTGTCTCGGACGAATTGAGGACAGGCCTCGACCGCGTCCTGAAACAGGCCGGGCTGCCCGCCTACACGGTTGGTCTCGGCCCCCTGATGCAGGTGTGGTTCGCCGACAAGCCGATCCACAACTATCGTGATGCCGAGCGCTATGCCGACCAGGAACTGTTCCGGCGCTGGTGGGAAGGCATGCTGGAGCGCGGCGTGCTCTTCCATCCCGGGGCCTACGAGAACCTGTTCGTGTCGACGGCCCATAGCCGCGAAGACATCGCAGTGACGCTGGCGGCCGCCAAGGATGTCGCCGACAGCCTCGCACGGACGATGTGATCCATCCGGCCGCTGCTTGCTTTCCGCTGGCGGCGGCCGAAGTGTTTTCCATGCGATGATTGCTGAATGACCCTGAACCAGACCCTGTTCGCGATCCTCAATGCGGGCGTGCCGGCCAGTGCGGTCGGCCTCGACATCGGCTATCTCGCCGCTGTCTTTCTGATCTTCAGCCTGCCAGCGAAGCTGATGATCGACTGGCTATGGGGCAATTCGCGTGACCGTGGTGCCGCGATGGCCGTCGTGACCGCCATCTTGTTGGCTCTGGGGATCAATCTGTTGATCTCGACCGGGGTTCAGATACCCAGGCCGCACGAGGCTGGGATCGGACACAGCTATCTGGCGCATGCTGCCGATAGCTCGTTTCCCAGCGATCATGCGACCGTCCTGTTCGCCGCGGCCTGGGCTTATGCGTTCGCCGGACGGGCGGCTAGCGCCTGGCTGTTTGCCGTCATCGGGTTGATGGTCGGTTGGGCGCGCATCTATCTTGGCGTGCATTATCCCCTTGACATTTTCGGCGGCGCGCTAAGCGGCCTGACAGGAGCCATGCTATCGCGAGGCCTGATGGTGCTCGCGGGAACGAGGCTGCTCGCCTTTGCCGAGGCCTGCTATCGCCGCCTTTTCTCCATGTTGATCCGGGCCGGGTGGGTGCGGGCGTGATCCCGTGCCCGACGGCGGGCCGGTTCCGGCCTGCCTGATCCCGCGGATCATCCATGCGTGCCGCTGTCGAAAACAAGCGAGCGGTGCGCGGACACACCTGCCATCACACCGGTTGCAGACGCCAGCGTCGCATTTGCCATCATGCTGGTGACATCGCCAGCGGCAAAAACGCCCTCGATGCTGGTGCGCTTCTGGTCGTCGACGCCGATGAGGGGCCCGAGGGGGCCGTCCTCGATGCGGCATCCGAGCTGTTCGGCAAGGGGAGACGTCAAATAGGTCTGTGGTGCGGTGAAAATGGCTTCGACCGGCACCGTCAGGCCATCCGCGGATCGGACGGCCTCGACCGCCGTGCCGGAGCCGATAATCTCGACGATCGGGCTGTGTTCGACCTCGATCTTGCGCGTACGAAACAGGGGGAGGAGTTCCTCATCCGGCTCGAACCGGCCCTGAGTGAAATAGACAGTCGGGCCCCAGTCCGACACGAGGACGGCCTGATGCGCCGACATCGGATGGTTGGCGATTACGCCGAGGCGGCGATCCGCGACCTCATAGCCGTGACAATAGGGACAGCTGAAGATGGAAAGGCCCCAGCGCTCGCGCATGCCGGCGATCTCCGGCAGGTCGTCCCCGACGCCGGTTGCCAGGATCAGCCGCCGGCCGCGCACGGTGCCTTTTTCTCCCAGATCGATTTCGAAGAAATCTCCGTTCTTGCGTGCCTGCAGGGCCTGTCCGGCGAGAAAACCGAAAGTCGGATAGGCGGAGAGCTGGGCAAGAGCGGTGCCGATGATCTCGCGCGGGGGCCGTCCATCCTGTCCGAGAAAGCCATGGGCGTTCTCGACGAAGCGGTTTCGCGGCTGGCCGCCATCGATGAGAAGCACGCGGCGTCGGGCGCGGGCGAGCTGCATTGCGGCCGAGACGCCGGCAAAACTGCCGCCGATGATGATGACGTCGTGATCAGCGGCGTGGCGAGGGCGGTCGATACCGTTAAGAGGCGATGCGGCGATCATTGGAGCACCTGTAGGTCCGGAGTTGAGAAATGGCTCGCTGGCATGCCTGCCAGATTCGTATCATTAAGAGTTACATGATATGCGGGGCGCTCAAGAACGCAACTTTTATTGTTACGAGATCATATTGCGGCTATCTCTGCATCAGCGGAATCTCCGTGCAACGGTGCGATTGCCGGATCGGGGATGCCGGAAGAAAAGGGAACGGAAATGGCTCGCGACAGCCGGCTGTCACGCATGCTCCATGTGCTGCTCCACATCGATCAGGCCGAGCGCGGCCTGACCTCGGATGAGATCGGCAGGATGCTCGATACCAATCCCGTGGTGATCCGCCGCACCATGGCCGGACTGAGGGAGCAGGGCTATGTGACGTCGGAGAAAGGCCATGGCGGCGGCTGGAAACTGGCCCGGCCCCTCGATCAATTCACTTTGCGCGATGTCTATGCCGCCATCGGCGAGCCACCCATATTCGCCCTGGGTCTGGCCGAGGACCACCCGCAATGCCTGGTCGAACAGGCTGTGAATGCGCGTCTCGACGATGCGCTCGGCAAAGCCCGCCAATTGCTGCTCGATCAGTTTGCCAAGGTGACGCTGGCGGATCTCTCCGGCGATTTCCAGGCGCGCCTGGCGGCGCACCGTGAACGCGGCTGCGATGGGCATGGGAAGGAACGGTAGAACGACCTGCTGCGCCAGCGAGCAGGGGCTCAGTTCTTCTCCTCCATATCTGCTCCATCCGGTGGGCTGCGGACGAAGGTGTCCTGCGCGCCCAGCACACGTCCGTCCTGGGCACGAAGCTCGAGCCGGCGCACGGGCAGGGTGGTCTTCTTGTCCACCAACAGCACATGGGCTTCGTCCGGCTCGAAGAAGAAATCCTCTCCCCATTGCCGCAAGGCCACCAGAACCAGGAATAGGCCGCGGCCCTTCTCGGTCAGGACGTATTCGTGATGGGGACCGCCGTCACCGGCGGGCGCCAGATCCATGATGCCGTGGGCCACCAGGTTGCGGAGCCGGGCCGAGAGGATGTTCTTGGCCAGGCCAAGGCTCTTCTGAAACTCGCCGAACCGACGCAGGCCATCGAAGGCGTCGCGCACGATCAGCAGCGACCACCAGTCGCCGATCGCATCCAGCGGCCGGGCGACGCCGCACGCAGATTCCCGGTGGCTTACCCGCTTGGCCATGGCACTCGCCGATCCATCCTTGTTCGTGCCGAGGGGACGGCTCGACTGTCACGCATCGAAACGCGCTCCAGCCGTTCTCGGCTTGTCCCTCGAACTCATAGCATATCGGTTGCAAATTAAAACTGCAGGATTTAGTCCTGTCATGGTTTCAATCTAAAACCATGACAGGAGATATTCCCAATGATCGAGGCGGAAGCGACCTTCGACGGCACCTTTCCATTCGCTCCACACTTCACCAATGCCGCTGGTTTTCGAATGCACTATGTCGATGAGGGCCCCGATGATGGCGAACCCGTCCTGTGCCTGCATGGCGAGCCGACCTGGGGCTATCTTTTCCGCCATCTGATTCCCGTTTTAAGCCGGACGCATCGGGTGCTCGTTCCCGATCATATGGGTTTCGGCAAGAGCGGGACCCCGGCAGGCCGCAGCTATTGGCTTCAGGACCACATCGACAATCTCGAGCGCTTCGTCCTCGCGCTCGACCTCAGCCAGATTACCCTCGTCATGCATGATTTCGGCGGCCCCGTCGGCATGGGCCTTGCCGCCCGGCAGCCGCAGCGGATCCGTCGGATTATCTCGGTCAATGGACCGACGCCCTTCGGGCAAGCCGATCTCGTCGAGCGCCTCACGGCCAATGCACAAGCGGCGCCCTGGTTCCAATGGATTGCCCGGGCTCATGCCGGGGGCGTGTTGAGGAGCGTGCTCGACCAGCTCGGCTTCAACATCCTGAGCACACTGAAGCTCAACGGTTTCGAGAACAATGCCGTCATCACCGACGCATGGCTCTCGGCCTATGGCGCTCCTTTTTCAGATCCGGCTGAATGCGTGGGTGCCATCGGCTGGGCAGAGGGTTTTGCCCTAGGCGCCCACCGTTTCGAGCAGCCGGGCCCAGTGGCCTTCGAGATCATCCGCGACAAACCCGCCTTGGCGATCTGGGGCGAAGCAGACCGCACATTGCGGGCAGCGCATTTCCTGCCCTTGTTCTCCGAACTCTTCCCCCAGGCTCCCGTCGAGCGGCTCGCCGGAGTCGGGCATTATTGTTTCGAGGACGCTCCCGATGTCATCGCCGATCTGATCTGCAATTTCATTCGCCGGTCGTGATTTGACGCAGGAGGCCTCGGTGAGAGGCTGAATGAGTGGGCGATCCGGAAAGGCAGGATAGCATGATCGCCCAGGCGGGAAGGCCTCTTATCGAGCGCTTGGCGACCCGGTTTGCGCCTGGAGCAACTGCATGGCGAGGCGAGTTACGTCCTGCAGGCGCTCGCGCGATACGCCGTCCCGCGCCTTGAGCGACAGGCCATGCATCACGGTGGCGAAAGTGTCGCCGAGGGCGCGGGCATCCGCCTCGGGCCGCAACTCGCCCTCGCGGATGGCGCGATCGAGCCGTCCGGTGATCGCATCCGTCTGAGCACGGCGGCGCTCGGCCAGCCAGTCGCCTATCTTCGCATTCTCGGTCGCGCAATTGGTGGCAGCAGTGACGACCATGCAGCCCCAAGGCTTTCCCGGCCGCGTATAGGTGTCCACCGCCTCCCGAAAGATCCGTTCGGCGGCCGCCAGGGCCGTCGGCTCCTGGGCTAGCGCCCGTTCCACGAAGCCGCCTTCTTGCGCTTCGTAAAGCGCGACCGCTTCCCGGAACAAATCCTCCTTGGAGCCAAAGGCGGCATAGATGCGCGCCGAGGCGAGGCCAAGTTCGCACACGAGGTCGGCCATGGAAGTTCCCTCATAGCCACGGCTCCAAAAGACGTCACGTGCCTTTGCCAGGGCCTCGCCACGATCGAACTCCCGAGGGCGCGCCATCGAAGCCTCCATTCTTGACCAATCGACAAATAATTCTTCACGAGCCACATGGCAAGCCGGGCGCCTGCAGGCACTTTTTCCGGACGACAGACGTTCGGCGCGTTCAGCCTGCATATCGAGGTCAAGCTGCTGGGGTGAGCGTCAGGACGTTTTTTGAATGTTTGACATAAGGAATGCCATGGAATAATTTGAAATATATGAATTAAATTATATTTTTTATTGAGCTTCATCCGACGGGACGATAAGGGCGAGGTACAATCCGGCATGATAGGCTCGATCGGTTCTGCCGGTCAAATACCGCAATGAGGAATCAGCATGCTTACCAGCCAGATCAGGCCCTTCCTGCCGTTCATACCCGTTGCCCTGCTGGCACTGACGGCCTGCGCTTCCAATGCCGCACAGCCGGGGCCATCTTCATCTTGCGTGGCGGAGGCGGCGCAGCGCCTGGTCGGCCAGCCCAAGCCGGCGGACGATGAGGCCAGGAAACTGACAGGCGCCCAGATCGTGCGCCAGATCAAGCCGGGCCAGGCCGTCACCTTCGATTTTCGTCAGGATCGGGTCACTATCACCACCAACCCGGCGACCGGGCGGGTGGTCAGCGCCAGTTGCGGCTGAGCGACTGCCCATCCCCACCGGCCAGGTTCCTTGTTCAGGGTGGCCCGGTCACATCCAGCTTCTGCCGTCGCCGCTGGAGCAGCCATAGGGCGGCAGGCGGTCCCCGAAACGCTTTTGCAACTGATAGCAGCCCCATTTGCGCAGGGCCATCGGCATGCGGCTGTTGAGCTCGATGCCCACTTCGTCGAGCGGGTCCTTGGCAGCCGTCACATAGTCGTACCAGCGATAGCCGGCCGTGCCGACGATGGCGATGACGGCCACAGCCACGATCATGATGAGTTTTCGCAAGATCAGCATATTCGATACCTCAAGCAGGGCGCGTTCAGAGCTGGAGGCATGTTTGCTCCAGCTCCTTGTTTCCAAGCCAATCCGACGGATTGGCTTGAGCGTCTTTGCGATTTGACGGAATCGCAAAGACGCTTCAGGGCGTGATGGCATCCTACTGGAATGAACGGAATTTCTGCTGGAGAGCCATCGCGGCCTGTCCCTTGGCGTTGAAATCGTCGAGAAGCGGCTGCAAGGCCGACAGGGTCTTCTGATCCTTGGCGGTGATCATCATGCCGCTGACCTCGAGCCTGTCCTTATTGCCGGTGATGAAATCGGCGAGCCGCAAGGCAGCAGTGGTCATGTCCTGGACCGGCGGCAACATCTGCTTGACGTTCCTTGCAACCTCCGTCACGTCCCGCTCATAGGCCTTGTCGAAGACGGCCTTGAGATCGTCCGGCTGCTTGAGCTGCGCCTTGGCAGCGTCGGCCTTGGCAAGGGCCTGGTCGATGGCGCTGCCGAGCTCGCCGACAAGATTGTGCACGGCTGCCAGATCCTCGCGCCGCGTCGCCAGATCGCTCATCGAGCGAATAGAGCCCTTGGCCATGATGGCGCCGAAGCGCTGCTGTAGATTGCCAGGCTC
Source organism: Labrys sp. F242 (assembly GCF_057813875.1). NCBI lineage: Bacteria > Pseudomonadati > Pseudomonadota > Alphaproteobacteria > Hyphomicrobiales > Xanthobacteraceae > Labrys > Labrys sp. F242. The sequence goes on along the minus strand of NZ_JBVASG010000004.1, from coordinate 496,115 downwards.
ACCCGTCGGGCCTGCCGCGAAGTCGGTGATGATGGCGTAGTCCTTGACGTAGGGGCCGAAGGCGTCCTTCTGGTTGCCGCTCAATTGCGGCACATGGGCGCCGGGCTTGTCGAGAATGCGGGTTTGCAGGAATTCGATGAATTCCTTGCGCTGGCTGGGTTCCTGGTCGCCGCAGGCGGAAAGGGCAAGGCAGAGTAGAACACCCACAAACGCTATGGGTCGGGCAAACACATTCATACGATCGATTCCAGGCAATTCGAATTGCGTGATTTGATGAGCGATTCCAGCAAGAACATTGAAATCATGACGATTTCCAGCTTTCCAACAGCATGCCGAAGCCAATCGAAGAAAAGCAAGGACAAGAGGAAGGCAGGATAAGTATCTCAAGAGCAAAGCGCGTTCATGGCTGGCGCTCGTCAGCTTTAACGCCTTGTTTGGACGCATCTTTGCGATTCTGGGCGGGCTCGCCGAACCGAAAAATGCTTTAGCATGCCGCACCGTTCATTCAAGCCTTGTGCACGACTAGATCGATCTGCGCCCTCCGGCGATCGGCGAAGTCTGGGCCGAGGTGCCCCGAAATTGTTCATTGAAGAAAATCATATTGAGGCTTCCATGCGCGACGATACGGCTCCGACATTTCTATCCTCGACGGTCTCAGCTCCCGCTGCGTATTTCCTGCGCGAGATCTGGCAAGCCGTCGGCGGAGATCCTGCGCATCTCAGCCATCTGACGATAGAAGGCGCCGGTGCTTTGCCCTCGACATTCCACGTTACCGATCTCGCCGGCGCGGCGGTGGCCGCCGCCAGCCTCTCTGTCGCCGAACTGGCGTCGTTGCGACAAGGCAAATTCCCCGCCGTGCAGGTCGATCGGCGGCTGGCCTCGTTCTGGTTCCTCACCACGCTACGGCCGCAGGGATGGTCGATGCCGCCGCTATGGGATGCTGTGGCCGGCGATTATAGGGCGGCAGATGGCTGGATCCGGCTGCACACGAATACCCCGCATCACCGCGATGCAGCCTTGGCTGTCCTGAGGACGCATGCCGAACGCGAGGCGGTGGCTGCCGCCGTGAAGCAATGGCAGGCGACGGCCCTGGAGACGGCCATCGTGGCGAAGAATGGCTGCGCCGCCACCATGCGGACGCTCGAGCAATGGGCCGATCATCCACAGGGAAGGGCCGTCAATGCCGAGCCGCTGCTGCATCGTAGCAGCACCGCTGGCGGTGACAGGCCGCACCTGCCGCTGTCGGCAGGTCGGCCTTTGCAGGGCATCCGCGTACTGGACCTGACGCGCATTCTTGCCGGTCCCGTTGCGACGCGCTTCCTCGCGGGCTTTGGGGCCGAGGTTCTGCGCATCGATCCCCCGGGCTGGGAGGAGCCGGGCACCGTGCCCGAGGTCGTGCTCGGCAAACGCTGCGCCCGGCTCGATCTGAAGAACCCCGACGGTCTGCGCACGCTGGAGCAACTGCTCGCGCGGGCGGACATCTTCGTTCACGGCTATCGGCCCGACGCGCTTGCCCGCCTAGGGCTTGATTCGACGCGCCGCCGGCAACTCAATCCGGGGCTGGTCGATGTGTGCCTGGACGCCTATGGCTGGAGCGGCCCCTGGAGCGGACGGCGAGGCTATGACAGCCTGATTCAGATGAGCACGGGGATTGCCGATGCAGGCATGCGCGCGGCAGGGCAGGACCGCCCGACACCGCTGCCCGGGCAGGCAATCGACCATGCCACGGGCTACCTCCTGGCCGCCGCGGCCGTCCGGGGGCTGGTGGAACGGCTGCAGACGGGGCGGGGATGCAGGATACGCGGATCGCTCGCGCGCACCGCGCGCTTGCTGGTTTCAGGTAGCAACCAACCGGACGACGCCGAAGCGCCGGCGCCCGAGCAACCTTCCGACTGGTCCGACCTCGTCGAGCAGACCGTTTGGGGACCGGCCCGCCGCATCCGCCCGCCCGTTGCGATCGCGGATATCCCAATGATGTGGGATTTGCCCGCGCCGAAGTTGGGATCTTCAGCGGCGGCCTGGCTGGCCGACAAGGCCTGACCACGCACCCGCAGCAGCGCCGCTCATGTCTGAACGCCCCCGCTCCTTAGGCCGTGGCTCTAGGACTTGGCCAGGGAAGCGCGTTTTTGTGCCGGGTGATTCCAATAGGTGGTCTGGCCCTGATAGGCTGTGACCCCGGCAATGGCCGTGGTCACGAGCGCCGCGGCGAGCGTCGCTACGATACAGACGGCGAAATAGTGCTGGCGACGAGCGATCCCCCGGCGGGCCTTCCTGGCCCGGGATTTTCCCTCGATAAGGTCCAGCAATGTTTCTTTCCGCACCAAGATTTCGCCCTCGAACTGTCGATATGACGTAACGACAAGGCAGGACGCGATCAGACCTGTCAGTGCGATTTCGCACATTGCGATCATCATCTGGCCGCAATGGCTGAAAAGGGGAATGAGGCCGGCGCGACGACCGTTGCATACGGGGTTGCCGTCGGAACCCGCGAGGAGGCGGGTTCCGTAAACGGCCGTCAAAAGCCCATGCCGCCGCCTCCGGGCATGGCTGGCGGCGCCTCCTTGTCAGGCAGCTCAGCCACCAGAGCTTCGGTGGTGATCAGCAGGGCGGCGATTGACGCCGCCCCCTGCAGGGCTGTCCGCACCACTTTGGCGGGATCGATCACGCCGGCCCGGACAAGATCTTGGTATTCACCCGTGTAGGCATTGTAGCCCCAACTATAGCTGTCCTTTTCCAGAAGCTTGCCGATGATGATGCTGGCATCGGCGCCGGCATTCGCCGCGATCTGCCGCGCCGGCACTTCGATTGCGCGTCTGACGATATCGATGCCGGTCTTCTGGTCGCTATTGCCCGGCTTCACGCTGTCGAGGGCGCCGAGCGAACGCAACAGGGCTACGCCACCACCGGGAAGAATGCCTTCTTCCACGGCCGCGCGGGTGGCGTGGAGTGCATCGTCGACCCGATCCTTGCGCTCCTTGACCTCGACTTCGGTAGCGCCGCCGACCCGGATCACCGCCACGCCGCCCGCCAGCTTGGCCAGGCGTTCCTGCAGTTTCTCCCGGTCGTAGTCAGAGCTGGTCTCCTCGATCTGCGCCCGGATCTGGGCGACGCGGGCCTGGATCTCGGCCTTCTTGCCAGCGCCGTTGACGATGGTGGTGCTTTCCTTCTCGATCACCACCTTCTTGGCCTGCCCAAGCATTTGCAGGTCGATATTTTCGAGCTTGATGCCGAGATCCTCGCTGACGACGCTGCCGCCGGTGAGAATGGCGATGTCTTCCAGCATGGCCTTGCGGCGGTCACCGAAGCCCGGCGCCTTGACGGCGGCAATCTTCAGCCCGCCGCGCAGTTTGTTCACCACCAGCGTGGCGAGTGCCTCGCCTTCCACATCCTCGGCGATGATCAGCAGGGGGCGGCCACTTTGCACGACGGCTTCGAGCAAGGGGAGCAATGCTTGAAGACTCGAGAGCTTCTTTTCATGGATGAGGATGTAGGGATCTTCGAGGTCGGCCCGCATCTTCTCTGCATTGGTGACGAAATAGGGCGAGATGTAGCCCCGATCGAACTGCATGCCTTCCACCACCTCGAGTTCGGTGGCCAGCGCCTTTGCTTCTTCGACGGTGATCACGCCCTCATTGCCGACCTTCTTCATCGCCTTGGCCAGGAACTCGCCGATCTCCGCATCGCCATTGGCCGAGATGGTGCCGACCTGGGCGATTTCATCGTTCTTGGTAACCTTGCGAGCGTGCTTCCGGAGATCGGCGACCACGGCTTCCACTGCCATGTCGATACCGCGTTTGAGATCCATCGGATTCATGCCGGCGGCGACAGCCTTGGCGCCCTCCCTGACGATGGCCTGGGCCAGAACGGTGGCGGTGGTGGTGCCGTCACCAGCCGAGTCCGAGGTTTTGGCGGCGACCTCGCGGACCAATTGGGCCCCCATATTCTCGAACCTGTCTTCTAGTTCGATTTCCTTGGCGACGGTCACGCCATCCTTGGTGATGCGGGGGGCGCCGAAACTTTTTTCGATGACGACATTCCGGCCCTTGGGGCCGAGCGTCACCTTGACCGCGTTTGCAAGCACGTCCACGCCTTGCAGCATCTTCTCACGTGCTTCGGATGAGAACTTCACGTCCTTGGCAGCCATGACAATTCCTCCTTTGACTGGCTCGACGTTTGGCAGAAATGCGCCTTTTCGCGCCAACTTCTTGTTTTGTCGTGTTTTCTTAATCGAAAAGTCTATCAACTTTTTCGGAAAACGCTCTAGCCCAAATATGAACCTGGCTTCTCTCCTGTTCCAGCTCTCAACATTGCTGCGACGGAAGAGCAAACGGGCCGGAATTATCCCTTGGCGCCGGCAAGAGGGCGTTGCAAATGTCGGAAGGGGCCGCTTTTTGCACGGTTGCGGGAATGCCCTGCAGCAGATCTTGGCTGCGCCGCGAGGGTCCCTCTCCATTCGATCGCAGGTGCGGTCGTCGAGTGGATACGTTGCCGGAAGCGCACCTGAAGGTGCAATGATCCTGCAAGGAACCCGGTATAGTGGATATTGTCGGTGGGAAGAGGACGATATTTCGCATTCCACCCGATCTGGCGGTTTGCCAAGCACGGTCGAGGGTGTAATGCTTGCCGCGTTCCACGACTCGCCAACAAGCATACATTCCTGAATGAAACCCCCCTCCAAGCCTTTCTTTGTCGAGGTCAGGCGATCGCGATCGACTCCGACCCAGGCCTCTCCACCCCCGCGACAGACGTCGTCCTGGGAGGATACGCCTGAGCCTGCGAGTTCGCGATCCAGAGCTTGGCAACATGCTGAGCAATTCTTTCAGCCTCGACCTGCCGACCCTGGGGCCGAGCGCCCAGAGCCTGCTCCTCTGGAGCCTGTGGCTGTTCCCGCTCAGGCCGCAGTCGAGCAGAAAAGCGAGGCCGAGGTTTCGCCGCGAGTCGAGGCTCGTGGTGGAGAGGAAGGCAAGAACGGCGCCAAACGCGGCCGGAAGGTCGCCAAGGTCCCGGCGCTTGAACCGGAGGAGGCGAAGACTTCTTCGGTAAAAAAGGCGCGCAAGAAAAAGGTGCCACGGGAAGATTCCGTTTCCGTGCAATCGCAGCCATCAGCCTCTCGGCCGGAGGAGGCCAGCACGGTCCTGCATAAGGCGCCTTCTGCTTCGAGTTCATATCTGGACGGCACCGCCGCCGAGGATGAAGCCGAGGTGGGCGGGCGAAAGCCCCTGTCGGCGCGCGCCGCGCGCTCCGCAGCCAAGCCTGCAGAACGCTGGACTTGCCGGTTGCGGCATGTCCGCCGGAGTCTGGGCGCGGGCCGCATCGGATAATTGCGTCCGCAACACACTTCCAGTCTCGCCAAAGGCATCGCCTTTCGACTGACGCTGTTGGTACGACCGTCTGCCTGCCGGGCGATGCCCGGGCCTGCGTGCATTCAGCGCGGAGGGTAAAGGCGTTGGCTGTTCGGCAAAGCGGGAGCTGAAGGTGTACACGGAACAAGGCATTCTCAAAGTCTCGATCGCCGTCACGATTTTCGTGGCCGGCTTCGGCGTCGTGTTCGGCCTGCTTTCCGGCTCCTTCTCCATCGTCTTCGACGGCGTCTATATGCTGGTCGATGCCAGCATGAGCGGCCTTGCGCTGATCGTGGCGAGCCTGATTGCGACCAATTCGTCTCCCGCCACCGCCGTGGGCAAGCTGCATGAGCGCTTCACCATGGGCTTTTGGCACCTGGAGCCGATGGTTCTCGGCCTCAACGGTGTGATGCTGATCGGAGCGGCCATCTATGCGATGATCAATGCCATTGGCAGCCTGATGGTCGGTGGCAGGGATCTCCAATTCGGATATGCCATCCTCTATGCAGCCGTGGCCTTGGCGGCCTGCGTCGCCATGGCCGTGGTCGAGACCCGCATGAACCGGACCATTCGCTCCGATTTCGTGGCGCTCGATGCCAAGGCCTGGATCATGTCGGCCTCGATCACCGGGGCGCTCCTTCTGGCCTTCTGCATCGGCTATGCGATCGAAGGGACCCGTTTGGACTGGCTCACGCCCTATGTCGACCCCGCGGTCCTGCTCCTGCTTTGCCTGGCCATCATTCCTCTGCCGGTTTCGACCGTCAGGCAGGCCCTGTCCGAAATCCTTCTGGTGACGCCATCCTCTCTCAAGGACCATGTCGACACAGTGGCCAAAACCTTCGTCGCCAAATATGGCTTCCTGACCCACAAGGCCTATGTCGCAAAGGTCGGCCGAGGCCGGCAGATCGAGCTTTATTTCATCGTGCCGGCTGGCCGGCCCGCCATGCGCCTGGAGGAATGGGATCGGATCCGTGACGAGATCGGCGAAGCGATTGGCGGGGAGAGCCGGGATCGTTGGCTGACCATCGCCTTCACCACCGATGTCGAATGGGCGGTGTAAGGCGGGCCAAGGTCGCCAGTCTGACCTCCAACCTCGCTGAGGCTGTAATTTCTGATAGAAATTTTATATATATCAAATTTTTATGGTTATTTTCTAAAGTAACACAGAAGGGAGGTTAAGGCAAAATCTTAGCCTTGAGCCATAGGAAGAGGGGCAGACGCGTCCACTGATTGAGGCGATCCGTATTCGCAATGTCGGGAACGGGCTCACGCAGGGCCGTGATCGCCAAGCCCGCTTGCGAGAGCGCGGCGACATAGTCCTCGAGCGGCTGCGACCAACCGGCGAAGTGCATGCGAAGGCCATCATGCTCCTCTTCGCCCTCGAAGCGCACGCGGCCGTAATAGCTGCCCTCCAGGACGAAGGGCGCATCGGGTGCGGGGCCGGCGAAGTGACCCCGATCCCGAAAGGGATGCACCAGTGAAATCAGGAACTCGCCGGCCGGCTTGAGGACGCGCCGGGCTTCGGCAACGGCCGCAGGGACATCCTCGACATCCATCAGGACGTTGTAGGCCACGACCAGATCGAAGCTCGCAGCAGCGAAGGGCAGGCGAGCAGCACTGGCGACGGCATAAGCGTCGGCCGATTCCGCTTCCCGGGCAGCATCGACCATGGGCGCCACGGCATCGGTTGCCGTTACGTGATAGCCCAGCTTGCGCAGTTCGCGGCTGACCCGCCCTTCACCGCAGCCGATCTCCAGAGCCTTGCCCTGGCCGGGGCCGATGAATGCGAGCAGTGACTGGCGATAGGCCCAGAAGGCGTCATGTTCGGGCGAGCGCGGCCAAGCGATCCATTGCTGGGCGACACCGGTCCAATGGGCTTCGTCCGATGAACGGTCCATCTTGTCTCACTCCGATCGGATTGCGATGATTCGAAGCGGCGAACCTAAAGCAAGGCGCGTTCAGGCGGAAACGGCCTTTGTCCGGGCCTTTGTTTCGAGACGTCTTGGTGATTCCCGATCGTCACGTCGAACCGCGAGATGCTTTCGGAGAGTGCCCACAGCGCGCGCAAAAGACCATTGCCGTCTCCAGGCCTTTCCCGCGAGCCGAGCGGCAAACCAGCGCGGTTGCGGTACCACTCGACGAAATTGCTTGCGGGCATGCCGGCGCTCGGCGCAAGGACAGGCGCGAAATGGCCGGCCGTCATATGCTCCACGATGGAACGGTCAGGTCTTGGTTACGATCGAGGTCTTGGCCATGATTGAGGTCTTGACCCCGATATTGCTTGGAGGCGGGGGTCCATGGTTCAGGTCATCAGGCAATCGAGCGATGTGCTGGTACTCGGTGCCGGCATCATCGGTGTCTCGATTGCTCTGCATCTTCAGAAATTGGGACGATCCGTCATTCTCGTCGACCGGCGCGCCCCCGGCGAGGAAACCAGCTACGGCAATGCGGGCCTGATCGAGCGCGCAAGCGTCATTCCCTACGGCTTTCCGCGCGAGCTCTCGACGGTTCTCCACTATGGGCTGAACCTTTCGGCGGATGTGCGCTACCATTGGCGCTTCCTGCCCAAGGCCCTGCCGTGGCTCGCGCGTTTCTGGTGGGAATCCTCTCCCAGGCGGCTGCGCCAGGCTGCCCTCGACATGCTACCTTTGATCGAGCATTCGGTCGATGAGCATGCCAAGCTGATGGCCGATGCCGGCATTTCGGAACAATTGCGACCGACCGGCTGGATGGAGGCCTATCGCACCACCGCGGCCTTTGAAAAAGCCTGTTCGGCGGCCAGACAGCTCGACGAATTCGGCCTGCGCTACGATCTGCTTGGCGCTTCCGCTCTGCGCGAGAGAGAACCGAATCTTGCGGGGGTGTTCGCAGGCGCGGTGCATTGGCGCGATCCGGCCACGATTGCCGATCCCGGTCGGCTGGTGAAGGATTATGCCGCGCTTTTCAGCCGCAATGGCGGTAACTTCGTTGAAGCCGACGCGACCGCCCTGCGCCAAGAGGAGGACGGCTGGAGCCTGGAGAGCCCGACCCGACACTATCATGCGCGCGAGGCCGTCGTCGCCCTCGGGCCGTGGTCGGACCGGCTCTACACGAAATTCGGCTATCGCATGCCGCTCGCGGTCAAGCGCGGCTATCATGTGCATTTCAAGCCGGCTCCCGGCGCCGTACTCAATCGACCTATCGTCGACATCGAGCGCGGTTATCTGCTGGCGCCGATGACCCGCGGTATCCGACTGACGACGGGAATCGAGTTCGCCTCACGCGATCACGCGCCGACGCCGGTGCAGCTCGACCGGACCGAACCTCATGCCCGCGAGGTGTTTCCGCTCGATCAGCGCGTCGAGGCCGAGCCCTGGATGGGATCGCGCCCATGCCTGCCGGACATGCGTCCCGTGATCGGCCCGGCACCGCGCCACAAGGGTCTTTGGTTCGCCTTCGGCCACAACCACCATGGCTTTACGCTCGGCCCGGCCACGGGGCGGCTGCTGTCGGAAATGATGATGGGGCTGCCCACTTTTGCCAATCCGGCTCCCTTTGCGATGGGTCGATTCGGCTGAAGGCGACGGCCAGCCGGCGCGTTCAGCCATGAGCGCGCTTTGCCCCAAGCGACATGGTGGTGCGGATCTTGGTGAAGAGGGCGGCCGGCAGAACCGGCTTGTGCAGCAGGGGAATGCCGCTGGCCTCCGCTTCGCGCAGCCGTTCAGGCGCGGTATCGCCAGTGATGAGAATGGCAGGCAAGCCGGGGATTTGTTCCCGCAGGATCGCGATCGCCTCCGCGCCGGTCCGCTGCTCGCGCAAGCGGTAGTCGCAGATCACCAGATCCGGCGCCAGACGGCCGAGGCAAAGCCGCGCCTCCTCGATGCCTTCTACCGCCTCACACTGCGCTCCCCAGGTTGTGAGCAGGCGCAGCATGCCTTCCCGGACGGCTTCGTCGTCGTCGATGACGAGGATCCGGCATGGCGCGCCCAACGCCGTGTGTTCGGCTAAGGATTCGGACGGCGCGGGATCTGCAGGCATACCCGGCTGCCCTGTGGCGAGCGGCAGCACGAGAGCGAATTTGCTGCCGCGGCCGACCACCGAGCGAAGCCGTAATTCATGATTGGCCGCCCGGGCGAGCCGCTCGGTAATGGCCAATCCGAGTCCAAGCCCCTTGCGGCGGTCACGCTCGGGGTTGCCGAGTTGATGAAACTCGCGAAAGATCTCCTGCTGATTGTCGGCGGCGATACCGATGCCGCTGTCCCAGACCTCGACATGCACCTGATCGAAACGGCGCCGGCAGCCGATCAGCACGCCACCGCGATCAGTATAGCGAATGGCGTTGGAGATCAGATTGCGGAGGATCAGTTCAACCAGCGCTGGGTCCGATTCCACCACGACATCGGTATCGCGCTGGCGGTAGACGATGCCTTTTTCATCCGCCGACGGGGCAAGTTCAGTGCCGATCCTGTTGAGCAGGGGCTGGAGTTCGAAACAGCGCTTGCTCACCGTGACCACGCCGGCTTCGAGCCGCGAGAAATCGAGAAGCGTGTTGAGCATGTCGCCCGAGGCGCTTGAGGCGGCGCGGGCATTGTCCAGGATTTCGCGTTGCTGTACCGTCAACTGGCCGCGGGCGAGCACCTCCAGGAACAGGCCCTGGGCATGGATGGGTTGGCGAAGATCGTGGCTGGCGGCGGCCAGGAATTTCGATTTCGCCTGGTTGGCCGTTTCTGCCTCGAGGCGAGCAGCCTGGGCGACCGCCGTCTCCTGGCGCAGGCGCTCCACCAATTCGTTGTTGTCGAAACGCAGCTCCACCATTTTTTGGAAGGTCTGCGAAGCGCTTCGCGCCGAAGCGATGATGGCGATGCAGAATAATATGCTGCCGATCGCCATGCCCCAATACATTGGATCGCCAAGCGTGATCAGCTTGAGGGCCAGCAGGGCGATGAACACGACCGAATAGCCGACAAAGGCCGGCAATACGGGAGCCATGAAAGTGAGGGAGCCGGCCTGGATGCCGGCCATGAAGCAGATCAGCAACGCTATGGCGAGCGGAGAAGCCTGATCGAAGGCGATCCAGGGCAATATGCCCCGCAAGACGCCGATCGCCGTGGCAAGGATGATGGTATAGCGCTGATAGCGGCCGACCTCGGCAACGGGATCCGGGCTGTCGCGAAAGCGGCTGGCGAGCAGGCGCAAAAAGGGCACGGGGAGAAAAGCGCAGACCGCCCAGATTGCCAAGGGAAGCACCGGAGCATCCAGGGCGAAGATGACGGCCATCGCCGCATTGCCGATGCCGCCGATGATGAAGGCGAACGGCGCCGTGCCGAGCATGAAGCGAAGCTGCTCCGCAGCAATGCGAGCTGGGACTGGCTTGAACCAGGGAACCGCCATTCAGCGCATCAAGCCACGTTCGCGGGCCACGGCCACGGCCTCAGCCCGGCTCGCCACATTGAAGGCGGCCAGCAATGCCTGGACATGCACGCGCACGGTATTTTCCGACAGGTTGAGGTGCCGCCCGATCACCTTGTTGGAATAACCCCGGCCCAATTGGTCGAGAACCTCGTATTGACGCGGCGTGAGCTGGGCCTGGCTTCTGGCGGCGGAGTGGGCAACCTCGCTGGGCGGCATCTCTCCCCGCAGGGCGCCTTCGACGGTGGCGACGATACGATCGGTCGGCTCCGCCTTGGACAGGAAGGCCGCGGCGCCCTTGGCCAGCGCTTCCGCCCGGGTGTCGACATCGTCATGCGAGGTGAGGATGATCACCGGCGCGCCCGGCCAGCGTCGCCTGAACACCGCAAGCCCTTCCATTCCGCTCAGGCCGGGCATCTCGATATCGAGCAGCACCGCATGGGGCCGCACCTGATCCTCGGCGATGGCCTGGGCGATCGAGCCGGCTTCGCGGATCATGGCATGCGGCAACCCCTGCTCCAGCACCAGGCGCAAGCCCGCGCGCAGGAGCGAGTGATCGTCGATCAGGAGCAAGTGCAGCGGCGATGGGGCGTGCATGACACCTCACTCTAGGCCAGTTGCCGAGCTTAGACCATTAGTCCATGCAGACTAGTCCAAGACAGACTATGGAAAAGGCTCTAAGAAGTTTCTAAAGTCGCTTTGACCAACGGGTTGGAGTTGAGTGGAGCAACTTAGCGGGATTGGTCTCACGACGAGCTTGCCGGCCGATTTTGGCTAGACCGCTTGCCGCAAGAGAATCGGATGGATGAGGCTTTCGCCTCGTCGATCTACCGCCGATCCTGGCAAGCGGGCCGCGCTTTCAATGGTAGCCAGCGGGACAGGGTGGCGCACTATGTGCTTCGGCAATTCGCCGCCGAAGGTCTCATGGTCCATTTTCTTGGTGAAAGACCCCTCCCGTGGAAACGATACCCGCTCCCCATTTTCCCGAACAAGACCGGCAGGGTGCGCCGTGGACGATCGCCGTCATCGACGAAAAGCAGCTCACCCGTAGTTGCCTGACACACAGCCTCATTTCTGCCGCCCCCGCTTTTGCTGCGCGCGGATATGCCAGCCTGGCGGAATGGCACCAGAACGGGGGAGGGCACGCATCGTGCATCGTCCTGCTTTGCGTCACGGGTCAGAAAGCAACCGAGGCGATCGTGGAGCTCGATCTCGATTATGTGTCACGCCATGAGGGCGACGTGCGGGTGATCGTGGTTTCCGACATCGAGGATCCCCGACTGGTCGTGGCGGCTCTCGGCAGGGGCGCCAGGGGCTATATCGGCATGAGCGCCAGTCTGGATGTTGCCCTCGCGGCCATACGCCTGGTGGCGGCGGGAGGCGTCTTCGTCCCGGCGAGCGGCCTGTTGCCGTCCAAGTCACGCGCTGGCCTTAGCGGCGAGGAAAGCCAGGATGAAGGGGTGCCGCGGCAGGCAGCATTCACGCCCAAGCAATTGGCCGTGATCCAGCGTTTGCGGCAGGGCGAGTCCAACAAGATCATCGCCTACAAGCTGAATATGGAGGAATGCACGGTCAAAGTGCATATCCGCAACATCATGCAGAAGATCCGGGCGCGGAACCGTACGGAAATCGCCTACATGACCAATAATCTGTTTGACGGCGATATCCAGTGATGCAGTCGGCGGGAGGCAGCGAAGCTCCGGCCCGCCCCGAGGACCAGGCTCGCGGCGCTGCGAGCCTCAAAGCGCGTCGGCTTCAATGATGCGAACGCCGGATCGCCGGGCCCGCGCGACCAGGTCCGCACAATCCTTGTCGCCCGGAAAGGCGATGACCAGGAAGGGCTCGTAGCAGTTGAGCATATGCTCGTTGCGCAGCGGACCTGCCGACTTGCCATATCGAAACCAGGACGCGCGCTCGGCGATTGACCGGACCCGATGCGCGACGGCCCATTTGGTCGCCAACAGGTCGGCGCCACGCTTGCCGCCATGAACGATACGAAACGCGCCTTCATCCATGAGAAGACGGTCCAGGATCGCAAACACGCGTTGCTCGTCAATGACCCCATCATTGCCACAGACGAGGACGGTCTTGAGCTTGTCGGGCGGCCGGCTCGCGGTCTCCCCGCCGGGAACCTGCGTCAGCGCGAGACTTACATCGTGAATGTCCATCGTCATGATTGCCACCGGCGGGACCCGCGACCGTATTGGATCGCAATTTCCTGTATTTCTTCGTGCTGATGCATCTGCCTGGGCAGAACGTCTTTTTGCTCTCTCAGGGAAATGCCGTGGGTCTAGCCGCGATGCCTGATGTCGAACACGTGCCGCAGCCGGACACCGGCTCGGTACCTGGTTCGGGTCAAACCCTCAGCCCTTCCATGCTGCTATTAAATCGCCAACCCGCGTGACAGGGATGTGATCCGATTGCCCCGTCAGGGCAGGGCCAAATAAGGTTGGAGCCGTTGCGCGCGAGCGCCCCATCCGTGCCCAACTCTCGTGGCATCCTTGCCCCCGCAATTGAGACCGATCTCTGTCCTTCAAACCTTTTGGTATGCGCCGCCCTTGTTGAGTATCGCCGACGCCCTCATCCACGCCCTGACATCCATCATCCTCGCTTTGGCAGCCATCCGCGCGACCGGCATCATTGCCCTCACAGCCGCCGGTTTGCTGGTGGCAGGCGCGGTAGCGGCGAGTATCCGGCGAAGAAAACGCGGGTGAGGGGCCTTGCCAGCCGTCAGCATCCGGGATCGCGCGCGCTGGGCCTAACGCAGCGGGTTTTCCACCGCCGGCTCACGCTGATAGGTCGCCAGCACCTGCCGCAGCTTGCGGCCCAGCAAGAGAAGGGCTGCCAAGCCGGCGCAGAGGCCGAAGCCGAGGGCGACGACCTGCAGCATGGACAGTTGACCATCCAGACTCGCGCGTAGCCCGGCCCCAGCAGCGACCTGCAAGGCGATGCCGGGCAGAATGCCAACGCCGGTCGCGACCAGGAAGGGGCCGAAGGCGATCGACGTCGAGCCGAACACGAAGCTGACCAGGCTCGAAGGCGCGATCGGCGCGCAGCGGCACAACAGCACGATGCGCCAGCCGCCCAGCCGGACGGCCTCGCGAAGCGGTTCCAACAAGCGCCAGCGCCGGGTGAGCCGGTGCCCGTAGCGGCGTCCGACCACCACACCCAGCCAATAGGCCACCGACGCACCGAGGATGGAGCCGATCAGGGCGAGCGGAATGCCGTAAAGCCCGTAGGCGGAGCCGGCTACGATGCAAAGCGCGGGCCGGGGCAGCAGGGAGATCGCACTGACGAAGAAGAGCAGCAGCAACACGGCCGCTCCCCATTCACCAGCAAAGCTCAAGAAATCCGCCTGCATGCCCAAGCCAGTCCCGATGTCGTTCGCCGTTCATACCGCGTCACAGGCAAGATGCAACTTCGGGGGGCTTTGCTCAAGGAACATTCCCGCGATTCGCAGAGCGCCTTGCCGATTTTGCCGCCCGAAAACAAAGCACCCGGCGTGTCGGGCGCCGGGTGAAAAGTTGGTTGCTATGCCGCCGATTTGCGGCATGGGCGCACTATTGTCGGACGATGTGACACAGCCGTGAAAGTGCTCGCCCCGACCGATTTGCGAGGTGACGAAGTCAATAGAGATAGAAAAGCATTTAGAAACAGCCGGGTGCGAACGCGCTCCGTTTTGGAATGAAGCGCGACGCCCGGTCGCAGACGCACCCTCGAAAGCCGAGCAAGCCTGTCAGAGTATGGTTTCGAGGATATTGGCCGCGTCGCCGATATCGGCCTGGATGGCGCGTACGGCGCCGGCGTGGTCGCCGGATTTCAGCGCCTCCACCAGGACACGATGGTGCTTGTTCGAAACGACGAAATTGCCGCGTTCCTGCAGCAGGTTGAAATAGGGGCTGACCTGGAGCCAGAGAGTTTCGATGATGCCGAACAGGGTTTCCGAACCGCTCGCCTGATAGATCTCGAAATGCAGGGCCCGGTTGGCGCGCAGATAGATCTTCCGCGCCTCCTTGTTCGGCTTGATATTGTCCATCTCCTCGACCAGTTCGTCCAGCCGGGCGAGTGTCGCGGGCTGAAGGTTGGGCACGGCCCATGACACCGCCAGGCCTTCGATCTCCAGGCGAGTCCGCGTCAGATCCGCCAGCCTTTCGCGGGTGAGATGGGGGATGCCGAGGCTCCGTCCGGCCACGACGGTGAGGGCCTTTTCCGCCGTCAGGCGAAGAATCGCCTCGCGCACGGGCATGGCGCTGACGCCGAAGGCATCGGCCAGCCACTGAATGGTGATGGACTGGCCCGGAGCCAGATCGCCATTGAGGATCAGTTCCTTGGCCTGGCGATAGACGTCCTCCTGCATGGTGGCGCGCTGCACACGCACGACCGAGAGCGGCTCTCGCGCCTTGGACCTGATTTCGCTCATGACACCTCCGCGTTGCAATCCCGATGCCGGGTTCTCGTCTTGTAGGTCGGTTCGCCGTCCGGAGAAAGCGGTCCTCTGCGCTTGCAAAATTTCTGATCTTTGATTTATGATCAAAAGTAGCTCAAAGAAGCTGGCTCATCAACGAGTCGAAGTGCCCGCCGCAACGAAGCGGGCTGACAGGGAGGGAAGAATGGGATTGGTAAAGCGCGGCGCTGCCCTGGTGGGCGCGGGACTGCTCGGCCTATGCGCCCTTGGCGGGCAGGCCGAGGCCAAGGACAAATACAAGATCTATCTGTCGATGAGCTATATCGGAAATGACTGGCAAGGCGAGGCCGCCAACATGGTCAAGGCCATGGCCGCCAGCAAGGAGTTGGCCGATAAGGTCGATCTCCAGGTCCAGGTCGCCGGCCCCAATGCCCAGCGCCAGATCCAGCAGATCAACGCCATGGTGCAGGCCGGCGCCAAGGCCATCGTGGTCTTCCCGATCTCCCCCACTGCCTTGAACGCAGCCGTGAAGAATGCCTGCGGCAAGGGCGTGGTGGTGATTGCCTATGATGGCGAGATCACCGAACCTTGCGCCTACAACGTCACGATCGACCAGAGCGAGGCAGGGCGGGTCACGGCCGAATGGCTGGCCAAGAAACTGAACGGCAAGGGCAACATCATCGCCATCACCGGCGTACCCGGCACCTCGGTCGATACGCTGCGCACCAAGGCCGCCAAGGAAGTCTTCGCCAAATATCCCGACATCAAGATCGTCAACGAAGCCATCGGCATGTGGAGCCAGGCGGTGGCCCGCACCGAATTATCCAAGATCATGGCCACCCGCAAATGGGACGAGATCGACGGGCTGTGGATGCAGGTGGGCTGCTATACCGCCAACACCATGCAGATCGAGGCCGGCGCTACTCCCGACAAGCTCAAGCCCTGTGCCGGTGAGGGCTCGAATGGCGGGCGCATCCAGATGCTGCCTGTGGGCACCGAGGTCGAGGGCGCCAACGGCACCTACACACCAATGGCCGCCCCCCGCATTTCCTATGCCTCACCGCCTTATTCGGGTGGCCTGGCCCTGAAGCTCGCCATCGCCAAACTCGATGGCAAGGACATCCCCAAGCACACGGTGCTGCCTTTGCCAATCGTGACGAACGAGACGATCAAGCTTTGCCAGGAGGGCAGTTGGGCGGAGATGAAGGCCGGCTGCAATGCCTTCAAGCCTTCTCTCGTTTCCAATCCCGGCTGGTTCGCCTCGATCTATTCGGCCGAGACGCCCGAACTAGGGCTGTCGGCGGCGCTGGTCGGCCAGCCCGAGAACTGACGGCGGCGTGGGTCTGCGCCATCCTTGCTGACCCACCTGTACTGCTTTGAGCATCGTACCGAAAAGGGGGCGCCGGTCTTCGGCAAAAACGATGCGGCATCAAAGATCTGCAGCACCAGAACCGATTCCGGCTCCGGTGCTGCCGACAACACCAATTTCCAGGGACCGGCTCGTATGTCATCCATATCCGTTCAGACGGCCTTGTCGAAAACGGCGATTGCGGCCTGCGATATCAGTCGCTCCTTCGGACCGACCATCGCCGTCGACGGCGTCTCCTTCGAGGTCCTGGCAGGCGAGGCCCACGCACTGCTGGGCGAAAACGGCGCTGGCAAATCCACGCTCGTCAAGCTGCTGTCCGGCCTGATCATGCCCACGACAGGCCATTTCGAGATCTTTGGCCAGCAGGCGGTGCTCGGCAGTCCGCGCGCAGCCCATCGGCTCGGTATTCAGACGGCTTTTCAGGAACTCACCATCGTCAAGGACCTGACGGTGCTGGATAATATGCTGTTGCCCTATCCGCCGACCCTGTTCGGCCAGATCCGCCGCTCGGAGGCGCGCCGGCAGGTGATTGATCATCTGGAAGCGCTCGGCCTGGAGGCGATCGATCTCGATACCGACCTGCGCGATCTCGATCTCAACATTCGCCAGAAAATCGAGATTGCCCGCGCCTTGTTCCGCCGCCCCAGGATCCTCCTCCTCGACGAACCGACTTCCACCTTGTCCGGCCGGGACATCGACTGGCTGGGCGGCCTGATCGATGGGCTGAAGCGCGACGGCGTGACGGTGGTGTTCATCTCTCATCGCATGGCGGAGGTGAGGGCCTTTTGCGATCGGGTCACGGTCCTGCGTGGTGGCAAGCATATCGCTACCGCCAGCCTTGCCGATGTCGCCGACGAGGACCTGATCGGCATGATAGCGGGCAGAGAGCTGGGTCGTTCCTTTCCGCCCAAGCCGCCGGTGCCGTCCCTGACCGGAGATCCCGTGCTGTCGGTGAAAGGACTTGGCACCCATAAGAGGCTCGATGAGGTCAGCTTCGACCTGCGTGCGGGCGAGATCCTCGGCGTCGCGGGCCTGCAGGGCATGGGCCAGCTCGAGCTCTTCTCGGCCCTGTTCGGCATGGAGGAATATCGCGGCGAGATCCGAATTGACGGGCAGGCGGTGACGCTGACCTCCCCGCGCGACGCCATCGAGGCGCGTATCGGCATCAGCCTGGTTCCCGAGGACCGCAAGACCGAAGCCCTTTTCCTCAAGCTTGACGGGCAGCGCAATGTCTCCCTGCCGGTGATCGAGCGCTATACAAGGTTCGGCCTGATCGACGAAACCCGCGAGGAGGCGGATGTCGCCAGGGTCTTCGGCAGGCTCAACGTGCAGATGCGCGCGCTGTGGACCAGCGTGAAATCCTTTTCCGGCGGCAACCAGCAGAAGATCGCCATCGCAAAATGGCTGTTCGCGCAAAGCCGCGTGCTGCTGCTGTTCGACCCGACCCGCGGCATCGACGTCGGCACCAAGCACGAGATCTATGCCTTGATCCAGCAATATGCCGCCGCCGGCGGCGCCGTCCTGTTCCATTCCACCGAGATTGCCGAACTCGACCATCTCGCCCATCGCGTCCTCGTGCTCTATCGCGGCAAGGTTGCGGCCGATCTCACCGGCCCTGCGATTTCCGAAGACGCCATTCTGCGCGCCACGCTGGGCAGCGCTTCCACGATCCGGGAGGCATCATGAGCGCGGCCCACGTCGACATGTCCCTCAAGCCGTCGCGGGCCAAGCGCGCGGGCCTGCGCTGGTCGCGCCATCGGGGTGCGCTGATCGCAGTCACCGCCTTCCTGGCCTGCCTCGGGCTGATCCGCCTCGTCAGCGGATCCCTCAACTATTACGATGTCTCGACCATTGCTACGGGCGGAGCCACGCTGGCGACGGCTGCTATCGGCCAGACTATCGTGGTGTTGTCGGGCGGGTTCGACCTGTCGGCGGCTGCCGTGGTTTCGCTGGTGAACGTCGCACTGGCAAGCCACATGCAGGACGATCCTTCCAACATCCTTTTGTGGTCCTGCGCCGGCATCGCCATCGGAGCGGCGGCGGGGGCGTTCAACGGTTTCTTCATCGCCTTCCTGCGCCTGCAGCCGATCGTCGTGACGCTCGCGACGATGTTCATCCTGCAGGGGGTGACGCTGCTGGTGATGGACAAGCCCGGCGGCCAGCTTCCCGCTGACTTCACGGCCTTCTTCACGGCCGACGCGATCCCCGAATGGCTGCCGGGACCGGTTCTCATGCTCGTACTCCTGGTGTTGGGCTGGCTTTTCCTCAAGAATACCGTCTTCGGCAAGGCGATCTACGCGATCGGCTCTGACCGGGACGCGGCCCGGGCGGCGGGCCTCAACACCCGCCTGTGCGAGTTCTTTGTCTATGTGCTGGCCGGCGGGCTCTACGGCCTGGCCGGCGTGTTCATCAGCGCGCAGACCGGCTCGGGCGACCCGCTGGTCGGCAATCCCATGCTGCTGCAGATGTTCGCGGCCGTGGTGGTTGGCGGTACATTGCTGGGCGGCGGGCGCGGCGGGCCTGTTGGTACCATCTTCGGCGCCTATGTGCTGATGATGGTGGTCAACATCCTGCTCGTCCTCAACGTGCCGGCCTTCTATTCCTCCGTCGTCGAGGGCACCATCCTGATCCTGGCGGTGCTCGGCGCTTCGATCACCCGCACATCGGTGCTCGCCACCACCCTGCGCCTGATCGGCCATCGCTTGGCGGCCTGGCGCCAGGGCCGCCTGCCGCGGCAGCTGTCACTGCCGGAAACGCGGTTGCGACTGCCGGCCGAGCCGGCTCAAGCCGCGCGATCTCAGATTGCCCGTCCCAGCTTCTGGATCCGCCGCCAGGAGGATCTGCGCACGGTTCTTCCAGCCTTTGTCTGCTTTGCGATCGTCCTCATCGTCAGCCAGTTCGTGCTCGGCAGTACGCTGGCGTCGTGGGGCTACTACAATTCACTGATCGTGCTCGCGAGCTTCCTGGCCATTCTCGCACTCGGGCAGGGGAGCGTGATCCTCACCGGCGGCCTCGACCTCTCCCTGCCGTGGACGATCGCGTTCTGCGGCATCGTCAGCGCCGGCCTGATGAAGGGATCGGACAGCGCCATGCTCTATGCGCTGCCGCTGGCCCTGGCGATGGGTACGTTCATCGGGCTGTTGAACGGCCTCGGCATCGTTGCCCTCGGCCTGTCGCCGATCGTGATGACCTTGGCGATGAACGGCATCCTGCAGGGCTTCGCGCTGGTCTATTCCGGCGGGACGCCCGACGGTTTCTCGGCCCCGGGGCTTCGCTGGATCATGACCGGGCAGGTGATGGGCGTTACGCCGATCGTGCCCCTCGTCGTCCTGTTCGTGTTCCTCGCCATCGTCCTGCTCGGCCGGACCGCCTTCGGCCGGCGTGTCTATGCCATCGGCAATGGCGCGCGCGCGGCCCAGTTGTCGGGCGTGCCGGTCGGCGCAACCACGGTCAAGGTCTATATGCTGTCCGGCTGCTGTGCGGCCCTGGTGGGCTGCCTCCTCGCCGGCTTCTCCGGCCAGGCGAGCCTGGGCATGGGCGATGACTATCTGCTGCCGTCCATCGCCGTCGCCGTGGTTGGAGGAACGCTGATCACCGGCGGGCGAGGGCGCTATATCGGCATGATCGGCGGCGTGCTGCTGCTGACGGCCCTGCAGACCCTGCTGGCCGGCACCACGCTCCCTTATGCGACCCGCGCCATTCTCTACGGGGTCGTGGTGCTTTGCGCCGTTATCACATTGCGTGAAAAAAATTCCTGAAAACATTGTAAATCAAGGAAATATACATGATCGGAATTGCCCTCAAACCTGGCCTTCGCGTTCTCATCACAGCCGGAGCTTCCGGCATCGGTCGCGCCATTGCCGATCTCTTAATCGACAATGGTGCCAGGGTGCATGTGTGCGATGTCGCCGAGCAGCATCTTGCCGATTTCAGGGCAGCTCATCCCGGACACGGTGCCAGCCTGTGCGACGTCTCGGACGAAGAGGCCGTGGCTGGGCTCTTCGACGACGTGCGAGCCGGGCTCGGGGGCCTCGATGCGCTCATCAACAATGCCGGCATTGCCGGGCCGACCGGCGGTGTGGAGGAGATCTCGCCCGCCGATTGGCGCCGCACCATCGATATCTGCCTCACCGGGCAGTTCCTATGTTCTCATCACGGCGTGCCCCTGCTCAAGCAGGCGGGCGATGGCGCCATCATCAACCTGTCCTCGGCGGCGGGGCGCTATGGCTATGCCTATCGCACGCCCTATTCGGCCGCCAAATGGGGTGTCATCGGCTTCACCCAGAGCCTTGCCAAGGAACTCGGCCCCTCCGGTATCCGGGTCAATGCCATCCTGCCCGGCATCATCCGCGGGCCGCGCATGGAAGGGGTGATCCGCGATCGCGCCGCCCAGGTCGGCGTGCCCTATGAGGCGATGGAGAAGCAATATCTCGACCGCATCTCGCTGCGCCGCATGACGGGCCCGGAGGATGTCGCTGCGATGGTGCTCTTCCTGTTGTCACCGGCCGGAATCAACATCTCCGGCCAGTCCCTGGGCGTCGACGGCAACGTCGAGTCCCTGTGAGCGCCTCCCTCTCAGTCGGGAACATTCCCATGAAGACAGCCATCATCGGATCCGGTTTCATCGGCCGCGCCTGGGCCATCACCTTCGCAAGGGCCGGCCATGAGGTCAGGCTCTGGGACAAGGATGCCGACGCCTTACCGAAAGCCTTGGCCTTCATCGACGAGATGTTGCCGGATCTTGCCGCAAATGACCTTCTCGGCGGTTCCGAACCTCACGAAGTCAAGGCACGCATCCGCATCGAGCCCGATCTTGCCGTAGCGCTCGATGACGTCGACCACGTCCAGGAGAACGCGCCCGAACAGGTCGAGCTGAAACGCACTCTGTTCGCCGATCTCGACCGGCTGGCGCCCGCCAAGGCGGTGCTGGCAAGTTCGACTTCGGCGATCCTGCCTTCCGCCTTCATGGAGCATCTTCCCGGTCGCCAGCGCTGCCTCGTGTGCCATCCGATCAATCCGCCCTACCTGGTACAAGCGGTGGAGGTCTGCCCCTCGCCCTGGACCTCGCAGGAGGCCATGTGCAAGGCGGCCGACTTCATGCGCAGTTGTGGCCAGTCACCTTTGGTGATGAAGCGCGAGATCGACGGTTTCATCATGAACCGCCTGCAGGGTGCTCTGCTCGAAGAAGCGTTCCGCCTGGTCGCCGACGATATCGCCAGCGTCGAGGACATCGATATAGGCCTGCGCGACGGGCTGGCCTTGCGCTGGTCGTTCATGGGCCCCTTCGAGACGATCGACCTCAACGCGCCCGGGGGCGTGCGCGACTATGCCGAGCGCTACCAAGGCATCTACGCCAACATCTTCCCGTCGGTGCAGTACCGCGTCGATTGGGCTGGCCCCGTGATGGAGCGCATCGAAGCGGAGCGCAGCGCCCTTCTACCGCGCGACAAGCTCGGTGAGCGCCAGAAATGGCGCGACCGCCAGCTGATGGCTCTGCGCGCGCACAAGCGCAGGACCGCCAAGGACATCGGAAAGTGAGTAAACGGCATGGCCCGCAATAAAGTCATCATCACTTGCGCCGTAACCGGCGCCATTCATACGCCCTCGATGTCGCCGCATCTGCCGGTGACGCCGGAAGAGATCGCCGATGCGGCAGTCGGCGCCGCCGAGGCCGGCGCGGCGATCGTGCACCTCCATGCCCGCAATCCCGTGACCGGTGAGCCCGACCAGAAGCCGGAGGCCTTTGCCAGGTTCCTGCCCCAGATCAAGCAGCGCTCGAACTGCGTCATCAACCTCACCACCGGCGGTGCCCCGACCATGAGCATCGAGGAGCGCGTGCGACCGGCGGCAACCTTCGCGCCGGAGGTCGCCTCGCTCAATCTTGGTTCCATGAATTTCGGCCTGTTCGGCATGCTCGATCGCTTCACCGATCTCAAGCATGAGTGGGAGCGAACCTATCTCGCCAACAAGGACATCATCTTTCGCAACACCTTCGGGCAGATCGAGCACATCCTGACCACCTGCGCGGGCAACGACACCCGTTTCGAGTTTGAATGCTACGACACGGCGCACCTGTACAATCTAAAATATTTCTTCGATCGCGGCCTGGTGAAGGCGCCGCTCTTCATCCAGACCGTCTTCGGCCTGCAGGGTGGCATTGGCGGCCATCCCGACGACGTCCAGCACATGAAGCGCACCGCAGATCGCTTGTTCGGCGACCAGTATCGCTGGTCCGTCCTCGGTGCGGGCCGCAACCAGTTCAACATTGCGGCGATGTCGGCTGCGATGGGCGGCAACGTCCGCGTCGGGCTGGAGGACTCGCTCTGGAACGGGCCCGGCGTGCTCGCCCGCTCCAATGCGGAACAGGTCACCAGGGTCCGCCAGATCATCGAGGGGCTGGGCCTCGCCGTGGCGACCCCGGACGAGGCCCGCGAAATACTGAGCCTGAAAGGCGGCCATGCCGTGAATTTCTGAGCACTTGATCGGGGCTGCCAGCCGGAAGGCTGACGACAAAACGGCTGAAGGAGAGGGAACGAGCATGCGTATCGAAGTCTTGCTGGATGTGAAGACCACCCTGGGGGAGGGCCCGCTTTGGGACGTCGACCAGCAGCGTCTCTACTGGATCGACAGTTTCGACGGCCGCGTCTTCCGTGCCACTGCCGCTGGCAGGGAGCTCCGGGCCTGGGACGTGCCGCAGAAAATCGGCTCCATGGCGCTGCGCAAGGACGGCTCGGGCGCCGTCGTCTCGCTGGCGCGTGGCTTCCATCTTCTCGACTTCAAGACGGGTGACGTCGAACTCATCCACGATCCCGAGCCCGACCTGCCCAACAACCGCATCAATGACGGCAAGGTTGACAAGCGCGGCCGCTTCATCGCCGGCTCGATGGACACGATGGAGGAAGGGCCGAACGGGGCGCTCTACAGCCTGTCGACGGATTTCAAGGTCACCAGGCTCGATTCCGGCATCATCTGCTCGAACGGGCCGTGCTGGAGCCCGGACGGTACTATTTTCTATTTCACCGACACCTGGTCCGGCGAGATCTCTGCGTATGACTATGACCAGGACACTGGCGGCGTGTCGAACCGCCGGACCTTCGCCAAGGTCGATGGATCGGGTGGTGGTGCGGCCGATGGCTCGACGGTGGACGCCGAGGGCTGCCTGTGGAATGCCCTGGTCTACGATGGCAAGCTGGTGCGCTATCGGCCGGACGGCTCGGTCGACCGGGTGATCGAGATGCCGGTCAAGAAGGTCACCAGCGTGATGTTCGGCGGTCCCGATCTTGATGTGCTCTATGTGACCTCGATGGCCAAGCCGCCTTTGCCGCGCTTCCCCGGCGATGGCGTGTTGCGGGGCAGCCTCTTCGCCATCCATGATCTGGGCATTCGGGGCATCCCGGAACCCCGTTTCGGCGGGTGAGGGGATCGGAGAATGGCAGGGACGTGGCAGCGGTTCCCGGTCACGGCGTACGCGGGCGTCCCGTCAGAGGCGCCCTGACACGAACTCCGATGGGTTGGCTCGTTGAAGTTAAGGATAAGAATGACCTTGTGCTGATAACCTGACTTATACGAGGTGGCCACGCTAAATTGGCTTGCTCATGCACCGAGCGCGCATACCCGTTTGGCGCATCTTGTGCCTATGCCGAAAGGGCAAGCCTCTTCCTTGTATTTATAAAAAGATATTATATATCAATGACATATATAATATTCCTATATCGATGTCTTATCGAGCTGATCTGCTTTGTCAGGTGTAGTGCATACCTATATCCGCCACTCTTATGGCGATAGAGGCGTGCCGAAGTGCCATGCCCTGGTCCGCGCTTGCTGAAGCAGAAGCCCTGATCTTCCGGCTGCTGTGTCGCGCAGCCGGAAGATTTCTCAATCAACTCTGCAGCGAGCCCGTTCGAAGCGAGGCACGGCCGCAAGCGAGCCCTATTCTACAACCTGTACGATCCGGCGGGTGCCCGGATCGACCAACACCACCTCGTCGTTGATCACCGTATATTTGTAGCGGACTTCACCATAGTCCGCGGGCACGTCATAATATTCGATACCGTCCTCGGGCAGAACGACGCCCACATTGACGGGCTCCTCATAGCGGTAGGACGGAACGTGCCTCTCGATCACATATTGACGGAAGCGGGGGCGCTGCTGAATTCCCAGCAGTCCGTTGATACCGCCCGTCACAGCGCCAACCGTGCCACCGACGATGCCGCCGATCGGCCCGGCGTTCTCATTACCGCGTTCCGCCCCTTCCTGGGCTCCGCCCATCACGCCTTGCGCCTGGGCAGCGGCTGGCAGCCATAGCGCCACCAAAGATACGCCAATCAAGTTCATCAACCTGTTTGTCATGGTCTTTCTCCGCGATTGTCGAGTGTACGCACTCCAGATATGAGCAGTATAACAATCGGAGGATAAAATTGTTCCCATATAAATTTTCCTAAAATAAGAATTATGGCAGCTGCCTTCAAATTATCTTTGATTTCTCAATGAGAACACATTTCAGATAAATGTATGGCGTTTATATTATTCTGATAAATTCTGAAGATATCGATCTATATAGAACGAGAATTCTTATCGGTCTTGCTTACACGCGCGGCAATGAGCTCTCGATTCCAGCGTGGGTAACGGTCCTCCAGGGCACATCAGATCATTGTCCGCCAACTGGATTCGCCATCGTCCGTGGGGCGCCACGCCACGGCGTATGTGCGAAATCGCACATACGCCGCAGGGAAATACCTCTATCGCTCCACGCAGTTTGTAGGCCTGCTGGATAGGGGCGGTCTGATATAAGGTAATATGGTAATGGGTACTGCTGTTCTTTCCGACGCCTATAGGAGCGTCGACATGTTTGATCGCCCGCCGAGACTGCGCGATGACGCAGTGCTACCGACGGCGCCCATTGCCACGCCCTCCGTCACGCCTCGGATTGCAACAATCCCGGTCCTCATCATCAGCGCGGCAACGCTGATCCGAGACTGTCTGGCGCGCTGCCTCGCCGATTCTGAATTGAACTGCACGATGAGCGGCTACGGATCGGTAGACGAATGGCGCCCGTTGGACCCAGCCGCTCCCGTGACCGTACTGCTGTGCGCAACTGGCGACTGGGCGACGGAACACGCCATCTGCGACGACATTGCCAAGCTGCAAGCCAAGGCTCCCGATAGCCAGATCATCGTACTCTCCGATGCCGAGAATCCCGCTTTGGTTCGCCGTACCCTGGAGCAAGGCGCCCGTGGTTTTGTCGGTATGACCTTCAATCTGGATATGGCGGCGGCGGCCATTCGTCTGGTCCAGGCCGGGGAGAGGTTTGTGCCTGTTACGAGCCTCCTGGCTGCGCAGACAGCTCCCATGCAGGCTCCGGAGAAGGGGCCATTCCACCAGGTTCTTACCCAAAGGCAGATCGACGTCATCGACCACTTGCGCCGCGGCGAGTCCAACAAGATCATCGCCTACAAGCTCGAAATGAGCGAGAGCACGGTGAAGATCCATATCCGCAACATCATGCGCAAGATCAAGGCGCGCAATCGCACGGAAGTGGCGATCCTGACCCAGGATCTGTTCAACTGATCGCGGGGATTTCCCTCAACGGTCGTACCGACCGCAATTCCAGTTGAACCGCGTCAAATCTCAAAATGCTCCAAGGCTCCCCAAGGGGAGCCTTTTTCGTGCGTCGGCGGCAAGACGGGAACATGGCGCCAGGTCGGGCGTTATAGTTGGGTGCGGTGCAGGCTACGAGCCATCGCCGTCACGGATCACCAGAACGGAGAACATGATGGCCGACTCGATTTCCTCGGACGATGTGCGCAAGGAACTGGAAAAGCAGATTACCGAACTCAGAAAGGAAATCGGCGCACTTGGCAAATCCATCGCGGACCGTGGCGCCGAAACATTGGAGCGCACGCGCGAGGCGGCCTCGGAGGCCGTGGATCGAGCCAAGGGACAGACGCGAGCTTCCTTCCAGCAAGCACGCGAGCAAGCGCACGCCGTGACCGATGCGGCGAGGGAACACCCAGGCACCGCCGCGACGATCCTGTCCTCAGCCGGCATTGTCGGGTTCGTAATAGGGCTTGTGGTCGGCGCCACCCTGCTCGGAAGCGAACGCCGTTGATGTTTGCGTGTCGAGCAAGCATCGACACGCTGTTCTGAAACAGTTTTTCGGCCAGGGGTGCTTTACCAGCTGCGCTTACTTGTCGACCAGGGCAAAGCGCAGCCTGGCCGGTTCGCTTGCAGGATTTGGCCAACCCAGGGTCGAATTGGCAAAGGCATGAAGGAGAGCCGCCAGCCGGGCGCAAGGCTCCGAGCCGGCGACGACTGCCTTGCCGGCTTCATCTGCGTCTAAACCATACCGCACCTGGCATTGAAACTGTTCCAGGGCGCCATCGAGCGACCTGACATTCAATCGGCTCCCGGGCAGCAGGCATTGCCGAAGTCTTTCGACGGCATCGACGGAGGCTGTGAGCGCGTCAGGCTCGGCACGATGCGAACCATTGGCTGAAGACAGGCGATGGTCAGGCAGGACGACCAGCCAATCGGCGAACATGCAACCATCGAGATAACGAAGGCTCAGGCAGATGTCGCGATCGAGCGATGGATCGCTGCCGCTCAGCCGACTGGCTCTGTCGGCAAATGAGAAAAGCGCGCGCACGTCATAAGCTTGCATCGGATCCGTACCTTGATGATTGTCGATGGCGAGAACCGCTACCAACAGCAAAGGTTTCTGGCCTGCGACGAATTGGAGCAGAGCCACAGGGTCAGCCGGCGGGAACCACGGGGCCGGTTAGCAGGTTCAGCAGCAAGGCGTTTGGACATCAAGGCCACGGCGATCGGGCGGGGTCTGCGGCTTGAAAAGGGAGGACGATATGCGTGGCCTTGGCCTTCTGGCTTCATTTGCGGGACTGATCACCATTGCCAGGCTTCTGGATGACAATCATCGGCTGCGCCGGAAACTGGAGGTGCTGAATGCGCACGGCGCGGCAGCCGCCGGTAGGCGCCGGAATATGGCGATGCAGCCTGCCGATCCTTGGGACGAGGTCGACGAAGCGAGCGACGAGTCGTTCCCTGCCAGCGATCCGCCCGCTTTCACCGCACGCCGCGGGACCTGAAACGTACCGAAAACCGGCATCCGCTTTTCGGCACGGTGCTCTAACCGCCAAGTGCTTTGACGATCAGGATCAGCGCGGCGGCGATGATTACGCCTCCGATCAGCCGCGCGGCGAGTGGACCGTTCGGTGCGAGACGCTCGAAGCTGATGGCCGCCGTGACGGCTGCCATCATGCGCAGATCCATCATCCCGGTCATCAGAAGGATCGTGGTCAGGCCGACGGAGTTCAGGCTGCAATGGGCCCCCAGCCACAAGCCGTCCAGCAAGGCCGCGTGCGCCGGTCGCTCGACTCTGTTTGCTGGCATACCGTGCCAGCAGGCGAGCTGGTGGGCCTTCCATGGCGTGAATTGCCAGGCGCCGGCCAACAGAACGATCAGGCCTGCGGCGAGCGGTACGGTACGCGACAACTCCGGCAGCTTGGCGCATGCTACCGCGAAGGTTGCGCTGCACAGGAAGACAAGGCAGCCGACCAAGGCCCACACCGAGAGATAACCCAGGCCGATCAGGGCGATGAGATGGCCGGGACGCCTTTTTCCCGCCGCGACCAGAGCCTCGCGACGGCGCCACAGGACGGGCGACAGGCTCGGCAGCATCATGGCTGCCATCATGGCCAGCCACATGGCGAGGAAGGATAGGACCAAGCCGGGCCAGCTCTGCCCGCATGTCGGCAGCCACATCATCGACATCGTCCAGTTGCCGGGCATCGGGATCTCGCCCATGCCGGCCATCGCCAGCGACCATTCCAACATGATCGCCGTGCCCAGCGCGAAGGCGAGACCCAGACAGCCGACAAAGGTAAGCCGGGAGATCCATCCGGCGCCGTCATGCGCTGGGCTGTTCCATATCCTGCTGGCGTGAATGAGGCTCATGACGGGTCTCGCGGCGTTCTCGATACGATCCGGTGTTTCGTGCTAGTCCGGGAGTGTCGGATGGTGGGAGTGACAAGTTTGGCGGGATTCGAATGGACTCGCTGATTACGGCCGCGGCCCGTGCGCTCGCCGCCGGCGATCCGCTCGGTGCCCTGAACCGGATTGCCCTGCGCGACGATGCGCCGGCATTGGCCCTGCGCGGCATCGCAATGGCGCAGCTCGGGGACCTCGATCGCGCTCGGACACTGATCCGAAGCGCGGGCCGTGCCTTCGGCACCAGGCAAGCGGTGGCGCGCGCAAGATGCGTTGTCGCCGAGGCGGAGATCGCCTTCGTCTCGCGCGATCTAGGCTGGCCCGCCAAGGCCCTTCATGCGGCGCGCGTGACGCTGGAACAGCATGGCGACTGGGTGAATGCCGCACATGCCAGATATCTCGAAGCTCGGCGCCTGCTGCTGATCGGGCGCCTGGACGCCGCCGAGGCAGAGCTTGCCAATTTCGATCCCGCGCCGCTGCCGCCGGCCTTGAGGACGGCGCATGATCTGGTGGTTGCCGGCATTGCGATGCGCAGGCTGCGGACCCGACAGGCCCGTGAGGCGCTGACCCGGGCCAAGCTGGCCGCACGCCAGGCCGGGATCCCGGCGTTGGCGGCGGAGGTCGAAAGCGCCATGCGGATTCTGGACACACCGGCCGCGCGCCTGATCACCGGCGGCTGCGAACGCCCCGTGCTGCTCGATGAAGTCGAGGCTTTGCAGACATCGAAAGCCTTCCTGGTCGATGCCTGCCGTCATGTCGTGCGCGATGCAGAGAAGGGGGCTTCGCTCGCCAGACGGC
This sequence comes from Labrys sp. F242, assembly GCF_057813875.1. Lineage (NCBI taxonomy): Bacteria > Pseudomonadati > Pseudomonadota > Alphaproteobacteria > Hyphomicrobiales > Xanthobacteraceae > Labrys > Labrys sp. F242. The sequence continues at coordinate 466,810 of NZ_JBVASG010000004.1, read as the reverse complement.
CGGTGCTGTTTGCCCTTGTCAGGGCGTTGGGCGAGGCCTGGCCCGGCGATGTGACGCGCGACGAACTGGTGGCGCGCGCCTTCGGAGCCAAATCGGCCGACGAGTCCCATCGCGCCCGGCTTCGGGTCGAGATGGGCCGCCTGCGCGCGATCTTGCGGGGAATGGCCGCCGTCAACGCGACCCGGCGCGGCTTTGCCCTGGTCCCTCGCCGTGCCGGCGACGTCCTGGTACTGGCCCGGCCGGTCGAAGAGAAATATGCAGCGGTGCTGGCGTTCCTCTCCGATGGCGAAGCCTGGTCGAGCTCGGCTCTAGCGCTTGCGCTCGGTGCCAGCCAGCGTACGGTGCAGCGCGCCCTCGACGAGCTCGCCTTGGCCGCCAAAGTGCAGTTCTTCGGCCGCGGCCGGGCACGCCGCTGGGTGACGCCGCCCGTGCCGAGTTTCGCGACAACCTTGTTACTCCCCGCGCCTTTGCCATGAAGTTAGGGTCGCCCGATGAAACGGACATCAGCAGAAATCCTTCGCGAATATGGCCCTTTTGCCGGTGTCGAGGCCGTGCACGGGGTCAGCTTCGATGGTGACAACGTCTGGTTTGCGTCCGGCGACAAGCTGAACGCACTCGATCCCGACAGTGGCAAGACGGTGAGGTTTCTCGATGTCGCCGCGCATGCCGGCACCGCTTTTGACGGCCGGCATCTGTTTCAGATCGCGGAGGATCGCATCCAGAAGATCGATCCGGCCACCGGCAAGGTGCTCGCCACCATTCCAGCGCCCGGCGGCGGCAAGGATTCAGGCCTGGCCTGGGCGGAAGGCGCCCTTTGGGTCGGCCAATACCAGGACCGCAAGATTCACCAGATCGATCCTGAGACCGGCGCCACGCTACGCACCATCGAATCCAACCGTTTCGTCACTGGTGTGACCTGGGTGGATGGGGAGCTTTGGCACGCCACCTTGGAAAATGATGAGAGCGAATTGCGGCATATCGATCCGGCTACCGGCAAGGTTCTCGACAGCATCGAGATGCCGGCCGGCCTGGTCGTCTCCGGGCTCGAATCCGATGGGGGCGATCGCTTCTTCTGCGGAGGTGGTGCCAGCGGAAAAGTCAGGGCCGTCCGCCGGCCCTCTAGAGCAAAGCGCATTCATGACTGAACGCTTGTTTGCTCAGACGAGCACCGGCCGGTTGGACACGAACAGATCGGCGAGAATGCCGAGAGCCCGATCGAGCTGATCGATTGCCGGAGCGCCGAGGCTTATCCGCACGCCGCCCTGCAAAGCGGCGGGATCGGCCATTGCTGCGCGCGCCGGCATCAGAGCGACCCCGTGCAGGGCGGCGCGGGCGACGAAACGGTCTGCCGCCTCGGCCGGCATCGGCAGCCAGGCATGAAAACCGCCATTGACCTTCAGTGACGCATGCTTGGGCAAGCGTTCGGTGGCGAGCGCCGAGCGTCGGGCCGCGTCCGCGCGGACCGACGCCGCAACCGCTTCCGCTGTCCCGTCCACCAGCCACATCTCCATGATTTCGGCCAGGAGTGCCGACGCCATGGTGCTGCTCGCCTGCAGCCGTGCCTCCGCCTCGGCCATGCGATCGGGCGGGACGACGAGCGCGCCCATGCGAAGCCCGGGACTCAAGGTCTTGGAGAGGCCGGTGACATAGAAGGTACGTTCGGGCGCAAGGGACGCCAGGGGACAGACGCCTGCGGGCGCGAAAATGCCGTAGACGTCGTCCTCGATGATGGCGACGTCGTGGGCTCGGCATAGGCGGACCAAAGTCTGGCGGCGTTCAGCGCCCATCGTCGCCGTTGTTGGATTGTGCAGGGTCGGGGTCACATAGAGCACCCGATGCCGGCCGCGCTCGGAGCCGAGTGCTTCGGCCAGGGCGTCGGGCGTGAGTCCTTCCTCGTCCATCGCAAGACCGACGGTCTCGAGGCCGGCCTGCCCTGCCGCCAGCAACGCCCCCGGATAAGTCAGCGCCTCGGTCAGCAAGATCGTTCCCGGCGGGCAGGCGATGGCCATCGCAATAGAGAGAGCGTGCTGGGCGCCATGGCTCAGCACGATACAGTCCGGCCTAGCCTCAAAGCCCCATCTGGCCAGCCAGCGCGCCATCAGGCGCCGATGCTCCGGGCGGCCTGCGGGATGGGAATAGGCTCCGAAGGTGCCGGCATCGAGGCGCTTTGCCAGTGTCGACAGTGTGGCCTGTAGCAGCCTGTCGCTCAGCATCTGCGGAGGGGCGTTGATGCCGAGGTCGATTGCGCCGGCCGCCGCGGCCGAGGAACCGGCCACGAACATGCCGCGGCCATGGAGTGACCTCACCAGGCCGCGCTGCTCCAGCCTGGCATAGGCCTTGGTGACGGTGCCGACGCCAACGCCGAGACGCCAGGCAAGGTCGCGATGGGCCGGCAGACGGTCGCCGGCGCCGATCAGGCCGGCGGCAATGTCGTCGGCAAGCGCTGCGGCAAGCCGCTCGAAAGGTGGCCCACCACCTTGTGCCAAGTGCGGTACCCAGGGAGATGCAAGCTTCACGGCAGGACCATCAATTGTGTCACATGACACTATTGCATATTTCAAAATAGTGTCACGCCGCTATGATCCCGTCAATTCTCTACGGAGCGGCCACTTCCCATGACACCCGACTTCCCATGACACCCGACCTGCTTATCGCCTTCGTCATCTACGCCTTCGTCACCTCGATCACGCCCGGCCCGAACAATACGATGCTGCTGGCCTCCGGAGCTAATTACGGTCTCAAGGCCACCATGCCTCATCTTCTCGGCATCAATCTCGGTTTCTGTGTCCTCGTGCTCGCCGCCGGTTTCGGCATAGGCGGCCTGTTCACGGTCTTTCCGCTCCTGCACACGCTGTTGCGCTATGGCGGTGCGACCTATCTCCTCTACCTTGCCTGGAAGATTGCCAAGGCAGGCAGGCCGGATTCCGAAGGCGGCCAGGATCGCCCGATGACCTTTTTCCAAGCAGCGGCCTTCCAGTGGATCAATCCGAAGGCCTGGATCATGGCTATCGGCGCCATTGCCACCTATACGCCGGCCAGTGGCTTCTTCGGCAATGTCCTGGTGGTGGCGGCCATCTACGTTCTGGTTAATGCACCCTGCCTCTTGGTCTGGGCGGCAGCGGGAACCGCTTTGCGCGGTTTCCTGTCGAAACCTCTACGGCTGCGTCTTTTCAACATCGCCATGGCGTTGGCACTGGTCGCCTCGCTCTATCCGATCCTGGCTGAAGCGGGGCATTGACCGACAGGCGCATCGACATCCCTTGTTAGAGGTCGAAGGTGAGATAGTAGGTCAAGAAGGAGAACAGCAAGGCAAGCAGCACACTTTCGAGCATCGGCTTTGCTCCGGTGAAAGAGGCCGTCAACATGCGCGCACTGCCTTAACCTGCGATTTCCATTTGTTTCGCCGTGATGGTGATATCGCGGCATTTCGCGGTCTCCTGCCCAGCGATGCCGCGGGCATGGCAAGGGCGCAGCTTGCCCCATTCGTCACGACGGACTGTATGTTGCGAATGTGGGGGATTCGCCTTTCTGATAGACTTGGATCGAGAGGCCGGCTGGCGTCACTTCGGTCTTCACAGGCTTGAACCCGAGAGGCTGCCCGCCTTCCTTGAAGAGCCTGCGGCCCTGTCCCAGCACGACGGGAGCGACCATGAGCCTGAATTCATCCACCAATCCAGCCGCCAGCAGCGAATAGGCGAGCCGGCCGCTGCCATGGATTTGGAGTTCGCGGCCGGCCTTTGCCTTCAACGCGGCGACGCCGCCGAGAATGTCGCCCGACAGGATGGTCGAAGGCGCCCATGTGGCCTGCTCGAGTGTGTTCGAGGCCACATATTTCGGAGCGCCGTTCAACTTGCTGGCCACGGGATCATTGGGATCGTCCATCTTCGGCCAATCGCGCGCGAAGCTTTCATAGGTGCGGCGGCCGAACAGGAAGCCATCGGCTTCGGAGACCCAGTCGGTTACCGAGCGCATCAGGGCATCATCGATGAAGGGGACGAACCAGCCGCCACGGACAAAACCGTCCGTCGTGTCTTCATCGGGGCCTCCCGGGCCCTGATAGACACCATCGAGAGACAGAAATTCCATCAATACCAGCTTCATCACATCACCTCTCGCGGTTTTATTGCCGCTGCTGTCCGGGCCGAGGCCGGAGATAATCAATTACCTTATGGGCTAACTATCAGTCTTTAATACTTAGCACAAGAGCTTAGTTTTTGTGCGTGATGAGCCGGCTTGCCGTGAGGCAGGGAGAGATGACCGACAGGTGGGCTTCCGCCTGTGACGGGTGGTCCGGCGACGAGCGGGCAGGGCGGTCGGGTTAGTGGAACTTGGTTTCCCGCAAATCGAAAAAGCCCTTGCGATCGACCACGGCGATCAGCAGTTGCAATTCCGTCATGGCGTCGGAGACCACGATGATGTCGCCGGTGGTCGTCACGCGCGCCATTGGCCGAATGTCCCTATACTCGCCGTGCCGCGTGTAGAGGCGGGCCTCCTTGAGGACATCGGCGGGTTTACGGCCGATCAGTTCGAGCGTGCCGGTCATCGCGTATTTCTTGGCGATCTCGTAATTGTACCAGGCGTCGCACGGTCCGTAACGGGCACCGGGGTCGGAGCTGAAGCAAACGGCTTCGCCTTCGATCGTATCCGTGGCGTGAAAGATGTCCACCACATAGGTTCTGGGCTGGGGAGCGTCGATCTTCCCCATCTCCTGGAGAACCGCGACGGCCGCGTGCACGGCGGCACGATCCGTGCAGTGCCTGACGATGTGTTCGAGGCCCTTCACCACCTGCTGATAGGTAAGCAAGCCCGTAGCGCTGGATTGCATGGACATGGCGCAACTCTTGAGATGAAAGATTTTCGAGATTTTGAATGAGGAGCCGGCAAGAAATTTCGAAGAGAATGTGAGATGGCGTGAACCTGTTCTTCTGCATAATGGTGCGAAGTCGGGCGGGAGAGAGCTCGCAGCGACGATTGGCGGGTTCGCTGCGAACCAGTTCGGACCCCGTTCAAGCGTGAATCTGCTGCATCGGCGTAATCAGGTCGCTCCACTCGCATGGCGCGGGATCCGCCAGCCCGGTGCGCGGCAAATTCAGAGCGTCCATCCGGACAAAGACGCCGAGATTGACAGCCATATGGGCGGCGATGACGGGCTCACCCGCAATGGTCTTTGGCAGCCCCATCGGGAAGGGGTCGAAACCAAGTTCACTCGCTCTGGTAATCCAGCCCGGATGGGCCTGCCAGACCAGGGTCTGGATATCGAACTTCAAGGCGACATAGGCCACGCTCCGCAGCAACAGACCAATCGGGCCGTTCCAGCCTCGGCCGGCGCCGCGCGCCCGCTTCGCCGTGCCCATGCGGCTCCACTCCCAGGCCCTGGGGTCTCGGATCAGTCCCCGCGAAGCCAGGCCGGGATAGACCTCGGACAGAACATGAGGCTTGATCGTCGGGTTGAGCCGGCTATAGGCCTGAACCTGCTCATCCTTCATGGCCAGGATGTGGATGGTGTCGTCGGTATCGAATTGATCGATTTCCCTGCGATCGGGCCGGCGCAGATTTTCCCAGCCGGCTTCTTCGACAAACGCTTCGTTCCGAAAACGGAAAGCCAATTCCAACTCAAATTGCTTAGAGGAATCAAATCCCTTGATAATGTGTAACATAGCAGAACCTCTCCATTTGTCCGGAGAGACTTGCCGTCATGGTACAGTATTGCAATACCCCAAAAATGGGGCAGTGTCATTGTAGCAAATGTAGTCTATATGCTCTTGAAACTGTATGGGCTTTGGTTCGGGTTCCGAGTTTTTTGGCAACATTCTTGAGGTATTTTGTTGCCGTTTCTTCGGATATTCCCAGGATGCAACTGATCTCCCACGCCGTCTTACCTTCCGCAGTCCAGCGCAGACATTCGGTCTCGCGAGCCGAGAGAACAGGTCCGCCACCGCCGGAAGGACGCGTCGTTCGCAAGCGCCGAATGGCTTCGTAGGCATAGATGCTGATCATGTGGATCGCGGCATTCTCTTCCTCGGACAGAATCCAGTTCTTTTCCGGTGTCGAAATCGAGATCAGCCCCGCGACGGAGGTGAGGCCATGAATGGGAACGCAGAAGCCATCGCCCATGCCGAAATCCGAACGGGCCTCGGCCATGATCCGGTTTGCGATCGAGTTGTCTTTGAACGCCTCGGCGGCCTCATGCCAGTAATAGGGGTTGATCTGCCGGCCGACATTGTTGGGTATCGGATCATGCATGGCATAATCGCGCTCCACATAGCGCTGCTGCCATGCCTCGGACCAGTTGGAGGCGTGCAGTTCGCGAACACCAGGCGGTGCGCCTGCCGGAATGTCACAAATGACAAAGGAATGGGATCCGAAATTCTGTAGCGCTAAACCAAACGTCGATTTCACCTCATCGACCGTCTTGGCTCTGCGCAGATCATGCAACGTCTCAAAAGCCATGACTTCCAGCATTTGACCGTCCCCCGGGGCTGACAGCCCATCGCCTGTGTAGCTGGTCGAATACTTGCCGCCTTGTGACCGGTGATGAAAATCCGCAGACACGCTACCGGTACACATTATTATTGTGCATGAATGCCCCAAGATTGCCAAGTCCAGCTTGAAGTAAAGAAGGCAAAAACAGCAACCTCCGCTTGCATCATACCGAAAAGAAGGAGTTCATTCGCGATGATATTGGCTGGAGCATAATACTTTAGACGTCTCGCGAGGAGGCCCTTCCTGACCCCGGGCCTGTGCTGGTAGCGACGAATGAGGCCACTCCATGTCGGCACCTTCGACTGAGGGAGGCTCCTCAAGGGCAGCACAGGCGCGATGCGCGATAGTGAGAGGCGTTACTGAGGGATGCCAAGTCCCACCTGGCACACAAGCGGCTGGACGCGTGAAGCGATGCAAGCTTCTTATGTGCCTCAAATGCCATGACGCAACGTCAAATAATGAAGAACGCCGTGGAGGCGAGTGCTCCACGGCGCAATTGATCGATAGTCGACTGTGTTCGGGTGAGAGAGCCCGCCAAGTCTCCTATTGGGCGTCGATGCGCTGGCCGATATGGGCGATGGCCTGCTGATAGACCGAGGCGGCATTCCAGGCCTGGATGGCCGAGAAATTCGGCTCGCCCGGCTGATAGCCCTGGCCAGCGCTCCAGCCATGACCCTTCAGATAGTTGGCGGTCGAATCGAGGGCGCCGGCCGCACTGTCGAGATTGCCGACACCATATTGCAGCACGGTCTTGGGCATGAACTGGGTCTGGCCCACTTCACCATGCATGGAACCGCGGGTTTGCGCTGTGAAGCGGCCGCTGTCGACAAGCTTGAGCGCGGCGTAGAGTTGGTCGGTGAAGAATTCGGGCCGGCGGCAGTCATAGGCAAGCGTTGCCACCGAGGAGAGCATGTTCTGATTGCCCTTGACGGCACCAAAGCCCGACTCCATGCCCCAGATCGCCAGCAGCGGTCCGGGGGGAACGCCGTAACGGCGCTGGATATCGGCAAACAGCGCGCCTTGGGATTTCTTGAGCTGGCGCCCGCGCGCGACGATCGTATTGCCGCCGCGCTTGGCAAGGAACTGATCCAAGGACAGCTTGAAGCTCTTCAGGCCACGATCGGCGTTGATGGTGGCTGTGGCGTAATGGGTGCTCATCAGCGCGGCGATGCCGGCCTGACCAACGCCCTTGGCGCGTGCCTCGGCTGAAAACTCCTGCTTCCATGCTTCATAGCCGGATGCGTTCTTGCCGCATTGGGCAGCATGGGCTCCGCCTGAAAGCTGGAACAGGCTCAAGACCGCTCCGGCCAGTGCCGCTACATGTATCCTCGTGCTCATTCCAATCCCTTTTTTGAGAACATCCAGGCTGCCGGCGACTACAGCAGTGACGCGGGGTCAAGTCAATCGATGCAGAACGGTGCCCACATCTGGCTTTCGATTTTGGGTTTACGAAGCGGTTAAATCTGAAGTGTCTGGTGTCATCGGCCGAGCATTGGGCATCCCCGACTGCGCCACCTGAACCTTCGTGGGTGAATGGCGGCCGAGCCCGACGCGTTCAGGGTAGCAGATCCCTTGCCCTCAGAGCGCGGTGATTTGGCTCCCGAACCCGCCACAGAGCGGTGAATTGCGATTTCCCTACATCGACGTTCTGCTCTAACTTTTTGTTTCAATGTACTTTCCTGTAGCCAGGAAGCCCATAAACTTTTCAGGAAAATGTTTTAGATTGCGGCCATGCCGGATTTGTTCAGTCTTAAAAAAACCGAGACCTTCAGACAGGAGGTCAAGAAAAGTCGTTTTCTGGCGACAGCGGCTCCCGCCACGGATGAAGAGGCGGCCAAGGCTTTCATCAGGGACCATTCCGATCCAACGGCCAATCACAATTGCTGGGCTTGGCGAATAGGTCCGCTCTACCGCTTCAACGATGACGGCGAGCCCAGCGGCACTGCGGGCAAGCCGATCCTGCAGGCGATCGACGGCCAGGCCTTGGATGGTGTCGCCGTCGTGGTCACGCGCTGGTTCGGCGGTATCCTGCTTGGCAGCGGCGGCTTGATCCGGGCCTATGGCGGTACCGCCGCATCCTGCCTGCGCGCCGCCGAGAAGCTGCCGATCGTCGCCCGGGTGGAGGCGCGTATTGTCTGCGGCTTTGCCGATCTGGCGTTGGTTCAGGCGCGATTGTCGGCGCATCAGGCGGTGCAAATTCTCGCTCAGGACTATACCGCGACGGGGGCCGAATTTGTCGCTGCGATCCGCGAAGAGTATCTGGCCGATGTCCGGCAGTTGATGGCCGACGTCACCAGCGGTCGCGCCGTGCTGTCCATTCTGACGCAGGGCGAGCCTTCGGCTCGTGTCTGATCGGTGCCGTATTCTATCCCTGATCTTCCGTCTTGCGCTTGCTTTCGCCCTTTTCCTTGCTGGGTTCGGCCGGGCTTTCGCGTTCGACGCTGACGGACAGCTTCTGATAGACGCCGAGACCGACGATCATCGCGGTGCCGCCGAAGAGCAGGAGTGCCGGATAAAGCAATTGCTCCGGGCTTTGCTTGGCCACCTTGAACACGGTCACCAGGGCTTCGAGGAAAACCGCGATCACGATGGCCGACATGAATTTGGTCAGGCTGCGCCGGGCTTCCACGGCGTCGCGCATTTCGCGGGCGCGCAGCACTTCCTCCTCGAGGAAATAGCGAGCCACGTCGAAAACCGCGATGCCGACGACCACGAAGCCGATTGAGTCGAGCAGCGTATTGTCGAACTGGCCGTCTGAATACGCGGCGCGGAAGACCCGGACGCCGGCAATCGCCACAAGGCCGCCCGCCAACACCATCAGGCAGATGCTGGCCACGGTGAAAACGAGCCGAGATATAACTTCCATAGGCCCCCGCAAAGTCTCATCCATCAGCCTCTACCAGGCTGCACGGCGCTGGAAGATGGATCTCCCGGACAGGATCTAGAGCCGTTTCCTTCGCGGTTTCAATAGCAACTCCCGGCCGAAGGTCGACCGGGAGCCTGTGCTTCATCATTTCAGTCGGCGACCAGGAACCAGGAACGGCGCGCGAAGGTGAGGCCCACCGCATAGATGCTGAATGCGGCCACGGCCGTTGCCGGCGCGGACAACTCCGCATAGGCGCCGCCGAACAGATGCAGGCCGATGCCGATGGCGGCGCCGGCAAACCAGGCGACGAGGCCAAGCGGATTGAAGGCCGGCACATGGCTCGAACGGTACTCGATCGTATCGCCAGCCAGGCGCCGGTAGCGGTCGCTGAGAATATGGGCCATTGCCACGGCAACCCAGGCCACCACGAAGATGCCCTGATAGGCGAGGGCTTGCAGGAGATAGGCAAAAACATCTGCCAGCATCAGGAGATAAACGATCAGGCCGACGACGACGGCCCAGCCGATGCGTCCGAAGGGCAGCTTGCCGAAGAGCTGGACCAGGGCCTCCATGTTAACCGCGGCGAGATAGTAGTTGGCCGTGTTGATGCGCGTCTGCGTAACCCAAACGAAGAGCAGGCCCCAGACGCCCATCAGCTTGAGCAGAGCGAGCAGGACGGTGACTTCGCTGACCGTGCCGAGATCGGGGACGGTGCCGATCATGAACATGCCGAACAGGCCGCTGACCAGGAAGACCATGACATAGAAGGGCATGCCGAAATTGAAGAAGGCGTGATAGCCGGCGTCCTCCTCGCGGCCGAAGCGGGCATAGTCGAAGGTGAACATCATCAGCACCCACACGCCCATGTAATAGACGAAGCACGACCACCAACCGCCAGCCGGCGCGCCGCCGGCCGGGCCGAGATTGAGCCACTTGTCGCTGTAGCCATATTCGGCGATTGCGAGACCGACAGCGACCACGAGCCCGAGGATATAGAAGGGCAGCAGCACGCCGTTGAACTTGTCGAGCCAGGTCTGGATGCTGCCGAAGATCAGCGGCACCGAATAGAGCACGACGATCAGGGCGGCGATCGCATAGGACACGGACGGAAAGATGGTGTGGATGCCGACGGCGATCACCGACCCTTCGAACACCGCGTAATAGATCGCGGTCGCGCAGAAGATCAGCGTCGCCAGCCCTGCGCCGACATTGCCGAACAGCACGCGCGAGAACAAGGCGACGGACAGGCCGGTGCGAATGGCGAAGCGGCTGAGCACGGCATTGATCAGGCCATAGGCGATCACCGACATGATCATGCCGATGATGGCGTTGCGGGTGCCGAAGCCGAGGGCCAGGGCGGCTCCGACGACGATATAGAACACCGCGCTGCACACGGCCCACCACGCCATGGTCAGGGCCATCTTGGGCATGCGCTGATCGGGCGGGACGGCCCGGTTTGAATAGTCGAGCGTATCGGCTTCGGCGGCCGCGACGGTGCCTGCCATGATGGTTCCCCTCTCACTGGTTCTGGATGCTGTTTTGTGGATTCTGTTCTTGGGTCGCGCGGCCTTTTCAACCGCTTCGGCCAGGGTGGATCTAGCTGGAGGCCAGCACGGCCCGGATGCAGGCCAGTAGCGTTGCGCGTTCGGCGCGAGCCGCCAGCGCCGTGGCCATGTCGACCTCGACGAATTGCGTCGGCGTGTTGGGTTGCATCTGGCCGATCAGGTCCATGTCGGCCGAGATCACGGTGCCGAGCATGAAGTAGCCGCCGCCGGATACCGCATCACGATGCAGGATGATCGGTTCGGTGCCACTGGGCACCTGGATCGAGCCGTAGGGGTAGCAGCTGTCGACGATGTTGGAGGGGTCCGATCCCGCTCCGAAGGGGGGCTCACGTTCGACGAAGTGCAGGGGACGGCCACCACGGAAGCGATAGCCCATGCGGTCGGCTTCCGGTGCGACCTTCCACTGATCCTCGAAAAAGGCGCGTCCCGATTGCTCCTGGATGCGGTGCCAATACAGGCCGGGCAGGACACGAAGCTGCGCGGTCGCGCCCGGGCGGCGACGCAGGGGCTCCGGCACGCTGCGCCCTGCCTTGGCCGTGCCCGCTTCGCCGATCGCGAGTTCGTCACCCTTGGCCAAGGCGCGGCCCTTATAGCCACCGAGAGCGCCGATCACGTAAGTCGAGCGACTGCCGAGCGCCAGGGGAACGTCGAAGCCGCCGGCGACGGCGATATAGATGCGCGCACCCGCCTTGAGGAAGCCGAAGCTGAGCATCTGACCTGCCTTGACGCTGAGGGCGGTCCAGGACGGCTGCTCGACCCCGGCGATCTTGATCGGCATCTCGGCACCGGTGATCGCGATCGTCGCATCCCGGGTGAATTCGAGTTCGGGGCCAAGGAACACGGCCTCCAGGCAGGCATCTCCTTCGTCATTGCCGACCAGGAGATTGGCGGCGCGCAAAGCCAGCCGATCCATCGCCCCGCCGATGGGAATGCCGAGATGGAAATAGCCCGGCCGGCCGAGATCCTGGATGGTGGTGGAAAGGCCGGGATTGAGGACCTTAACGCCCATGGATCATGCCCTCCAGCCTGGCGTTGTAACCGTCGATGTCGTTCTGGAATTCCCGGAGGTCGAAGGTGACCTCGTGCATCTGAGGCGCATAGCGGCCGGAGGCGACGTCGGCGGCGATCGCATCATGTTCGTCAAGGCCGATCGGCTTGAACTTGACGATGTCGCCGGGCCGGAAGAACACCATGAAGTCGCGGAGATAGCCGGTCTTCTGCTCGGGATCGAAGATCGGCATAGGCGTGATACCGAACATCTGGTAGCCGCCGGCGCCGCGCACCGAATAGATGCAGGAAAAACAGCCGCCATGGCCGACCGTCAGCTTCGGCGTATCGGTGCGGGGCCTCAGATATTTGGGAACCTGGAGTTGCCGGGAACGCTCGACCATCTGGTACATGAAGGGCAGGCCCGCGACGAAGCCGACCATCGAGACGAACCAGGGCGAACCGCTATGGGCGGCGACGAAATCCTCGACCGAGGCGAGGTCGTTGACGCGCGCGGCATATTCGAGATCGGTGGCCCCAGGGTCCTGGTGGCGTTCGCGAAACCGCATCAGGGTCTCATGAGTCCAGGGATCCTGATAGAACACCGGGATCTCGATGATGCGGGTGCCGATCACCGGATCGGCCTTCGCGGCGACCGCCTCGATGGCCTTCACCTCCGCCAGGATGTCGTCCGGCTTGATGCGATCGGGATCGAAGCGGATCTGGAAGGAGGCATTGGCCGGGCAGATCTCGGTGACGCCGGCAATGCCGGCCTCCCGAACCGCGCGGGTCATGGACAGGCTCTTGAAGAAGGCCTCCAGCGACATGCTCTCGTCGCATTCGACGAACAGGTGCTCGTCGCCGCCAAACGAATATCGGCTCATCATCGGGCGGCCTCCTTCACCGGTTCGGCTGGCGGCGGCGCAAAACGGCTGTCGAGCCAGCCTTCGAGAAAGCGGGTGTGGAAACGCCCCGCCGCCACATCGGCGTCGGCGGCAAGGGCCTCGTGCAAGGGAATGGTGGTGGGAATGCCTTCGATCTTCAGGCCGGCCAGCGCCTGCCGGAGCGTGGAGAGGCAGGAGGCACGGTCGGCACCGCGCACGACGAGTTTGCCCAGCAAAGAGTCGTAGAAGGGCGGCACCGCATAGCCCTCGAAGAGCATGGTGTCGAAACGAATGTCATCGCCTTCGGGCACCGATAGCGCCGTGACCACGCCCGGCCAGGGCATGAAGTTCTTGAACGGGTCTTCGGCGTTGATGCGGCATTCGATGGCATGGCCGGCGACGGCGATGTCCTCCTGACGGACGGAGAGTGGCTCACCGCCAGCGATGCGCAGCATTTCCTGGACCAGATCGAGGCCGGTGATCATTTCCGTTACCGGGTGCTCGACTTGTATGCGGGTGTTTACTTCAATGAAGTAGAAGTCCTGGCTTGCCTCGTCATAGAGATACTCAACCGTGCCCGCGCCGCTATAGCCGACCGAGCGGGCGAGGGCGACGGCACTTTGGCACAGGTGTTCGCGCACCTCAGGCGACAGGCCGACGGCCGGGGCTTCCTCCCACACCTTCTGGCGCCGGCGTTGCAGCGAGCATTCGCGCTCGTAGCAATGCACGAAGTTCCGGCCATCGCCGAGGATCTGCACCTCGACATGGCGCGCCTTTTCGATGGCCTTTTCGATGTAGAGGCCGCCATCGCCGAAGGCTGCCGCCGCTTCAGCGGAAGCCTGGGGGAACTGCCGGCGGAACTCGTCCATGTCCGCGGCGATGCGAATGCCACGTCCGCCGCCGCCGGCCGCAGCCTTGATCATCACCGGAAAGCCGATGCGTGCGGCGATCGCCTCGGCCTCCTCGATATTGGCGATGCGACCCCCGCTGCCCGGCACGGTGGGCACGCCCGCCTTCTCGGCTTCGGCCCGCGCCGCGACCTTGTCGCCGAGCAGGCGGATCGCAGAGCCGGCGGGCCCGACGAACTTCATGCCGGCCGCCACGACGGCATCGGCAAAATCGGCATTCTCCGCAAGGAAGCCATAGCCTGGATGCACGGCGTCCACCCTGGCCGCTTTGGCGGCCGAGATCACCGCCTCGATATTGAGGTAGGATTTCTTGGCGGCGGCCGGCCCGATCTCGACGGCCTCGTCGGCGAGCTGTACCGCCAGCGAGTCCTTGTCCGCTGCGCTGTAGACCTGCACCGTGCGCAGCCCCAGCGCCTTGGCCGCGCGATTGATGCGCACGGCGATTTCGCCGCGATTGGCGATGAGGACCGAACGGATGTTCATGCCTCCACCTCGGCGAGTGCCTGGCCGGCCATCACGGCGTCGCCGTCATCGACGAGGAATTTGATATTGACGCCGCCGATGCCCGCATTGATCTCGTGGAAGGACTTCATCACCTCGATCAGGCCGATGACATCCGCCGCTGTGACGGCCTCTCCATCCTCCTTGAAGAACGGGCTGTCAGGGGAGGGGCGTCTGTAGAAGACGCCGGGCAAGGGCGACATGATCTGCGAAATTGCCATTCTTCATCCCCTCGTGATGGCTTTGGACGGGTGCGCCAGCTCGCTCGCCGGCATGATCTTGATGCCATCGGCCACCAGGGCCTCGCGCATGGCGCGGGCGATCGCAAGGCTGCCGGGCGTATCGGAGTGAAAGCAGATGGAGTCGAAGGCGATGTCGATGTCGTCGCCCTCGACGGTCCGCACCCGCTGTTCGCGGCAGGCCCGCACCACCTTGTCGGCGATTGCCGCCGGATCGAACCGGCCGGTGCGGCGGGTGAACACGATGGAGCCCGAGCGGCCATAGTCGCGGTCGGCGTAGAATTCGCGGATCACCGGCTGGCCGGCCTCGACGGCGACGCGATGGGTCAGCGAGACATCCATGCAGTAGATGAAGGCGTTGGGAGCTGTGGCCTGCATCGCATGGACGAAGGAACGCGACAGGTCCTCATTGGCAGCCAGCTCCATATAGAGCGCGCCATGCGGCTTCACATGCTGCAGGCTGGCACCATGGCGTCGGGCAAATTCCCGCAACGCTCCGGTCTGGTAGACGATGTCGTTGACGATCTCCTCGGCCGCTCCCTCGATGCGGCGGCGGCCAAAGCCCTGGAGATCTCGATAGCCGGGATGGGCGCCGATGCCGACGCCGTGCTGGGCCGCTAGCCGGACGGTGGCGTCCATCAGCGATGGATCCCCCGCATGAAAGCCGGTGGCGATGTTGGCGGAGCTGATGAGCTCCATCAAGGCGGTGTCGTCCGCCTCCGCCAGGCGCCATTGGCCGAAGCCTTCGCCCATGTCGCAATTGATGTCGACCGCAGCCAGCGCCAAGCCAGCCTCCCTCTGTAATTAGTCCTGCGCCGGCATCGCCGCCGGTCTTGCTCTGACGTTACGGCGAGACGGATAGATTGAAAAATTCTATAATCAGATGCTTGTTATCTGATTTTCAGAAATAGGAGATTTCCTGACTCCGCTTGAATTTCCCTCATATTGGGTCAATTTTCCGGAGATAAGCCAGCAGGTATGAGATTCGGTGGAGTTCTGGTCGGCCATCTATCGATTTTATAAATATTGATGTAGAGGTCGATCTGAAACGCGAAGAGAGCTATTCATGCCGGTCAGTCTGCGCCAGATCCGCTATTTCGTGGCGACAGCCGAGCATGGCCAGGTGTCCCAGGCCGCGGGCGAACTCGGCATCTCGCAATCGGCGATCACCACCGCCATCAAGGAGCTGGAGCAGATCGTCGGCGTCGAGCTGTTCACCCGCTCCACCCAGGGCATGGACATGACGCCGGCGGGCCGCCAGTTCCTGTTTCACGCCTATGAAATCCTGAACAAGGTCGAGGAGGCCACCAGCCTTCTCCTGCCCGCCAATGATTTTGCCGGCCGGCTGACGGTGGCGGCCACCTATACGGTCATCGGCTATTTCCTGCCCACCCATCTCGGCCGACTGCGACGGGCCTGGCCCAATCTCGACATCCAGCTTTTCGAGCTCAACCGCGAAGCGATCGAGGACGGGTTGCTGGCCAATCGCTACGACATGGCGGTGCTGCTGACCTCCAACGTGATCAATCCCGATCTCACCACCGAGACATTGATGAGCTCGCGCCGGCGGCTGTGGGTGCCGGCCCGCCACCGGCTGCTGGCGCAGGGCGCCGTCAGCCTCAAGGAGATCGCAGAAGAGCCCTATATCATGCTGACCGTGGACGAAGCCGCTCATACGGCGCTGCGCTATTGGAGCCTGTCTTCCTTCCGGCCGAACGTGACGCTGCGGACTTCCTCGGTCGAGGCCGTCCGTTCGCTGGTGGCGGACGGGCAGGGGGTGGCGATCCTGTCGGACATGGTGCTCAGGCCCTGGTCGCTGGAGGGCAAGCGCATCGAGACGATCGTGCCGACCGAGCCGATCCCCTCGATGGATGTCGGCCTGGCCTGGCGGCGGGACGCGGTGTTCACGCCCGCCATGGAAGCCTTCCGCTCCTATTTCCGCCAGGCCTTCTTCCTGCCGCCCAATCGCTAGCGACAACAGCCCCGCGAGCGAAAGGAGAGCAGGAAAGGCAGGCATTGCCGGTCAATCCTTGCGGGTCAGCAGATAGCTGCCGCTTTCATGCAGGCTTGCGGTCCAGCCCGGCTCGATGACGATGGTGGTGGTGACCTCCTCGATGATGGCAGGCCCTGCAACTGACACGCCCACGCCCAGCTTCGAGCCGTCATAGACAGGTGTAGACGTCGTCTCGCCCGATCTGTGGAAGATCGCGGGCCGTCGGTCTTTCAGGGCCTGTTCCAGGCTACCGGTGCTGTCGAGGCGAGGAGGCCTGGGTTTTTCGATCAACCCGAAGAGGGTGGATTCGATATTCACCACCTCGACCGGGTTGTGCCGCTCACAATAGGTGTAGAGTTCTTCGTGACGGGCATGGAAGGCTTCCTTGACCCGGTCGATCGTGGTGTCGTCGATCCTGAAATTATCGATGTCGACCGTGCATTCATGCACCTGGCCGACATAGCGCATTTCGAGGCTGCGCTTGATGGCGATGCGGTCGGCAGCAAAGCCGTCTGCCTCCAGATGGCGGACACCCTGGGCCTCGATCTCGGCGAAGAGCACGTCGATCTTCTCGCAGGCGCCGGCATTGTCCAGGCGCAAAGGAGCGGTTGCCATATAGTTGTATTTGACGTCCGAGATGATCTGCCCGAAGGCGCACAGGCCGGAGGCGAGCTTGGGCAGGATGATGGTATCGATGCCCATCTCGCGCGCGAGAGCGGTGATGTGGGCGGCGGTGGCGCCGCCGGCCCCGACCAGGACGAAGTCGCGCGGATCATAACCACGCTCGACCGACACGCGCCGGATGCCGTTGACCATGCCGCTGTTTACGATCGTGAACATGCCATAGGCAGCCTGTTCGACGCTGATGCCGAGCGGCCCGGCGATCCTGGCGATGGCCTCGCGAGCTCGTCCGACGTCGAGAGGCAGCTTGCCGCCGAGCAGCCCCTCGGGATTGAGATAGCCGAGCACGAGATTGGCATCGGAGGTCGTGGGATCGGTTCCTCCGCGCCCATAGCAGGCCGGGCCGGGCTCGGAGCCCGCTGATTGCGGACCGACCTGCAGCAGGCCCAGGCTGTCGATCCAGCCGATCGAGCCGCCGCCCGCACCGAGCGTCTCGACCTGGATCATGGGAACGCCGACGCGGTAGCGCAGGAAGTCGACGTTCTTGTTCAGGTTGGTCTGGCCGTTGCGGGTGAGCGTGATGTCGAAGGAGGTGCCGCCCATGTCGACGGTGATGACATTCTCCTTGCCGAACGGGGCGCCGACATAGAGGCCGGCCTGCGGCGCGGAGGCGGGGCCGGAATTGATGGCGTAGACGGAGCGATCGGTCATCACCTGCCCGACGGCTAGGCCGCCATTCGACTGGAAGTAACGCACGGGCTGCTTGGCACCGAGATCGCGGAAATAACGGTCGACGGCGGTGACGTAGCGCCGCATCACCGGAGCGAGATAGGCATTGGTCACCGCGGTGGAGGTGCGGGTATATTCACGGATCTGCGGATAGAGTTCGCTGCCAACGGTGAGGATCACGTCGGGCATCATCTCCCGCACGATCTCGGCGGCGCGGCGCTCATGCCCAGGATTGAGCACGGACCACACGAAGGAGATCGCTACCGTCTCCACTTTCTCAGCGAGGAACAGGCGGCAGGCCTGCCGCACGTCCTCTTCCTGTATCGCGGTGCGGACGGAGCCATCCGATAGCACGCGCTCGCGCACGCCGCGCCTGAGATAGCGCGGCACCAGCATGGTGGCCGCCGGATATTCGGGGTCGTAGCGAAAGCCGTCTTCCTTATGGCCGTTGCGGATCTCGATGGAATCCTCATGGCCCGCCGTGCAGATCAGCCCGGTCTTGCCGCCCCGATGGGTGATCAGGGCATTGAGGCCGACCGTGGTGCCGTTGATGCAGAGGTCGCAATCGGACACGATGGCCGAAGGCGTCGTGCCGAAATTCTCGGCGATCTGCTTCAGGCCGTTCTCGATCGCCCTGGTCGGATCGGATGGCGTGGACAGTGCCTTGAACAGTTTGACGTCGCCGCTGGTGCGATTGGCGATGACGAAATCGGTGAAGGTGCCCCCGGCGTCGATGCCGAGACGATAAGCGTGTTCCATGATGATTTCTTTCAGGCCGCCCGGAGCCGTTGGGTTTCGGCGAGGTCGACTTCCAATGTTTCGGCATTCGTGATGGACACTCCGTAGTCGGCGCGAGCGCCCTCGATGGAGACGAGTCCGTTGCGCACATCCCAGACCACCTTGTCGACAGGACGCTCGAACGGATTGCCATAGCCGCCGCCACCGGGGTTGAGATTGGTGATGGTCTGGCCGGGCTTGATGGTCTCGATGATGTTCTTGCGCTCGACCGTGACCTCGCCGCCGCGCCGGAGCTCGACGCGGCCGACTTTCTTGTCGATCAGGGCAGACTTGGCGCCGGCCGCGCCCATGGCTGGAATGCGTCGTCCTTCGCCGAAGCCGATGCACAGCATGTCGCCGTTCAGCGGCTCGACCTCCCAGGCCGTGCCAGAGCCGCCGCGGAACTTCCCGGCGCCGCCTGAATCGGTCATCAGCGCGTAGCGGTGAATGATGATGGGATAGGAATATTCCAGAAGCTCGACGTCACCCGACGTGAGGGCGCCAAAGCAGCATTCCGGACCCACTGCATGCCAGCCGTCCTGCTGGGGCGTGGCGCCACCGCCCGAGATGATGGTGGCAAGCACCATGGTCACGAACTCCTCGCCGTTGCGGCCGTCCTTGCCGGCGATGTTGAGCCCGTTGGCATGTCCCCAGGAGGCCGCGACCTTGGAAGGCATCGCCTTCTCGAAGGCGAGCCGAACCGCATCCGTCAGCGTTTCCATCGGCGTGGTGGTGCAGTTCATGTGGGGCGCGGGCTCCTGCGCGTTGCACAGCGTGCCCTTCGGCCCGAAATCGACGCTCACGCAACGATAGAGTCCCTCATTGTAGGGCGGGGGCAAAGCGGCGAACATCATCAGGCCGAGATAGACGCCCGAATGGGAGTTGCCCTCATAGGAATTGATGAAATAGGGCACTTGGGGCGGGCTGGAGATGACGATGTGACAGGCGTCGCCGGTGATGGTGACCTTGGCGCCGATCTCGAAGTCGCCGAAGCCGTGCCCGGCATCCTCGAGGATGGCCTTGCCCTCATAGGTGCCATCTGGAACGCTCGCTATCAGCGAGCGCATATGGCGGTCGGCCATGTCGAGCAGCGTGTCGATGCAGGCATCGACCGTCGGCTTGCCATATTTGTCGAGGAGGGCGATCAGGCGTCGTTCGCCGACCTGGCAGGCACCGATCAGGGCGCGGAAATCGCCCTCCTGGTCGCGCCGTGCCCGCATGTTCGAGAAGATCAGGTTGAGCACGTCCTCGCGTGGCTTGCCGCGGTCCCAGATCTTCACCGGCGGGATACGCAGGCATTCGGCGTAGATCTCGGTGGCGTTTGGGTTGTAGCCGGCCGGAACCGGGCCGCCGATATCGGTGAGGTGTCCCTTGCAGACGGTCCAGTAGACCAGCTCGCCGTGGTAGAACACCGGCTTGTACATGCAAGTATCGATGGCGTGGCTGCCGCCGAAGACGGGATCGTTGTGCAGGAAGAGATCGCCTTCATGAATGTCGTCACCGAAGAATTTGGCGACGGCCTTCATGGCCGGGATCAGGGAGCCGAGATGGATGGGAATATCCTGGCCCTGGAGGATCATTTCCGGACGGGCATTGAAGAGCGCGGTCGAATAATCGTGGGCCAGGTTGAAGACGGAGGAACGCGCCGTCTTTTCCAGGGCCAGCGTCATCTCGCGCTGGGTGGTCTCCAGCACCCCACGCACCACCGATAGTGTGATCGGATCAACTTTTTCTCGCTCTATCGACATCCATCCTCCCCAGAGCAAAGTGCGTTCAGACGTGAACGCTTGTTTGCTCTCACTCTTTGGTTCCAAGCCAATCCTACGGATTGGCTGGAGCGTCTTTGTGATTCTTGGCGGTGCCGCCAAAATCGCAAAACCCTCCGGCCAGCCGCAAGCAAGGCGGGAGAAGTCTGTCCCCCACGATCCCCTGCAGCGGCGTCTCGCGCACCGTTGTTTCCATCAGCCAATCAGGTTTGCCGGCGGCCGTCTTTGCAGGGAGCGAGCAATGGTTTGACGCTGAGTGCACAATCGGCCGGATGGCCGGACCGCGCGATTGCCATCTTCGCCTCTCGCGCCTAGTCTCGATAACCGTTCTGTGGAGCTGTCATGAAGACTTCCGTCACCACGAGCGCGACCCGCACCATGGATCGGAGCCGGCACTGGCACCAGGCCATTGCCGGGGCCTATTTCCCGCTCGACCTGACGTTCCGCCATCCGGATCATTTCTTCGGTGACCTCACCATCTGGCAGTTCGGCGACGTATCGATCTCTCGGCTCTCTTCGGACGGGCTGCAATATCTGCGCCTGCCGCATCATTTTCGCAGTGCCCGCAAGGAAGAGTTCCTGGTGACGGTGCCGACCCGTTCCCAGGTTTCTTTCTCCCAATGCGGCAGCGAAGTGCGCTGTTCGCCCGGCGGCTTCTTCCTCGAGCGCAGCCACGAGCCCTATGAGTTCAGCCACGCCGATCCCGCCGATCTCTGGGTGCTGAAGGTGGCCTCGCAACCCCTGTCGGAGCGTATCCGCAGTCCGGACAGGCTGTGTTCGCTGCAGTTCGACGCGGCCAATGGAGCGGGCGGCCTGTTTGCGGACATGCTGCACCTCCTGCCCCAGCGCTTCGAGGCGCTGGACGAGGAGGCCCGCACTGCCGTGGGGCGCCAGCTCATCGATCTCCTGGTGCTGGCGGTCAAGGCGGATGATCGTATCCTGACATCGGGCAGCTCGACGGTGCGCGAGGCGCATCTTGCCCGGATCGAGGCCTATATCCGAGCCCACCTCAACGATTGGCGCCTCGATCCCGACATGATCGCGCGGGCCTGCGGGGTTTCCATCCGTTATCTGCACGACCTGTTCCGCGACACCGACCAGACGGTGGCGGGTTGGATCCGCGATCAGAGGCTGGCGGCCTGCCGCACGGCCCTCGAAAATCCCGCCAATAGCCAAACGGCCGCCGAGATAGCCTATCAGTGGGGATTCACGGACCAGGCCCAGTTCTCCAGGAGCTTCAGGGCCCGTTTCGGCGTGCCACCTGGAGAGTATCGCCGGCTGAATCGTCGTGCCGGCACGTCGGGAGCGCCTGCACCGGACATGTCCGGCACCGCTTAAATCGACATCCGGCCGCCTGCATCAGTCGTGCCGCTCTGCCAGAAACACTCGATCCGATTTCTGCCCCCTTGCGGGTTTATAAGCATGGCTCCGCCTGTTCTTCCGACGTTGAACACAGGAGGCCGCCGTGCCGATCAACCAGACTTTGGCGGATGGCTTGGTTTTCGTATTCCTGGCGTCAGCGACCGCTCTGCTCTTGGACCAACCGAGCGATGCAGAGGCAACTGCCGCCATGCGCGCAATACCCGCGCTGGCCGCCAAGCAGCAACAGACTGCCCATATCAATATTTGTGTGCCCGCCGTCGGTCGCCCGGGCGTGACGTGCACCGCCACGGTGAAGGATACGCCCCAGGCACAAGCGAGCCCAGTCCGTATCTATTTCGCCCGCGGTCCGGACAGTGCCTGGATCGCCGAGATCCTGCACTGAACCTTGAGCACTGTGCCGGAGCGTGGAACTTCTTTTCAAAAAAAGAAGTTATAACAACAGGATACAAAGTTTGTTTAAATGGGAATGTCTGCTTTTTGCTTCCGACTTATCTGCGGCAGCGGGCATAGGCTGCCGCAATCCTCCACGCCCGGCAGAAGATAGCGCAGGCAACAGACTTTCCGCCGGCGCACAGGTTGTCCCTGTTCCAGGGGATAGCGAACCGCACCGCAAATCGGATTGGGACGACCATCGCCGCCACTGCGCTGCTGCAGCAAAGCGCGGCCTTCCTCCAAGGCGACCGGGCAGGGAACGCCAACGTCCAGCACCTGCTGCAATGTCCACTCGAAAATCGCAGCAGCATTGGTCCACAGCAAACGCTTGGACACGCCAAATCGTGCCCCGAAATTGTGGATCAGCGGTTCGACATGCCCTTCGAAAAGGCGCGAGAAGCGTTTGGTGGCGTCGCCGGGATGCAGCCTGCCCTCATCTGGGATGACCAGCGCGGCAGTGCGCCCGCTTTCATGCGGAACGATGCCGATCGCATCCAGATCCACGGGCAGTTCCCGGTTGAGCAGCAAGGTTGCGGCCGTTGCCGGGATGACCAGCGCCCCGAAATGCCATTGCGTCCACATCGAGACAAGCGCCTGGCGGTCGGCGCCGGGATAGGTGTCGGCAAAGCGTGACATCAGATCCTCGGCCACGCCTTTTTCGAGAAGGCTGCGACCGGCAATCGGGCGTCCATGCACGCCCGGCAGCGCCACGCTCTCCTTGTACCAATGGAGATTTCCAGCAAAACAGGGCGCGAGGGATGCAATCATCGACCGTACGGAACTCCGGCCAGCGCCTCTACCGGATCCTTCCAGGCAGCGGACCGCACGGCGACGCGATGGCTGAGCATGGCGGCGATCGGCGCGGCAGCCAGAGCGAGAAATGCCGCCATGCCGAAATAGGGCCCATAGCCCCAATGCTGGGCGACCCAGCCCGAACCCATGCCACCCGCCATGCTCACCAGCGCGTCCATGCATTGCAGCAGCGTGAAGTCGATGCCGGCCTGGCGGGGATCGGAGACCACCATGAACTGGGCATAGAGTGCGACGAAGCCGAGAGCCATGATGCCGGACGAGCTTGCCAGTGCGAGGATGAGCAGGAGGGGGTGGCCGATCCCGCCCTTCCAGGCGGCGAAGGCCAAGCCCGACAGCGCCATGGCCTGCAGGACGAGCGCCAGTGCCAATACGGTCCGCGCGCTCCACAACCGCACGAGGGCACCGCCGATCAGGGCACAGATGAAACCGATGGCCATGCCGCCGACGCCATTGACGATGCCCAGCGAGGTGAGGTCGAGGCCGCTGTCGATCAGAAAGGGGCCGAGCATGCTGACGCCCCATTTCTGGGCGATGACGTTGACCGCTGCCAAAGCCAGGCCCAGATGCATGTCCTTGCGCCGCAACGCCTGGCGCAGAGAGGGCCGATGGTTGCGCCCGGGAGAGAGCGGAGCCGGCGACAATACGAAAAGCAAGCCGAGCACGATCAGCAGGCCTGCCATGGCAAAGCAGGAGACGCCCCAACCATACTGGGCAACCAGCACCAGAAAGAGCCCCGATCCGATCGCCGACCCCAGATAGGCGCCGCCGACCTGCGCCGCATTGCCCCAGCCATGATAGCGCTCGGACAGGGTTTCCACCGCATGCCCGTCACAGGCGATGTCGCTGGTGGAGGTGGCGAAGGCAATCAGCAGCAGCACGGCGAGCAGGGGCATGAAACTGGTCGGCCCGATCAGCCCGGTCAGGATGAGGCCGACGGCCGAGATCAGGCCGCCGACCAGGACGATCGAGCGCGAGCGGCTATGGCCGGTGGCCGGCAGCCTGTAGCGTTCCACTGCCGGCGCCCACAGGAATTTGAAGGCCCAGGGCAGCACCGCCAGATAGAGCAGGCCGATCTGGTCGAGCGGCAGGTTTCGCTCCCGTAGCACGCTCGGCAAGGCAATGAAGGTCAAGCCGCCGATGATGCTCTGGCCGACATAGAGCCCGCCCACGCCGAGCACGATGGCGAGTGGAGAGGACAAAGCGTACCTGGTCGACGTGACGGGCTCGATACTGCTCACCAGCGGTAGCGCAGGCTGGCAATGACCTTGCGTCCCTCGTCGAAATAGCAATAGCCGACCGTGCAGATCTGCTTGACCTCGTTGAGCAGATTGGTGGCGCTGACCTGCACGCGCATGCCGGCGAGTTTTGGATTGAGGTTTTCGAGGTCATAGCGGATCGAGGCGTCGACGAAGGTGCGCGGCTTGTTTTCGAGTATTGCGCGATTGAGATTGTCGCCCAGGCTCGAGCCGACATAGCGCACGCCGCCGCCAATGCCGAGG
Organism: Labrys sp. F242; assembly: GCF_057813875.1. Lineage (NCBI taxonomy): Bacteria > Pseudomonadati > Pseudomonadota > Alphaproteobacteria > Hyphomicrobiales > Xanthobacteraceae > Labrys > Labrys sp. F242. The sequence continues at coordinate 442,364 of NZ_JBVASG010000004.1, read as the reverse complement.
CCGGTGGCCGGCCCCTCCTGGAAGGTATAATCGAGCCAGAGCGAGGCCATGTGATAGGGCACGCTCGACAGACGGTTGCCCTCGGTGTCGGGAGTGAGCTTGAGGATGCGGGCATCGTTGTAGGAATAGGAAGCCTGGACGCTGAGCCCGTTGGTCAGCGAGGCCACGCCCTCGATCTCGACACCGCGCGAGCGCACGTCGAGCTGGACCTGCTTGTTGAGACCGTCGATGACTTCATAGACCACCGCATTGTTCTGGCGCATGTCGAAGACGGCGGCGCGCAGCGACGCGTTCATGTTGGGAATGTCGTATTTGACGCCGATTTCGGTCTGTTCGCCGGTGGTGGGCACGGCGACGCCGCCATTGAGCACCGTACCCGGATTGGGCGTGAAGGAGGTGCCATACGCGACATAGGGGGCGAGGCCGAAATCGGTGACATAGCTCAAGGCCGCCCGTCCGGTGAACTTGGTGTCGCGGCTCTTGCTTTGCGTCATGCCGCTGCCGACCGTGCCCTTGCTGAAGCGGCTATAGAGCCAGTCGTGCCGGCCGCCGAGCGTCAGGCGCCAGTTCTGCCACTTGACCTGGTCCTGGACATAGATGCCGGTCATCGCCAGCGTCTGCTTCGACTGGGTGGTCAGCGGAGGGTCGACACCAAGGGGCGCGCCGCCATAGCCTTCTGCCGAACGGTAATGCAGATAGCTGGTGTCCAGACCCGTCACGAGCGTGTGTTCGAGCGGACCTGTGGCAAAGTGGCTTTCCAGGCTGGTATCGCTGGCAAAGCCGGCCGTGCTCTCGCGGGTCAGGCCAGGGCCGAAATAGTAATATTCCTGATTGGTGCCAAGTTGCGAATAGCGTGCGTTCTGGCGCAGGATCAGGGCATCGCTGAACTTGTGCTCGAACTCGTAGCCGATGCGCCCCTGCTGCTGGCGAAAGTCGTTGTAGCGGCGATCGCCGGCGAATACTTTGGTGGCGCCAACCGACTTGTCGGTGACGTTGCCCTGGCTATCGACATCGGGCGCGTAGCGGTTGAGGTAGACCTGAGTGCCGCCAACGGTGGAATCCATATATTCGCCAAGCAGCGTGAGCTTGGTGGCATCGTTGGGCTTCCAGGTTATCGCCGGTGCGATGAAGACGCGGTCGTCCCGGCCGGCGCTCAGATCGGCCTTGGCATTGCGGACGACGCCGGTCAGCCGATAGAATACAGTCTTCTCGGCATTGAGAGGTCCCGACAGGTCGAAATTGCCCTGGAGCCGACCGAAGGAACCTGTCTGCAATTCGATCTCGCGGAAAGGCGTCTCGGTCGGGCGCTTGGAGATGATGTCGACGATGCCGCCCGTGCTGCTGGCACCATAGATGGAAGCGGCCGGGCCACGCAGGATGGAAATCGCTTCCACCCCATAAGGTTCGAGCCTGAACAGGCCGTTCGGGCTGTTGAGTTGCCGCAGTCCGTCGCGGAACACGCCGGTATTGGTCATGTCGATGCCGCGGACCATGAAACCGTCATACCGGGAATCGAAGCCATACATGCCCACGACGGCACCGGGGGTGTAGGCGATCGCCTCGAGCAAATTCTGTGGCTTGCGCTCTTCGAGCTGGGGCTGCGTCACGGTGGAGACGGATTGCGGCACTTCCAGCAAAGGAGTGTCGGTCTTGGTGGGGCTCCGACCGGAGGTCGCGACATAACCGGTGGTTGCGATCACGCCCGCTACTCCGCCGCGGTCCTTGCCCTCCACCACCACCGGATCGAGTTCGATCGTCGCGGCGCCGCTGGATTGCGCATGGGCGGCACCAGACATCAGAACAAGCGATGCGGACGCCAGAAGGGCGGATTCAAGTTTCACAGGCCGAGAGCTTTCTTCAAGAAAAAGTCAGACCCGCCTAACAATATCCTCCAGCTCAAGTCAACGAGTACATATTTGAATCATTCAAAATTGGCACTTTATAATACGGTAATTTAAATATTTAAAAATATATAGATAATTATAAGATTTTTCGTAAATTTATACTTACATTTATGCTTGAAAATCCAAACTATAAAAACAAAAATATATCTTATCGATTGCCAGTGACACTGCGGCAGGAAGTCAAGAGCGCCGCCTCGAATCGTGGATCGCCACAGGCAGCCGCTGCGCTCGAACATGGCGATGGGATGATGCCTGCTCCAGGTAGGGCAGGGGCCTCGCCAGATCGGCAGGGTCTCGTGACCACGGGATTGGCCTGTACCGCGGCCGCTGAAACGGGGGCTTCGCCCAGGCTGCCGGCACCCGCAAGGCATGCACGGATGTGCCTCCTTCATAAAAGCATGTTCTGGGAGTAAGTCCTTCATTATGAAGAGATTAATGTTTGGTTGGCATATCTGGTTGCATAAGCGCGTCGGCTAGAATCAAAGCTCCGAAGGGGTCGCCTTGATCCGATCGTGTGGTTTGTCGGAGCCGATGGTCGCAGGAATGCGACGGGGAAGCCCGTCGATCCGAATGAGCATGTCGCGAAGGATTTCGGGTGGGGGATGAATCATATATGGCCTCAGCGCCAGTGTCCATCAGTCCGGCGTGCTTCCATTTGCGGAACCTGGCCTTACTCGTCATGGATTTCGATATAGCTTTCCCTACGGATTTTGTCGTACGGTCGTGTCATATTACCATGCTCGACGTGCTGATCGTTGCAAGACTGAAATGACGTGGCAGCTTCCATGAAACAAGTAACCATCCGCGCGCGTATAATGCTGAGTTTCGGCATTATCCTTCTGGTCGTTCTAGCCATCGGGCTGTTTGCCTATTGGCAGCTCAAGTCGATCGATGACCATGTCACCAGTCTCAAGTCCGACTCCGTTGCCGGGCTACGACAGGCAGCTTTCGTCAAGGATGGACTTTTTGCCGACTATCTTGCCTTCGTCATGTCACGCGAGGCTGCGGCCAAGGCCCCGACCGACGATCAGCTTGCCGACGGCAGAACCAAGATGGAGCAACTTTTCAGGGGCTATGAGGAAACGATCGTTGCCGACGCCGATCGGCAGCTTTTCTCGCGCTTCAAGGACTCGGTCGCTTCCTATCAGAGCCTGAAGGAAGGCTTTCTCAAGCAGGCGGCGGCGCGCAACGGCACGCCTGGGAACGGGGAGGCGAATGCATCGGCCGCTTCAGGTGTCGATGCGGCTTTCAACACGGCCTTCAAGAACCTCACCGATGTAATAGCGTTCAACCAGCAACGCGCCTTTGCCTTGCCCGATATCGTCGGCAATGAAATCCTCTCTTTGCTGAGCGCCATGATAGTGGCCTTCGCATTTGCCCTGGTGATTGCCGCCTTTGCAGGCTTTTCGCTGCTGCGCGCCATCACCAAGCCCCTGCTGCAGTTGAAGACGCTGATGAACACCATGCGCAAGGGCGACTTTACCCAGCGCATGCAGATCGTTCGGCAGGACGAGTTGGGCGACCTCGGCGAAGGCTACAACCGCATGGCCGACGAAGTGATGGAACTCGTCGGCCAGGTCCAGCGCTCGGGTATCCGCGTCAGCACGTCGATGACCGAGATTGCGGCGACGTCCAAACAGCAGCAGGCAACGGCCTCGGAAGTCGCCGCCACCACAACGGAGATCGGTGCGACCTCCCGCGAGATCGCAGCAACCTCCAAGGAGTTGGTCAGGACCATGTCCGATGTCGTGACGGTGTCCGAGCACACCGCCAGTCTGGCATCGGGAGGCAAGGTCGAGCTGGCCCATATGGAGGACACCATGAACCAGGTGATGGGCGCTGCCAGCTCCATCACCGCCAAGCTTGCCGTGCTGAACGAAAAAGCCAGCGACATCAACCAGGTCGTCACGGCGATCACCAAAGTTGCCGATCAGACCAATCTCTTGTCGCTCAATGCCGCGATCGAGGCAGAAAAGGCCGGCGAATATGGACGCGGCTTTGCCGTGGTGTCTTCGGAAATTCGGCGTCTGGCCGACCAGACGGCCGTCGCCACCTACGACATCGAGCAGATGGTCAAGGAGATCCAGTCCGCCGTGTCGGCCAGCGTCATGGGCATGGACAAGTTCTCGGAGGAAGTGCGACGCGGCCTGCACGATGTCCATGAGATCGGAGCCAAACTTTCCGAGATCATCACGCAGGTGCAGGCGCTTACGCCCCGCTATGAATCCGTCAGCGAAGGCATGCAGGCGCAGGCGACGGGGGCCGAGCAGATCAGCGAGGCGCTCATACAGCTGACCGAAGCGACGCAGCAGACGGTGGAATCCCTGCGCCAGTCCAGCTCGGCTATCGACGAACTCAATCACGTCGCCAGCAATCTCAGCGGAAGCATCGCACGCTTCAAGCTCGAGATGGCCTGACGCGCAAAGGCGCATGGAAACAAGAAGCTGGAGCTGCAGTGCGTTTTCGCCAGAACGCGCTTTTCTCCAGGATATGGCGGAACCCAGAATGCTCTTCCTCTATTTCCGGATCGGCGATGAGGGCTTTGCGATGACGATCGATCCGATCGTCGAGGTCATGCCGTTGACGGAATTGAAGAAGGTGCGTCAGGCGCCCGAGGGGGTCGCCGGCTCCTTCGAATATCGCGGCCGTTATGTACCGGTCATCGATCTGTGTACCCTCGAGCTTGGCCGGCCGGCGCGCCGGCGCCTGAGCACGCGCATCATCGTCATACGCCATCCGCAGGACGATACCGTCCTGCTGGGTCTGATCGCGGAAAATGCCACGGAGATGCTCCGGCTGGATCCGGCCGAATTCGCACCTTTCGCGCCCGGCCCGCATGGCCTGGTTCAGCGTGTTCAACTGGAAGGCCTGCTCCCTGCTGCGCTTCTCACCGCCGTTCGCAGCCAGCCGGTGGCCAGCCAATGAGCGACCCGCGCTTCGAGCAATTCCTGGGGCGCGTCATCGGGCTGAATGCTGCCTCCATCGGCCCGTCGGCGATCGAGCGTGCGGTGGTGGCGCGGTACAAGGCGTGCAAGCTCGACGGCGCCCAGGCCTATTGGGAACTGCTGCAAAATTCCGAAGAAGAAGTGCAGGAGTTGATCGAGGCGGTCATCGTCCCCGAGACCTGGTTCTTTCGCGCTCCCCAGGCTTTCGTTGCCTTGGCGCGGCTGGTGACGCGCGGAACGTTCCAAGCCGATGCTTCTCACCCATTGCGCCTCCTCAGCCTGCCTTGCTCGAGCGGGGAGGAGCCTTATACGATCGCCATGGCGCTGCTCGATGCGGGCTTGACCGTCGATCAATTCCGTATCGACGCCATCGATCTCAGCGCTCGCTCGCTTGCCCTTGCCAAACAGGGCATCTATGGGCGTAACTCGTTTCGGGGGGAGAATCTGGCTTTCCGCGACCGCTATTTCGAAGCAACCAGGGACGGATACAGGCTTCGGGACGCCGTCCGCAGCCCCGTGCAGTTCAGCCTGGGCAATATCGTGGCGCCGCATTTCTATGCCGATCCGGCGAGCTATGATTTCGTTTTTTGCCGCAACCTGCTGATCTATTTCGATGTGGCGACGCAAAGGCAGGCGATCGCCGTGATCCGGCGCCTGCTCGCGCCCCATGGGATCGCCTTTGTCGGCCATTCGGAGGCCGGGCTGATGGGGGCCAACGGCTTCACCTCGACCAAGATTCCGATGGCGTTCGCCTTCCACAAGGAAAGCGCCCGCCCAAGCACCACCAAGGCCAGACCCACGCCGTCGGCAATCGCGACCCGGCCACGGCGGGAGCCGCCGCCACTGCCGAAACCGAGGCCTTTCGCTCCCACGCCTCCTCGACGCGAGAAGAAGCGGGAAACAGCGCTGCCAAACCTCGACGAGTTGCGCCGGCTGGCCGATCGGGGCCGGCTGGAGGAGGCTGCGCGGGGATGCGAAGCGTTGATCCGTCAGGATGGCGCGACTCCCGACGCCCTGGCACTGCTGGGCTTGATCAGCGACGCCTCCGGCGATCTGGGCACGGCAGAGCGCTATTACCGTAAGGCCCTCTATCTGGATCCCGCCAATACGGAGGCGCTCGGCCATCTCGCCCTCCTGCTCAGGAAACAGGGCGATCATGGCGGCGCCAGACTGCTCGACGAGCGCTTGCGACGCCTGGACGAACGGAGAGTGCGATGACGAGCCTGGCTTCCGACGTTCCCGCCGCAGTGTCGCCCTTCGAGATCGACAATTGCTGGCAGCGGATCGGCGTGCGCGGCGACAAATCATGCCCGGAACTCCGGCGCCATGCGCATTGCCACAATTGTGAGGTGTTTTCACGCGCGGCCTCTCGATTGCTCGATCGTGACGTTCCCCCAGGAGAGATCACCGCTGCCCTTCCGCCAGCGGGGGCGGGCGCGATCGCGCGTTCGTCCAATACCCAATCGGTACTGGTCTTCCGGTTGGGCAGCGAGTGGTTTGCCTTGCCCACGCTGGTCCTGGACGAGGTGACCGGCCTGCGCTCCATCCATTCACTGCCGCACCGGCGCAATCCTGCGCTGCTGGGTCTGGTCAATGTGCGCGGCGAATTGGTGATCTGCGTCTCGATCGCCCAGGTCCTCATCGGCGGCGAGCAGCATTCGCCGCAGGGCCGGCTGATCGTCGCCCACCATGCCGGTTCCCGCTTTGCGTTTCCCGTCGACGAGGTCCAGTACACCCATCTCTATGTGGAAGCGGAGCTGAAGCCTGTGCCGGCCACCGTGGCCCAGTCGAGTTCGGGTTTCACCCGAGGCCTGCTGTCTTGGCGCGACAGAAATGTCGGCCGGCTCGATGAGCATGCGTTGTTCGAGACCCTCGGCAGGGGGCTGGCACGATGACACAGGATCTCAGCCAATTCTCGATGCGCGACCTGTTTCGCATCGAAGCGGAAGGACAGGCCGAGGCGATGACGACGGCCTTGTTGGCGCTCGACAAGGATCCGGCACGAGCCGACCAGATCGAGGCCTGCATGCGAGCCGCTCACTCTCTCAAGGGGGCTGCCCGCATCGTCGAGATCCATGCCGCCGTGACGATCGCGCATGCGATGGAAGATCTTTTCGTTCTGGCCCAACAGCGCGGCGCCCGGCTGGATCACGGTCGGATCGACGTACTCCTGCGCGGCGTGGATCTGCTTCTGACTTTCGCCAGATCGCCGGATCTCGAAAGCGGTTCGCGCGACGAGGCCTGGCAGGCCGAAGCCGATCAGTTCGTCCTGGAACTCAGCCAGCCTCAAGCCGAAGCTGCGGAGATGCCGGCGCCGGTGCCGAAGCCGACGCCCGAGCCCACCCCTCTGCCCCTACCAGTGGCGGAGGAGACGACCTCAGCCTCCGGATCGACCGACCGGGCCCTACGAGTCAGTGCCGAAAATCTCAACCGGCTCCTCGATCTCGCTGGTGAATCACTGGTGGAATCGCGATGGCTGGGACCTTTCGGTCAGTCGCTGCAACGCCTCAAGCGTCTCCAGCTCGAGGCGGCGAGTGCATTGGAGTCGCTGCGCGCTGTCTTGCCGGTCCACGCCCTGGATGAACGGGCGCAATCGGCCCTCGACAAGGCCCAGCAACGCCTTCTGGAATGCCGGCAGCATCTGTCGCAGCGACTGGGAGAACTGGAAGCCACCGACCATCAGGCCACCACGCTCGCCCACCGGCTCTACGATCAAGCGCTGGCGATACGCATGCGTCCCTTCTCCGACGGCATCGCGGCCTATCCGCGCATGGTGCGCGACATTGCGCGCGAACTCGACAAGAAGGTGCGGCTGGAGATCGTCGGCGAGCGCACGCTGGTGGATCGTGACATTCTGGACAGGCTCGATGCTCCGCTTGGTCATCTCCTGCGCAACGCCCTTGATCACGGTATTGAAAGCCCCGACGAAAGGGTTGCCACCGGCAAGGCCAACGAAGGCGTGGTCCGTCTGGAAGCATCGCACCGCGCGGGCACGTTGCAGATCACCGTCTCGGACGATGGGCGCGGTATCGATCTCGAACAGATCCGCCAAACCGTGATTGCACGAAACCTTGCCAGCTCGGACACGGCGAACAGGCTCAGCGCCCATGAATTGCTCGAATTCCTGTTCCTGCCCGGCTTCTCCATGAAGGGAAAGGTCACCGTTATTTCCGGCCGGGGCGTAGGGCTGGATGTCGTGCAGGAGATGATCCGCCAGGTTCGCGGCCTGGTGCGAGTAACGTCCGAGCTCGGCGAAGGTACACGCTTCAAGCTGGAGCTGCCGCTCACGCTCTCGGTGGTCCGTTCGCTGATCGTGGAAATCGGCGGGGAGCCCTACGCCTTTCCCTTCGCCCATATCGTGCGCGCCATCAAGATCGCCGGCGATCAGGTCCAGACCCTGGAAGGGCGCCAGCATTTCAACCTCGATGGGCAGCTGGTCGGCCTGGTCGCGGCACATCAGGTGCTGGGTTGTCCGCCGGCTGATGATCCCAACGGCGAATTGCGCATCGTCGTGGTCGGCAGCCCCGGTGCCATGTACGGACTGGTGGTCGAGCGCTTCCTCGGCGGTCGCGAGCTGGTGGTGCAGCCGCTCGACCCGCGCCTCGGCAAGATCAAGGATATCAGTGCGGCTGCCTTGATGGAGGACGGCTCGCCACTCCTGATCATCGACGTCGAGGACATCATCCGTTCCATGGAAAAACTCTCCTCCGCTGATCAGCTTGCTCAGATTGGCCGAAAGAAGGCCGGCAGGCAGGAGGAAAGGCGCAAGCGCGTGCTCGTCGTCGACGATTCCCTCACCGTGCGCGAGCTGCAGCGCAAACTGCTCGACCATCGCGGCTACGAGGTCGAAGTGGCCGTCGACGGCATGGATGGCTGGAACGCCTTGCGCAATGGCCGTTTCGATCTCCTGATCAGCGATATCGACATGCCGCGCATCGACGGGATCGAACTGGTCCACCGCATCCGGCAGGACGCCGATCTCAAATCGCTGCCGGTGATGATCGTGTCCTACAAAGATCGAGCGGAGGATCGCCAGCGTGGCCTGGACGCTGGGGCGGATTATTATCTTACCAAAGGCAGTTTCCAGGATGATACTCTGATCAACGCAGTGGTGGATCTGATTGGCGAGGCTGGGGTATGAGGATCGCGATCGTCAATGATTTGCCGCTGGCGGTGGAAGCAATGCGCCGGGTACTTGCCATGGCACCCCAGCATCAGCTTGCCTGGGTCGCCGCCGATGGTGTGCAGGCAGTGGAGTTGTGCAGCCGGGACCGGCCCGATCTCGTGCTGATGGACCTGATCATGCCGCGCATGGACGGTATCGAAGCCACCCGTCGGATCATGGCGCAGTCGCCCTGCGCCATCCTGATCGTGACAGCTGACGTCGAGACCAATGCGGCACGCGTTTTTGCCGCCATGGGGGAGGGGGCTCTCGATGCGGTCGACACGCCACTTCTAGGCTCGCGCGAGACGCGTTGGGGGGCACGCCCCCTCCTGGCAAAGATCGACGTGATCGCTAATCTGGTCACCGACGGCAATCCCAGGCAAAGGTCTGCCGATATGGCACGACCACAGACCCAGCAACTCATCGCGATCGGCGCATCGGCCGGCGGTCCCACCGCATTGGCCACGGTGTTGAAAAGCCTACCCGGTAATTGTGCTGCCGGCATCGTGATCGTTCAGCATGTCGATGCCCGCTTTGCGCCCGGCCTTGCCAACTGGCTCAGCCAGCATTCCACTCTTCCGGTCCAGCTCGCGAGCGAGGGGGATCGCGCTTTGCCGGGACAGGTTCTGGTCGCCGGCACCGACAATCATCTGGTTTTCAAGGCCGGCGGGCAATTGGGCTATACGCCCAATCCGGTCGATCAGGTTTATCGTCCGTCCGTGGACGTTTTTTTCGACAGCGTGGTACGCCTATGGAAAGGTCCGGTGACCGGCGTCCTGCTGACCGGCATGGGATCGGATGGAGCGCGCGGCCTGAAAGCGCTCCGTGAACTTGGACATCACACTATCGCGCAGGACCAGGCTACAAGTGCGGTCTATGGCATGCCCAAGGCGGCAGCCGCCCTGGGTGCCGCGACGGACATTCTGCCGCTGGACAGAATCGCCTCGCGTCTGACCGAACTGCTCGGCTCCCCGCGCCTGAGAAGAGGAACTGCCCCATGAGCCAGCCAGCAGACGTCAAATCTCACGGCGCCGCCTCCCTCGACACCATCCATCAGTCGGTCATGGTCCTTCTGGTCGATGATCAGATCATGGTCGGCGAGGCCATCCGGCGCGCGCTGATCGATGAGATCGAGATCGAATTGCATTATTGCTCCAATCCGCTGGAGGCCCTTGCCATCGCCAAGCGGGTGAAGCCCACCGTGATCCTGCAGGATCTGGTGATGCCCAATATGAATGGCCTGACCCTGGTCCGCCAATATCGTGCCGACCCCGCCACCAAGGCCATTCCCGTCATCGTGCTCTCGACGGAGGAGGAGGCGGCTGTCAAGAGCGAAGCTTTTCGGATCGGCGCCAATGACTATCTCGTCAAGCTGCCTGACCGGATCGAGCTGATTGCGCGCATCCGCTACCATTCTGCGGCCTATCTGACCCAGATCCAACGCGACGAAGCCTATCGTGCCTTGCGTCGAAGCCAGCAGGAGTTGATGGAGACCAATCTCGAGTTGCAGCGCCTGACCAATGCTGACGGCCTGACGGGCCTCAGCAACCGGCGCTATTTCGATCAATATCTTGATACCGAGTGGCGCCAGGCCATACGCGCGAAAGAGCCGATCTCGTTGTTGATCATCGATGTCGATCACTTCAAGCAATATAACGACACCTATGGCCACCTTGCCGGTGACGAGGTGTTGAAAACGGTGGCGACAGCGGTGAGGGGCACCTTCCATCGCCCCAAGGACCTGGCAGTACGCCTGGGGGGTGAGGAATTCGCCGTGGTGCTGCCGCAAACCCAGGCGGGCGATCTTGCCTTTCTTGCAGATAAGGTGGTGCAGGCCATCGAGGCGCTAGGGCTGCCGCACGCGGCCTCTCCGATCGCCGACAAGGTCACCATCAGCGTTGGCGGCGCAACCCATGTTCCCGCCAGCGACGACCGGCCCGAAAAATTGATCGAGGCGGCCGACAAGGCGATGTATGAAGCCAAGAGATCCGGCCGCAATCGCGCTACCACGGCGGCGGGCCTGTAGGCCGTTTTGCGACCTCGTTGAGTCACGCAGAATCGCAAAGACGCGTTTAAACAAGGACTTCGGCCAAGAAAGCGCTCTGCCGTGAACACGCCTTGCCATCGGCAACGTGTGCTCTCTCGCAAAGAGACACTAATGACCGGGGCATTTGCGCGCCAGGGCCTGCAGGCCGGCGAGGGCGAATGTTTCCAGCGCGCATGACATCGGTTCGATCTCCCGTTCGCGCTCTGCCAGGCTCGGGGCGATGGATTCCAGCACACCGCGCTCCACCGTAGCCAGGACCATGAAGGGTGCGTTGAGCGCCAGTTCGGCCCTACCGATGTCGGGATGGTCCAGCGGACGATCTAGCATGCGGGCAAGCAGGTCACGCAGCCAATGGACCTGGGGCGCCAGAAAATCCTCGTCCACAATCAGCGTGGAGACCGTGGGCGTCACCATCTCGCGCGTGACCAGCCTGATCTGCCATGAGCGTTCGGCCGGCGACAGCAATCGCCGGGCCATCAGGCCATAATAGGCCTTGAGCTGATCCAGGGGCTCGGCGTGTTCCAGAATGGCCGCGAATGCCTCGGGCGGAATGACGACCTCGCGCCGTGCCTCTGACACCGCCGCTTCATAGAGCGGGCGGATACCACCGAAATAATAGTTCACCGCCGCTGTGTTGACGCCGGCCAGATCGCAAATTTCCCGGCTCGTCGCCGCATGGTAGCCCTTGTCGGCAAAGACCCGTCCGGCCGTTTCGATCAGGTTTTGGCGCGTCTTCACGCCACGCTCCTGGCTGTCTGGCGAAACACGACGGGCATGCAGGGGTCTGGGCATGAAGCTTGGACACTGTCTCTTGAGAAGTAACTTTTTACCCACGAGCTTTAAAATGTCAATTTCATATTCGGATTTGACATTGCGGTGCCGTTCGAGCAACCTCACGTTCTGCTGAGGCAATGGCTGTGCGCAAAGGCACATGCGGTCTCCGTTGAGCCTGCACCAACCCGCTGGAACCGCGCTATGCCCTTATCTTCGTCGGCGCCTCGCAAGCCAACCGCTCCGGTCGCCGACGAGCAGCACGCCGTTCCCGCGCCGATACCGCAACATACTGCGGGGCAACTCCCGCTCGATCACAGCGTGCCCGTTCCAGCCGTGCAGATATATCGGGATACCAGCGCACATGTCGTTGTCATCTGCGCCAATGCCTTGACCCGGACCTGCCTCATGCATTGCCTGACAGGCTCTGAAACCGGATTGGTGGTGGAGGGTTACGCCGACGTCGAAGAGTGGGGCAGGCGGGGGCAGGGCGCCTCCATCGCATTGCTGTGCGTCACCGGTACACGGGAGACGACAATCGCCGTCGAGCGAATGGTGAGGCGCGTTCTTGCCGTCACGCCCGGTGTGCGGGTTGTGGTGATTTCCGACATGAAATCGGCAAGCGACGTTTCGAAGGCTCTGGAGCAGGGTGCCAGTGGCTTCATTGCCATGGATTCCAATGTCGATGTCGCCATCGCTGCCATTCGCCTGGTCCGCAGCGGCGGTGTGTTCGTGCCCTCCCACAGCGTGATGCAGTCTCGAACCGAGACCATGCCTTTGCCAAGTGGCGGGGGATCCTTACGGGATCGGGTGACCGCAAAGCAGCTCGAGGTCGTCGGCCTGATCCGCAGGGGGCTGCCGAACAAGCTGATTGCTGCTGAACTCGAGATGAGCGAGTTCACGGTGAAAGTGCATGTCAGGAACATCATGAAGCGTCTCAATGCGCGCAACAGAACAGAGGTTGTGGCCTTGACCAATGCCTATTTTACGCGCGACTACGCGACGGATGATGGCATCTGAAACACGACCCTGCGGGTAGGGACGGCGGAACATCGTCACCAGACCGAGCGTTAGCCGAATTGGCCGCCAAATCGCGCTCTCGCAGAACCTAACATTCTATAACCTATTGTTATTAATAGTTTTTTGACCAGGAACACGCCACCTCGCTGCAAAGAGCGGGGAATGCCATCTCGGCCCTCCGCAACAGGCCGGTGGGCATGGTCGTGATTCGAGGAGCATCGAGCATGACGCATCCACTTTTCAGCCTGTTGCGAACGCTGGATCAGCAGCACCTTTGGTATGTGCTGGACCGACTGACGCCCGACTCGATCACCCTGACGGTGACGGCCGCCGACAGTCGGTTCGAGATCGACATCTACGAGAATGGGCGTGTCGAATATACGCATTCCCCGACAGGCGGCGAGACTGATCGGGCCAGCCAGGCATTGGAGGGGACCCTCAAGCTGCTGGCCATCGCCGCACGCAGAGTCGCCCGGCCGGATCCGTAGACTTGAAGCATTTTTCTCCATAGCATCATACTTAATCTAAATGTTAAGAAAATATCTATAATATATTGATATTGCTTAATATTTATAGATATTAATCCATTTATCAGCAGTTCTCTCTAGAAGAACTGGCTGAGGAACACCGCCGCCTCGTCCGTGATGCCGATGATCTTGTTCGTCGCTTGCCGATAGAATTTGAAATTGAGCTCCGTGCCGGGCTGGCCGTCCTGCCAATTGCTGAGACGTTTGAGCTCGCGGCGCCCCAGTGGCCTCTGGGCAAGCGCGATGCGGCGCACGGCAATGCTCACACGCGGGGTCTGCCGAAGGGTGTCCTGTTTCTTGGCAACCGCCTCGGCAGAGGTCACGACGCCACGGGCGAAAAGACCCTGGCCCCCCTCATTTTCGCTCGCAAACAGGAAGATGATGTCGCCCTCAGCGATATGCTTGCCGGCATACATCGTCTTCTGTGCGGTGAAGCTGAGATTTTCCGCATCCAGGTCACGAATCTCGGCCTTGATCGCAAATGCCATGCTTCCACGCCTTGTCCTGACGCTCTGGGACCGCCCGTCCGTGCTTTCCGGCTTGCGCAACAGTGAAACCTGTCCGGTTGCCGTGCGCAAGGCGGTCGGCGACACTGGCGGGAAGGGCGACGGCTTTCGAGCTGGCGTATCCGGTCGAATGTCGGAAAAGTGCGCACTGCTTCGTCCTTGAGGCAGGTACGATAGGAGAGCAGGAGGAATCATGCCCGAATTCGTCACTGTGAAGGCGAACCGAGCCAACTGAGACGGCCAGCGATGGTCTTGGATCTTGGGATGATAGGTTTCCTCATGCCAAATATGCATTCTGAATACGGAGCAGGATCATGAAGGCACTGATTGCGGGAGCTGGCATCGGTGGGTTGACCGCTGCTTTGTTCCTTCATCGGGTGGGAGTGGACGTCGAGATTTTCGAGGGCGCAAAGGATGTGCGTGAACTGGGCGTCGGCATCAACATGTTGCCGCATGCCGTCGGCCTGTTGACGGAGCTGGGGCTGATCGAGGAACTCGATGCCGCGGGCATCCGGACGCGCGAATTGATCTATGCGAACCGGTTCGGGCAGGTGGTGTGGCGCGAGTTGCGCGGCATCGATGCAGGTCTCGCCGCACCTCAGTTCAGCATTCACAGAGGTAGGTTGCTCGGCCTGATCCATCGCGCCGTGATCGAGCGGATGGGCCCGGCGGTGATCCGCACCGGATGCCGCGTGAATGGTTTCGAGCAAAACAGTAATGCCGTCATCGTTCACCTGTCGGACAGCCTCGGCAGGCCGACGCAAGCTGTCGGTGACCTGCTCGTGGGGGCCGATGGCATTCATTCGGCCGTGCGTGCCGCACTCTATCCTGGAGAGGGCCAGCCGATCTGGAGCGGCATCATGCTCTGGCGTGGCGCCACCCCCTGGCCGAAATGGCAGGACGGTCGCACCATGGCGATCGCGGGCGGAAACTTTGCCAAATTCGTGTTCTATCCAATTGAAAAACATGAACAAAACTCAGAGACGCACCTCACCAATTGGGCGGTGATGGCACGAGCAGGCCAAGAGAGGGTTCAGAGCTTCTCCCTGGGAAACTGGAGCAGGCCCGGCGTGCTCGAAGAAGTCCTGCCATTCGTTCGCGACCGCTTCCACCTCGACTATGTCGATCCCGTCGCAATCATCAAAGCCACGGACGCGTTCTACGAATATCCCAACTGCGATCGCGAACCACTGCCGCGCTGGTCGTTCGGGCGCGTTACCTTGCTGGGGGATGCAGCCCATCCCATGTATCCGGTCGGTTCGAACGGCGCGAGTCAGGCCATTCTCGACGCCCGATCCCTGTCGGAGCACCTCCGCGCCGCGGATACGATCGAGGCGGCCCTGGCGGCTTATGACGCAGAGCGACGCCCCAGCACCGCCCAGATCGTCCTGGCCAATCGCAAGGGCGGTCCCGAGGGCGTGATCGATATGGTGGAAGCTCGGGCGCCCGACGGTTTTGCCGATATCGAGGCCGTTGCAACCTATGAGGAGCGAGAGCGTGTCGTGCGTGGCTACGCCTCATTGGCTGGATTTGGGCGTCAAGCGCAACCCGATCCACCATTTCCCCCGACTTGAAATATCAGGTGTCAATTTAACAAATTAATTCAAAAACTCATTTCATATAATCAATTTCTGATTGGAATGGCGGGGAGGGGCTTTGTTCTCCCACACGGTCCGCGCTTGTCGCCAAGGCCTTTTTGGAAAGAGCATAACCTGGGGGCACTGGGCATTTTGAAATTGAGCTTCGTGCCGGGCTGGCCGCGATACCAGTTGCTGAGGCGTTTGAGCTTGCCGTGTCTGGGCAAACGTGACGCGGCGCACGGCCCGCTTACCTCTCGGATTTGGGGACCCAATAGACCGTCGAGTTCGTAGCCGATCCATCTACGCTGCTCTGGCTTGACCCAAAACGATCTGGCTGCACGCGGGGCCTGCGTCAAATAGGTCAGACTATATCTTCACAGTCATGCGCTGAGCCTCTGGACTGTTCGAGGCCCTCACGGCAGATAGATCGATGAATGTGTTGGAGGGAATCCCCTGTGTATTTGAAATGGTCCATCCCCAGATCGGTGCTGATGCTTCTTGCCATGACGGGCGTCGCTCATGCCGAAGGCGAGCTCAACATCTATAATTGGGGCAACTATACCAACCCCAAGCTCATCAAGAAATTCGAGGAGCAATACAAGGTCAAGGTCACCATCACCGACTATGATTCCAACGATACGGCCCTTGCCAAGGCGCGACAGGGTGGTTCAGGTTTCGACATCGTCGTGCCCTCGCAGACTTATCTGCCGATCTGGATCAAGGAAGGATTGCTGCTCGAAACCAATCCCGGCCAGATGGAGAATTTCAAGAACGTCACTCCGGAATGGGCAGATCCTGGTTTCGATCCCGGCCGCAGATATTCCGTGCCGTGGGCATGGGGTACGATTGGCGTCGTCGTCAATACCGAGGCGTATAAGGGCGATATCAACACCTGGGATATCATCTTCAAGACGCCGGACGAGCTGAAGGGCAAGGTCAACGTCGTTCCGGAGATGAAGGACGTCATTACGGCCGCCATCCGCTACGTCGGCGGCGAGCAGTGCACCGGCGACAAGCAGCTATTGAAGAAAGCCCGTGACCTTCTGACGGCCGCCAAGCCGAACTGGATCGCCATGGAATACAATGCCATCGAAAAGATGGGGGCAGGCGACTTCAAGGCCTCGTTGACCTGGAACGGGGCGGCCCTGCGCACGCGCCTGGCGCATCCCCAGATCCATTACGGTTATCCCAAGGAAGGCTTCACGTACTGGTCCGACAATGTGGCGGTGCTGAAAGAAGCAAAGAATGTCGACAACGCCAGGCTGTTCCAGAATTTCATGATGGATCCTGAGAACGCTGCACTGAACTCCACCTTCCATCATTACGCGAATGGCATCGCAGGCTCGGAAAAATACATGCCAGCCGAGATGAGGGACGCTCCTGAGATTGTCGTTCCCGCCGATGCCAAGGCCCATGGCACCGTGGCGCTGATGTGCCCGCCGGAGGTCGACGTGCTTTACAAGAAGATCTGGACCGAGCTTCGCAAGTAAGCACTCCAATCACGGGCGGTGTCTTTGACACCGCCATCATCACATTGAATTTCCAAGGCGTTGCGCCTTGGAAAAGAGATATGTCCAATGAGGAGAGGTATGACCGTTTCAGCGGAGCTCTACAGGGAATTAATTCGCATAATCTATCTTATGGAACATAATCCCATGCCTCCGGCCGGGCCAAGGGGCATTTTCGACAGGTGGTCGGTGCCAAAGTCAATGTGCCGTGCATCCCTCAAGCCGGTCCGGGCGTTCGAGATCGGGGCGCATCTAATCGGATGGCCTTATCAGCACGAAGCTCGCGGTTCCGGCAGCAGAGATGTGAGTGCCATATTTGCCATACCGCCTCAGGCGCGCATCTGCTTGCTTGTAAATAGCGAGCGGAGACACGCTCCATGACGAGGATCGTCAAAAATGCGCGATCAGGTGTTGCCCAACATTGACAGGGCATTATCGGTGGACAATTTCTTGACTGAGAAGGACAGCACCTTGGGTGCTTCATAAGGGGCTCGGGCGACGAGAATGCCCGTCTTCTTGATAGTGGCCACGGGAGCGGCGCTCCCGGCATCGAGTTTCTTCGCAGCAGTGGCGGCCATCTCATACCTCATCATATATCGCAGCAGGCGGATGCCATTTGAACGCATAATCAATATTCATTAGGTATCGAATTAGAGTATGTCAATCAATATGGCTGTTCGAAGCGACGATTATGAATGATCAGAGTGTATCTTAGTTAGACAATTCGAGAAATCCAAGCGCGTGGTGGATATTAAGCATAGAAAGGAGGTAAAATTTGACCGAAAGTGCTGATAATTGTTGCAATTTTGCCACATATTATTCCGATAGTGCGATATATTCCCTAAGGTAATTTATATTCTTTTGACTCGAAAACGCGACGTCCCCATAGCTTCTGAAATAGGAAAGTTTCAGCGCCAGCCGCTGGATTTTCGGTGAACACATGTGGGAGAGAACAATTTATGTTCAAGGCAGTTTTCGTACCGACCGTGATGGTCGCAGCCTTGGTTGCCGGCGGCGCTGACGCTGCCGACCTCGCACCGCGACCGGTCGAACCCGTCGCTCCCGTCTATACGCCCTATGACTGGTCCGGTCCCTATATCGGCCTGCATGCGGGCTATGGCTGGGGCCGCGAGAACGACAATTATTCCGAGAACGGCCCGCTCCTGCCCCCTACCCCGGCCCAGACCCAGTCGGTTGCTGATCATTTCAATATGAACGGCTTCGTGGGCGGCGCTCATGCCGGTTACAACTACCAGATCAACCAATTCGTGATCGGTGGCGAGGTGGATATCGACTATGCCGATCTCAAGGGCAGCCATCGCTACAGCTATTATGGTGGAGGCTGGAGCGGCCGCCTGCAGATGAAGAGCGAGTGGCAGGGCTCGGCCCGGCTGCGCGCCGGCTACGCTCTCGACAACATCCTGCTCTACGCCACGGGTGGTATCGCCTTCGCCAACGGCAAGCTGTCGGATTCCGGCCAGTATTTCGGCACCGCCTACGGCACCAGCGACACCAACACCCATATCGGGTGGACCATTGGTGCCGGCGCCGAATATGCCTTCACCCAGAATTGGATCGGCCGCTTGGAAGTGCGCTACACTGATTTCCAGAAAAAGCGCTATGTCGTGACGGACCCGAGCGTCAAGGCCGGCTGGAATCAGACCACCGTCAATCTCGGCATCAGCTACAAGTTCTGATACTCATCAGCCAGAATGCAAACAAGGCCCGGCGATATGCCGGGCTTTTATTTCTGCGCCCTGCAGCCAGATCGTGAGAATAGCGGCAGGGGGCGGCAACACTCTGCAAAAGGCTCTCCTTACCACCTCCCCTTTGAACGCCATAAGGGCCCTATTTGGTAAGAACCTCCTGAAACTGCTCCTCCAATTTGGCAACTCGATCGACGAGATTGATCGTGCCGTGGACGTGAGTTTCCAAGATGGAGACGATCAGAGAGTTGAGAGAAAGGCCCTTGAGCTTCGACTGTCCTTCGAGGAGCTTTCGCAGTTCGGGATCCATGCGAAGCCCAAATGGGCTGATTTGCCGTTTCGGGACGATGTACTTAGGCATGTATCCTCCTCATTCTTGGAAGAACCTTACCGGGGCCCCGAAACAGATCGAGTCACCAATTAGACTTAACGCAACGGCACCCTGGCGAACCCCACGACGGTTCCAAGCTCTTCAGGCGAGGCGAGTGCCCGTCCTTCCTTTGGATAGACGCGCCTTGATCGCCTAAGCCCCAATCGATCAATCACAATGCAAGCATCATCACAAAGGATGTTCAAAACTTACGTAGCGTAATATAAAAACGTATTGAAAAAACAAATATAATTTCTTATATTATGAGGCTGGTTCAAGAAAGTGGCCATATCCCAGCATGCTGATCCTTTTCCACGATACCCTATGGGGAGCGCCGCTCGATTTGCCCGGGCCTGTTGAGGGAATCGAGTTCTCGACGGATCGTACCCTTTTTAGCGCTGCCGATGCAGTCGTCTTCCATCTGCCCGAATGGCGGTTCAAGCGGACGCCGACCGCTGGGGCGAGCGAAACGCCGCCAGAAAAGCGCCCAAGACAGCTTTGGGTCGCTTGGTCCATGGAGTGCGAGCAACACTATCCATTCATGTCCGACCCCAATTTCATGGCGGCCTTCGATCTCACGATGACTTATCGACGAACCGCAGACGTCACGTTGAATTACGCGAACCCTCATGGTGACATCGCCGCCATGTATGAAAGCTTTCGTCGGCCGCCGTCGCATTACAACAAAGACACGCTCGTAGCTTCCTTTATTTCCAGCCGGTTCGATCAAAGTGGCAGATCTGGCTATCTCCAGGACTTAGCCCAGTACCTAGCAATTGATTCCTATGGCCGGTTTATGCGGAATCGCGTCCTTGATCCTGATCTTGGACGTAGGAGCAAACTGAAGACGATTGCCGACTACAAATTCACCATTGCATTTGAGAATGCCTGCGCCGAGGACTACGTCACCGAAAAATTCTTCGACCCACTTTGGGCGGGATCCGTTCCGGTCTATCTCGGCGCACCTAATATCGAGGAATTTGCTCCGGGAGATCGGTGTTATATTGATGCCAGTTTGTATCCTGACCCGCAGTCCCTGGCAAATTACCTCTTGGAATTGGCGTCGGACGACCAAGCATATAACGCCTTTTTCAACTGGAAAACGAAGCCGTTCCGCAAGACTTTCGAGGATCTACTGACAGACTATACGACGCACTGGTCACAGCGCCTCAGTAAATGTGTAAAGGAGCATCTCATTTCTCGAATCAAATACGATTCGCCGATCGAAATAGATGCGACTGGGTTCTCGGAATAGCAATGACACGAGGAATTGGAGCCGAAGCGGATCGAGGTACCGGCAACCATCAGGCCGGAGCCGTTATGCTCATATGGCGCGCCGTGCTCTCCCGCGTGACCAACTCGTAACCCAGATCGATCAGCCGCGGCTCGATATGCTTTCCGCCAATCCTGTCGATCAACATCCTCATGGCTTTCCTTCCCATCTCTTCTCGGTGGGTTCTGACGCTGGTGAGACCGGGATTCGCGACAGCCATGATGTCCAGATCGTTGAAACCGCAAATGCCGAATTGCTGGGGGACGGCAATACGGCGACGCTGAGCTTCGAAGAGCACGCCGACCGCAAGGTCGTCATTGTTGCAGAACACGGCATCGGCGTCGGGCGCTCGCGCCAGCAATTCTGACATCAACTCGCAACCCAGCGACACGGTGGATGGCCTGGGGGTCGTGACGATGAGCTTTTCATCGAGCAAGCCGGCTTCGTCCAGCGCTTGGATGAAACCTTGAAGGCGCCTCTGCGTGCGCGGATCCATGCGCGCACCCAGAAAAGCGATCCGCCGGTATCCGCGCTCCACCAGATGCCTCGTGGCAGCGAATGCGGCGCGATGGTGCGAAAACCCGACCATCATATCGACAGGGTCGTGGCCGACCTCCATGATCTGGACGATCGGGCACTCGGCCTGCAGGAGCTGCGCACGGGCCGCCTCCGATTGATCGATGCCGGCCACGACCAGGCCGGCCGGGCGCTGGCTGAGGAACACCCGGAGCAGCCTTTCCTCTTCGATCAGGGAGTAGCGGGTATTGCCCAACTGTACCCGGAAGGCGGTAGCCTCTGCCTCGGCATAGACCCCACGCATCACATCCGCGAAAACATTGTTGGTCACTGACGGAATCAGCACGCCGATGACATTCGTCCGAGCCGAAGCCAGCGCGCTCGCTGCAGGATCGGGCACATATCCCAGATCGTCGACGATTTGCTGAATGCGTTGCCTGAGCTCATGCGAAACGGATTGCGGATTGCGAAGGGCGCGCGACACGGTGATAGCGCTAACTTCCGCAGCCTCGGCAATCTCGACCAATGTTATGCGTTTCTTCCCTGAACGTTTCTTGGGTCTTTTCATGTCGAAGGCCCGTCGCTGTTTTTTCGATGCAAAGATAGACCTTGCAAAATGATTGCGCAATCACTAAGGAGTTCGACCAAAGTTGAACGGGAGGAAAATGTGGCAGGACCGGCATATAGGCTGGTTATGAGCCTCTTTGATGCCGGTCGGCAATTCTTGCGCGCCGGGAAGTGTGATCACCTTTCAATACTCGTCTAGACACCCCGCCTTTCTCCAAGAAGGCAGGCGAATTTACGCTGACTTCATCTCCAGGACTTGGATCCTGCTCTCGGCTCGCCACCTGTGCGAACCGCTCTCGAAATGAACTGCGGCCATTCGGAAAGGTCGTGACGAACGCCACGAACAAACGCCTACGGGAGGAGGAACCCGATCATGCATACGACACCCGCTAGTTCACCCGCGCGGGGTGGCAGTCAGAAAGCGCCTCCTGGCGCCTCTCGCACCCGCTATATCATCCTGACATTGTGTTTCGCGGGCCTGGTCATCAACTATCTCGACCGGGCCAACATGAGCGTGGCGCTGCCCTATATCGATGCGGATCTCGGCCTCAATCTTACTAATACCCAGAAGGGACTGATCCTTGGCGCCTTCTTCTGGGCCTATGACGGGATGATGCTGATCGCGGGCTGGTTCACCGACAAGGTCGGCTCGCGCCGGGCCTTTACCATCGCGGCGATCTGGTGGTCGATCTTCACGGCGCTCACCCCCCTCGCCCGCAGCTTCTGGGGCTTCTTCGCCTTCCGCTTTGCACTGGGCGCCGGCGAGGCGCCGGCCTATCCGGCGGCAACCAAGGCAGCTTCGCGCTGGTTTCCGGTGGGCGAGCGTGCCTTCTCCACCGCAGTGATCGATTCCGGCTCGCGGGTCGGCACGGTGCTCTCATTGCCCATCGTCACCAGCCTTCTCGTCGTAGCGACCTGGCATTATTCCTTCGTGATCCTCGGCATGGCCGGCATCGTCTGGGCGCTTGTATGGTATTGGTACTATCGCGATCCCGTCGATCATCCCGATGCCAACGACCTCGAGCGTCAATACATCGCCGACAATGGCGGACGCACCGAGGCCAATGACGACAGCGAAGCCACCAAGATCCGCTGGTCGCAATTGTTCGGCTACCGTACGGTCTGGGGCATGATGCTCGGCTTCTTCTGCCTCAACTTCGTGATCTACTTTTTCCTCACCTGGTTCCCCGACTATCTCAAGAACGCCCGCGGCCTCAATCTGAAGGAACTGGGCACCCTCGGCATGCTGCCGGGTCTTGCCGCGGTGGTGACGGCCTGGATCGCCGGTGCCTATGCCGATCGCCTGATCCGTGGCGGCGCCAACGTTACCACGGTGCGCAAGGTCGTGATGGTCGGCGGCCTTTTGGGCGGGGCCGCTATCCTGCCTGCCGCCTTCGCCTCCTCCATCTATCTGGCCCTGTTCTTCCTGGCGATCTCCTATTCCAGCCTGGCGATCGCCGCGACCGGGATCTGGTCCCTGCCCGCCGACGTGGCGCCAAGCTCGCGCCATGTCGCCTCCATCGGAGGCATCCAGAACTTTGCCTCCAACATTGCCGGCATCATCAGCCCCTTCATGTTCGGCTTCCTGCTCGACATGTTCCATGGCGATTATACGCCCGCCTTCGCCCTGGCGGCCGGCTTCGCCGTGCTCGGCGCCTTTTCCTACGCCTTCATCGTCGGCAAGGCGGAACCTCTGCCTCTGCCGGAGAATGCAGGCCGCTGATTGGCGGGCTCCCCGGCAATCGGACTTCGTCACAGCCGCCGCGCATCTTCGGATTGCGCGGCGGTTTCTTTTTGCAGTTTCATCACCGGCCAGATTGCCAGGACGCCCCTGGCCGGCTAAGCAATCCGCCAGCAAGCGTTGGGGCGCCGAGGTTCGATTTTGCCTAAGTAAATACCGGTCTCTTCCTTTCCATCCCATCGCCTGGGCGGCCAGCCGGCAGCCCGGCGGGTAATCGTGTTCACCGGGTGGTGGTCCGAGACCGGTCTGGCTTGTCCGAATGTGCCATGCACACAGGCCGCTGCCCCAGCTCCCTCCCCAGCGAACATCGCCATACCGTGCCCGTAACGGGCCTCTCCGATCGCCATCTCGTTGGACTTCCTTACGGAAGACCGAGACGGTATGTGCAATCTTCTCACGGTCCGCTGGACCGTCACGCCCCGAAGCCCCCCTGAACCCTGGCTGGCCTGCACCGGATGCGGCATCGCCCGCCCCTTCCGTTGCAGCGGCAAGGCAAGGCTCAATGCCAATGGCCGACGGCTCGATGCCTGGCTGATCTATAAATGCCCGGTTTGCGACAAGAGCTGGAACAGGCCGCTGTTCGAGCGCCGGCCCGTGCAGGATATTCCTCCGGATATGCTCGCCGCGTTGCAGACGAACGATCCGATTTGGATTCGTCACCAGGCTTTCGATCTCGCAGCCTTGCGCTCGCACGCCTTCCATATCGAGGAATGCGCCGAGGTCGACGTCACCAAGCGAGTGCTCGACCGGCCGGATGGCTGGTCCATCCTGCATGTCGAACTCAGTGTCGACCTGCCAGCGGGAATTCGCCTGGACCGCCTCCTGGCGCGCGAACTCGGCCTGTCGCGAGCAAGGCTGCAATCGCTCCACCGCCAGGAAGGGTTGCGCCTGGAACCCGGCCGTTCCGACGCCCTGCGCAAGCGCGTGGCAGATGGCGCCTCAATCATGCTCAACCTTGCCGATGAGGCGGACCAAACGATGATCGGCGATGCGGCCTCGGGACATTCAAGGCCGTAGATAGCTGACGCCTTCATGGCGGCGGAGCCGCGTCTGCCCGGGGCTCGGCACGAGGCCCCCACGCCGGAAACTTGCGGCGCGGGGGTACTGCATACCATCAGATCGGCCGCGGCTGCGCTTTGCCGGCCGGCATATCATCGCCCGCCTCTTCCGCCGCGCCATCAAACAGCCGGCCGATGCGCCGGCGCTCGGCCTCATTCTGTGGCAATGCGTAGGACAGCGCGACGTAGACCAGCGTGTTGACGATGAGGCCAACCACCCCCGAGGTCATCCCCGCCAAGGCTGGAATGGACACGGGGTAGAGGAACTGCAGCACCACGGCCACCGCGAAACCGGCGACCATACCGCTGGCGGCACCCGCCGCGTTGCCTCGGCGCCAGAAGATGCCGAGATAGAGCGCCGGCGCCAGCTGGACGATGCCTTGATAGGAGGCGAGCGCCAGAGTGAGCAGGCCGGCAGTGACATTGGCGGTCGCCACCGCCCCGGCCACCGCCAGCAAGGTAGCGATGACGATGGTGATGCGCGCGGTACGGGTGTTGGTGGCCTCATCCGCGCCGCCGACATGGATGATATCCTGGGCGGTATGGGTGCCGACCGCAGCGGTGATGGCGTTCACATTGCCCACCGTGGCGGCGAACACGGCCACGCCCGCCAGCGCCAGGACGAACGGCCCGCCATGCCCGGCCGCCAGGAACCAGACATTGTCCGGTGCCTTCGCCACCTCCGGAAGCTGGGAGGCCAGCATGCTCATGGTCAGCATGATGGCGAGGAACACGAACATGAACGGCGCCGCCTTGAGGGCGGAATTGCGCACCGCCTGGGCACTCCTGGCCGTGAACAGGCGCACGAAGATATCGGGCCAGCACCACGAGCCCATCGCGCCGGTGAACACCAGCGAGAAATAGTAGAGCGGGCCGAGATCGCTGTGCAGACCCGGCAGGCTGGCAAAGCTCTCCGGCAGGCCGGCAAAGCCCAGGCCCTGCGACATCAGCCAGACGATCAGGCCGAGCGCCACCAGCCCGCCGACGCCATAGGCGAAGATGCCCTGGATCATGTCCGAGATCACGATGCCGCGCATGCCCAGCCGCACCGTCCAGATCTGCCGGACGGCCAGTACCGCGATGCCGACGAATACCGCCGTCGTCGGCGCCATCGCACCGAAGGACAGATAGGAGAAGACGAGGCCAAGCGACTGGAAGGCGAGTACCAGCCAGGGAAAGGCCGAGATCACGCCGATCACGGCGGCAATCACGCGCACGCTGGTGGAATTGTAGCGCATGCCGACGAAATCGGCCTGGGTGCGCAGGTTGAACGCCTTGCCCCAGTCGAACACGCGCTGCGCCATCAGGAACATGAACAGCACCGCCAGCAGCGAATAGGAGATCACATAGTAGCCGATCACCCCGGCTGAGGCGGAAAGCCCGGCGAAGGCGATGAAGATCGTCCCGGGCAGCCAGGTGTTGAGGAAGGCCATGGTCTGGAACCATGACCCGAAGGAGCGGCCGGCCACCGCATAGTCGGTGAAGTCCCGGCCCTGCTGGCGGGTGCGCTCCAGCACCACGACGACGCCGATGAAGAACAGGGCCAGCAGCCCATAACCGATCAGGAAGTCCATGGCCCTATTCCTCTTCCCGGTCCGGGCTCGCCCGATGCAGATAGGTGAGGCTGACGACCAGGAACAGGCCGCTGCCCATGAAGAAGAACATCGCCATGCCGAGACTGCCGCGCGCCATCGCCAGATGGATCGGCGGAAACAGCATGATGATCAGGTTGAGCCACAGCAAAAGGCGGCGGACACGGCCAAAGTCAGACGCTTGCCTTTCCATTTCGTCCTCCCATCTCGATATTCTCCTGCTGGGTGGGCGGCGCGCCGTCGAAGCCCTTCGCTGGGCTTCCGCACGCACCATTCTTGTTGTTCTTCACGTCGCGGCCAATAGGCGTCACAGGCCGCAAGCCTGTATCACCGCATCGACCAGGGCCTTCTGGTGCGGCTGCAGATCCTGTCCGGGCAGGTCCTTCCAGAAGGCCTCATAGGGATCCTGGACGCCCGTCTCGACGCCGCTGAGCGTCTCAACCACGGCCAAGCCGCAGAAAGGCACGTAGAAGGGCGAATAGCCGCCCTCATGGCTGATCACCAACCGCCCCCGGCAGATCGAAGCGGCGAGATCCATCAGGCGACGGGTCATAAGGCGATAGGAGCCGGAAACCAGCATCATGCGGCCGAGCGGATCGGCATTGGATGAATCGAAGCCGCTCGCCACCATAATGACATCGGGCTTGAAGCGGGCAATTGCCGGCAATACCACCCGGTCGAAGGCATCGAGATAGGCCCCCTCACCCGAGCCCGCCGGCAGCGGGATGTTGATCGCCGAGCCCTTGCCGGCACCGACACCGCGATCGGCAACCTTGCCTGTATCGGGCGGGAAATTGCCATCCTGGTGCAGGGAGATGGTGAGGATGTCGGGATCGGCTTCGAAACAGGCCTCGGTCCCGTTGCCGTGATGCACGTCCCAGTCGACCACCGCCACGCGCTCGATACCGAGCTTGGCACGTGCATGGGCGATCGCCACGGCGACATTGGCGAACATGCAAAAGCCCATGCCCTTCTCCGGGCGAGCGTGGTGGCCGGGGGGGCGCACCAGCGCATAGGCATTGGCGACCTCGCCCTGCACCACCGCCCGCAACGCACTGATGGTGCCGCCGGCAGCCAGGCAGGCGAGGTCCACGCCGGCAAAGCCGAAGGGCGAAACGCCGTCGCCCATGTCGCCGCCGCGGATGTCGGCACTGAGCGCCTTCATCTTGTCGAGATGTTCGCTCGTATGGACACGCAGAATGTCCTCGTCGCTAGCCTTGGTGATCTCGATGCGTTTCAGGGCCTTGGCGATGCCGGAGACCTCCACCAGGGAGGCGAAACGGGCCTTTGATTCCGGCGACTCGACATGCTGCAGGGGCTGGATGAATTCGCCCTTCAGGAACCCGGCCGCCGTCCCGGTGTCGTGCCAGCCAAAACGCTCATGCCACACCCATCCCGTGGTCATCGCAGTTCTCCCTCATCTGCATGTTTTCCGGCAGGCTAGCGCATGCAAACAAGGCGGGAATGGTGCAGATGCACTATTGGCGGCGGGCACCAACCTTGTGACGAACACCGTCCACGGTTAACATGACAAAAATAAAACCCTCCATCCGGGGTCGGTGCATGTGACTTCCAAACTGTCCATGTTCTCGCAATTCGTGGTCGATCTTCATCAAGCCGGCCGGCGCGCCGACAAGGATGCGGATTTTGACGTGGCGGCCCACGCCCTCGAGCTGTTGCGCCCCCTGCTCGGTTTCGACTGTGCCTGGTATGGCTGGGCTCGCTTCGTGGACGACCGCACCACTGTGCCCGCCTCCTCCACGCTTGGCCTGCCGGACGGTTTTGCCCCGTTCTGGTCGACGATGGCCAGCCAGGACCTGGTCGCCACGGCCTTGCGCCGGGACCGCGGCAAGGTCTGCATCTATGACCGTGGGCAGCCCCGGCAGACCGACGAGATGGCCGAACTGTCGGAGCGCTATGGCATCCGCAAATGGGCCTCCGCCATGCATAATCGGCCGGGGCGCGCGACCACCTTCTTCGTCTCGGTCTATCGCACCCGGTGCCATGACCCGCATTGGGACGGGGAGGACCTGCAGCTTCTGCAATGCGCGGTAGATCACTTGTTCCTGGCGCTGCAGGCCGCGTTCGAGCGTCGCAGTGCGGACGAGCCGGGCGAGCGGGCGACACTGGCGGTCGACGAAGCCGGCTTCGCCCATCTTGGCCTGGATCAGTCCCATAGTTTCCTCAGAACCATCTGGCCCGGCTGGAACGGCGATCGCCTGCCCCGGCCTCTCAGGCAAGCGGCTCTGCATCCCGGCATCCATCTGTTCGAGCGCGAGGGTGTGGCGGTGAGCTGTCGCGAGGATCGCGGAGCAGGCCGGCAGTCGAGCCTGATCAGGCTGGAACTCTCGCTGCTATCCAAGCTCGACCGGCTCTCGCCGCGCGAGCGCGAAGTGGCGCACCTGCTCGCCAGCGGGGCAACCCACAAGCAGGCGGCGCAGATGCTGGGCAGCGCACCGGCCACCATCCGCAACCAGACCCAGGCCATCTACGACAAGCTGGGCATCCGTTCGCGGGCGGAACTTGCCAGCGCCGTGCGGCGCTGAGCACGTAATGGCCGACTTTATCAGCCACCGCCTGCCGGCAATTCCTCGCGCCACAAGGCGTGAAAATGATGGACGGGGCCGCGGCCGCGCCCGACCGTCAACCGACCGGACGCCTTCAGTGCCTCGGTAAGATAAAGCCCTGCCTCCTCCACCACTTTTACCAGGGGAAGCGAGGGCAGGAGCGCAGCGATCGCCGCCGACAGTGTACAGCCGGTGCCGCGCAGATTGCCGGTCGCGACACGCGGCGCCGCATGCTCGGTGATGCCGCCTCGGTCTGGATCTGCCGGGAGCAATCCTCGCCACTGCCGGCATCATCGCCGCGAGCCTCGGCTTGATCGCCAGCGGCGAACAGGCCTCGCCGTCCTCGCCTTCATCAATGGCGCGACCTCCTACGGATTGGTGCTTCTGCCCGGCCAAATCCTGCTTGCAATCGGCCTCTCCCTGATCTTCTCGGGCTCGGCCGTGCTCGCTACCACCCATGTGCCCGAGCACCAGGCCGGTCTTGCCGGTGGCGTCATGAGCACCGCCACGGAACTTGGACCGACCCATCGGTCTGGCCGCGCTGATGTCGGTTGCCGCAGGGCAATCGGATGTGGTCGCCGGCTATGCCACGGCATTTGCCGCCGCTGCCCTCGTCTGTGTCATTGCCGCTATGGGTCGAATGGCCCTGGTGAGGGGCGGCTGCAATCTCCAGTCCGCGCGGGGTACCGGATGAAGCGCAGGCGGCCGCCGTGCTTTCGCGCAAACCACCCACCCAAAACGCCCAGACCATGCGGTCTAAAATCCGATTCGACAGATAAGAGGTATAATTAAACCTTGAAATTTCGTGCGACCTGGATCTGCATGTAGCACATTGTTTCAACGACGGTATCGGAGGCAGGATCGAGCAAGTTGACCAAACGGCACTTTCCCTTTGTTTGCCAAGATGATGTGAGGGATTCTGAGCCACGTTTCCCCTTTCAGGAAGTGCACCTGAAGGATATCCTGGTTGCGTCAGGCTTTTTCGTGCGCCATGTATCGGCGCTGTTGCATCTCGATATTCGGAGGTATCTCAATACACCCTCCGAGGGGCACCATGAATGTCCTGCGCATTCGTGGCTGGAGAGGGGGAGAAGATGCCGGTTTTGCCGGAACCCATGACCGTGGCGGATCTTATCGATCTGCTGCGCGAGCAGAACCCGGAAGCTCTGGTCACCATTGGCAATCCCAACACCGGGCCCGATTGTGCCGGTGCCCTCTTCAGCGGCTTTGTCCGGCCTCAAGGCAAGTCTTTTCGACACATGCCGTGGAGCCAGGTTCAGCATGAGGGATATCTGCCGGCCGTCGTGCTGGAGCGCCATGTGCGACGGAAATGAACTTGGCGTCTTGGCCCGCGGATGATGGCGATATGCCTGCGTGCCACTCCCGCCCAGGCTTTTGTCGATGGCTTTTTTGCTTGCCCTGCCCGCGCTCCGCGCCTACCTAAAGGGCCATGTATGAGGATAGAAACAGTCAGGACAGCCCTGGCAATTCGCCCTCGGCTGGCGAGACGGTCTTTGCGTCAGCCTTATCTGAGCCCGACAAATGGGCGGTTTTCCTGGATATCGATGGCACGCTGATCGATCTTGCCGCGACGCCGCTGTCGATTACCGTTCCCCCGACGCTGCCCGATGACCTCTGGGCTCTTTCACGGCATCTGGGGGGTGCCATGGCTCTGGTCACTGGCCGGAACATCGTGCTCGCCGACGAATTATTTGCCCCCCATCTTTTTCCCATCGCGGGCTTGCATGGTGCCGAACGGCGTGATGCTTCCGGCGCGGTGGACAGCCTCACCGTCCCTTCGGCTTTCGAGCAGCTCAAGCGCGACATCGCCGACGAGGCTGGAGCGTGGTCTGGCGTCGTGGTCGAAGACAAGGGCGCGGCATTGGGGGTGCATTACCGCCTGGCTCCCGAGCGCAAGGCCGATGTCGAGGCATTGATGTCACGCTTCGCCCCAACCATGCCCGACTGGTCGCTTCAGCACGGCAAGATGGTGGTCGAGTTGCGCCCTGCGCGTGCAAGCAAGGGCAAGGCGTTGGAAGCCTTCCTGCAGGAAGCACCTTTCAAGGGCAGAGTTCCCCTGGCGATCGGCGACGATCTCACCGACGAGGCCATGTTCGAGACGGTCAACAGCCTCGGCGGCCAATCGATCCGTATCGGATCGGCAGGGACCCAAACGCGCGCTCGCGCGTTGATATCATCGCCAACGGCTTTGCGGGCCTTGATCGCCCGCGTTGCGGCCTAATCCGATTCCGTCATCAATATTCGAAAGTTCCCATGGGTCGACTTGTCGTCATTTCCAATCGAGTTCCCGTTCCCGCGCGCAGCGGTGAAGCACCCGCCGGTGGTCTGGCGGTTGCCCTGAACGCCGCCCTGCAGGAGCGCGGGGGCATCTGGTTCGGATGGTCCGGAAAATCCAGTCCCGGCGTCGAGCCCCCTCCCCCCAGATTCCAGCAGCAGGGCAATATTTCCTATGTGCTGACCGATCTGACCGAGACCGACGTGGAAGAATATTATCACGGCTTCGCCAATCGGGTGCTCTGGCCGATCTGCCACTACCGGCTCGACCTTGCCGAATATGGCCGCAAGGAAATGGCGGGTTATTTTCGCGTCAACCGCCTGTTCGCCCATCGCCTGGCTCCGCTGATCAAGCCGGACGACATCCTATGGGTGCATGACTACCACCTGATCCCCCTCGCCTTTGAATTGCGGCAGATGGGTATAAAGAACACCATCGGCTTCTTCCTGCATATCCCTTGGCCTCCTTCGGATGTGATCGCCGCCATGCCGATGCATGAGGAAATCATCCGGGGCCTGTCCCACTACGATCTCATCGGCTTTCAGACCGACTACGATCTCGACAACTTCGCCGGCTACCTCGCCCGGGAAGGCATCGCCAGGGATCTCGGGGAAGGCCGGTTCGAATATCACGGGCTGCATTTCAAGGCCGCCGTGCATGGCATCGGCATCGAGACCAAGTCCTTTGCCCAGATGGCGCAGGTCGCTATCGGCAACAGCGCTGTCCGCAAGGCGCGCCAGAGTGTCGAAAGCCGCGACCTCATCATCGGCGTCGACAGGCTCGATTATTCCAAGGGCCTGACCCAGCGCATCGATGCCTTTGAGCGCTTCCTGCGCGCCTATCCGGGCTATCACAACAAGGTCACCTATCTGCAGATCACGCCGAAATCCCGCTCCGAGGTGCCGGAATATGAGACGATGCAGAAAATGGTGGCCGAGGAGGCCGGGCGGGTGAACGGGGCCATGGGCACGCTCGACTGGGTCCCCATCCGCTATGTGAATCGCTCGATCGGCCGTCATATCCTGGCGGGTCTTTACCGGATCGCCAGGGTCGGACTGGTCACGCCTCTGCGCGATGGCATGAACCTGGTCGCCAAGGAATTCATCGCCGCCCAGGACCCCGACAATCCCGGCGTGCTCGTTCTATCGCGCTTCGCCGGCGCCGCGCGCGAGCTCAATGGCGCAGTGCTGGTCAACCCCTACGATACCGAAGGGACGGCCAACGCGATTGCCCGCGCGTTGAGCATGTCGCTGCAGGAGCGGCGCGAACGCTGGCAGAACATGATGAATTTCCTGCTCGTGCATGACGTGTCGCACTGGTGCGACGCCTTCCTCGATGACCTAGCGCAAAACAAGCAGGTACTGCAAGCGTCGGTCTCGGCAAAGGCCAGTGCCTGAACGCGCCCAGGAAACCGAAGCTTCAATAAAAATATAGGACTTTCAGATAAGATTAGGATTCTTATATAAAATATTGAATTTCATGATTTATTTTGGTCAAGAGAGCGGAGGGGGCGGCGATGCTCCCTTCCCGTCTGGATGACAGCGGCGTCCTTCGTTCGGCAGCTTCGGCGCGCGGATACGCCGTGCCGCGCCAGGCGTTTTCGATGCGCAGATCATTCCAAACCGGAATGCCCTCTTGCCCATTCATGGATATCGGAGCCAGACAGGAAGCGATAAGGCTAGCCCGCATGCCTACGGCGAATGATGTCGCCTGCATCGGGCATCTGGGCAAAACAACCGCGTCCCTTTGGCGAGATCCTACCGTGCTGAATGATCCGCGCTCCCACGGCCTCTGGGAAAAGACCGCTCCCCGTGCGCCGCAAACCGAACCGCTCCGCCAATCCGTTATCGCCGACGTCGCCGTCATCGGCGGCGGCTATACGGGGCTGTCGGCCGCCCTGCATCTGGCACAGGCCGGCGCATGCGTGCATCTGCTGGAGGCCGTCGAGATCGGTTTTGGCGGCTCCGGCCGCAATGTTGGCCTGATCAATGCCGGCATGTGGGTCATGCCGCAGGACCTGCCCGGGGAACTGGGCCCGGTCCATGGCGAGCGTCTGCTGGAGATGCTCGGCGACGCGCCGGCCGTGGTCAAGGACCTGATCGCCCGTCACGACATCGCCTGCGAGCTCAGGACGAATGGCACCCTGCATTGCGCCGTCGGCCACAAGGGACTGCAGGAAATCGAAGAGCGCGCCCGCCAATGGCACAAGCGGGGGGCTCCGGTCGAACTTCTCGATGCCGAGGAGACCGCAAGGCGGGTGGGTACGATCGCCTATGCCGGCTCCCTTCTCGACAGGAGGGCCGGTACGCTCCAGCCCTTGGCCTATGCCAGGGGCCTCGCTGATGCGGTGCTGCGTCAGGGTGGCCACATCCATACGGGCAGCCCCGTCACCAATGTCGAGCATCGCGACGGCCGCTGGCTGGTGACGACCCCGCAGGGCCAGGTCACCGCAGCCTGGATCGTGGTCGGGACCGATGCCTACGGCCAGGGACCCTGGGAAAAGGTGCGCAAAGAGCAGGTGCATCTGCCCTATTTCAATCTGGCTACGGCTCCCCTCGCCCCGGAACTGCGCAAGCAGATCCTGCCGGGTGGCGAAGGCGTCTGGGATACTCGCACCGTGCTCTCCTCCTTCCGCATGGATCAATCCGGGCGGCTGGTCTTCGGCAGCGTGGGCGCTCTCAGCGGGGCCGGTGCCGCCGTCCACAAGAACTGGGCCAGGCGCGCCTTGCGGAAACTGTTCCCGGCCATCGAGCAGGTTGAATTCGAACATGAGTGGTTCGGCAAGATCGGCATGACCGGCAATGCTCTGCCCCGTTTCCACAGCTACGGGCCGCAGGCCGTCGGCTTTTCCGGCTATAATGGCCGCGGCATCGCACCCGGCACCGTCTTCGGCCGGGCGCTTGCGGACCACATCCTTGGCACGATGAGCGAAGCCGAACTGCCTCTGGCGAGGACCGAACTCACGCCAGCCGCTTCAGGTCCTGGAAGGAAGCCGGCTACGAGGTGGGTGCCCGGCTCGTTCATATGATCGATAAACGACTCTGAATAGAAACTATAAATAATATATATATCAATGCATTATATATCATTTATGATCCGATACATCACCACACGGACGGCGATCACCTAGTCGTCCTCGACCGAGACCTGTGTGCGAAGCCATTGCCGGAAGGCCAGCAAGGGCGGGTGCATGGCGCGATCGGCTGGCCAGACCAGATAATAGGCCTCCGCGCTCACCATCGGCAGATCGAGAGCGCGAACCAGCCGACCGGCTTCCAATTCCTCGAGGATGAGGAATTCGGGCAGCAGGGCAACCCCGAGCCCGGCGATCGCAGCCTGCGCTGCCGTGGCGAACTGGTCGAACAGCATGCCCCGCACCGATTGGGCCGGCGCGCCATGCAGGGCGAACCAGCGTTCCCAGGCATCGGGCCTGGTGGTCAGATGCAGCAGCGAGGCAGTGCGGAGATCGGCAGCGGACTTGAACCCGAGTTGGTCGCGCAGGACCGGGCTGCAGGCAGGCACCACGGTCTCGGAACGGATCTTCTCCATTTCACCGCCGGGCCAGTCCGGGCTGCCGAAATGGACGGCGGCATCAACAGGATCCTGCCGGAAATCGAAATAGGACAAGCGCGTCACCAGATTGATGGTGATGCCGGGGTTGTGCGTCAGGAACTGCGGCAGCCGTGGTGCCAGCCAGCGCGTGCCGAAGGTCGGCAGGATCGCCAGGGTGAGCGTTCCCCCCAGCGGGTTGGCGCGAAGCATCAGCGAGGCGGTGCTGATCTTGCGCAGGGCATCGCGGATCTCGCGAGCATAGGCTTCGCCGCCCGGTGTGACGCTGATGGTTTGTTTTTCGCGATGGAACAGCTCGACTTCGAGTTGTTCCTCCAGAAGCTTGATCTGACGGCTGACGGCGCTTTGCGTCAGGTTGAGTTCCTTGGCCGCAGCGGTGACGCTTCCCGTGCGCGCCGCCGCCTCGAAGGCGCAAAGCAGGGAGATCGAGGGCAGGAAACGTCGCGGACCCTGCATCGCTTCACCCTCGGACCCGCATGGACCGCCCCAGAGATCGAGCGATCGATGGTCTCTTCCAACAGCGATATTGTTTCATCATTCCCCCAGCTTGGCTGACGGCCATGTTCATTCCCAACCGGTATGAGTTGTTGAGATAACATTGCTATTCAACCCGTGTCCATTGGCGCATGAGTTCCGGCAACATGACGATTGCGAATGAGATCGTCGCCCAATCGAGTCGCAGTGGGAGCCCGGGACATGGCCAATCAGACCTTCTTGCATCCAGACGAGATCCGCACCCTGTTCTCGACGGCCATGTCGCAGATGTACCGGACCGAAGTGCCGCAATATGGCACGCTGATGGAGCTGGTCGCCGACGTCAACGATACCACCCTTGCCGAGGATGGCGAGCTGCGGGAGACCCTGACGCGCAATGGCGAACTGGCCCGCTTGAGCGTCGAGCGCCATGGCGCCATCCGCCTCGGCACGGCGGAGGAATTGTTCAACATTCGCCGCGTCTTTGCCGTGATGGGGATGTTCCCGGTGGGCTATTACGACCTTTCCGTTGCCGGCGTCCCGGTTCATTCGACCGCCTTCCGTCCGATCGACGATGCCTGCCTGCGCAGCAATCCCTTCCGTGTCTTCACCTCGCTGCTGCGGCTGGAATTGATCGAGGACGAGGCCCTGCGCCGCGAGGCGACATGCATCCTGGCGGCGCGGCGCATCTTCACGTCACGGGCACTGGAACTGGTCGACCTGTTCGAAACCAACGGCGGCCTGACACCTGGCGAGGCGCAGGAATTCGTCGAGGAGGCGCTCGAAACCTTTCGCTGGCATTCCAAGGCCACGGTCTCGCTCGGCACCTATGACAAGTTGCACGATGCCCACCGCCTGATCGCCGACGTCGTCAGCTTCAAGGGCCCGCATATCAACCATCTGACGCCGCGCACCCTCGATATCGACGCCGTGCAGGTCGCCATGCCCGCGCGCGGCATCATTCCCAAGGCCGTCATCGAGGGGCCTCCCCCGCGCAAATGCGCCATCCTGCTGCGCCAAACCAGCTTCAAGGCGCTCGAAGAGACGATCGAGTTCCTCGCCGAGGACAATGATGGCCGTGAGGGCACGCACACCGCCCGTTTCGGCGAAATCGAGCAGCGCGGCATCGCGCTCACCCCGAAGGGGCGTCGGCTCTATGACACGCTGCTGTCGGGCGTTCGCGCCGATGTCCGCGTCGGCCAAGGCGGCGCCAATGCCGGCGACTATCAGTCGGAACTCGCCGAACGCTTTCGTGCTTTTCCTGATGAATGGTCCGAGTTGCGCGCCCTGGGCCTGGCCTATTTCCGCTATTCTGCGACCGAGCAAGGCCTTGCCGCTCGGCAGGACAAGCGGCTTCCCGCAAGCGTCGACGAGCTGGTCCAGGCCGGCTTCCTGCGCTTCGATCCGATCGTCTACGAGGACTTCCTGCCGGTCAGTGCCGCCGGCATCTTCCAGTCGAACCTCGGCACCGACGAACAGCAGAATTATGGCGAGCGCTCGAACCGTATCGAGTTCGAAGGCGCCCTCGGCGCACCCGTCCAGGACGAACTCGCCCTCTATGCCGCCACCGAAAAGCGATCGTTGGATCTGGCCCTCGCACAGCTCGGCGATCCCCATTTGGCGATGATGGCCATCGCGTAAGGATCGGTGCAGCCATGAATATGAGAGTGCAGGTCGAGGAGAAGGCCGTCCCCCCGGGGCTCGATGCCTTCCTGTCCGCGCTGGTGCCCGCCGGCTATGCCGGCGACATTGCGCGCGATCGCGCCACTCGCATCGTTCATGCCACCGACAACAGCATCTACCAGGTCGAGCCGGCTGCGGTGCTGTTTGCCCGCGACGGCGAGAATGTCGCCCGCGTCGTCCGGCTGGCGGCCGATCACGGCATTCCGCTCTCGCCGCGTGGCGGCGGCACCGGCACCAACGGCCAGTCGCTGACGCGCGGGGTGCTGGTCGACACCTCCCGTTACATGAACCGCATCCTCGAGCTCGACCTCGAACGTCAGATGGTGACGGTCGAGCCGGGCGTGGTGCTCAACCAGCTCAACGACTATCTCCAGCCCTACGGCTTGTTCTTCCCGCCCACCGTTTCCACCGCCTCGCGCGCCACCCTGGGGGGTATGGTCGCCACCGATGCCTCCGGCAAGGGCTCGCGTATCTATGGCAAGACCTCCGACTATATCGAGGCGATGGAGATCGTTCTCGCCAATGGCGAGACCTTCCAGGTCGAGACGATGCCGGTTGCCGAAGCGCGCGAGCTGGCGCGGCGGGAAGATGCCGCCGGCCGCATTCATCGGGAAGTCTTGCGGGTCGTCGACGAAAACGCCGAACTGATCGCGTCGATCTTTCCGGAGATGAACCGGGGCCTGACGGGCTACAATCTCAAACATGTGCTCGGCGAGGACGGCAGCTTCCGCCTGCCCTATCTGCTGGCCGGGTCGGAAGGCACCCTCGCCTTCACCACCCGCCTGACCTTGCGGTTGCGCAGGCGCCCGGCTTGCCGTGCGCTGGTGCCCGTGCGCTACGCCACTTTCCAGGCGGCCCTCGTCGACGTCCAGCGCCTGCTGCAGGCTGAGCCGGCCGCGATCGAAATTCTCGACGACACCATCCTTTCGCTCGCCAGGCAGGATGTGGTGTGGGGAGAGATCGAGAGCGTTCTGGGAAGCGATGACGACAGGCCGGTGGGTGGGCTGAACTTCGTAGAGTTCGTCGGCGAGACGCAGGACGAAGTCGATGCGGCTCTGGCCCTCTTGTCGAACCTGCTCGCAGCGCAGCCCGGCACGGTTCTCGACTGGAAAATCGTCACCGACGCCAGGACCATCGCCGGCCTCTGGTCCCTGCGCGAAAAGGCCGTCGGGCTGCTCGGCCGTCTCGGCGGAGGCAAGCAAGGCACGCCTTTCGTCGAGGACACTGCCGTTCCTCCCGAAAGGCTGGCACCCTATGTGGAAGAGTTCCGCGCCATCCTCGATCGGCACGGCCTCGCCTATGGCATGTTTGGCCATGCCGATGTCGGCTGCCTGCATGTCCGCCCGGCCCTCGACATGCGCCTCCCCGAAGATGCCGCGCTGATCCGGCCGGTCAGCGATGCCGTTGCCGCCCTCACCAGGAAATATGGCGGCTTGCTCTGGGGCGAGCATGGCCGCGGCTATCGCGGTGAATATTCTCCCTTCTTCTTCGGGGGCAAGCTCTATGACGAGCTATGCGCTCTCAAGCGGGTGTTCGATCCGCTCAACCTGCTCAATCCCGGCAAGCTCGCCAGTGTCGATGCCACCCTGTATCCGGTCGAACGCATCGATGCCGTGCCGCTGAGGGGCGAGAAGGACCGGGCCATCGCCGCTCCTCTCCAGCGCGATTATGACCGGGCGATCGCCTGCAACGGCAATGGCGCCTGCTTCAACTGGGACAGGCATGATCCGATGTGCCCGTCCTACAAACTTACGCGCGACCGCCGCCATTCCCCCAAGGGGCGGGCCGCGATGCTGCGCGAATGGGCGCGATCGACCGCGACCACCACGGGTGACGCACTGCCAGACACCGCAATCGAGGAACAGCTCAAGGCCTCCCTCGATCTTTGCCTGTCCTGCAAGGCCTGTTCCAGCCAATGCCCGGTCAAGGTCGACATTCCCGCCATGAAATCGCGATTTCTGCATCGCTATTTCAAGCATCGTCGCAGGCCGCTGCGCCACAGGATCGTCGCTGCGATGGAGCCCGGCCTGTCGCTGGCCAGGCGTTTTCCCACAGTGGCCAATCTGGGTTTGCGGCTGATGGCCCTGTCACGCCTGGCGCGTTGGACGCGCCTGGTCGATCTGCCGGCTCTGTCCGTGCCCGTGCCCGCTCCGCGTCTTTCCCGCGCCGATCTCGACTGGCTCGCCGCCGACTCCTGGCATGACGAGATCATCCTGCTCGAAGACAATTTCACGAGTTCGTTCGACGGCCGCGTCGTCGACGCGGTCGCCGGCCTGCTGAGCCGCCTGGGCTATCGCGTGCATCGGGCCGGCCCCACCGCCAATGGCAAGGCGCTGCATGTCCTGGGCATGCTGGATGAATTTGCCAAGGTCGCCGGCACGGCCAGGGCCTATCAAAGCGGTCTGCTGGCAACGGGATTGCCAGTCGTCGGCATTGAGCCCGTCACCGTGCTGATGCGCGACCACGAATATGCCGGCCCGGGACTCGGGGAGCCGCTGCACATCCAGAGCCTCGATGAATTCCTGGCCAAGGCGCTCGAAAGCGGCCGGCTGGGACAGGCTCATCCGGCCTTCACGGCGGCGGCCTATCACCTCTTCCCCCATTGCACGGAGAAGACGGCAAAGCCCGGCACCGGCCAGGCTTGGGCGCGCGTCTTCCATCATTTCGGGCTCGACCTCAAGCTGCCCACGGCCGGCTGCTGCGGCATGGCCGGCCTTTTCGGACATGAAGCCGAGCATGCGCAGATGTCGAAAAACCTGTTCGCGATGAGCTGGGCCCCGCGTCTTGCCGACCTTGATCCCTCGACGGTGCTGGCCACCGGCTTTTCCTGCCGCTGCCAGACCAAGCGCTGCGCCGGCTTTTCTCCGCTCCACCCGGCGCAGGTACTTCTCGCTCATCTCGACAGCCTTCCCCGATCCCCGCAGGACGCAGTTCCGAATTCCCGGCCAATTCCGCATTCCCAGCAAGGAGAACCCCGATGACCGCATCGTCCGCCCAGCGCCACGCCGGCGCCGAACCCAGCACCGCGCCCCTGTCCGTCGTCGCCGACGCCATCGCGCTGCTCGAGCAGGTCGGCGTCAAGGCCAGCCTCTATACCGGCGGCACCCTTGCGGCCCGCTCGCCGATCACGGGCGAGACCCTGGCAGCCG
Organism: Labrys sp. F242; assembly: GCF_057813875.1. Taxonomy (NCBI): domain Bacteria; kingdom Pseudomonadati; phylum Pseudomonadota; class Alphaproteobacteria; order Hyphomicrobiales; family Xanthobacteraceae; genus Labrys; species Labrys sp. F242. The sequence continues at coordinate 402,829 of NZ_JBVASG010000004.1, read as the reverse complement.
TGAAGGAAACCAGCTCCGAGGAAGCGCTTGCGCGTATCGAGATGGCCCATCGGGCCTTCCGGGCTTGGCGCAACGTGCCAGCCCCCCGCCGTGGCGAGCTCGTCCGCCTGCTCGGCGAGGAATTGCGCGCGCATAAGGCATTGCTCGGCCGGCTGATTTCGATCGAAGTCGGCAAGACCGCCTCCGAAGGCCTGGGCGAAGTCCAAGAGATGATCGACATTTGCGACTTCGCCGTCGGCCTGTCGCGCCAGCTCTACGGCCTCACCATCGCCACCGAACGGGCAGACCATCGCATGATGGAAACCTGGCATCCCCTCGGCGTGACCGGCGTCATCTCGGCCTTCAATTTCCCGGCGGCGGTCTGGTCGTGGAACACGGCGCTTGCCTTGGTCTGCGGCAACGCCGTGGTGTGGAAGCCCTCGGAAAAGACCTTGCTGGTCGCCCTGGCGACCGAAGCGCTCGTCGAGCGTGCCTTGGCGCGTTTCGCGGTCGAGGGTGAAGCGGCCCCCGCCGGCCTGCACGGCGTTCTCTACGGCAATCGTGAGCTCGGCGAACTCCTGGTCGATCATGACAAGGTTCCGCTGGTTTCGGCAACCGGCTCCACCGCCATGGGCCGCGCGGTGGCACCGCGCCTGTCCCAGCGGTTTGCCCGTGCAATCCTGGAGCTCGGCGGCAACAACGCCGCCATCGTCTGCCCGTCCGCCGATCTCGATCTCACCCTGCGCGGCGTCGCCTTCGCGGCCATGGGCACGGCCGGGCAACGCTGCACCAGCCTGCGCCGCCTCTTCGTGCATGACAGCGTCTATGAGGCCCTGGTGCCGCGCCTCAAGCGCGCCTACGCCTCGGTCTCGATCGGCAGTCCGCTGGAAGCAGGCACGCTTATCGGCCCGCTGATCGATGAAGCCGCCTTCAAGGCCATGCAGAAGGCGCTTGTCGCTGCGAAGGAGGCCGGCGGTGCCGTCCACGGTGGCGGACGCGTCGATCTCGGTCTGCCGGACGCCTATTACGTCGCTCCGGCCCTGGTCGAAATGCCGGGACAGGTCGGCCCGGTGCTCGAAGAGACCTTTGCCCCCATCCTCTATGTGATGAAATACAGCGATATCGACACGGTGCTGGAAGCGCATAACGACGTGCCGCAGGGACTGTCATCCTCCATCTTCACCAACGACATGCGCGAGGCGGAGACCTTTCTGTCGGCGCGTGGCTCCGACTGCGGCATCGCCAATGTGAATATCGGCCCCTCCGGTGCCGAGATCGGTGGCGCCTTCGGCGGCGAGAAGGAAACCGGCGGCGGCCGCGAGTCCGGCTCGGACGCCTGGAAGGCCTATATGCGGCGGGCAACCAACACCATCAATTACGGCCGCACGCTGCCGCTGGCCCAGGGCGTGAAGTTCGACGTCGAGTGAGCCCGTCATGAACATGAATGTGCAGATGGCGCGGGGCTTTCGCCCCGCGCGCCGGATCGAGGCCATCGGGGTGTCGGAGATCCTCCGGATCACGGCCCTGGCCCAGCAGCGCAAGAAGGCCGGCCGGGACGTGATCATACTCGGTGCCGGGGAGCCCGATTTCGATACGCCCGCCAATATCAAGGAAGCGGCTGTGCGGGCTATCGCCGACGGCAAGACCAGGTATACCGCCCTCGACGGCACGGCCGAGCTGAAGGCGACGATCCGCGAGAAGTTCCGGCGCGACAACGGGCTGGACTTCGGCCTCGACCAGATCACGGTCGCGGCCGGCGCCAAGCAGGTCCTCTACAACGCCATGATGGCGACCATCGACGAAGGGGATGAGGTGATCATCCCCACCCCGTTCTGGGTGACCTATGCCGACATCGTCAAGATTGCGGGCGGCACGCCCGTGCTCGTGCCCTGCCGCGAGGAGAACGGCTTCCGCCTATCGGCGGAGGACCTCGAGTGCGCGATCACGCCGCGAACGCGCTGGCTGATGCTCAATTCGCCGTCCAATCCGTCAGGCGCGGCTTACGCGGCCGAGCATTACCACCCCCTCATCGAGATCTTGCTGCGCCACCCGCAAGTCTGGCTCATGGTCGACGACATGTATGAGCACATCGTCTATGACGATTTTGCCTTCGTGACGCCGGCCGCGCTCGAACCTCAACTCGCCGGGCGGACCTTGACGGTGAACGGCGTGTCGAAAGCCTATGCCATGACAGGCTGGCGCATCGGCTATGCCGGTGGTCCGGCTCCCCTGATCGCGGCCATGGCCATCGTCCAGAGCCAGTCGACCTCCTGCCCCTCCTCCATCAGCCAGGCCGCCGCCGTCGAGGCCCTGGCCGGCCCGCAGGCGATCGTCAGCGAAAGATGCCAATCCTTCAAGGCGCGCCGCAACCTGGTCGTCGAGGCGCTGAACGCGATCGAGGGTATTTCCTGCCGGGTTCCCGAGGGCGCCTTCTACACCTTCGCGAGCTGCGGCGGATTGATCGGCAAGACGACGCCGGATGGCGTCATCCTCGATAGCGACCATGCTTTCACCGACTATCTGCTGCGCTCGGTAGACGTGGCCGTGGTTCCCGGATCGGCTTTCGGTCTCGGCCCATATTTCCGCATCTCCTATGCCACTTCGACCGGCGAATTGCAGGAGGCCTGCCGGCGTATTACAGCGGCCGTTGCACGCCTGTCCTGAGCCCATCGCGATTTGACGGAATCGGCGGAAATGGCAAAGACGCCTGAAACAGGGTGTGAGAGCGTGGGGGATGCCTGCGCTCGAACGCATCTGCTCCAGGGATGGCAAGGGCAAGCCGCTCTCCATGCTCGCCTCCCCTGCAAGGGAGGATTGCGTGCCGATCGACGTAATGATCCGCGATTTCAGCTCCGCCGACCGCGAGCCTTGCGCCAGAATCCTGTCCAAGGCCGGGCGGATGGCCTTCTACTGGGCCGATTGGCCCGTCTTCGACGGCCCCGGCTTCGATGAGGTCACCAAGGGCGAACAGATTCTGGTGGCCGAGACGCACAATCAGGTCGCCGGATTTGCCGCTGTCTATATGCCGGAGAATTTTCTGCATCACCTCTATATCGATCCCGACCTCGCCGGTTGCGGCATCGGGGCCACGTTGCTCGGCGAGACCATCAGGCGATACGGTCCGGCCCTATCGTTGAAATGCCAGACGCGGAACCAGGTGGCGCGAAACTTCTATCGCAAATGCGGCTGGCTCGAAGACGACCAGCCTGGCGGGGCCGACAGGCTCGGCTCCTGGCTGTTCATCCGCAGCCCTGGGCCATTTTGAAAGCCGTTGCCTCCTCCAGCAATCTCAGGCCTCGGCTGCCTCGTGCGGCACGATCGCGGCCTCGAGCCCGGGACGGGCGGGTGAGACAGCGGTAGGATCGAAGCCTTCGGCCAGGACCGCCTCTTCGACAGGCCTGCAGCGGACGAGCGCGGCAGCAGCTCTCGCGAGAGCCGGCGCCGTCTGGATTCCGTAGCCGCCCTGCCCCGCCAGCCAGAAGAAGCCCTCGGCCTTCGGATCATAGCCGACCACCGGACTGCGATCGGCGGCGAAAGTCCGTAAGCCGGCCCAGCGCCGGGCGATGGTACGGACCGGCAGATCGGCCGCGCGCTGGATGCGGTCGATGGCAATGGCGATGTCGAGTTCCTCGGGCTGGGCGTCGCAGGGATCGCTCGGCGTCTCGTCGGCCGGCGACGCCAGCAGCCGGCCGGCATCCGGCTTGAAATAGAAAGCCTCGTCGATGTCGATCGCCATCGGCCAGGCGGTGCCATCAAAGCCACGCGGCATGTCCAGCATCATTGCCGTCCGGCGTAGCGGCGTCAGCACCACGGTGGAGGCGCCGGCCAGCCCACCGACGGTGCTGGCCCAGGCTCCGGCGGCGTTGATCACGGTCCCGGCTTCGAACGAACCTGAAGAGGTCCGGATCCGCCAACGCCCGGCCTGCCGGTCGAGGCCTAACAGCTCGGCCGAAGTGACGAGTTCGGCGCCACGCGCTTTCGCGCCCCGCAGATAGCCCTGATGCAAAGCGTGCACGTCGATATCCCTGGAACTGCCGTCGAGCAGCGCCTGGGCGACATAATCGGTCCGCAAGATCGGCACATGCGCACGCGCCTGAGCGGTATCGAGCACCGTCGGCTTCTTGCCACTCGCCTCGGCGAGGATGTCGGTGAAGGCGGCAAGGCGTACTACCTGATCGGCGCGCGCGATGAACAGAACCGGCCGCGGCGTCAACAGGGGAAGATCGGCAAATCCGGCAGGCGGCGCTTCGTAAAGGCCGCGGCTGGCCCGCGTCAGCGCCCGGATCGTAGCGTTGCCATAGGTTTCGGAAAACAGGGCCGCCGACCGGCCGGTCGTATGATAGCCGCAGAACTGCTCGCGCTCGATCAGCAACACGCGGTCGGTCTCCGCCAGTTCATAGGCCAGGGACGCCCCCGCCATGCCGCCGCCGATAATGACGAAATCGAACGCTGCCTTGCCCACTGCCAATCCCGCTGGAAAGATAATTTTCCTATTGATCAATTATTTTTCCGATTTGCGCAAGAACTTGTCTGCGTTATCATTATCGTGATGAAAAATCAGAGCAGGCCACCGATCAAACTTCCCGCCAAGCCAGCATCCGCGACGGAGGCCAAGGCCAGCCTGGGCGATTGCCTTCGGGACATACGAATCCGCAACCAGTGGACCCTGTCGCAGATGAGCGCGATGACCGGGCTGGCGGTCTCGACCCTGTCCAAGGTCGAGAACAACCAGATGTCGCTCACCTATGATCGGCTGATCCAGCTCGCCGAAGGGCTCGGCGTCGACATCGTCGAGCTGTTCGGCACCCGCACGGCCGAGGCCAGCCAGGCGCCGCTGGCCCGCCGGGCCATTAGCCGAATCGGCGAAGGGCGGCCGATCAAGACCAGCAATTACGATTATTTCTACCTCTGCACGGACATTTCGAAAAAGGCGATGGTGCCGATCATGGCCCTCGCCCACGCCAGAAGCATGACCGAATTCGGCCCCTTCATCCGCCATGTCGGGGAAGAATACACCTATGTGCTCGAAGGCGAACTCGAATTGCATACCGAATACTACGCGCCGGTGCGGCTGAAGGCCGGCGAATCCTGCTATTTCGATGCCGCCATGGGGCACGCCTATATTTCGGTCAGTGAGGAGCCGGCTCGCGTGCTCTGCATCTGCTCGATCAGCGAGACCGACCTAATTGCCGCCACCCAGGATGCCAGGCCGGGACCCGCTGCACGCAAACCGCGTGCGAAAAAGACTGCCGGCGACATATAGCATCAGAAAAATTGATTGCGCTTCGGAAAAATCGCGGCATTCTTACGCGATGGATCACCAAGCCGGAAACCGGCACAGATCTCATCCATCCAATGCCGGAGAGGGCGCATGATCTCGACTCAACTCAAAACCATAGGGCTCGCCCTGCTTCTCGCCACCTGCCTCAGCCAAGGCGCCATGGCGGGAGCCAAGGACGTCTTGGTAGTGGCGCGATCCGAGGATGCACCCACCGCCGACCCCGGCGTCGAGATCGACAATAAGGGTTATACCTTCACCTATGCCGCCTATGAGCGGCTGGTCGCCTATAAGGGCAGCTCCACCGAGGTGATACCAGAGCTGGCCGGAAGCTGGACGGTTGATGATGCCAAGCTGGTGTGGACCTTCAAGCTGGCGCCCGGCCATCAATTCGACGATGGCTCGCCGGTCGATGCCGCCGCCGTCAAGTTCAGCTTCGACCGCCTGATGAAGCTGAAGGCCGGCCCTTCGGACGCCCTGCCCACGCTGAAGACCGTCGAGATCGTCGATCCCATGACAGTCCGCTTCGTCTTGTCAGCGCCCTTCTCGCCCTTCCTTTCGGCCCTCGCCACCTCAGGTGCGGCCATCGTCAATCCCAAGGTGATGGCGCATGAGAAGGACGGCGACATGGCCAAAGCCTGGCTCGCCGAGCACAGCGCCGGCAGCGGTGCCTTCCGCATTGCCAGCTGGGAGCGCAACCAGAGCACGGTGCTGGAGCGCAACAGCCATTATGCCGGCCCCGCGCCCGCCTTCAAGCAGGTGGTGGTGCGTATCGTCGGTGACATCTCGGCGCGCCGGCTGCAGCTTCTCAATGGCGATGCCGACATCATCGAGCAGGTTCCCGTCGAGCAGGCCGAAGCGCTCGGCAAGGAATCCTCCGTGGTCGTGGAGAGCAATCCGAGCCTCTACGTCACCTATATCTATCTGAACAACACCAAACCGCCGCTGAACGACCCACGCGTGCGCCAGGCGATTTCCTATGCCGTCGACTACAAGGGTATCGTCGAAGGCATCATGCTGGGCCAGGCCGAACAGATGCGCGGCGCCGTACCCGATGGCATGTGGGGCCATGACCCCTCGGGCTTCCAGTACAGCTACGATCCGGAAAAGGCCAAGGCCCTGCTGAAGGAAGCCGGGCAGTCGAATCTGCACTTCACCTATACCTTCTCCCAGGCCAACCCGATCTGGGAGCCGGTGGGTCTGGCGCTGCAGGCCAATCTCGCTGATGTCGGCATCAAGCTCGATCTGCAATCGCTGGCCGACACCACCAAGCGCGAAATGGTGGCCAACGGCAATTTCGAGCTGGCGGCCGGCGATTGGACCCCCGATTTCGCCGACCCCTACATGTTCATGAACTACTGGTTCGATCCAGACCGCAAGGGCGCCCCCGGCAATCGCGCCTTCTACGACAATCCCAAGGTCACGGCGCTGATCCGCGAGGCCGGCAGCATCGTCGACCAGCCCAAGCGCCAGCAGCTCTATTTGGAGGCTCAGAAGCTGTCGACACAGGACGCGCCCTATCTCTATCTCGTGCAGAAGAACGACATCTTCGCCCGCCGGGCTGCGGTGAAGGGCTATGTCTACAATCCCATGCTGATCCAGGTCTATAATTTCGCAGCCATGTCCAAGGCGGACTGACGATAGCCGGAGCCGGTGGTACGCGGTGCCATCGGCTCCGTTTGCGTTAGATCGCAGGATGGCTAAGCCTCACCAGGCACCCCAGCAAGGAGAGACAAGCCGATGACATTCGCGCGCATCATTGGCCAGCGCGGTCTGTTCCTGTTCCTGGTGGTGTTTGGCGTTGTCGTCATCACCTTCGTCATTTCCCATCTCATTCCCGGTGATCCGGCCCGGCTGATCGCCGGCGATCGGGCCAGTGCCGAGACGCTCGAAAATGTCCGCCGCGATCTCGGCCTCGATCGCCCGGTGACGGATCAGTTCGCGATCTATGTCGGCAAGCTCGTCCAGGGCGATCTCGGCACCTCGCTGCGAACCCGCCGGTCGGTCGCCGCCGATATCGCCACCTTCCTGCCGGCAACGCTGGAACTGGGTATCACAGCCCTGTTCCTGGCGGTGCTGATCGGCGTTCCCCTCGGCGTGGCATCGGCGGTGAAGAAGGACGGGCTGGTCGACCAGATTGCCAGGGTGGTCTCGGTCTGCGGCATTTCCATGCCGGTGTTCTGGTTCGGCCTGATCCTGATCCTGCTTTTCTACGCCAAGCTGCAGATCCTGCCGGGTGGCGGCCGTCTCGCCATGGAAATTCCGCCGCTGCGGCCGATGACCGGCTTCTTCCTGGTCGATTCCCTGCTCCAGGGACGCCTCGATGCTTTTGCAAGCGCCGTCCGCCACCTCATTTTGCCAAGCGTCGTGCTCGCTTTCGCCAATCTGGGCGTGATCACCCGCCAGATCCGCGCCTCGATGCTGGAAGTGCTGCAGGAGGACTATATCCGCACCGCCTGGGCGAGCGGGTTGCGCCGGCGGGCCGTCATTTTCAATCATGCCCTGCGCAATGCGCTGATCCCTTCCATCACCCTGCTCGGGCTCGCTCTCGGCGACCTGCTCTATGGCGCCGTGTTGACCGAGACGATCTTCGCCTGGCCGGGTATGGGCAGCTATGTCGTGACTTCGATCCAGACCCTCGATTTCCCCGCCATCATGGGTTTCACCGTGGTCGCCTCGATCGGCTATGTCCTGATCAACCTCATGATCGACCTGGCCTATATGGCCGCCGACCCGCAAATCAGGGAGATCGGCTGATGACCATGCAGGCGCCCGAAGCGACCAGTGCACGTTCTCCCTCGAAGCTGCGCGAACGCCTTGCCTATCTTGGCTATCTGTCGCGCCGGCAACCTTTGACCGTGATCGGCCTTGCCATCGTCCTCATGGTCCTGGTGATCATCGCCGCGGCACCCCTGCTCGCACCCTACAATCCCGACAAGGTCGCCCTGTCCCTGCGCCTGAAGCCGCCGAGCGCGGCCCATTGGTTCGGCACCGACGAAGTCGGGCGGGACCTGTTCTCTCGCGTCATCTATGGTGCGCGCGCCTCCTGCGGCGCCGCCTTTCTCATCGTGGCGATCTCGACCATCGCCGGCGCGCTGATCGGCTGCCTGTCGGGTATCCTCGGCGGCCGTCTTGACACCGTCATCATGCGGCTGATGGACGTCCTCTTGGCACTGCCCGCGCTGGTGCTCGCCATGGCTCTGGCGGCCGCACTCGGACCGAGCCTGGTCAACGCCATGCTCGCAGTCGCCATCGTGCGCATTCCCGCTTATGTCCGGCTGGCGCGCGGCCAGACCTTGTCGCTGCGCGAAAGGGTCTATGTGCGAGCAGCCCGCACTTACGGGGCCTCGCCCTTCTATATCCTGCGCTGGCATGTGCTGCCCAACGCACTGTCGCCTCTGATCGTGCAGGCAACGCTCGATCTCGGCAACATCATCCTCATCGCCGCCGCCCTCAGTTTTCTCGGGCTCGGGGCGCAACCGCCGACCTCGGAATGGGGCGCGCTCGTCAGCAGCGGCCGCCGCTTCATCCTCGACCAGTGGTGGTACAGCACCTTTCCGGGCCTTGCGATCCTGGTGACGGCCATGGGCTGCAACCTGCTCGGCGATGGTATCCGCGACCTCCTCGATCCGAAAATGAGGTCGCGCTGATGGCCGCCGCAACTGCTCCCTCCGCGCTGCCGTTGTCGATCAGCGGCCTGTCGCTGGAATTTCCGACCTATGGCGGCGCCGTCAAGGCGCTCGACGACGTCTCGATCGAGGTCGGCCAGGCCGAGATCGTCGGCCTCGTCGGCGAGTCCGGCTGCGGCAAGTCCGTCACCACCATGGCGGCGACCCGCCTGCTCCCGCAAGGGGGCTATCGCGTTACTGCCGGCAGCATCCGCCTGTTCGGCCGCGATCCCTTTGCCATGGATGAGGCAACGCTGCAGGATGTGCGCGGCAAGCTGGTCTCGACCATCTTCCAGGAGCCGATGAACGCCCTCAACCCGACCATCCGCATAGGGCGGCAGCTCGTCGAGGTGATCCGCCGGCATGAGCAGGTCGGCCGGGACGAGGCCGAGCGAACCGCCCGGGCGATCCTGGCCGACATGCTCATCCCCGAGCCGGAACGGGTGATGCGGGCCTATCCCTTCGAGCTCTCCGGCGGCATGCGCCAGCGCGTCCTGATCGCCATGGCGTTTTCCTGCAATCCAGGCCTGATCATTGCCGACGAGCCGACCACGGCGCTCGACGTGACCGTGCAGGCGGTCATCCTGCGGCTCATCCAGAACCGCGCCCGCCGCACCGGCACCTCCGTCGTGTTCATCTCCCACAACATGGCGGTGGTGTCGCAGCTGTGCGATCGCCTCTACGTCATGTACGCCGGACGCATCGTCGAGGCAGGCCCGACCCGCGCCGTGCTGGAGGAGCCGCAGCATCCCTATACCCAGGCTCTGCTGCGCTGCCTGCCGGAGCGCGTCGCGCCCAAGGCCGAGCTGGAAGCCATTCCCGGCACGGTGCCCAATCTGTTCGATCCGCCCGAAGGCTGCTTCTACCGTCCCCGCTGTCCCGAGGCCACCGCCCGATGCCTGACCAAGCCGCAGTCGACCTCCCCGGCCCCGCAACGTCTCGTCGCCTGCTGGCAGCGCCAGGCCATTCGCCACCAGGGGAGCGCCTCGTGACGGAGGCGCCCCTGCTCGCCGTCGAGGACTTGCGTGTCCGTTTTCCTCTGCCGCGCGGCTGGTTCGAGCGTGAGAGACCTTATGTCCATGCCGTCAACGGCGTCGACCTCGTCGTGCGACCGGGCGAAAGCTTCGGCATTGTCGGTGAATCCGGCTGCGGCAAGAGCACCCTGGTCCAGGCGATCATCGGCCTTGTCGGCCACGGCTCTGGACGCGTGCTGATCGGCGGCGCCGAATTGCGCCTGGCGCAGGGCCAGGCGCAGCGCGACATCCGCCAGCGCATGCAGATCGTCTTTCAGGATCCGCAATCCTCGCTTGATCCGCGCATGCCGGTATGGCGCTTGATCACCGAACCGCTGCATGTGCGCGGCGGCATGACCAGGGCGGCCCTCAGGGCGCGCGCCGCCGAACTCGCGGCGGCGGTGGGCCTGAGACCAGAGCTTCTCGACCGCCTGCCACACGCCTTCTCCGGCGGCCAGCGCCAGCGCATCGCCGTAGCCCGGGCGATCAGCACCGATCCGGACCTGCTGATCCTCGACGAGCCGACCTCGGCGCTCGACGTCTCCGTGCAGGCGCAGATCATCAATCTGCTGCTCAAGCTGCAGCGCGAGCGCAATCTCGCCTATCTCCTGATCTCCCACGACGTCTCGCTGGTGCGTCATTTCTGCGATCGCGTCGCAGTGATGTATCTCGGCCAGATCGTCGAATCCGGCCCAGCGCAGGCGGTGCTGGAGCAGCCCGCCCATCCCTATACCCGCACGTTGCTGGCAACGGTGCCGAGCCTCGAGCACCCATTGCCCCAGCTTGCGGCAAACCGGGTCGGCGAACTGCCCAACAACCGGGTGCTGCCCGCCGGCTGCTTCTATCGTGAACGCTGCCAATCCGCCGCCGCAGGCTGCGACAGGCCCCAGGCACTGACGGTCTATGACGAGGCCATTGCCGCCATGGAGGGGCGCCGGGTGCGCTGCCACAGGGCTGCAGAGTTGAAGGCGGCAATCTAGGGTATCCCGCCGACGGTCAGGGAGCTTTCGATAAAAAATACATTAGATAATTCTACTAAATTATTGAAAAAGCGAATAATTATATATTCGTAGTGGCTACTGCATCGGGGCGCTGTCCCGTCAGGTGCCAGCCTCGGCAAAGGGGTCGTCCACCTTGGGCCAATAAGGCCGCGCGAGCTTGGTGTAGGGTATGCGCTCGAACCGCGGCTGCAGAGCCCCCGGTGTCGCAACATACAGGATCTCGCGAGCAATCGGCTCGAAACCCGCGCGGAAGTGGTTGATCGATTTGACCAGCACGAGCTTGCGCGTGGCCGGATCGAGACCGAGCGCGGTCATGCATTCGGGATGGAAGGCCTGGCTGCGCACGCTGTTGAGCACGAGATCGATCCCGTCGGCGCTGACCCAGGCCGCATCGCCGATCGCAATCGGCACCTGGCCGAAACGCTGTGTGATGCCGGAAGCGACGCGCCGGACCGTGACGGTCAGATCGATCGGATCGCCGGAAGCGACGCCGATCTTGCCGCCGATCCTGAGCGGCAGCGTGGCTCCCTCGCCCGCCTCCCGGCAAAGCCTCACGGCGATCGGATCCCAATAAAGGCAGCTCGCGACATTGCGAATGCCGCGCTCGATGACACGACGGAGCAGGAAGGTGGAGTCGCCCGGCGCGCCGCCGCCGGCATTGTCGGAGACGTCGGCCAGCACGACGGGACCGCCCTCGATGGCGCAGGCCCGATCGAGCGCCTCGTCCATGTCGAGATAATCCGGCTGCAGTCTGTGGCGCTGTGCGAAGATCTCCTGGCCGAAGTGGGTAGCCACCGCCCGTGCCTGCCGTCCGTCACCATCGGCTACCACCAGCATCTTGGCGCCGACATCGGCGACATCGCCCCAGGGAAAGCCATGTCCGAAGGAGACGGACAGGATGCCGTCACGCCCCTGCTGTGCCTTCATGCGGTCGACGAGGTCGCGCAAGGGCTGCTCATGGACGCGGAAGGTGCCGATCATCCGGCAATCGAACAGCGCCATCACAGGACGGGCCTCGCCGGCAAGCACCTGGGCCATAAGCCTGAACAAATGGTCGGCTCGTTCCTCGATATCAGTGTGGGGATATTCGAGATAGGTCGCCAGCAAAGTGGCCTGATCAAGCATGCGTGCGGTAAGATGGCAATGCAGGTCGAGTTCGGCGCCCACCGGCACGTCAGGTCCCACCAGCGCGCGAACGTGGCCGAGAAGATCGCCCTCGACATCGTCATAGCCCTCGGCCACGCAGGCCCCATGCAAAGCGAGCAGGACGGCATCGACCGGCATGGCGGTGGCGAGATCGCGCAGGATCTCATCGCGGAAGGCCTCATAGACCGAGCGCGTGGTGACACCGCCGGGCTCGGCCACGGCGCACAGGCTCTCGGCCACATGCCATCCCCGCACCTCGGCTCGGGCTCGCCAGACGGCAAGCTGCGCCGAGCAGCAATTCAGCGGCCTCGAAGTGGCATCGCCATGGGCGATCAGATTCTCGGCATAGGATTCATAGCCCGTGTGCATCGGCGAAAACGTGTTGGTCTCGGTATCGAGACCGGCGATGAACAGCTTCAACGCGCCCTCCTCTTCTTGGAAAGTTATTTTTCCTAAAAGAAAATAGCTTTACTATCGGAAAGTCAACCGACATCAAGGCCAAGCGCATTGCCTGGAACGGGTTTCTCGCGGAAGCGCCCTCAGTCGCCAATCGAACGAATGATCCTGGCCGGGTTGCCTGCGACGAGCATATTTGGGGGCACGTCCCTGGTGACCACGGAACCCGCCGCAACAACCGAGTTTTCGCCGATCGTCACCCCACCGATGATCGTCACGCCGGCTGCGATCCAGACATTCCTCTCAATCGCAACGGGCTTTGCGATGACGGAGGCGCGCCGTTGCGAAGGCTCGACGGGGTGGCTGGATGTGAGGATGCTTACATTCGGGCCAATCATCACGTCATCGGCAATATCCAGCCCGCCAAGGTCGTAGAATGTACAGTTCTGATTGACGAAAACGTTGCACCCCACGCGGATGTCCGTCCCACCGGTGGTGTAGAATGGCGGGATCAACATAAAGCTGTCGTCCACCTTCCTGCCGATGAGGTCGCTGAACAGCGCCCGGACTTCATCCGCATCGTTGAACGTCAAGCGGTTGAGGGCGGCAGTGATCGCCATCGCCCGCTTGACACTTGCCAGCATGGCCGCTGATTCTGGTGTTCTTCTGGGAATTATCTTGGCGTGACCATTATTCGCCATTCTTCATTTCCTCTGGTGCAGTCGAACGAGTATTCGGCGCATGACGGCGGTGCCGAGATTCGGCGACTATAGCCACATGGCCCTTGCGGGTGATTTACGCGGTCGCACGCACAGGATTTCGCACTTTCGCGCAGGCGAGCCCTGCCCTGGCGGGCACCAATGGGCTATCGTCGGTGGAGTCCCGTCTCGAGCTTTCTGACGAAGAAGCCATGCCGATCGATCGCAGCCCCCCGCTTCCCGTACGTTTTCCCGAAAGGCGCGACCAGACTTCGGGCCTCAATCTGGTACAGGCCGCCGATCACAATCTGCGCGTCACCTTGGAGGCCTTGCGGCGCGGCGGTGCGATGACGCGGCTCGAACTCGCCCATGTCACCGGCCTCACCGTGCCGGGCATCGCCAATATCCTTCGCCGCCTGACCGGCGAAGGCCTGATCGAGACCAATAGTTCGGCGCGTTCGAACCGCTTCGCCATTCGCCAGGGCAGCGCCGTGTCGATCGGTGTTGACCTCGCCGGCGAGCGGGCGAGGCTGATCGCCACCGATCTTGCCGGCACGCTCCTCTTTGCCGAGGAAGCGCCGGGCTCGGTGCGCGAACCGGCCGAGGCCGCCACCTGGATCCGGCGGGCGACCTCCCGGCTCTCGACGGCGGCGCCGGGCGGCCGTCTGTTCGGCATCGGAGTGACGGCAGGCGAACATGCCGAGGCTATCCGTGCCGCGCTTTCTCCCTACCGGGCCATCGTCGAACGCGATACGGTCGCCGCAGCGATCAGCGAGAGGCAATCCGGGATTGCAACGGCCGATGATAGTTTCGTCTTCGTCCTGCTCGGCGCCACCGTTCGCGCCGGCATGATCATCGGCGGCACCGTCTTCGACGGTGCGGAGCACAAGGCTGGCTTGGTCGGACTGATGCGCACCGGCCGCGACGGGCGCTATCTCGACGAGGTGGCGGCGACCAGCCGCCTGCCCAGCCATGATCTGTCGGACCCTGCCGTGCAGCAATGGCTCGACGATGCCGCCGAGCATCTGACCGACATGATCATCGCCATGGCGGCCTTCATCGGACCGCGCCTGATCGTGGTGGGCGGCCGCCTACCGACGCCGCTTCTGGAAGCGCTTGCCGCACGCCTGCAGGTGCTGCGCCGGAGCCGGATGATCGACCCGACACACCCGTTCTGGTTGCCGGAAATCCGCTGCAGTACGCTGTCCGAGCAGGGCGTGGCTCAAGGGATGGCGGCGATTCCTTTCCTCGACATCCTGCTGCCGGACATGCGCCGGACCGTCCTTGTCCGCCAGAACGTTAGCGAAGATCGCGGGCACGCAAGGGCGAACGCGTCCGCTGTCCAGGATCTGCCGCCTCCAGCCTGAGGGCGTGGGCGAGCGGCATGGTTGCCGCCCCCAGCGCCGCCGCATCTTCCGAACCACCGGCACGATAGACCGGTGGCATCGGCCTTGGATCGCGCGCAAGCTCCTCGTGAACGAAGAGCAGCAGCTTGTCCATTAAGGTCACCGGCAGGCGACCGCCGATCAGCACCGCATCGGGATTGATCAGGAGGCCGATATCGATGGCTGCCTCGGCCAGATGCCGGGCGGCCATGCGCAGCCAGATCACCACCAGATCCCGACCGCGTTCGTCGAGGGCCAGCAATTGCTGCGGCTGCGCGACGGCGATGCCGTGCCTGGCGAGAAAATCGTAGAGCTGCAGCAGCGAGACGAGCTGGCCGAGCGGCTGGACGCCGTCGCCTTCCCGCCCACCCGCCGGCGACAGCGGCAGCCAGCCGATTTCCCCGCTGATGCCGCTCGAGCCGTGATAGCAGGCACCATCGAGCACGATGCCTCCGCCGAGTCCCGCGCCGATGAAGATGTAGAAGAAGCTGCGAATCTCCACGCCGAGCCCGTAGGTGAGCTCCCCGATCGCCGCAGCCGTCGCATCATTGTCGATGAAAACGGGCTGTTCCGTGAAGGCGGCAAAGCGGGCGCGGATATCCGTCTCTTCCCAGACGGAATAGGCCTCGGGCATGCCGATGAAGGGGATCTCACCCAGAAGGTCGGGAATGGCGAGGCCGATGCCAACCAGCCGGTTCTCGTCGATGGCATGGCGGCGGCGGAAGGTCTTCAGGGCTTCCTTCACCTCGGCGAAGAAGGCGTCAGGTAGAAGATAGCGTATCTCCCGATGGAGCCGGTCGCGTACCGTGCCAAGCGCATCGACGGCGACGATGGTGAGGTGATCGCGCCCGAGGCCGATACCCACCGAAAAACAGCCTTCCGGATTGATTTCGAGCTCGATCGCCGGCTGCCCACGCATGCCGTAGCGCCGGCGCGCCTCGATGATCAGCCCGTCGTCGAGCATCTTTTCGGTGATGCGGGCGACGGCCTGCTTGCTGAGGCCGGAGCGCCGCGCGAGCTCGGTGCGCGAGATCGGCTGGCTCCAGCGAATGGTGCGCAGGATGACAGCCTGATTGTGGCTCGCGGCATGGCCGGAATTGGAGCCGGCGAGTTCGCCCGGCAGGAGGGAAGACTTCATATCCGGACCGATCAAGCCGCACGGTATCCCATCTTGTCAACCATGGCGCTCGGTGTGGGCATTCTCCTGGCAGCGCGGGGTCCCCGCCCGCTCCCGGAGAGGAGGTGCTCGATGAGAGGGAAAAGCGGATCGTCCGACTCTCACTTGAGTGTCGTAGGGACGTCCGCGCTCCCAGGAAGCCACTCTGCGGTAGCCGTTCAGCCTTTCTTCAGCACCCAGCTGCGCACTTCGAAAGGCTTGAGATCCGGGCCGTCGGCACGCGACACCGGCTCTTCGAGGATATCGACGGCATCGCCGAGCCGCCAGCCCGTGGCTGGTTTGACGGCGAAGGCACCGCGGGCGCCGGCGGGCTCATAGACGCGCAGGATGAGCCCTCCACCCTCTTCGGCCTGCTTGAGACCGCCGAGCCCGGCCGCGATGCCCTCGACGGCGAGCGGCTGATGCGACCCGGGCTGGAGGCCGGTGGTGGCGAGCGCCAGCACCGGCTGGTTCAGATCGAGCGCCTCCTCGCGCACGTCGCCCTCATGCCAGCTGCCCTGATGCGGCAGGAGCGCATAAAGGAAGCTCTGCTCGCCCTCGTCGGCCAGCGGATCGGGATAGATGGGTGCGCGCACCAGGCTCAGCCCGAGCACATTGCCCTTGACGCTGTGGCCATATTTGGCGTCGTTCAGGATGGCGACGCCGAAACCCGGCTCCGACAGATCGGCAAAGCGATGGGCCGGCACCTCATATTGGGCGCTCTCCCAGGAGGTGTTGTCGCGGGTCGAGCGCCTGACGACACCGAAAGCGCATTCGAAGGTGGCGAAGTCCGAACGCACCGCCACCGGCGTCAGGGTTCTGAGCAGCACGCGGCGGTCATGCCAGTCGAGATCGGTCCTGATCTCCAGGCGCGGCGAGTTCGCCCATAGCCGCAGGGTCTGGGTGATGGTGGAATCGCGGAAGCGCCTCACGATCCTGACGGCGACGCGATGCGGACCGGTCTCGACGACGTCGATCGCCTCCACCGCCGTCAGCTCCTGGCCATTGGCGGTATAGTCGTCCTCGATGTCCCAGGCATCCCAATTGCGCGGCTTGTCCATGGCATAGGCCCAGAGCTGGTTGCCACGGCCGGCCAGCGCCTCGCGCCCGGCACGCTTGTCGTAGAGGCTGGCGAGCGTGCCGTCGCCATTGAGGGCAACCCGCACGAAGCGGTTTTCGAGGCCGGTCTTCGAGACAGTGAGGCCATCTGACGGATGTAGCCCGCCGCGGTCGAGAACAGCAATGCCGAGCGGGGGCACCGTCCCTTCCGGTGCAAGGGGAACACCACCGATTTCGCAGCGGATGGGTCGCGCATGGAGATCAGGGTTGACCACCACCAGCACGTCCGTCGACCCGCTCTTTGGTAGCTGCGCCGCCACTGCCGCGAGCCCGGCCTCCTGCGCTTCACGGCCGGTCGCCAGCGCCTCGCCGAGTTCGCGCTCAGCATCCTCGTAGATCTCGCGAATGCCCGAGCCCGGCAGGATGTCGTGGAATTCGTTCTTGAGCACCTTGCGCCAGGCCGGCTCAAGGCTCTCGGGCAGAGGGCCGCCGAGCAACGCCGCCAATGAAGCGACGGTCTCGGCCGTGATCAGCGCCCGTTCAGCATGGCGATGCAGCTTTTTGGTGTGGCTTTGCGTGGTCAGCGTGGCACGGTGCAGTTCGAGATAGATCTCGCCAGACCAGACCGGGATTTTCTCCGCCGGCACTTCATCGTGTATACGAGCGTAGAAATCCTCGACCCGAACCGGCCTGAGCGCCGGGATCGCCGGGAAATCGACGAGCTGGGCCTGGCGTTCCAGCATTTCGGGCGTGGTGCCACCACCGCCATCGCCATAACCGACGGCGAGCAGGCTTTCATCATGGATGTCCTTGCGGCGGAAATTCTTCCAGGTCGGAATGATGGCCGCCGGCTCAGTCGAACCATTATAGCCGTGCAGTGGATTGTCGAAGGTGTGGGCAATCACCTGGCTGCCGTCGAGGCCTTCCCAGAAGAAGAGGTCGTGCGGGAAGCGGTTGGTTTCCGACCAGTTCACCTTGATGGTGAAGAAGGAATCCATGCCGCCCTGCCTGAGCAGTTGCGGCAGAGCCGGCGAGAAGCCGAAGCAATCCGGCAGCCAGCAGACGCGATGGCGCACGCCGAATTGGCGCAGGAAATAGCGCTGGCCATACAGGATCTGGCGCACGAAGCTCTCGCCGGTCGGCATGTTGGTATCGGGTTCGACCCACATGCCGCCAATGGTCTCCCATTGGCCCTTCTTCACGGCGGCGACGATATCGGCAAACAGCGCCGGATCGTCCTCCTCGATTTGGGCATAATAGGCGGCCGTTGACTGGTTGAAGATGAAGCTCGGGAACTGCTCCATCAAGCGTAGCGCGGTGTGGAAAGTGCGCCGGGCCTTGCGCCGGGTCTCGTCATAGGGCCAGAGCCAGGCGAGATCGATATGGGCATGGCCGGTGATGCCGAGCTTGCCCTGCTGAGGAAAGCGGGCCTTGAGCGCGCGCAATTCGGCCACCAGTCTGTCATGGGCCGCCGCCACGCTGGCGCGGTGGTCCTGCCGCAGCCCGTCAGGGTTCGGTTTCAGTGCCGGCAATTGCCAGATCGAGCGCTGCTGGGTGTAGTCGCCCATGCGCGCCACATAGTCCGAGGTCGCCGAGGGCCAGTCGAGCGCAGCATAAGTGCGCTCCGCTGCGCCGACGAGATGGGGCACGACCTCGTGGTCGCCCAGCAGGTGCGCCACCTCGGCCACCTGCTTGAGCAGCAGGCGCAGACGATGCACGGATGGTTCGAGGCGCACGAGGCGTGCCGCAACCAGCCGAGGCTCGGGCACCGGCTCGCCGAAGGGCAGCCGGGCAACACTGTCCGTCTCGATCGAGAAATGCCGGCCGGGCACCGGATATTCGTGATGATAGGGATCGTGGCCGTAGCGCTTCTGTCCCGCCTCGCTCTTCAGCGTGATCAGGCTCTCGCCGCCGAGATCGAGGATCAGGCGAGTCTCCTCCAGCGGCCAGGACTGAGGCACCTCGGCCTTGGCCATGAAATGCACGACACCGTCGCGCCTGGGCCAGTCGGCACCGAGAGCGATCGGTTCGCCATTGAAAGTCCAGCCTTTGATGGCAACCTTTTCGTGCTCTCGCCAGAAACCGAGCTCGAGCACGCGGACATTCAGGCGATCGATCCGCTGCTGGATCGTGAGTGACATCTTAAACTCCTAGATAAAACAATATGTTACGATCTAACCTTTAACTGCTCCGGCAGTTAGCGCTCCTACCACCATGCGCTGCAGCGCCACGAAGGCGATGATGGCCGGCACCACCGCCACCAGGCAGGCAGCCGCCAGTACCTGGGTGGTGGAGGCATTGGACGTGCCAGCGAAATTGAAGATCGCCACCGAAATCGGCAGCTGCGGATCCTTGTTGAGCAGCAGAAAGGGGATCAGGAACTGCGACCAGTTGAGGATCATGATCAGGATGAAGGCCGAGGCGATGCCCGGCGTGATCAGCGGCAAAGTGATGCGCCAGAAGATGCCGAAGCGGCTGCAGCCATCGATGGCGGCCGCCTCCTCCAATTCGCGCGGAATGGCGTCGATGGCGCTCTTGAGCAGCCAGGTGCACATGGGAATGCCCACGGCGATATAGACCATGATCACGCCGAAATGGCTGTTGAGCAGGCCAAGATCGCTCATATAGCGATAGAGCGGCACCAGGATCACCAGCGGCGAGACCATCTGAAAGGCGAGGATCGCCATCATCAGGGCCGAGCGGCCGGCGAACCAGAAGCGCGAAAAGGCATAGGCGGCGGGTGCAGCCACCGCGAGGCAGCCGAGCCCCCCGAGCGCCGAGAGCTTCAGACCGTTCCACAGATAGACCAGGAAGGTGGGATCGCTCAGCACCTGCGCGAAATTGGCGAGCGTCGGGCGCTTGGGGATGAAGCGGGCAGCCCCGAGGAAGACCTCCTGGCGCGAGCGCAGCGCCAGCGACAGCAGCCATAGAAGCGGCGTCAGGAAGAAGGCGGCGATCAGCACGGCCAGTATATAGGTGGCGACATCGCCCCATTTCTCGCGGCGCTCGCCCTTCATGTCCGATCCTCCCAACGCGGCAGGAAGGCGGCATAGAACAGGGCCAGTGCCAGGCTGATCGCCAGCATCAGCACCGAGAGCATACTGCCGCCGGCGAGGTCGTAGTTGCGGAAGACGGTGTTGTAGGTGAAGAGCGAGAGCACTTCCGTCGCCCGGCCCGGCCCGCCGCCGGTGAGCGAGATGATGGCGTCAAAGGTGTTGAGCGTTTGGATGGTGATCAGGATCGAGTTGACCAGGATGGCACTGCGCATCATCGGCAGGGTGACGAAGCGGAATTTCTGCCAGCCATTGGCGCCGTCGACATTGGCCGCCTCATAGAGCGTAGGGTCGATGCCCTTGAGCGCGGCATAGAACACGATCATCGAGAAGGCCGTGCCACGCCAGACATTGGAGATGATGGCCGAGATCATGGCGTTGGTGGGATCGGACAGCCAGGCCACCGGGGCTATGTGCATCAGGCGCAGTACGCTGTTGATCGCACCGAACGGCGCTTCGGAGAACAGCATCTGCCAGATCAAGCCGTTGGCGATACCGGGAATGACCCAGGCGATCAGCACGATGGTGCGGATCACCGTCATGCCGGGAAGGCGGCGGCGCTCGCCACGCACCACCACCAGGGCGATGCCGAAGCCGACCGCCTGCTGGCCGATCACGCTAGCCGCGCAGAAGATGAAGGTGGTGAGGAGGATATCGCCGAGCGCGGCATTGCCGAGCATGGCGTAGAGGGTGTCGAGCGTGTAGCGCTCCTCGGAACTGAGCAGCGTCGCATTGGTCAGGGACAGGCGGAAGACGTCGATAATCGGGTAGAGATAGAAGGCGGCGAGCAGCAAGACGGCTGGCGCCAGCCAGGAGAAGGCATTGGTGTCGATCCGCCCTGCAAGGCCGAGCCCTCGCTGGCGGCGCGGCACGGCGGCGATGGCGGCCCTGGTCGTCGACATGGCGTCCCTCTCCTGTCTGGCATCAGTCCGCGGATTCGGTTGCCCCTCCCCTATTTCTGCCGGGTATAGGCCGCCTGCACGGCGGCATTGGCGGCATCGAGGGCCGTTTCCGGCGTCTTGGTGCCGGCCAGCACTTCGCCCATCATCACCTGGATCTGGTTGGAGATTTCCGCATAGATCGGCACGCCCGGCCGGGCCTGGCCGTGGGCGAGCGCCGCCGCAAAGGTCTTGTTCGCCTCGGTCTTGAAGACGTCGAACTTGTCATATTGCGCCTTGGAGGTTGGCAATTGCTGCTGGAGGGCATTGCCCAGGCCCGAATAGACCTCCTTGGCGATCGCCGCGCACATGGCAACCTTCTCGGGATCGTTGGCCAAGGCTCCGACCGTCCAGCCGCCGGTACCGGTGGCGTTCTGGCCGGCGGTCGGTCCCGGGATCTCCGAGAAGGTCCATTGCTCGAAGGCTTCCGGTTCGAGAATGGTCTTGAGCTGGCCATATTGCCAGTTGCCGCCGATGAA
Organism: Labrys sp. F242; assembly: GCF_057813875.1. Classification (NCBI taxonomy): domain Bacteria; kingdom Pseudomonadati; phylum Pseudomonadota; class Alphaproteobacteria; order Hyphomicrobiales; family Xanthobacteraceae; genus Labrys; species Labrys sp. F242. The sequence goes on along the minus strand of NZ_JBVASG010000004.1, from coordinate 381,580 downwards.
CAGAGCGGTTGTCCCGGCGGCGGCCGCGGCGTTCAACTCGTCATAATTCATGATGGTGGTGACGCGCTTGGGCGCGGCGCCGGAATCAACAAGTTCCTTGAAATATTTGACGGCCTTCAGGAATTTCTCGCGGTTCTCACCCTCTGCGAAGACGGGCTTGCCGGTGTCGTCGACGAGTTTGCCACCCTGGCTCCAGAAATTGGCGAGCCAGTCGAAGGTCGTGGCCTCCCAACGCCCGGCATTGAAGAGCAGACCCTCCATACCCTTCTCCTTGGAGGCGAGAGCCGCTGCCTTCAACTCGTCCCAGGTCTTGGGGGCCTCCGGCACGACGTCTTTCTTGCGGTAGAGCACGCGCAGATCGGTATCCCACCACCAGGCATAGATCTTGCCGTCCTTGCCGGTGATGCCCTGGCGCACGAAGGGGAAGAGATCATTGACCTCGTCCTTCGTAAAATAGGCATCTAGCGGCTTGAGCACGCCGGCGCCGATGAACAGGGCCAGCACGAAGGAATCCACCGCGGCGCAATCGGGTCCTCGCCCGGCCTTGGCCTGTTCGAGCATGCGGGCCTGTTCCTGGCCGATATTGTCGGACATGCGTTCGAGCTCGATCTTCCAGCCGGGATGGCGCTGGATGAAGTCGCCGAACAGCTTCTTGTAGCCCTCCGCCCAGACCGGGTCGGTGCTGTCAGGCCCGTCTCCCGTCAGCCGGAAGGTCAGTGATTTCGGAGCATCGGCCGGCCCGATCCGGCTCTTGGTGACGAGGTCTTCGGCCTGTGACGAGGCGGTTGCGAAGGCAACGGCCGAGGCGAGCAGCGCGGTAACCAGACGCTTGCGCATCTTGTTTCTCCCTGGGGTGTTTCCTCGATCGGGCGGATCGGTTCCGCCTCGTGATGGGCGCAGTGACGCCACGCGAATAAATCACATCGATTTTATTGAGGCAAGCCTCTTGGGTACCGAGAGAAAATACGGGAGGCAGCGACACAGGCGCTATTCCCGGACAGCGCCCCGCGATGGCCGGCCGAGGCGAGGCCATGGCATCCACGATACAAGCAAGCACCGATCTAACGCTGGGGGGCGGTTTGCGGGCGCTTGTCGGTCCATTCCGGCGGCGCCCCGAATTTTTCGGCGACGACGCCCAGAAGACCTGGCGCCCGGCCGAAACTGTCGCAGGTCGCATATTTCGGCTTGCCGCCCAGCCAGGATCGTATCCGCTGTCCGGATGGCAGCCTGATATCCAACGTGCGCGGCTCCTTTCCGGTAACGAGCATGCGGGAGAACTCGCTCCCGAACATCGTCGCCAAGCCATAGGCGTCACCGACTTCGGACATGCGCGGTTTGTTCGAGATCGAGTTGGCGCCGCGGGCCCAGAGCATCGCGGCGCGCTGGTTGCCCTTGCTGTCGACGGCTTCCGCCTCGACCGCCAGACCACCCAGGCCGAAAGGAAGCCTGGGAACGCTGACCGGTAGGGCAAAGCCGCTGCCCAATGTCACGGCAGTCGCGAGCACCGCCACTGCCCTGTTGGTCGGTACGATGTCGGTGACCACAGTCCGAACCATCAGGTCAGCAGGCGCGCCCGGTCTAACGATCTGAAACTTGTCGCTCAGGGCGACGCAGATCTCACGATCAAGTGCATTGGCAACCATCGCCCGATCGCTCAGCGTTTTCACCCGCGCGGAGGCCGACTGAGTCAGCGTGGTCGGCACGATACCGACAGTCTTCACGGAAGCCAAAGCACTGGCATCGACGTAATTTCTCGACTTTGACAGCAGTCCTTTTGGTTTGCTGAGCTTGTCATAGCTCGTCAACGTGCCTGCAGACTTGAGAGGAACCGAAGCACATCCGGTGGACAGTAAAGGCAGAATCAAACAGGCCGTCGTTACCCGAACTTGTATCAGGACATCCCGCAGACAGGCCGTCATAGCAGCGTGGGGATCGGTTGCCTTTTCGCTCACCCTACCGAATGTCACAAGGCCCGTGCGGATTCGAAACACGGCCAGCCGCCGTGGAAGAGGAAAACTTGTCACGCCCAGCTCCAAATATAGGATACACTGGCGCATCTAGTTATAGCATTGTGGTGGAAATAAGATGCGAAAATGCATCTTATTTAGATAAGGAATTTCATGCAACAGCGACGTCGAGGAGTGGATCTCGAACAGGCGATTCTGGAAGCAGCGTGGTCCGAACTGGTCGAACGCGGCTATGCCGGGCTGACGATGGAGGCCGTGGCCGAAAGGGCCGGTACCAGCCGCCCGGTGCTCGGGCGTCGTTGGGACGGCAAGGCGCCCCTCGTCGTCGCGGCCATTCGGCAGCAAATGGCGAAAAACCCGATTGACGTGCCGGATCGAGGCAATCTGCGCACGGAACTACTGGAATTCCTGGACCGGGCCTCGGAACGCACCTCCGCGATCGTCGCTACTTTCTCGCTGCTATCGAGTGCGTATTTCACCGAAACCACCTCCACGCCAAAAGACCTGCGCGCTTCGCTCATCAAGGGGGGGCATGGGCAAATGCTTCCGACGATCCTCGAGCGTGCCGTGACGCGCGGCGAGGTTGATCGGGAAAAACTCGCCCCGCCCGTCGATTCCCTGCTGAGCGATCTTTTCGGGGGGCATATCCTCATGACCTTTTCGGCGCCGCCGCCCGCCTTGTGGAAAGCTTGGGTCGACAGCGTGTTTCTCCCGCTCGTTCGAGCCAAGTAGAGCCGTCGTGCCATGAGGTCAGGACCGAGTGGTCGTGCCGCCTAGAGGGTGCCAGGGTGGAATTGAGGCCCCTCCAACAGCAAGCGAAAGACAGGTTGTGGAGAAGCAAGGGCCGGTGGCCAGAGGCATGGCGATCCCGCCCCGCCTTGCCTATGGTGCGCGACTCATTGTCGAGCGAGGAGCGCATGAACGGCAAGCAACACGCCACCGGAGCCGGCCTGCGCCTGGCCACGATCATTGCAGCCGAGATCGGCGCCAGGCCGCAGCAGGTCACGGCCGCCGTCGCTTTGCTCGACGAAGGCGCCACCGTCCCCTTCGTCGCCCGCTACCGCAAGGAAGTGACCGGCGGGCTCGATGACACGCAGTTGCGCGATCTTGCCGAACGCCTCGCTTATCTGCGCGAGCTCGAGGCCCGGCGCGAGACCATTCTTTCCTCCATCCGCGAGCAGGGCAAACTCGACGACGAACTCGCAGCCAAGATCGCCGCAGCCGCCACCAAGGCGGAGCTGGAAGACATCTATCTGCCCTACAAGCCCAAGCGGCGCACCAAGGCCGAGATCGCCCGCGAGCGCGGGCTCGGCCCGCTCGCCGAGGCCGTTCTCGCCGACAGGGCGGCGGTGCCCGCGGAGCTGGCGGCTGCCTATCTCGGCGACGAGGTCCCTGACACCAAGGCGGCCCTGGAGGGCGCGCGCGACATCCTGGTCGAGCGCTTCAGCGAGAACGCCGAGTTGGTCGGCCGGCTGCGCGCCTACATGAAGGAACATGCCTTCCTGCGCGCCCGCGTCATCGACGGCAAGCAGGCGGCCGGCGCTAAATTCTCCGATTATTTCGACCATGTCGAGAAATGGTCGGGCGTGCCCAGCCATCGCGCGCTCGCCATGCTGCGCGGCCGCAACGAGGAGGTGCTGTCGCTCGACATCGAGGTCGACGCCGACAATGCCTCCGCGGTCAAGCCGGTGGAGCGCATGATCGCCCAGGCCTATGAGATCGCGGGCAGCCTTCCCGGCGACCGCTGGCTGATGGAGGTTGTGGGCTGGGCCTGGCGCGTCAAGCTCTCCCTGCATCTCTATGTCGACCTGATGGGCGATTTGCGCGAACGGGCCGAGGAAGAGGCGATCCGGGTCTTCGCCCGCAATCTCAAGGACCTGCTCCTCGCGGCCCCCGCCGGCTCGCGCGCCACCATGGGCCTCGATCCCGGCATCCGGACGGGCGTGAAGGTCGCGGTAGTCGACGGCACCGGCAAGGTCCTGGCCACCACCACCGTCTATCCCTTCCCGCCTAAGAACGATTTGCGCGGCACCCAGACGGAGCTCGCGGCCCTCGTCCGCCGTCACGGTATCGAATTGATCGCCATCGGCAACGGTACCGGCAGTCGCGAGACGGAAAGGCTGGTGATCGACATGCTCGCTACCCTGCCCCCGCCCAAGCCGCTCAAGGTCATCGTCAGCGAGGCGGGCGCTTCGGTCTATTCGGCGTCGGCAACGGCCGCTGCCGAGTTTCCGGATCTCGACGTGTCGCTGCGCGGCGCGGTCTCGATCGCGCGACGGCTCCAGGATCCCCTCGCGGAACTGGTCAAGATCGAACCTAAATCGATCGGCGTCGGGCAATATCAGCACGATGTTGACCAATATCGCCTGGCGCGCTCGCTGGATGGTGTGGTGGAAGATGCGGTGAACGCGGTCGGCGTCGATCTCAACACCGCCTCGGCCTCGCTGCTCGCTCGCGTCTCCGGCCTTGGCGCCTCACTCGCCGAGGGCATCGTGATGCATCGCAATGCCAACGGTCCCTTCGCCAGCCGCAAGGACCTGCTCAAAGTCTCCCGCCTCGGCCCGCGCTCCTTCGAGCAATGCGCCGGCTTCCTGCGCATTCCTAATGGCAGCGAGCCGCTGGATGCCTCGGCCGTGCATCCCGAAGCCTACGGCGTCGCCAAGAAGATCGTCGCCGCCTGCGGGCGCGACGTGCGTACGCTGATGGGCGACAGTGCCGCCCTCAGAAAGCTCGATCCGCAGGCTTTCGTGGATGAACGCTTCGGCCTGCCGACCGTGCGTGACATCATCGCCGAGCTGGACAAGCCCGGCCGCGACCCCCGTCCCGAATTCAAGACCGCGACCTTCGCCGACGGCATCGACGACATCAAGGATCTCCGGCCCGGCATGCTTTTGGAAGGCACGGTCACCAACGTCGCCGCCTTCGGCGCCTTCGTCGACATCGGCGTGCATCAGGACGGCCTAGTGCATGTCTCGCAGCTGGCCGATCGTTTCGTCAAGGACGCGCACGAGGTGGTGAAGGCCGGCGACGTCGTGAAAGTGCGCGTGGTCGAAGTCGACATTCCCCGCAAGCGCATTGCCCTGTCGATGCGGCGGGACGGCAATGCCAACTCCGACAAGCAAGCCAGGCGCGACGACAAAGCCAAGCCGAATCCGCCTCGTCCCAGCCAGGGCCGTCCCGACAAGCCATCCTCGCAAGGGGCTTTCGGGGCGGCCTTGGCCGAGGCGTTGAAGAAGCGTTGAAGTGTCTTCCTACCGTCTTTCCTGTCCCCAGACGTATTCCGGGGAAGGTATTCGTATCGGAAGCGGTCTATTCCGACAGGGGCAAGGGCCGCGGCCGGCCGCCCCGCCCGAGTTCGGTATCGGCGAAGCTTTCGGCAATATAGTCTTCGAGGCGAATGATCGCCTCGCTCGAATTGCCGGCAAGCCGGTGCAGCCTGAGTTCGAGATGGCCGAGCGGCGGGAAATCGTCGCGCTCACCGAGCATGCGCACGCCCGACGGCGCCGCACTCTCCGCCATCACCGTCACGCCCAACCCCGCCCGCACGGCGGCGGAAATGCCGTCATAGCTCGAGCTGAGATAGGCGATCCGGCAGGGCCTGCCGAGCCCGTTCAGTGTCTCCAGGATGCGGTGCCTGTAGATACAGGGCGGCGGTGCCACCACCAGGGGCAAAGGGCTCTGGGTGTGGCGCTCATGGTCGGCGCTCGTCATCCACACCAGCGGCTCGGTGAAGATCTGGCGTCCCTCCGTCAGGTTCGGCTCGTCGTGCAAAGCAATCACGAGATCGAGATCGCCATCGGCCTGGCGACTGAGCAGGTTCTTGCTCAGGTCACTCGTTACTTCCAGCATCACATTCGGATGGGACTGGGCGAACTTGCCAAGGAAGTCCGGTAGCAGCGAAGCCGTATATTCATGGGGGGCACCCAGCCGGATGCGCCCGGCAACCTTGGGCTGGCGCATGCTGGCAAGCGCCTCGTCGTTCAAGGCCAGGATGCGCCGGGCGAACTGGGCGAGCAACGTTCCTTCCTGGGTGAGTTGCAGCTTGTGCGCATCCCTTTGAAAGAGCTGTGCCGCCACGATTTCCTCGAGCCGGCGAACCTGGAGGCTCACCGCCGACTGGCTGCGGCCGACCAATACACCGGCGCGTGTGAAGCTGCCTGAATCGATGGCCTTCACGAAGGTACGCAGAAGTTCTGTAGGAATATTCTGCATGGCTTTATCATGAGAAATTTCAATCCTAGCATTTGAACTATGAATTTCTGCAATGTCAAACGATCTGGCATATCCGAGTTGTCCGAAGACGTTGGCGCAGTCGACGGTTCCGGGATGCCATGCCTGCGCATGGGTCGATATTCTCGATATTTGGCCTGAGAAGAACCACCACCGAGGACATGCCCATGGACGACAAGATTGAACCTGGCAGGAATGAACTTGGAAAGACGCCGCTGACCGCGCTCAATGCCGCGCTCGGCGGCAGAATGGTGGAGTTTGCGGGCTATGACATGCCCGTGCAGTTTCCCGAGGGCGTGGCGAAGGAACACCTCCACACCCGCGCCCTGGTAGGGCTGTTCGATGTCGGCCATATGGGCCAGGTCGTGCTGCGCGCGAAATCCGGCAAATACGAGGATGCGGCGCTCGCGCTGGAGCGGCTGGTCCCGGTCGATGTGCTCGGGCTGAAGCCGGGTCGCCAGCGTTACGGGCTCTTCACCGATGCGGGGGGCGGTATCCTCGATGATCTGATGTTCGCCAATCGCGGCGACCATCTCTTCCTGGTGGTCAATGCGGCCTGTAAGCAGCAGGACATTGCCCATCTGCGTGCTCATCTGTCTAAAGACTGCGAGATCGAGGAACTGACGGATCGTGGGCTCATTGCCTTGCAAGGCCCGTCCGCGGAGGCAGCGCTGGCCAAGCTTGCTCCAGAAGTCGCCGCTATGGCCTTCATGGATGTAAGAGAGCTCTCCATCCTCGGCGCCTCCTGCCTGGTTTCCCGTTCGGGCTATTCGGGCGAGGATGGCTACGAAATCTCGGTGCCATCGGCCCATGCGGAAGAACTGGCCAAGGCCCTGCTTGCCGATCCCGACGTGCATCCCATCGGACTCGGCGCGCGCGACAGCCTTCGGCTCGAAGCCGGGCTCTGCCTGTATGGCAACGACATCGATACCTCGACGACACCGGTCGCGGCGGCGCTCGAATGGGCCGTGCAGAAGGTGCGGCGCCCCGGTGGCGCCCGCGCGGGCGGCTTCCCGGGGGCGGAGGTGATCTTGCCCGAATTCGAGCGTGGTGCGCTGCGCCGGCGCGTCGGGCTCGCCGCCGAAGGCCGCGCGCCGATCCGGGACGGAGCGGAGCTGTTCGCCGACGAGACGGCGGCAGCGCCGATCGGCCGCGTCACGTCCGGCGGTTTCGGTCCCACCCTCGGCGCTCCCGTCGCGATGGGCTATGTTCCCACTGCCAGCGCCGAGCCCGGCACCCGGCTGTTCGCCGAGGTTCGCGGCAAGCGCCTGCCGGTCGTCGTCGCCACCCTTCCCTTCATCACCCCGCGCTACAAGCGCAGCTGAGAGGCCCACCATGACGAAATTCACCGAAGACCATGAATGGCTCGAGATCGCCGACGGCGTCGCCACGGTCGGCATCACCGGTCATGCCGCCGAGCAACTCGGCGACCTCGTCTTCGTCGAGCTGCCCGGGGTCGGCAAGCACTTGTCGAAGGGGGACGTTGCGGCAACGGTCGAGTCCGTCAAGGCCGCCTCGGACGTCTATTGCCCGCTCGATGGCGAGATCGTCGAGGTGAACGAGGCCATCGTCAACGACCCCTCTCTCGTCAATTCCGATCCGCAGGCCGGTGGTTGGTTCTTCCGTCTCAAGCTGGCCAATGCCGATGATGCGACTGGCCTGATGGACGAGGCCACCTATAAAGCTCACATCGGCTAAAGCGTTTTGTGATGTGACGGAAACATCAAGAATCGCAAAGGCGCTCGAGCCAATTCTTTGAATTGGCTTGGAAACAAGGAGTTGGAGCAAACAAGCGTTCGGTCTCGAACGCGCTTTGCTCTGAGAGGGTACGATGTCTCATACCGAAACCACCTACGATCCCTATGATTTCGCCAACAGGCGCCATATCGGCCCCTCTCCGGCTGAAATGACCGAGATGCTGAAGGCGGTCGGCGCTGACAGCCTCGACGCGCTCATCGATGCCATCGTGCCGGCGGGCATCCGTCAGAAGGCGCCGCTCGCCTGGGGGCCGGCTCTGTCCGAGCACGGTGTGCTCAACCGCCTGCGCGAGGTCGCCGACAAGAACCGCGTGATGATCTCGCTGATCGGCCAGGGCTATTACGGCACCGTCACGCCGCCGGCGATCCAGCGCAACATCTTCGAGAACCCGGCCTGGTACACCGCCTACACGCCCTATCAGCCCGAAATCAGCCAGGGGCGCCTCGAGGCCCTGCTGAACTTCCAGACCATGATCTCGGATCTGACCGCCCTCGACGTCGCTAACGCCTCGCTGCTCGACGAAGGCACGGCCGCAGCCGAGGCGATGGCCCTGTGTCGGCGCTCCGCCAAGTCGAAAGCCAACGCCTTCTTTGTCGATCACCATTGCCATCCCCAGACCATCGCGGTGATCGAGACCCGCGCCGCCGCGCTGGGCTGGAAGGTCGTGGTCGGCGATCCCTTCGCCGATCTCGATCCGGCAAGCGTGTTCGGCGCGCTGTTCCAATATCCCGGCACCTACGGCCATGTGCATGACTTCACCGGCGTGATCGAGGCACTGCACGGCGCCGAGGCCCTGGCCTGCGTCGCCGCCGATCCGCTCGCCTTGACCATTCTCAAGGCGCCGGGCGAGATGGGCGCCGACATCGCCGTCGGTTCGACCCAGCGCTTCGGTGTGCCGATGGGCTATGGCGGCCCGCATGCCGCCTATATGGCGGTGCGCGACGCGCTCAAGCGCAGCATGCCTGGCCGCATCGTCGGCGTTTCCATCGATGCGCGCGGCAACCGCGCCTATCGCCTGTCGCTGCAGACCCGCGAACAGCATATTCGCCGCGAAAAGGCGACTTCGAACGTCTGCACCGCCCAGGCGTTGCTGGCGGTGATGGCCTCGATGTATGCGGTGTTCCACGGCCCGACCGGGCTCAGGGCGATCGCCGAGCGCGTCCATCGCAAGACGGTACGCCTGGTCAAGGGCCTGGAGAGCCAGGGCTACAAGGTCGAACCATCGACCTTCTTCGACACGGTGACGGTCGAGGTCGGCGCGGTCCAGGGCGCCATCCTGAAGGCGGCCGAGGCCGAAGGCATCAATCTGCGCCGGGTCGGCACCAGCAAGATCGGCATCGCCTATGACGAGCGCACCCGCCGCGGCCATACCGAAGCCATCTGGCGCGCCTTCGGTATCGACCGCAAGGATGACGACCTCACCCATGAATATCGGCTTCCCGAGACCCTGGAACGGACGTCAGCCTATCTGACCCATCCGATCTTCCATTTGAACCGCGCCGAAGCGGAAATGACACGTTATATGCGCCGTCTGGCCGATCGCGATCTCGCACTCGACCGCTCGATGATCCCGCTCGGCTCCTGCACCATGAAGCTGAACGCCACCGCCGAGATGACGGCGCTGAGCTGGCCTGAGTTTGCCGACGTCCATCCCTTCGCACCCGATGGCCAGACCCGGGGCTATGCCGAGGCGATCGCCGATCTCGAGGTCAAGCTCTGCCAGATCACCGGTTATGACGCCTTCTCGATGCAGCCCAATTCCGGCGCGCAGGGCGAATATGCCGGCCTTCTGACCATCCAGGCCTATCATCAGGCGCGCGGCGACCATCATCGCGACGTCTGCCTGATCCCGACTTCGGCTCATGGCACCAATCCCGCCTCGGCGCAGATGTGCGGCATGAAGGTGGTGGTGGTCGGCGCATCGGCCAATGGCGACATCGACCTTGCCGATTTCCGTGCCAAGGCGGAGGCCCATTCGGCCAATCTCGCCGCCTGCATGATCACCTATCCCTCCACCCATGGCGTGTTCGAGGAGACTGTGCGCGAGATCTGCGAGATCACCCACGCCCATGGCGGCCAGGTCTATCTCGACGGCGCCAACATGAACGCCATGGTCGGCCTCGCCCGTCCCGGCGACATCGGCTCCGACGTCAGCCATCTCAACCTGCACAAGACCTTCGCCATTCCGCATGGCGGCGGCGGTCCGGGCATGGGGCCGATCGGCGTCAAGGCCCATCTGGCGCCTTACCTGCCGACCTTGCCGCAGACCGGCGAGAAGGGCGCGGTATCCTCGGCGCCTTATGGCTCGGCCTCGATCCTCCTCATTTCCTGGGCCTATTGCCTGCTGATGGGCGGCGAGGGCCTGACCCAGGCGACCAAGGTGGCGATCCTCAACGCCAACTACATCGCCAGCCGCCTCTCGGCCTCCTATCCGATCCTCTATTCGGCCAAGGGCCGGGTGGCGCATGAGTGCATCCTCGACACCCGCGTGCTGAAGGATCGCGCCGGCGTCAGCGTCGACGATATCGCCAAGCGGCTGATCGACTGCGGTTTCCATGCCCCGACCATGAGCTGGCCGGTGGCGGGCACGCTGATGGTGGAACCGACGGAAAGCGAACCCAAGGCCGAGCTCGACCGCTTCATCGCGGCGATGCTCGGCATCGCGGCGGAGGCCGAGGCGATCGTGGCGGGTAAACTCGATCCGGAGGACAACCCGCTCAAGCATGCGCCGCACACCGTCGAGGATCTGGTGGGCGAATGGAACCGGTCCTATAGCCGCGAAATTGCCTGCTATCCGGCCGGCGCCTTCCGGGTCGACAAATATTGGTCGCCGGTCAATCGCGTCGACAATGTCTATGGTGACCGCAACCTGATCTGCTCCTGCCCGCCACTCGAAAGCTATGTCGAAGCGGCCGAGTAAAGGTTGATAGCCACGCGCCCGGCAGGCGGTCCTTCAGGGCCGCCTGCCTTGATTAGAGAGCGTTGATTAGAGAGCTTGGCATGTTTCTGTCGATTTTCGACATCTTCAAGATCGGTATCGGGCCTTCCTCGTCCCACACCATGGGGCCGATGGTGGCGGCGGCCCGTTTTCTGGAGGAACTGCGTGCCCTGGTCAGGCACGAGCCTGCGATGACGGGCCTCAGGCTCAAGGCCAGCCTGCACGGCTCGCTGGCCTTCACCGGTCACGGGCATGCCACCGACCGTGCCGTCATCCTCGGGCTGATGGGCTTTCTGCCTGCCACCATCGATCCGGACCTGGCACAGGAGAAGGAAGCAGAACTCCGCCTTGCCGGCGTGATCAGGCTGCCAGGCCTGCCGCCGCTGAGCTTTACCCCCGACACCGACCTCATCTTCGACTATGGCCCACCTCTGCCCGGCCACGCCAATGGCCTGATCCTCGCGGCCACGGATGCAGAGGGCGCGGTGCTTCTCAGCCGGATCTTCTATTCGATCGGCGGCGGCTTCGTCCTGTCGGCCGAAGAACTCGAAGCCCAGCGCAGCAAGGATGCGTCTTCGTCCGATGAGCCGGGTGCGCTCGGCTTTCCCCATCCCTTCGGTACGGCTGCCGAAATGCTGGCGATGGGCGCCGCCGCCAATCTCAGCATCGCCGAGATGAAGCGGGCCAATGAAGGCGTCGTCCACGGCGGCGCTCTCGACGACAAGCTCGATGCGATCTGGGTTGCGATGGACGGCTGCATCGACCGGGGTTTACGACACGACGGCATTCTGCCGGGCGGCCTGTCGGTGCGGCGTCGTGCACGCACCATTCATCAGCAGCTTCTAGCCGAACAGGGCCGCAATCTCGAACAGCCCCATGTCGTCAATGACTGGATCTCGATCTATGCCATGGCGGTCAACGAGGAGAACGCCGCCGGTGGACGCGTCGTCACCTCGCCCACCAACGGGGCCGCCGGCGTAGTGCCGGCCGTGATCCGCTACTATCGCGATCACTGCCGCGGCTCGAGCCATGAAGGCATCCGCGACTTTCTGCTGGTTGCCGCCGCCATCGGCGGCATCATCAAATACAACGCCTCGATCTCGGGAGCCGAGGTCGGGTGCCAAGGCGAAGTCGGATCGGCTTCGGCCATGGCGGCGGCAGGGCTTTGCGCCGCGCTCGGCGGCTCCAATGAGCAGGTGGAGAATGCTGCCGAAATCGCTCTGGAGCATCATCTGGGCATGACCTGCGATCCAGCCAAGGGCCTGGTGCAGGTGCCCTGCATCGAGCGAAATGGGCTCGGTGCGATCAAGGCGGTGAGCGCCGCCAGCCTGGCCTTGCGCGGCGACGGCAAGCATTTCATGCCGCTCGACAATTGCATCGAGACGATGCGCCAGACCGGCATCGACATGAATCTCAAATACAAGGAGACCTCGACCGGCGGGCTTGCCGTCAACCTGCCGGAATGCTGAGAGCCGACGAGACGAGTTACGATCGGAACGAAGGCGTTGCTCTCCACGCGCAACTCTGTCGCCGTCGCGGGGGCCTGGCTCATTCCTTCCTGGCGGCGAAGGCGTCGAGCGTGTGTTCGGCACTGGCGAGGGTGCGAGTGGCGACCTCACCGGAGTCGAGATAGAGAATGCGCCCTTCCCGCGCCGATCTGAGGAACTTGTCCCAGCCCGGCATGATCTTGTCCTTTGCCGATCACAGCGAGACCATGCCTCAACCTGCCCCCTCAGGCATATTGCGCGAGGCCATGGCCGAGGGACCAATTGGCTTTCGCAACCTCGACCAGACTGACGAAGACGTCATCGGGCCGGATGCCGGGCTCTTGGCCGAGCAGTTCGGCGATCCGCCGGAACAGCGCCTTTTTCTGTTCCTTGCTGCGGGTGTCATTGGCGGTGATCTGGATCAGTACGAGATCGTCGCTGCGGGCGACGCCGAGATAGGAGGCGCCATAGCGGAAATTCCCGGCCTCATGTTCCGTGATGGTCATGAACTGATCGTCCTCGGGCACGTCGAAGGTCTCGCGCATCGCGCGATAGAGGCCGTCGAAGATGGCTTGCCGGTAGGCCTCCGGCTTTCCGGCCCGCAACGAGATGTGTGTAAGCGGCATATCCGTTCTTCTCCATGATTTCCGTGCGAGATTAGCGGCCGCCCCAACATTTTGATATTCTATGAAAGTGGATATCAATGATAACGATTGGAAATGATGGAACGCCCCCTCGACCTCGATGCCATCAGGGCCTTCGTCCATATTGCCGAGCTCGACAGCTTCACCCGGGCGGCCGAAGCCATGCAGACGACGCAGGCCGCCGTCAGCTTGAAGCTGAAGCGCCTCGAAGACAGGCTCGGCTGCCGGCTCGTTGAGCGGACACCTCGCTATGTGCAGCTCTCGGCCCAGGGCGCTACCTTCCTCGATTATGCCCGCGAGCTTCTCGAAGTGCATGACCGCGCGCTCGGCGTGTTTGCCGGGGCTCGTCAGCGCCTTACCATCGGCATCAGCGATCATGTCGCCGGGCCGGAACTGCCGGCGCTGATCGCGCGCATGAATGCGCAGGACTCGCAGCTTTTGATCGAGATCCGGATCGGCTCGTCCGGTGATCTGCTGCAAAGCTTCGACCGGCGGGAACTCGACACGGTGATCGTGCGCCTGCATGCCGGGCGGAGCGATGGCGAGATCATCACCGAGGAAAAGCTCGGCTGGTTCGCGGCGCCGGGCTGGCAGCACCGGGCGGACGAGCCTCTGCCGCTTGCGACATTGGCTGAACCCTGCGGCGTGCGGGTGATGGCCGGCCGGCTGCTCGACGCGGCCGGCATACGCTGGACGGAGATCTTCGTCGGCGGCGGTGTTGCGGCGGTGGCCGCCGCCGTCATGGCCGGACTCGGCGTCGCGGCGTTGGCGCCACGCATGCTGCCCTTCGGTGCGGTCGAGGTGGGGCCCAGGCTCGGCCTTCCCGATTTGCCGCGCCTGCCCGTGCTGCTGCACAGCCGGCTTGGCAATGGCCGGCCACGCGAAGCACTTGCCGCTCTGTCCGCCGCCTTTCGGGCCGCGGTGCGCGGCTAGTGCCCCAGGAAAAGCACGGAAGCATGAGTCGCTCTCCAAGAGTTAATTCTTTTAATTATATATTCATTCTAATTTACTGAAAAACTTAAGTATATATGCCTTTCATAAGGTAGAACGCAATGCCGACTCCCCGGCACCGGCAAACGGTATCGCCGCGAAACGGTTGATCGCCTGTCCGCTCGACAGTATCCCTCTTGTCGACAAGAGGATTCTGAAATGAAGAAAAAGTCAGAGGGCGGCCCGTCCACGGAGCGCAAGCGCGGTTCCGGCGTCAAGATGGTCTACGACCTCCTGCGCGACGAAATCCTCGATCTGGTGCTGCCACCCGGAAGCCCGATCGATGAGGTCCAATTGGCGGAGCGCTTCAAAATGTCCCGCACGCCAATCCGCGAGGCCCTGGTGCGACTCGCCGGCGAGGGATTGATCGACACCCTCCCCAATCGTTCGACCATGGTTTCGAGCATCGATTTCCTCAACATGTCGCCCTTTTTCGATGCGTTGGTGCTGATGTATCGGGTGACGACACGGCTGGCAGCCGAGCATCATCGCCAGCAGGATCTGGACGCGATCCACGCCCGCCAGGCAGAATTTGCCGCGGCGGTCGAGGCCCAGGATGCCCTGGCGATGATCGCCACCAATGCCGCGTTCCATTCGGCCATCGCCGAAGCCGGCCGCAATCCCTATTTTGCCGGCCTGTTCCAGCGGTTGCTCGACGAGGGCCGGCGCTTCCTGCGCCTTTATTACCAATCCTTTGACGACCGGTTGCCGCAGCGTTTCGTCGACGAGCACGAAGACATGATCAATGCCGTCGTGGCGCGTGACGTCGACCTCGCCGAACGGCTGGCCAAGATCCACGCCGAGCAGATCGTCGAGCAAATTCGCAAGCTCCTGGTCCGCGACCGCCGTCTCGACATCGCGCTTTGAGGCGTTTTTCTCCAATTTTCCCGGCTCGCCGCGAAACGAAAAGAACAAGCGAAAACAATTCATTACGATAAGTATCGTTCATATAAGAGGGGCTTCGTATCTTTGTATGTCGATTTCTTGTCGACAAATAATATACAAACGCGTATGAAGACGTCGAAGGCGAGGAACCGGCGCCCTTGCGGTGCTACGATCAAGCCTATCCGACAGGCCAACAGAGGAACCCGAGATGAAGGCCAAGATTTTCTCCGGTGTCATCCCCGCGCTGATGACCCCGTGCAAGGCAGACCGCAGCCCGGATTTCGATGCTCTCGTGCGCAAGGGCAAGGAGCTCATCGCCGACGGCATGTCGGCCGTGGTCTATTGCGGCTCGATGGGTGACTGGCCGCTCCTTACCGACGCCCAGCGCATGGAAGGCGTCGAGCGTCTGGTCAAGGCCGGTATCCCGCTGATCGTCGGCACCGGCGCGGTCAATACCGCTTCGGCCGTGGCGCATGCTGCTCACGCCCAGAAAGTCGGCGCTCAGGGCCTGATGGTGATCCCGCGCGTGTTGTCGCGCGGCTCGGTGGTCGCGGCCCAGAAGGATCATTTCAAGGCCATCCTTACGGCTGCACCCGATCTGCCGGCCGTGATCTACAACAGCCCCTATTATGGTTTCGCCACCCGTGCCGACCTGTTCTTCGCCCTCAGGGCCGAGCATTCCAATCTCGTCGGCTTCAAGGAGTTCGGCGGCCCGGCCGACATGCGCTATGCGGCCGAGAACATCACCAGCCGCGACGATGGCGTCTCGCTGATGATCGGCGTCGATACCGCCGTGTTCCATGGCTTTGTCAATTGCGGCGCCACCGGCGCGATCACCGGCATCGGCAATGTGCTGCCCAAGGAAGTGATCCATCTGTGCAAGCTGTCGCAGGCCGCCGCCGCCGGTGATGTCGACGCTCGCCAGCGCGCCCAGGAACTGGAGCAGGCCCTGGCCGTGCTCTCCTCCTTTGACGAAGGACCGGACCTCGTGCTCTTCTTCAAGCACATGATGGTGGTGAAGGGCGACAAGGAATACGCCCTCAACTTCAACGAAACCGATGTGCTGTCCGACAGCCAGCGCGGCTACGCCGAGACCCAGCTCAAGTTGTTCGACACCTGGTATGCGCAGTGGAGCCGCCTCCCCGGCGCCGTGCAGAAATGCGCCGCCTGACGGCATTGTCGAAAGCACCGAACTGAAAAAGGCCCTCCCATCCGGAGGGCCTTTTTGCTGCTGGCCGGCTCTACAATCGCAACGAGGCCGACAAGAACTCGATTTTGTCATGCCAGGGCTTGCCCCGGGCATCGAGATACTGCAACCCACCGGAGATGGTGGCAGGATCACCGGGACAAGCCCGGTGATGACAAGAAGCGAAGGTTCCTGCGATCGGCCCGGTTCTGAAGAGCAGTCACCCAGCCAATACGAGGCCCCTCAGTCCACGGCGTCGAGGCCGAGGGCCAGCAGGCGGTCGAGCTGCTCGACCTCGGCCGCACTGAGGAGGATGCCTTCCGCCTGTGACTTGGAGCGCGCCACGAACCGGCGCTGGGACGGCAGCCTGGCGCCCTGCCCGACGATGGTTTCGAACAGAATCTCGGCGCGAGCGAAGGGATCTCCCGGGCGTCCGGCGGCGAATTTCTCGGGCGAGAAGGCAAGGATCAACTCGCCATGCGCCGGCGCCAGGGTGGTGGTGCCCAGGGCTTCCAGTGCTTCGGGGCTGGTGAGATCCCCGATCATGATGCCGGCCAGGAGTTCGATCATGGTGCCGATCGCCGAGCCCTTATGGCCGCCGAAGGGCAGCATCGCGCCGGCAAGAGCCGCCGCCGGATCCGTCGTCGGCTTGCCCTCGGCATCGATGGCCCAGCCCTCGGGCAATGGCTTGCCAGCCCGCCGATGCAGTTCGATCTCGCCGCGCGCCGCGACGGAGGTGGCGAAGTCGAAGACATAGGGCGGCTTGCCCTGGCGCGGCCAGCCGAAGCCGAAGGGGTTGGTGCCGAGCAAGGGCTTGTTGCCGCCGGTGGGCGCCACGGCCGAGTAGCTGGGGCACATCACGAGACCGGCGAGACCCTGCTCCGTCAAGGCCTCCACCTCGGGCCAGAGCGCCGAGAAATGGGTGCAGTCGTTGATCACCAGCGCGGCAAGCCCATAGGAACGCGCCCGCTCGACCAGCAAGGGAAGGCCGAGTTCGAAGGCCGGATTGGCGAAGCCGCCCTTCGCGTTGACCTTGACGATGGCCGAGGCGTCCTGAGCCGACAGTTCCGGCTCGGCGTCGGGGCGGACCTTGCCGGCCTTCACCGTGCGCAACGCGCCCTCGATACGATAGATGCCGTGCGATTTGCAGGCGTCACGCTCGCCGGCGACGATCACCCGCGCCACAGCTCCGGCCTGCGCGGTATTGAAGCCGGCCTTGCGGAAGATCGCCTCCACCTGCTCGCTCAGTTCCCTCGTCGTCAAAAGACGGCTGTCAGTCATGGCATGCCTTTCCTGGTCGTTCGCGTTGCCGCTCGATATCACGGGTTGATAGAAAAAATACACGGTGTATACATATAATCGACAAGCGCGATGAAATTTCGCGTTTCCCCCGCACGGCTCGGAAGGAATGGCATATGGGCTTCACTCCCACAGGCAAGCATCTTGTCGCAGGTGACTGGGTCGAAGGCGAAGGGTTCTTCGCATCGGCCCCCGCCCATGGGCCCACCCACCGGTTTTCGATCGGCACGAGCGCGCTGGTGAACCGGGCCTGCGAGGCGGCCGAGGACGCGTTCTGGCATTTCGGCTATGCCAAGCGATGGGAGCGCGCTGCCTTCCTGCGCCTCCTCGCCGAGGAGATCGAGGCGCGCGGCGAGGCGATCACCGAGATCGGCAGCCAGGAAACCGGCCTGCCTGCCGCACGCCTGCAGGGAGAGCGCGCCCGCACCACCGGCCAGCTCCGGCTCTTTGCCGATCATGTCGAGCTTGGCGGTTATCTCGACCGCCGCGTGGATGTGGCGTTACCCGATCGCCAGCCCGCCCCGCGGCCCGAGATCCGCATGATGCAGCGCCCCATCGGCCCCGTCGCGGTGTTCGGTGCCTCCAACTTCCCCCTCGCCTTTTCCACTGCCGGCGGCGATACCGCCGCCGCGCTCGCGGCCGGCTGCCCCGTGGTGGTCAAAGGCCATTCGGCCCATCCGGGAACGGGCGAGATCGTGGCTGAGGCCATCGACGCCGCCATCCGCAGGAGCGGCATGCATCCGGGCGTGTTCTCCCTGATCCAGGGCAACAGCCGCGAGATCGGCCAAGCCATCGTGCAGCACCCGTTGATCAAGGCCGTCGGCTTCACCGGCTCGCTCGCAGGTGGCCGCGCACTGTTCGATCTCTGCGCGGCCCGCCCGGAACCGATCCCCTTCTTCGGAGAGCTCGGATCCGTCAATCCAATGTTCCTGCTGCCCGAAGCCCTCAAGGCACGACCCGAGGCACTCGGCCAAGGCTGGGCAGCCTCCCTGACCATGGGGGCCGGCCAGTTCTGCACCAATCCCGGCATCGCTATCGTGATCGAGGGCCCCGACGCCGACCGCTTCACCACCGCTGCAACGGAAGCTCTCGGCAAGGTGGCGCCGCAGACCATGCTGTCGGACGGCATTGCCCGATCCTACCATGAAGGCAAGGCCCGCATGGCCGAACGCAACGCCGTCAGATCCGTGCTGGCGACGCCGATGTCCGGCCGCGAGGTCGCGCCCAGCCTGTTCGAAACGTCGAGCGATCGCTTCGTCGCCGACCACGCGCTCGGCGAAGAGGTGTTCGGGCCGCTCGGCCTCGTGGTGCGGGCATCGTCGCCGGAAGACATGGAGCGGCTGGCCCGCTCCTTCGAGGGGCAGTTGACCGCGACTCTTCATATAGAGCCGGCGGATCTTGCGGCCGCACGCCGCCTGTTGCCAATCCTCGAGCGCAAGGCCGGGCGCGTGCTCGTCAACGGCTTCCCCACCGGGGTGGAAGTCGTCGATGCCATGGTGCATGGCGGCCCCTATCCGGCCTCGACCAATTTCGGCGCGACCAGCGTCGGCACGCTGTCGATCCGCCGCTTCCTGCGCCCTGTTGCCTATCAGAACCTGCCGCAGGGCCTGCTGCCTGAGGATCTGGACGGCTGAGGGCAACGGCTGCAGCCCTCGATAGTAGCGGATCGCCACTATCCGCGAGGGGCACACTATTTCAAGCCTGATGATCTGAATTTAGGTGGGCCGCAGTCATAATTCGGTCCCGACAATGAGTATTTCATCAGTCGATTCGCGCGGGGCCAGCGTCCACCATAATCATCCTCGAATGCCGGCTTTTGCTAATATGAATCTCATGAAGGCCCTTGCCTTCTTGGGCAATTGGACATCTCTCGGATAATTCAAATAATAGTCATATCCTGTATGTATGGCGCCGCCCTGCAATCTAATGAGTTGTCCTGTCGCAACGTCTTCATCGAGCAACGCCGAGAAAAACAGCCCAACGCCATGTCCATCGACGATGGCGCGCCGAAGTGCGTGAGAATCGGAGATTCGCTGCCCTCTGAAATTGTCAGGCATTTTCACATGGGCATTTTCGAACCACAGCCGCCAATGTTGCAAATCGAATTCGTAAAAGAGGGGTTGGCCCAGAAGCTTGTGGGGATCGACCGGCACACCGATTTTTTCAATCAACGCCGGGCTGGCGACTGCCTCTAGGGATCCGTCAACCACCTTTATCTTCTCAACACCTAGCCACTCACCCGAACCCCAGTTGATGCCTATATCGATACCCTCCCTGCGGTGGTCGGAGGGGTGATAAGAATGATGTAGCCGTAAATCAATTTCGGGGTGGACGGCCAAGAATTCCATGAGATGTGGAGTCAGCCATTGCGCGGAAAGATAGGGTGCCACGCTTATGGTGAGGATCTCCCTATCGCCGGTGTCGGTGATCTTATCAACGGTGCCGGCGATCGTTTCGAAGGCACGGTAGATGCCGTCGAACAACAAGTCGCCTGCATCCGTCAGTGCATTCTTCGTTGACCGTCGCGATACCAGTTCTACCGCAAGTTCCCGCTCGAGATTCTTGATCTGACGACTTACCGCCGCTTGAGTGACACCCAATTCCTCTGCGGCTTTTGTAAAGCTCAACGTCCGAGCGACGACCTCGAAAGACCGAAGGGCGGTCAAGGATGGCAGCTTGCGTCCGCCCATAAGCCATTACCTCAAGTTATGATGTAGTAAATTTAATCGTTTGATTTCAAACAAGATACCAACATTCTTAGCACCAATGTAATTTGGAGGGTAACAAAGTCCATGGGTAGTGAAGCGCAAAGGCACGCCGTAAAAAGTGCAGCCGAAATCCGCAAAGGAGACATGCCGATCTTGGCGCTGAGCGAAGAGGATGTTATGCGGCACCTTGACCCCCGCGAACTCCTTAGCCGCCTGTCGAGCGGATTTCAGGCTCTTGCACGAGGTGCCGTACAGTCTCCGCACCGGCCCGAGATCACGATTCCTGGAAAAGGATTTAGCTTGGCAATGCCCGCCTATATGGAGGGGATGAATATCGCGGTTAAGGTCGTAAATGTGTTCGAGGGAAACCTCGCAATCAACCTTCCGAACCATTTGGCTACGATCACCTTGTTTGATGCGCAGACCGGGGCGCCTGTCTGCATCATGGACGGCACGTATATTACCGCGGTCCGAACTGCGGCATCGGCCGTTCTGTCAGTGGGCGCGCTTGCCCGCAAGAATGCTCGGGTCGCAACGATCATTGGGGCCGGAGTCCAAGGTCGCGAGCATTTGCTGCTACTGCCCTTGGTTGGTGATTTCACCGAGATCCGCATCGCCTCCCTTGAGTATGAAGATGCTGAAAAGCTCGCGCGCCTGAATCCAAAAGCCATTGCCGTCAGGGATGTCGAAGCCGCGGTCCGAACGTCGGATATAGTCTGCTTGGCAAGCCATTCCTACACACCGGTGATTGAGGCAGGGTGGGTACGTGCGGGGACGCATGTCACATCCGTTGGGTATGCGCCTCCGCACGGAGAATTGCCGGTCGAATTGTTGGAAAAGGCGAGCCTTTTTGTCGAAAGCCTTGAGGCTTTCGAGGCACCTCCCGTTGGTTGCGGCGAGCTTTGCGGGATCGATCCCGGCGTCGCGACAACGTTAGGTGACATGCTTTCGCGCTTGAAAAGCGGCAGGCAATTAGAAACGGACATTACCGTCTACAAAGCGATGGGCATCGCAATGGAAGACATGATAGCGGCCGATATCGCGTACAGACACGCAAAATCTAAGAAAATTGGTCAAGTTATTGTTCTATAGCGCAGATCTTTGTAGAACTTATCCATGTTTGCGGTATCGAAATTTCTTCGATCAGATACTATCCGTATTTCTTACCAAAAGACGACCCCAAATTATTGAGTCCGTCTTAAACAATCCGAACTCAGTGCCGTCAAACGTGAGCCCAAGCAAAGTCACTGCGCCCGAAATCTGAGTCGGAAATCCCGATAAGCTCTGGTCCAAACGCGGATAATCCCGATCCGCCGCACTGATCATGCCCAAATGAGGGCATCTCTCATCTTCGGCATAGCCGAAGGCGTTGGGAGGAGATCAAGGGCCATTGCTGGCGCGCCTCGGATCCCGCTCCCGAGCGGAGCTTCTGAGAATAACGTCACCTGCGGCGGCGCCGGGAGTAACAGATTGCGTCTTCAGACCATTGTCGAGAAGCGGTGTGGCGACGAGTGATGGGCACTCACGAGAATAACTTATGCCCACACATAAAATTCTTTTTGTATTCATTTTGTATTTTTAGTTGATTTCGCGCTCGAAAACGCAATAGTGGCCCCGCCGTGAAAAACACGGGCCAACGCAGGGAGAGAGCGTTAGAATGAGGAAATCGGTTGCCGCCTTCGGCCTCATGGCCGCCATCGCCATGGTCAGCCCCGCCAAGGCTGACAAGCTGGATGACATCATCGCTTCGGGAACGCTGCGCTGCGCTGTCGTGCTCGACTTCCCGCCCATGGGCGCGCGCGATGCCAACAACAATCCGATCGGCTTCGACGTCGATTACTGCAACGATCTCGCCAAGGCCCTCGGCGTGAAGGCCGAAATCGTCGAGACACCCTTCCCCGAGCGCATTCCGGCCCTGATGTCCGGCCGCGTCGATGTCGGCGTCGCCTCGACCTCCGACACGCTGGAGCGTGCCAAGACCGTCGGCATGACCATCCCCTACTTCGCCTTCGAAATGGCCGTGACCGCCAATGAAAAGTCTGGCGTCAAGTCCTTCGAGGACATGAAGGGCAAGGTCGTCGGCGCGACCGCCGGCACCTATGAAGCCATCGCGCTGGAAAAGCAGGTCAAGGCCTGGGGCAGCGGCGAATTCCGTCCCTACCAGACCCAGGCCGACGTCTTCCTCGCCTTGAGCCAGGGCCAGCTCGACGCCACCGTCTCGACCTCGACGGTCGCACAGGCCAATGTGAAGACCGGCAAGTTCCCCGGCATCGCCGTGGTCGGCAAGGCGCCCTTCGACATCGACTATGTGGCGCTGTTCACCAATCGCGACGAATACGGCCTGATCAACTATCTCAACCTGTTCATCAACCAGCAGGTTCGCACCGGCCGCTACGCCGAGCTCTACAAGAAGTGGGTCGACGACCACGTTCCCAATCTCACCGTCAACGGTTCCTATCGCTGACCTGACCGTTTCACCGGCGGCGCGCTGGCAAGCTTCGCGCCGCCGATCCTACTCGAGAGGTGAAACGGCATGTTCAAATATGCCTTCCATTGGAACCAGGCGCTGAAGGCGCTGCCGCAGTTGCTCGAAGGCGCCCTGGTCACCCTGCAGATCGCGCTCCTGTCGATGGCGATCGGCCTGGCCATCGCCATCGTCCTCACCTTGTTCCGCCTGTCCGGCAATCGCCTGCTCAGCGGTTTCGCCTCGGCCTGGGTCGAGGTGGCGCGCAATACGCCGGCGCTGTTCCAGATCTACATGGCCCATTTCGGCCTCGGCAATTTCGGCATCCATCTGACGCCGTTCACCGCGCTGCTTGTCGGTATCGCCTTCAACAATGCGGGTTATCTGGCCGAGAATTTCCGCGGCGCCCTCAAGGCCATTCCCGACACCCAGGCCCGTGCCGGCCGCTCGCTCGGCATGACCTCGCTGCAGGCCTTCCGCATGATCGTGGTGCCGCAGATGCTGCGCGTCGCCTTCCTGCCCGCCACCAACCAGATGGTGTGGGCCATCCTGATGACCTCGCTCGGCGTCACCGTGGGCATGAATACCGATCTCGCCGGTGTCACGCAGGAGCTGAATGCGCGCTCCTTCCGCACCTTCGAATTCTTCGCGCTGGCCGCGGTGATCTACTACCTGA
Organism: Labrys sp. F242; assembly: GCF_057813875.1. NCBI lineage: Bacteria > Pseudomonadati > Pseudomonadota > Alphaproteobacteria > Hyphomicrobiales > Xanthobacteraceae > Labrys > Labrys sp. F242. The sequence continues at coordinate 358,348 of NZ_JBVASG010000004.1, read as the reverse complement.
TCGCCAAGGCCGTCACTTTGGCTGCCCGGGCGGTTGCCTGGCGCATGTTCCGGTATTGAGAGGGCTGATCATGTTCAACACCGCCCTTACCTGGAGCGATTTCGCCTTCCTCGCTCAAGGCGCCGGGATGACGCTGGCTGTGACGGCGGTCTCCGTCGCGGCCGGTACCGTTCTCGGCATCCTCTTCGGCGTGATCCGCGTCCAGCTCGGCCCCTATTGGTCGGTGCCGCTGACCTTCCTGCTCGACATCTTCCGCTCGGTCCCGCTGCTGATCCAGCTCGTGCTGGCCAATGCCTTCCAGTCCATCGCGCGACTGGGTTGGCCGCCCTTCACCACCTCCTGCGTGGTGTTGAGCTTGTATACGGCCGCCTACTGCACCGAGATCGTGCGCGGCGGCATCGGCTCGGTACCGACAACCACCCGCCGGGCCGCCCGCTCGCTCGGCATGAGCTGGTGGCAGGACATGCGCTATATCGTGGCCCCGCTGGCGATACGCGTCTCGCTGCCCTCCTGGATCGGTCTCACGCTCGGTGTGATGAAGGATTCCGCTTTGGTGCTCTGGCTCGGCCTGATCGAGCTCCTGCGCGCCTCGCAGATCCTGGTCACCCGCCTGCAGGAGCCCTTGTTCATCCTGATGATCTGCGGCGCCATCTATTTCCTCATCAGCTTCCCCATCGCCCGGCTGGGCGGCTATCTCGAAAGACGGTGGTCCCCCCATGATTGAGATCCAGAACGTCCGTAAATCCTTTTCCGCTCTCGAAGTGCTGAAGGGCATCAACCTCACCGTCGACAAGGGCGAAGTGGTCAGCATCATCGGCGGATCCGGCTCGGGCAAATCGACGCTGTTGACCTGCATCAACGGACTGGAGCCGATCAATTCGGGCAGGATCACCATCGACGGCACCGAGGTCCACGCCAAGAGCACCGACCTCAACAAGCTGCGCCGGAAGGTCGGCATCGTCTTCCAGCAATGGAACGCCTTTCCGCATCTGACCGTCCTGGAAAACGTGATGCTTGCCCCGCGCAAGGTGCTCGGCATGGCCAAGGCCAAGGCGGAGGAGATCGCAGTCAGGCAGCTCTCCCATGTCGGGCTTGGCGAGAAACTCTCCGTCTATCCCAGCCGCATGTCGGGCGGCCAGCAGCAGCGCATGGCGATCGCCCGGGCCCTTGCGATGTCGCCCGAATATATGCTGTTTGACGAGGTAACATCAGCGCTCGACCCGATGCTCGTCGGCGAAGTGCTCGATACGCTCAAGATGCTGGCAGAAGAGGGCATGACGATGATCTGCGTCACCCACGAAATGGCGTTCGCCCGTGATGTCTCCAAGCGGGTGGCCTTCTTCCACCAGGGTGTGATGGCGGAGATCGGCACGCCGGACCAGCTCTTCGGTGCGCCGCAGAACCCCGAAACCCAGAAATTCCTGGCGAGCGTGCGGTGAGTTCCGATCTCGATGTCGTCGTCATCGGTGCCGGCGTGGTGGGCCTGTCCTGCGCCATCGCCGCCAAGGCGCGCGGGCTCTCGGTCGCGGTACTGGACCGGGAAGGCCCGGCAGCCGGCGCTTCGGCGGGCAATGCGGGGGCCTTCGCCTTTACTGACATCCTGCCGCTCGCCTCGCCCGGCATCCTGAAAAAGGCGCCGAAATGGCTGCTGGATCCGCTGGGCCCCCTGAGCGTGCCGCCGGCCTATGCGCTGCAGATCGCGCCCTGGATGTTCCGCTTCTGGCGGGCCTGCTCGGCGTCACGCGTCGCGCATTCGACCACTGCCCAGACCGCCTTGATGGATCTGTCCAAAGCTGAGCTCGAGCCCTTCCTCACCCAGACCGGTACACTGCCGATGCTGCGCAAGGAAGGCAATCTGCAGGTCTATGAGAGCAAGGCAGAACTCGAAGCCTCGCTGCCGGGCTGGGCCGTTCGGCAGGCGCACGGTATCGAATTCCGTCATCTCGATGCCGCCGGCATGGCCGAAATCCAGCCCGGGCTGGCCCGACGTTTCACCCATGGCACCTTCACGCCCGGTTGGTACTCCATCGCCGATCCCAAGCTCTATACCCTGGCGCTGGCCGACCATCTGCGCGCCAGTGATGGGCTGATCGAGCGGGTGGCGGTCAAGGCGCTGCGCCCCCTCGAAAACGGCGTCGAGATTCTTGGTGCCGACGGCAGCGTGCGGCGAGCCGCCAAGGTGGTGCTCGCGGCCGGCGCCTTCTCGCACCGGATCGTCCGGACCATTGGCGAGATCATCCCGCTGGAAACCGAGCGCGGCTACAACACCACTTTGCCGCCCGATGCCCTCGATTTGCGCACCCAGATCACCTTCGGCGGCCACGGCTTCGTGGTCACGCGCCTGTCGACCGGCATTCGCGTTGGCGGCGCCGTGGAACTCGGTGGCCTGGAGCTCAAGCCGAATTTTCGTCGTTCCGAGGCCATGCTGAAGAAGGCGCAGGCCTTCCTGCCCGCTTTGAAGCCGGAAGGGGGCGTGCAGTGGATGGGGTTCCGCCCTTCCCTGCCCGACAGCCTGCCCGCCATCGGCCGTGCCCGCGCCACGCCGCGCGTGATCCACGCCTTCGGTCACGGCCATCTCGGCCTGACCCAGTCGGCCGGTACGGCGCGGATCGTCGCCGATCTTCTGACCGGCCATAAGCCCGCCATCGATATCGCTTCTTTCTCGCCTCAGCGCTTCTGACGAAAAGGTCCTGCCATGGCCAACCATACGTTCTCATGCATCGACGGCCACACTTGCGGCAATCCCGTCCGCCTGGTGTCGGGCGGCGGCCCGCGCCTGGAAGGCGCGACCATGCTGGAAAAGCGCGCCCACTTCCTGCGCGAATTCGACTGGATCCGCACCGGCCTGATGTATGAGCCCCGCGGCCACGACATGATGTCGGGCTCGATCCTCTATCCGCCGACGCGGCCGGACTGTGACGTTGCCGTGCTGTTCATCGAGACCTCCGGCTGCCTGCCGATGTGTGGCCATGGCACCATCGGCACCATCACCATGGGGATCGAGCACGGCCTGATCACCCCGCGCGAACCCGGCAAGCTCTCGATCGACGCCCCCGCCGGCAAGGTCGACATCACCTACCGCCAGGAGGGCCGCTTCGTGGAGGAGGTTCGCCTCACCAACGTGCCCGGCTTCCTCCACGCGGAAGGCCTGACGGCCGAGGTCGAGGGCCTGGGCGAGATCGTGGTCGACGTCGCCTATGGCGGCAATTTCTATGCCATCGTCGAGCCGCAGAAGAACTTCCGCGACATGGCCGACCATACCGCCGGCGAATTGGTGGGCTGGAGCCCGAAACTGCGCGCCGCGCTCAACGCCAAATATGAGTTCGTCCACCCTGAACATCCTGAGATCCAGGGCCTCAGCCATATCCAGTGGACGGGCAAGCCCACGCAGGCAGGCGCGCATGCCCGCAATGCCGTGTTCTACGGTGAGAAGGCCATCGATCGCTCGCCATGCGGCACCGGCACCTCGGCCCGTATGGCCCAGCTCGCCGCCAAGGGCAAGCTGAAGGTCGGCGACGAATTCGTGCATGAATCGATCATCGGCTCGCTGTTCAAGGGGCGGGTCGAGGCGGCAACCGAAGTTGCCGGCCGCGCGGCGATCATCCCCTCCATCGCAGGCTGGGCGCGCATGACCGGCATCAACACCATCTTCATCGACGATCGCGACCCCTTCGCCCATGGTTTTGTGGTCAAGTGAACTGGTTTCGTGGTGAAATGAACACCGCCTTATCCGCGCGCAGCATCCTTGCCGGCTCCGCCCACGGGCCTGTCATCGCCAGCGAGGAAGCGCTCAGCTTTTGGGGCGGTGTCGATCCCGCCACCGGGCGGGTGATTGACGTGCACCATCCCCTGCACGGAACCTGCCTCACGGGTGGCATCCTGATGATGCCGTCGAGCCGGGGCTCGTGCACGGGTTCGGGCGTGCTGCTCGACCTCGTCCTCAACGGGCGGGCGCCGGCCGCGCTAGTGTTCTCGGAACCCGAGGACGTGCTGACCCTGGGTGCGCTGATTGCCGCCGAACTCTTCGGCAGGCCCCTGCCCGTGTTGCGCCTGGCGCCGGAGGCTTTCGCGGCCTTGGCACGGGCAAAGTCCGCACGCATCGACGATACAGGCATCAAGGCCGAGGGTCTCACTTTGTCTCTCGCGCCCCCGGCTCTTGCCACGCTCGACCTCACCGATACCGACCGTTCCATGCTCGATGGACGCGACGGACCGGCGATACAGCAGGCCATGCGCATCATCTGCGCCATGGCGGCCCAGCAGGGCGCCCAGGGGCTTGTGGACGTCACCCAGGCTCATATCGACGGCTGCATCTATGCCAGCCCCGCCAACCTGACCTTTGCCGAGAAGATGGCCGAGATGGGCGCGCGGGTCCGCGTGCCCACCACGATGAACGCGATTTCGGTCGATCATGCCCACTGGCGGGAACAGGGCGTGCCGCCCTCCTTCGGCGCCCCCGCCGCGAGCCTCGCCGATGCCTATGTCCGCATGGGCTGCCGACCGACCTTCACCTGTTCGCCCTATCTGCTCGACAGCGCCCCCAATGCCGGCGAAACCATCGCCTGGGCCGAGTCCAATGCGGTGATCTTCGCCAACACCGTGCTCGGCGCGCGAACGGCCAAGCATCCCGACTTCCTCGACCTCTGCATCGCGGTGACGGGACGGGCTCCCCTGTCGGGTGTCTATCTCGATCGGCACCGCAAAGCCCGCCGCGTCCTCGACGTCGAACTGCCCGGAGATGTGGACGATGCCTTCTGGCCGCTGATCGGCTATCTCGCCGGCCGCGCCGCGCCCGAACGCATCCCGCTCCTGCGCGGCATTGCCACGGCCCGTCCTTCGCGGGACGACCTCAAGGCGCTCTGCGCCGCCTTCGGCACCACCTCGGCCGCGCCGATGCTGCATGTCGAAGGGGTCACGCCAGAGGCTGGCGGTGCCGTGGCCGATGACGCCGACCATGCCGTCATCACCCGCGCCGACATGGCTGCAGCCTGGCAGCGCCTCAACGAAGGGCCGGAACAGGTAGAACTCGTCGCAATCGGCAGCCCGCATGCGTCGCTCGACGAATGCCGCAACCTTGCCGAGGCGCTGGCAGGCCGCAGGTGTCTTGCGGATGTCGCCGTCATCGTCACCGCCGGACAGCAGGTCATCCGCGAAGCACAAAGCGATGGCACGCTTGCACGCCTGCAGGAGAGCGGCGTGCAGGTATTGCCGGACCTGTGCTGGTGTTCGATTTCCGAACCGGTCTTCCCGACGCGGACCCGCGCCGTGATGACGAATTCGGGCAAATACGCCCATTACGGTCCTGGCCTGTCCGGCCGCACCGTGCGCCTGGGCAACCTTGCCGATTGCGTGGCCGCAGCCTTGACCGGCCATGCCCCGCGCCGTTTGCCGACCTGGCTTTCCTGAGGAATTCCCATGCGCAGCACCAAGACCATCCATGTGATCTCGGCCCATGCCGAGGGTGAGGTCGGCGACGTCATCGTCGGCGGCGTCACCCCGCCGCCCGGCGACACCATCTGGGAACAGAGCCGCTGGATCGCCCACGACCAGACCCTGCGCAACTTCGTCCTGAACGAGCCGCGTGGGGGCGTGTTCCGCCATGTCAACCTGCTGGTGCCGCCCAAGCACCCCGAAGCGGATGCGGCCTTCATCATCATGGAGCCGGAAGACACCCCGCCGATGTCCGGCTCGAACTCGATCTGCGTCTCCACCGTGCTGCTCGACAGCGGCATCCTGCCGATGCACGAGCCGGTGACGGAGATCACCCTGGAAGCGCCCGGCGGGCTCGTTCGCGTTCGCGCAGAGTGTCGGAACGGCAAGGCCGAACGCATTTTCGTACGCAACCTTCCGAGCTTCGCTGACAAGCTTGATGCAAAGCTTGAAGTCGAGGGGCTGGGCACGCTTACCGTTGACACCGCCTATGGCGGCGACAGTTTCGTCATCGTCGACGCCGCCGCCCTGGGCTTTTCGCTCAAGCCCGATGAGGCGCATGACATCGCCACGCTCGGCGTGCGCATCACCAATGCCGCCAATGCGGCGCTCGGCTTCCACCATCCTGAAAATCCCGATTGGCAGCATTTTTCCTTCTGCCTGTTCGCCGGTGCCGTCGAGCGTACGGCCGAGGGCCTGCGCGCCGGGGCGGCGGTGGCGATCCAGCCCGGCAAGGTCGACCGTTCGCCGACGGGCACGGCGCTGTCGGCCCGCATGGCCGTGCTGCACGCACGCGGGCAGATGACCATGGAAGACAGCCTGACCGCGGTTTCGGTAATCGGCTCGACCTTCACGGGCCGCATCGTCGGCACCACCGAGGTCGGCGGCCGTCCGGCAGTGCTGCCCGAGATTTCCGGGAGGGCCTGGATTACCGGCACCCACCAGCACATGCTCGACCCTTCGGATCCCTGGCCCGAAGGCTACAAGCTGAGCGACACCTGGGGCGCACGCTGAAGCGCTTGCCCGCTTCAGCATTGGACACCGTCATTGACCCGAGACTTCCCACCTGTATCGTCGGCTATCGATATCGATTTTCGGCGATACAGGTGTTTTCGAAATGATGGCGGCCCGCGCAGCAAGACGTCTCGGCCGGCCGGTTTTGCCCCGCCCCGTCTCCACCATGCAGCTCCGCGCGAGGCCTGCGACATCCACTCGATCCGCCGCTATCCGTTTGGAGGTCGGTCATGGATGGGCGTAGGCAAGCCCATTCCCATGTCGAGCCAGCCAATGGTTCGCCGCTCGAGGTCTTTGGCATCTTCCTCAAGCTCGGACTGACCTCCTTCGGCGGACCGATTGCCCATCTCGGCTATTTCCGCGACGAATTGGTGGTGCGGCGCCAGTGGATCGGCGAGGCCGCCTATGCCGACCTCGTCGCGCTCTGCCAGTTCCTGCCGGGCCCTGCTTCCAGCCAAGTCGGTTTCTGCCTCGGAGTCTTGCGTGGCGGGGGATTGCTGGGCGGCCTTGCAGCTTGGCTGGCCTTCACCCTGCCTTCGGCCACTATCCTTATGGCATTCGCTCTCGGCGCATCGGCCCTTGCCGGCCCCCTGGCTGCAGGTGTGCTACACGGCCTGAAGCTGGTGGCGGTCGCGGTCGTCGCTCAGGCGATCTGGGGCATGGCCAAGACCCTCACGCCGGACAGGGAACGCGCCGCCATCGCCCTGGCGGCTGTTGCCCTGACCGTCCTGACGGCAGGCTGGTTCAGCCAGATCGGCGCCATCGTGGTTGGCGCCATCGCCGGGCTCTGGCTCTGCCGCGGCGAACGGAGCACCGCCGTCGGCCGTCTCGGCTTTGCCGTATCGCGGCGCAAAGGTGCCATCGCCCTGGCCCTGTTCGCGGCATTCTTCGTCATTCCCGCCCTCCTCACGGCTGCGACCGGCCCGGACACGATCTTCTCCGGCGTGATCGCTCTGTTCAATGCCTTCTACCGCTCGGGGGCGCTGGTCTTCGGCGGTGGTCATGTCGTCCTGCCGCTGCTGCAGGCAGAGGTGGTTGCGCCAGGCTGGGTCAGCAACGAGGCCTTCCTCGCCGGTTACGGCGTGGCCCAGGCTGTGCCAGGCCCCCTCTTCACCTTTGCCGCCTATCTGGGTGCCATCATGACACCAATGCCCAACGGCATTGCCGGTGCGCTGATCGCGCTGGTCGCCGTCTTCGCGCCGGGCCTCCTCATGGTTTATGGCATGCTGCCCTTCTGGGACGCGTTGCGGCTGCGGCCGGCGGCCCAGGCAGCCATGCGCGGGGCCAATGCTGCCGTCGTCGGCATCCTCGCTGCGGCGCTCTACAGCCCCGTCTGGACCAGTGCCATCCTCTCGCCGCGAGACTTTGCGCTGGCGCTGGCCGGCTTCCTGCTGCTGACGGTGTGGAAAGCCCCACCCTGGATCGTCGTCGGCCTGCTCGCCGCCGGTGGGATTGCCCTTCGCCTGAATTGAGCGCCGAAGTCGGCCATACCTCATATACACGTCATAGGATCAATCGTTTTACAGTACATTTTGACAATTTGTCTGATCAAATCCGATCGATATTTTAAAAGATACAGTTGTCAATTGCTTCAGTGCAGTGTTTTATTGAGGCAAGAGCGGGTTAGTCCGCCACAACAATCCGGCGCAGAGGGGCAGGCAATGACATCGGCCCTCGATTTGTTCAAAGCCGTCAAGTTGGATACGGGCCTGTCCGAGACATCTCAGATTCATGAACTGTTGCGCAGTGCCATCATCGCGATGGCAATGGCACCGGGGGAGGCCATTCAGGAAGAAGAGATCTGCGCCCGTTTATCGATTTCCCGCCCGCCGCTCAGGGATGCAATCCAGCAATTGGCAGGCGAACGGTTCGTCATTATCGAGCCCGATGGCCAGGCGCTCGTTGCCGCGATCGACATCGACGAAGTGCTGACCGGCCAGATCGTCCGGGAAACGCTGGAAGTCCGGATAACGCGCCTCGCGGCCCGGCACTTCGTCCCGGCCCTGGCCAAGGATTTCGAGCATTCTCTGGCCCTGCAGGGCGAAGCCGCCGCGCGGCACGATACCGATGCATTCTTCGCTCTCGACAACGCCTTCCACAAGCTGATCTGCGAAGTCTCAGGCGTCGGCAACAGTTGGCGCACACTCCGTGCCGCAACGGGACAGCTCGACCGCGTCAGGCTGCTCGCCTTTGCCTTCGAAAACAGTTTCGACGTCGTGATCGCCGAACATGGCGCGATTTACCAAGGCTTGAGAACCGGAAGCGAGCAGGCCGCTGTCACGGCACTTCAATTCCAGCTCGACAGCATGTTCGAAAACCTCCGCCTATTGCGAAAGCAGCGTCCGGCTCTATTTGCCGATTACGGCGATATCAATTTCGACATGATCCGTTAGGGTGCAGCACGCGAGCCGTCCCGAGCGCCTGTTCCGGGAAAGCATTGACTTGCCACCCGCCTCGCTATCCGCCCCGGCGCCGGGCCCTGCTCAATGCAGCCCGCCGACCCCGAGTAGCCGCTCGATTACCTCCGGCTGCTCGGAGAGCGCGGCCGAGGCGCCCGACCAGGCGATGCGCCCCCGTTCCAGAATGACGACATGATCGGCGAAGTCGATCGCGGTCTGGATGCGCTGCTCGACCAGCAGAATAGTCATCTGCCCTTCGGCGGCGAGGCGCGAGAACACGGCCATCAGTTCCTCGCAAATGACGGGGGCCAGCCCTTCCAGCGGCTCATCCAGCAGCAGCACCGTCGGCCTGCCCAGAATGCTGCGGGCCGTGGTGAGCATCTGCTGCTCGCCTCCCGAGAGCTGGGAACCGAGATTCCCGCGGCGCTCCTTGAGGCGCGGAAACATCTCATAGGCTTCCTCGATCGCCGGGCGGCCACGGTTCTTGAGGCCAACGAAAAGATTCTCCTCCACCGTCAGCGAGGCGAAGATGCAGCGGGCCTGCGGGACATAGCCCAGGCCGCCGCGGGCGCGCGAGGCGATGTCGAGCAGGCTGATATCCCTGCCGCCAAGGCGCAGCGTACCGCCGTAGCGCCGGGTCTGCCCGGCGATGGTGGCGAGCAGGGTCGTCTTGCCCATGCCATTGCGACCGAGTACGGCCAGACGCCCGCCGGCGGGAACGGCGAAGGAAATGTTCTCCAGCACCCGGGTCGGGCCATAACCGGCGCTGAGATCGCTGATTTCAAGCGGCGTTGCGGTCATGCTGACTGCTTCTCATGGGCATAGTTTCCAAGATAGGCTTGGCGGACACGCGCATCCTTCGTCACGTCCTCGGGAGAACCGTCGAAGATGATGGCGCCGGCCGCGAGCACGATGACGCGCCGGGCGAAGCGGAAGACCAGGTCCATGTCGTGCTCGATCATCAGCACGGCGAGATCGGGGGGCAGGCCGGCCAGCGCCTCCTCGATGCGGGGCGTATCGCTTTGCGGCACGCCCGCGGCCGGCTCGTCGAGCAGGAGAACCTTGGGCTTGAGCGCCAACGCCAGCGCGATCTCGAGCAGGCGCTGCTGGCCATAGGCGATCTCCGCGACCGGACGGGTGGCGATCGCTGCGAGGCCGAGCGTGGCCAGCAATGCAGCCACTTCAACCATCACGTCGGGTTTCGCACGATAATGGCCGAAAAGGCGGCCGGTACGGCCCGTGCGCTGCAGGACGGCGAGCGCCAGATGCTCTTGCGGCGTCATGTCGGGGAAGAGCCGGGTGACCTGGAAGGAGCGTACGAGGCCCTGGCGCACACGCTCCGTCGGTCCGAGCCCGGTGACGTCCCTGCCGGCGAGCACCACCTTGCCGGAATCGGGCTCGAGGTGGCCGGTGACCAGGTTGACGAAGGTGGTCTTGCCGGCACCGTTCGGACCGATCAGGGCGACACGGTCGCCGGCGTTCAGGCTGATCGACAGGCCTTGCGTGACGGCAAGGCCGCCGAAGGATTTTTTCAAATCAAGGGTCTGGAACACCGCACTCATCCGCCCCTCCCCTTGAAACGGGCAAGAAGCAGGACGGCCGAGCCATAGAGGCCACGCGGCGCGAACAGCACGACGGCGATCAGCAGGGCGCCGACAATGGTGAGCCAGTGAAACGGATTGGCCGCCGAAACAAAATCCTCGAAACCCATGAAGGCGATGGTACCGACGAGCGCCCCATAAAGCGAGCCGGTGCCGCCGAGCACGAGCATGACCAGGGCCTCGGCCGAGAGAGTGAAACTCAGGCTGTCCAAACCCACCACCTGGGTGGAAAGGGCGTTGAGCCCGCCGCCCAACCCGGCCACGGCACCGGAGATGACATACATCTTCAAAAGCGTGCCCTGCACCGAAGCACCCATGGCACGGATGCGCACGGGATCCTGCCGGATGCCCCGGCAGAGCATGCCGAAGGGCGAGCGCACCAGCAGTCTGAGCATGACGAAGACAACGATGAGAAGCGCCACACCCAGGCCATAGGCAGTGCGACCCCACAGATCGAACTCGAACAGACCGAAGACGGGGTCGGGTGAGATGCCCGAAAGGCCGTCGCTGCCGCCGGTATAGGCCGAAGCCTTGTTCGCGGCTTCGTGGAAGAGATGGACCACCGCGATCGACAGCACCAATTGCGCGAGCCCCTCCCCGCGCAGGATCACCACCCCCGAGACCAGGCCGGCGAGTGCGCCGCCCACGGCTGAGATGGCGAGCATCGCCAACGGATCGGTGACGTTCCAATGCGCGGCGGCAATCCCCGCGGCGTAGGCACCGGCACCGTACAAGGCCGCATGGCCCAGCGTGGCGACGCCGCAAAAGCCGGTGACGAGGTCGAGCGAAAGCACGAGCAGCGCGACCGAGAGGATGCGGGTCAGCAGCGCCAGATTGTCGGGAAACAGGCAATAGCCGACGACGGCGGCGGCCAGGACGGCCGCAAGACCTGCCAGGTCGCGCCTCAGCCAGTTGGTTTTCGGCATTTCTTCCCGACCGGGCACGGATTTGCTCTCCACCATGTCCATTCAGGCTCTCCTGCCCATGAGGCCGCGTGGGAAGACGCAGACGATGGCGATCACGGCGAGATAGAAGAAGAATTCGCCATATTCGGGCAGGAGATAGCGGCTGGTAGTGTCGACGAGTCCAAGCACGAGGCAGGCCAGCAAGGCACCTGGGATCGAGCCTGCTCCGCCGACGCAGACCACGACCAGGAAGGTCACCATGTAGCGCAAGGCATAATAGGGTTCGATCGGCAGGAGCTCGGCACCGACGATACCGCCGAAGGCGGCGAGCCCGACGGCGATCGCAAAGCTCACGGCATAGACGATCGTGGTGCGCACGCCGAGCGAAGCAGCCATGGCGGCATTGTCCACCGAGGCGCGCAATTTGATACCGAACCCGGTTTTCTCGATCAGATACCAGAGAGCCAGGGCAACGGCCAAGCCACAGGCAATGGCGAATAATTTATGCGCGGCGATGGTGCGAAAGCCGAGATCGACAGGTCCGCGCAACAGCTCGGGCAAGGGGATGGTCTTCAGCGTGGGGCCGAAGACGTAATTGGCGATGCCGATGACGCAGAAGGTAATGCCGATGGTCATTAGCACCTGGGTCAATTCGGGCGCACCATAGAGCCGGCGGTAGAGCAAGCGTTCCAGCGGAAGGGCGATCACCACCGTGCCGGCCACGGCCACCAGGAGGGCGAGGGCATATCCCAGGCCGAGGGATTGCACGGCATAGGAAGCGATGTAGCCGCCGATCATGGCGAAGGCGCCATGGGCAAGGTTCACCACCCGCATCAGCCCCATGGTCACGGAAAGCCCGATGGAGATGACGAACAGCACCATGCCATAGGCAAGGGCGTCGATACCCACGCTGAGAATGGTTTGCATGGTCTGATCCAGCACTAGAGGAATGGCAATTTTGTTAAACTACCACTTACTCTATGTCCTTTTTCTAATGCATTTTCTGAACTCAAGGCCTGACTGTTCCAGAAGATGCTCTCTCCCCGGCGCCGCCTTGCACTCTGTGGATCTCGGCGCGGCGCAGTCATTTCAAAGCGGAAAGGCCGGGGTCACCCTGTTTTTCGAAAGTGGCGATTTCCTTGTTGTAATAACTGCCGTCCTCGGCCTTGGTGACCACGCGCAGATAGATGTTCTGCGTGATGTGGCGGCTGTCGGGATCGATCGAAACGGGCCCGCGCGGGCTTTCCCAGGCCAGTCCCTTGACGGCGTCCACCGCCTTCTGGGCGTCCTGCTTGCCGCCGGTCGCCTCGATCATCTTGTAGATGACATGCATGCCGTCATAGGCCCCGACCGCGGGAAACGACAATTCACTTGGGTTGCCGATGGCCTTGCGCGCCGCCTCGACGAATTTCTTGTTCTCGGCGGAGTCATGCGAGACGGCATAGTGGAAGGTGGTCGGCAAGCCCTCGGCGGCCTGGCCGAGCGCCGGCAAATCCGATTCCTGGGTCAGGTCTCCAGGCGCGAGCAATTTCACGCCTGATTTTGCCAGGCCATTGTCATTATAGGCTTTGACGAAGCCGAGCGTGGTGGGGCCGGACGGCAGGAAGGCAAACAGGGTATCGGCACCGGAATCCTTCACCCTCTGCATGATCGGGCTGAAATCGTTGGTCGACAACGGCATGCGGATCGTGCCGACGACTTCGCCGCCGACGCCGGTGAAGCTGGTCTTGAAGGCATTTTCCGCATCGACGCCAGGACCATAGTCGCTGACCACGGTGATCGCCTTCTTGGCGCCGCGCTCCTTGGCAACCTTGGCCATGGGCGCCGAGGTCTGCCAGGTGGTGAAGGAGGTGCGCACCACCAGGGGGCTCTTGGTCACGATGGCCGACGTCGCGGCATTCATCACCAGGAGCGGCACATTGGCCTGCTTCAGCAGCGGGGTGACGGCCATGGCGTCCGGTGTGAAATAGAAGCCCGCGAGATATTGGACGCGTTCCTTGACCACCAGTTCCTGGGCAAGGGCCTTGGACTGCGCGGGATCGGCCTGGGGCACGTCGCGATAGACGATCTCGATGTCGTCGCTACCGACCTTGCTGCCATGCAGAGCCCGGTAGGCGTCGATACCAGCCTTGAAATTCTTGCCCTGGATGGCGAAGGGGCCTGAGAACGGACCGATCACGCCGACCTTGATGGTTTCGGCCAGGGCGCTGCCGGACAGCATGACGACCGCCAAGGTCGCGAGAACCGATTTGGCGGCGAGAACGGTTTTTTTCATTCTTTCCTCCTAGAGCAAAGCGCGTCCAGGTGTGAACGCTTGTTTGCTCTAACTCTTTGGTTCGGCGCGTCTTTGCGATTTGAAATGATACGATCAAATCACAAAACGCTTTGAAAGCCGGACCAGCACCTTTTGGGCACGCCGATCGCAGGCTTTCCATATTGGTCAAATGTGACGCGTTAATTGGTAATGTAAAATGAAAACAAACGCTCGAACCATAACCTGCAGGATATGTGACGGGCATGGGACTCCGAGATTTCAGTAGGGAAGACCGACATAGTTTTCGGCAAGTGCCGCTGACGCCATCTGTGAATGAACGAGATAATCGAGTTCGGCCTCCTGGATCCGTTGCCCGAAATCGTCCGTGTCCGGGAAGCGATGCAGCATCGTCGTCATCCACCATGAAAAACGCACTGCCTTCCATACGCGGGAAAGCGCCCGGCTCGAATAGACATCGATGCCAGCCGATGAATTCTCCCGATAGAACTCCCGCAACCCCCAATAGAGGTAGCGCACGTCGCTCGCGGCAAGATTGAGCCCCTTGGCCCCGGTGGGCGGCACGATATGGGCGGCGTCGCCAACCAGGAACAAGCGCCCGAAACGCATGGGCTCGGCGACGAAGGAGCGCAGCGGCGCAACCGATTTTTCGAAGGACGGTCCGGTGATGATGCCGGCGGCGGCCTCGGGCGGCAGGCGTAGGCGCAGTTCGTCCCAGAAACGATCGTCGCTCCAGTCCTCGATCCTGTCATCGAGCGGACATTGTACATAGTAACGGCTGCGATGAGCCGAACGCATCGAACAGAGCGCAAAACCCCGTGGGTGGTTGGCATAGATCAATTCATGACCGGCCGGCGGCACCTCGGCGAGAATGCCGAGCCAGCCGAAGGGATAGGCCCGCTCATAGGTCCTGATCGCGGTCGACGGCACCGATTTACGGCTGACACCATGGAAGCCGTCGCAGCCTGCAATGAGGTCGCAATCGATGCGATGGCCGGCACCGTCCTTCTCATAGGTGACGTAGGGCGCCTCGTCGCCGAAATCGCGGAGCTCGACATTGCCAGCCTCATAGATGGTGGTCAGGCCTGCAGCCTCGCGCTTGTCCATCAGGTCATGCGTCACCTCGGTCTGGCCGTAGACCATCACCCGCTTGCCGCCGGTCAGGGCTGCCAGGTCGATGCGGTGCAGCCGGCCGTCGAAAGCCAGGGAGATGCCGTCATGCGGCAGGCCTTCGGCATGCATGCGCTCGCCCGCCTTGGCTTCATCGATGAGATCCAGCGTGCCCTGCTCGAGCACGCCTGCACGCACGCGAGCGAGTACATGACCGCGGCTGGCACGTTCGAGGATGATGTTGGCGATGCCCTCATTGGCCAGCAACTGTCCAAGCAACAGGCCGGAAGGACCCGAACCGACGATGACCACCTGTGTGCGCATGTCCTGCCCTCATCGCCGCGAATTCCATGCCATCGGCAGGCTCGGGTCGGTTTTCGTTCCATTTCTGTTTCGGGATCGCGACTATCCGTCGGCCAGCACACCGATACTTTCGATCTGGGTGGCGAGTTCATCCGCCAACCGCAGCGACGCAGTGGCCGCCACGGCCATCTGTGGCAGAAGCAGCCATTCCAATGTCCACGCCGCGCCCGAGCGTTCCTGTTCGTGCAGCAAGGCCTGATGCATGCCGGCAAGCTGCGTGGCGTTGAAGCGAGCGAGCGTAACCAGCATCTCCGCCGCCACCGGATTTTGCTTGTGCGGCATGGCGGAGGATCCTCCGCCGGCGGACAAGCCAATCTCGCCGCCGTCCTGGGCCATCAGGGCGATATCCTGGCCGAATTTGCCGAGGCTTCCTGTGATCAGCGACAGCAGACCGGCGAAATCGGCAAGCCGGTCGCGCTGGCTGTGCCATTGCGGGGCATCGCCGAGACCGAGGCGAGCGGCGAGCCCCGCCCGAACGGCAGCGGCCTTGGTCCCGAGCTTGTCCAGCGTGCCCGCGGCCCCGCCGAACTGCACTACCAGCAGCGCCGGCCGCATGGCTTCGAGCCGCTTCCTGTGCCGTTCCAGCGGTTCGCGCCAAGCCTGTATACGGTCGGCGACCGTAATTGGGATCGCCGCCTGCATGCGGGTACGGCCCATCAGCCTGCGGCTGCCGAATTCCAATTCCAGGCCAGCCAGTTTCGCGACCGCCTCGACCAACAGGTCATCCAGCCGCTGCACTATCGCCACCAGTCGCAACACCAGCGCGGTATCGATGACATCCTGGCTAGTGGCGCCGAAATGCAGCCTGTCGCCATGCGGCGTTCCAACCGCTTCACGCAATTGGCGCACCAACTCCGGCACGATGACGCCATCACTGGCAACGCCACGCCTGAGCGCCTCGAGATCGGGGACGAACGAGGCCAGGCCGAAGGCGATCGCCGCGGCGGCATCGGCTTCGATTACCCCCTCTTCGGCTTCCGCCTCGGCGAGGGCAAGCTCGAAAGCCAGCATCGCCGCCATCTCCACTTCGAAGGAGAACTGGCGTGCCGTTTCCTCATCGCCCAACAGGGAGGCAAGAACCGGATGATCGAGGGGCGAGACTGTCATATATCGAAGAACACTGTTTCCTGCTCGCCCTGCAGGTGGATGTCGAAGACATAGGGATCGCCTTCGCGCGCCGCGACGAGCGTGGCGACGCGATGGCGATGCTCGATGCGTGCCAGCACCGGGTCCTCGGCATTCGCCTCCGCTTCGTCGGCGAAATACATGCGGGTCTGCAAGCCGAGATTGATGCCGCGGGCAACGATCCACAAGGTGAGATGCGGTGCCATCAGGCGGCCATCCTTGAACGGCACCCGGCCCGGCTTGACCGTCTCGAACAGGCACTCACCCGTCGTCATATCCGTCGCCTTGCGGCCCCAGCCGGCAAAGTTGGGATCGGCCTTGCCACGCCGTTCCGAAGGCGAATTGTAAAGGCCGGCGCTATCGGCCTGCCAGATCTCGACGAGCGCGTCCTTGAGCGGCGTCCCCAAGCCGTCGAGCACGCGCACCCGCACGCCGATGCGCTCGCCCTTGGTCGCGGCATTGACCATCACATCGCCAAGGTCGCGGTCATAGACGCCCGCTATCCCTGCGAAATTCGGTGTCAGCCCGATATGCACGTAAGGACCGGCGGTCTGCGAGGGGCTTTCCTTGAGGCGATCGAGAGCCTGAACCATCAATTGCCCTCCAGGCGGTTCTCGAACATCGCCGAGCGGCGACCGCGCAGCACGATGTCGAATTTATACGCACGGGCATCCATGGGGATGGTCGCCTGCATGTCGAGGGCTGCGATCAAGGTTTCGATACCAGCCCTGTCAGGGATCGTCTTCACGATCGGGCACAGCCAGATCAGTGGATCACCCTCGAAATACATCTGCGTGATCAGACGCTGGGCAAAGCCGTGGCCGAACACCGCGAAATGAATATGGGCGGGACGCCAGTCATTGACGCCATTCGGCCAGGGATAGGGACCGGGCTTGATGGTGCGGAAGGCATAGCCGCCGTCCACATCGGTGATGGTGCGGCCGCAGCCGCCGAAATTCGGGTCGAGTGCGGCGAGATAGCCTTCCTTCTTGTGCCGGTAGCGCCCGCCGGCATTGGCCTGCCAGAATTCGAGCAGTGCCCCCGGCACGCCCTTGCCGCGCTCATCCAGGACACGCCCATAGACAATGATGCGCTCGCCGATGGCGCTCTCGCCGGGCCTGGCGAAATTGTGGATGAGGTCGTCGTCGAGCGGGCCCAGCAGATCGTGGCCGAAAACCGGTCCCGTGATCTCGGACAGCGTATTGTCGAGCGACAGCAGCGCCTTCTGCGGCGAGCGCAGCACGGACGTCTTGTAGGGCGGCGTCAGGGCCGGCGGATGCCAGCTCCGGTCGCGCTGAAAGAAAGCGCCCGTCTCGGGCCGGAGGTCGGTGCGTTCAGCGGACATCGGATTTTCCGGCCTCCTCGTCCATCTGGGCAAACACCTGCTTGGCGATCTTGATGGCCCGGTTGGCTGCCGGCACGCCGGCATAAACGGCCACATGCAGGAAGGCTTCGCAGATATCCTCCCGCGTCGCGCCGGTATTGGCGGTTGCCCTGACATGCATGGCCACTTCCTCGTCATGGCCGAGTGCAGCCAGCAAAGCGAGGGTAACGATCGAGCGCTCCCGCTGCGTCCAGGTCGGGCGCGACCACACCGTACCCCAGGCAGCCTCGGTGATCAGGTCCTGGAACGGACGGTCGAACGCGGTCGAGGCCCCCTCCGCATGATCGACATGGGCATCGCCGAGCACGGCGCGGCGAACGGCGAGGCCCTCGCGATATCTGGCCGAGCGTGGCGCCGAAACACTCATGACAGGGTCACTCCGATGGCAAGCGTGCGAGAAACTGGGTGATGAGGGCAACGAGCACGGCCGGCTGCTCGATGCAGGGAATGTGGCCGGCGCCGGCGATGACCTCGAATTGCGAACCGGGGATGATATCGGCCATGGAACGCACCAGAGCCGGCGGCGTCGAACCATCCTGATCACCGACGATGCACAGTGTAGGAACGGCGATCGCCTCGGCGGTCCTGGTATAGTCGGCATCGCGGATCGCCGCGCAGGTCGCCGCATAGCCCGCAACGGGCTGACGGGCGAGCATGTTGCGGCAACCATCCAGCGCTGGCTTGCGCTCGGCATGAAAACGCGGCGTGAACCACAATTTCATCACGGTATCGGCGATCGCGGCGATCCCGCCCTTCTGAACAGCGGCGATGCGGCTGTTCCAGCCATCGGCGGTACCGATCTTATGCGCCGTGTCGCACAGCACCAGGCCCTTGACGATGCCGGGTCGGCGGCCGGCAAGGCCGAGCGCGATGAGGCCGCCGACGGAAAGGCCGCACAGCACCACTTCCTTAATGCCGAGATGATCGATCAGGCCAAGGAGATCGTCGACATGGTCCTCGATCTTATAGGGCGTGGGGCCGAGATCGGACAGGCCATGGCCGCGCTTGTCATAGGCGAGCGTGGCGATCGAGCCGTCGAACGCCCCGGCCACCTCGCTCCAGATGCGCAAATCCGTGCCGAGGGAATTGATGAAGACGAGGTGGGGTCGGCCCTGCCCGGCCGGTCTGCGATCGAAATGCAGCGTAATGCCGCCGATGGTGATGAACTGCACGGCCGTCTCCTCCCCGCGAAGATGGATGATGCAATTGGTTTGGTAAAATCATATTTTCTAGCGTTATCTTAACTGCTGGGTTATGGATCGCCATGATCGACAGCCGTGTCAAGTTCCGCCATCTTCAGACTTTCCTGGAAGTCGCGCGACAGAAAAGCGTGATGAAGGCAGCCGGCGTGCTGCATGTCAGCCAGCCGGCGGTGACCAAGACGATCCGCGAGCTCGAGGAAGCCTTGGGCGTTTGCGTGTTCGAGCGGGACGGCCGTGGCATCAGGATAACCCGGACCGGCGAAGTGTTCATGCAGCATGCCGGCCTCGCCGTCAGCGCCCTCAGGCAGGGGATCGATTCCGTCGCCCTCGCCGGCGCCAAAGTGGGGCCGCCCCTTCGCATCGGAGCGCTGCCGACGGTCTCGGCCCATATCATGCCGCTCGCCATGCGGTTCTTCCTCAAGGAGGACACCGGCGTCACCGTCAAGATCGTCACCGGGGAAAACAGTGTCCTCCTGGAGCAGTTGCGCATCGGTGAGCTCGACCTCGTGGTCGGGCGCCTGGCGGCACCGGACAAGATGACCGGTTTTTTCTTCGAGCATCTCTATTCGGAACAGGTCGTGTTCGTGGTGCGGCCTGGACATCCGCTCCTCGACAGCGGCGGCAATCTGTTCGAGCAGATGAGCGCCTATCCCGTGCTGATGCCGACGCGCGGCTCCGTCATCCGTCCCTTCGTTGAGCGTATCTTCATCGCCAATGGCATCGCGTCTGTTCCCACGGAAATCGAGACGGTGTCGGATTCCTTTGGCCGGGCTTTCGTGCGCCAGAGCGATGCAATCTGGGTCATCTCCCACGGCGTGGTCAGCAACGACATCGAGGAAGCCACCCTGAGAGCCCTGCCCATCGAGACCAGCGACACGAAGGGACCGGTAGGCCTGACCATGCGCACCGACATGATTGCCCATCCCGCCTTCGCCATTCTGCTCAGGACCATCCGCGAGGCGGCCGGAAAGCTCGGCTGAAGCGCACTGCAACGGATTGCGATCCCGGCAAGCTCAAGGGATCACGCCCGATTCCTTCGCATCCTCGCTGTCGTCGTCTCGATCGCCATCGGCCTTGCGGGAAGTACAGTGAAGTGAAGTGCATTTATTTCTGCTTCTGGGCTTCACATATCGCAAATTAAGTGCACTTCACCGTAATTACTTAAGTCAGACTCTCGGTGGGCTAGTGAAGAAGCGCCGCAACTCGCTGGCGACCAATCTTGGCTTGCCGACATTGTCGGAGGCCATGTGGCCGATGCCCTTGAGTTCGACCCGCTCCGCCTGAGGCAACTCGTGCTGCAACGCGTCGAGCGCCATCGGCAGATAGGGATTGGAATTGTCACCGCCCATGAGCAGGACCGGCATGCGGATGGCGCCGAAGCGCTGAACCTGCCCGGCCGTGGCGGCGACCAGTTGCAGATCGTAGTGGACGGAGGGCACCAGTTCGCGGATCGCTGCCGCCTCTTCGCCGTCGCCGCGCAGCGCCATACCCATCATCGGAGTCAGCAGCAGCCGGGGCAAGTCGGTGAACCAATCGCGTCGGTCGCCCGTCCCCTTCATCACCGTGACCATGGCGGCCGGCAAATTGCCGGCGGCAAGCTCGCGCTCATAGCGCGGCACAAAGTCCAGCGATGACAGTGTGCCGACCGGCAGCGGCGGCTCGTAGAGCGCAATTCTAGCGAGCGCCTGCGGCCGGTGCAGCGCCGTCCACAGCGTGGCGATGGCGCCCGAACTCAGCGCGAATACGTCGCGCGCGCCCGTTTGCGCCAGCACCGCCGACAGATCGTCGACCTCGGTCTCGATGCCGTAGTCCGGCCCCGGTGGGCCGCTGAGGCCACGTCCGCGCCGGTCAGGCAAATGCAGTGTGAAGCGATCGGCCAGCAACTCTCCCAACTGGGTGAAGTTGCGGCTGCTCTGCATGGCGCCTGCCAGCAGCACGAGGCTCGGGCCAGCGCCGACCTGCCTGTAACCGATGATCGTTCCATCGCGCGAGACAGCGTGACCCACGGTCCATTCAATCATGGCGTTTCTCCAAGCGCGCCGAGCCATAGGCATCGAGGCCGGTTGCGTTCGCCTCACCGCGCAGTACCGTTAGCAGGAGGCGCGCGAGCGCCGCGGCGCCGCCGAAGCCCTGGTCGAGTCCCTGCCCGCCGGCCGGTGAGTGGATGTGCGCTGCACCGCTCGCAGCTTGAACTCGCGGCTGAAACTTCGACATTCTTGGTCGGACATCCATTCTCCTAACGAGAACTGTCCCTATTTTGTCTGTCTCAGTCCAGGGGTTCACTCCAGTCGCAGATTGAGCGCGATAGCCGTAGTTACCAGCTTCGCCTGCGCACGCCGGAGCGACATTGCGATCCCGGCAGGCGTCACGAAATCACGCCCTATTCCTTCGTATCCTCGCTGTCGTCGTCGCCATCGGCCTTGCGGCGTTCGATGACCGCCTGCACCTGCGTGAAATCGGAGGGTGCCATCGACAGGCCCTCGATCTTTTCGCTGCCGATCTGGCCGACGGTCGCCCTCAGCTCACGCACCGGCACGACCTGCACGTCACCGCCATGCAGCATGATCGCCACTGTTCCCGGCTCCACCAGATCGCTGGCGACAATGCCGAGACCGTTCAACAAGATTACCTCACCGGTCACGCATCACTCTCCCCTGAGCAGCTTTCTGTTGATCGAGCACAGGCGCGATCAACAGAAAGCTGCAAGACACCAGACATTGCAGGCGTTCCCGGCGAAGCTCGTCCATGTGCCATGCCGAAAAACCCTGCTTGGTCTCTCCATGCACGTAGCATAGGGGGATCGGGAAAGCGTACCAACCTTTTAAGACTGTCGCCTCGTGCCAAGCTGCCCAAGCATGGAAATCACCGCTGGTTGGCGGCCGACGACGAAATCGGCGAGAAACAGGCGATCGACGGCAAAGCCTCCCTCGCCCCGGCATTTTGCGATTCGGCGGAACCATCAGGGCCGGCAAGGGGCGCGCCAAAACAAGAAGCTGGAGCCAAAGCGCGTTTTCGAAAAATCGAACCTTGCTCCAACTCTTTGTTTCAACAGGTTTTCTTAATCGAGAAGCCTCGTGGCGTAGTTGCTCACGGTGGTGCCACCCCACCCATACCCTCGCCCCGTTCTTACAGCGAGAGGCCAGCCTTTGCTTTGCAAGGGCGAGGGGTGAGGAACAGTACGACCTCAACGGCAGGGGGTGAGCAGTTACTTATCGGCTTTCCCAAAAACGCCTTAGGCGTTGGCTTTCTTGGCCCTGCCGCGCGCGGTGCGGGCCGGGGCCTTCTCCTTGGTCTGGCGGCCCTGCTGACCCAGGCCAAGTTCCTTTGCCAGCCGGGAGCGATGAGCCGAATAGTTCGGCGCCACCATGGGATAATCGGCGGGCAGGCTCCATTTTTCCCGATATTGCTCGGGCGTCATGTCATAGGCGCTGCGCAGATGCCGGCTCAGCGACTTGAACTTGCGTCCATCTTCCAGGCAGATGATGAAGTCGGGTGTGATGGACTTCTTGATCGGTACTGCGGGCGTTGCCGCCACGGCGGCTTCGGCCGGTTTACCAGTATTCAGATCGCTCAGCCGCCCATGCACCGATTGTATCAGTTCGGAAAGGGACGAAGAGGAGACCTGATTGTTTGCGACGTAGGCAGAGACGATGTCGACCGTCAGGTCGACCAGTTTCGTGTCAGCTTCAAGCACGTTCAACCACTTTCATTGTTGTGTTGATTTCAAAGTGAGTGAAGTTTTCTTAGTGGCCGCAGCGTTGTGGACCCGATTGCTGCGGCGAGTCTGAAATTCTCAAGCAAATTGCGACGCGTGTAAAGCCGGGTCGGGGAAGTCTTTGAACCTGTCCGCAGGCAACACCGACAGGGCCAACGATTCGACCGTATCGGCCTTCGGACGCCATGCCCAAGACTGTCGATATGCTTGCGAAAAAGGCAGCCATCGGTGGTCGGCAGCGGCGATGGCAGCTACTCACCAGGATCGTGGCGCAAAGCAGCGGACCTTAGCCTCGCTCCCGGTCCGAGGTGAATCTCGGGCATGGCATGGCATGGCGAGGCCGGCTGGCGTCAGCGCTGGCAGCGCCAATAACGATGACCGTCCCTCGTATAATAGACGCGATGGCAGCCGACAGCACTCGCCGGCTTTCGCGTGGTCAGTCGGCGGTCTTCGCTGGGTGGCGCCGGGGGCGGCGTGGGTGGGGTGGCTGCGGTGGGTGGGGTTTCGGGGGCCTCCGCCGTCTCGATGGGGGCTGAACCGATCGGCAGCATCGCCTGCAGGGCGTGCAGGCGGATCCCCACGACCTTCGCGATCTGGCGGGCATCCTCCTCCTCGCAAGCGAGCCGGGTGAGTTGCGTGAGGGCGGACATCTGACCGATCACCAGGGCGGCCTGCACCGGCGCCACCGGCAGCGGCCCCCGCTCGATGCGCATGAAGTCCATATTCGCGGAGACCAATGCCCGCTTGATGTCGCTGCAACTGGCACCATCGGCCCAAGCCGGCGCGATGCCCAAGCAGGTGATCAGGCCGGCGCAAGACAAGGCGAAGGCAATCCTCATTGGTGAACTCTCCAGACCGGAGGGTGATATTGGCGACTTTCTCAAAGCCGTTCAATCGTCAGGCCACCATAACGGCGGCTATTCCTGGCAACTATGAGGCCGGTTCTGATCTTCGCCGCGGCAGATGAAGCCCACGCGGCGTCCCGAGACAAACGACCCGACGGAAAAGCCGCGGTTTGGGGGAGCCTCGCCCTCGGTCCCCAGAGGGCGAGGCTGCGCCGAGTTTTCCCGCGCTGTCGCGCGCACTTTACGTGGTGGTCGCGCTTATTCGCTGCCTTCGCAGATCGGGGTCGGCCGTGGCGGCGGCGCAGGGTGGTCGAGCTTGTATTGCGCCAAGACCGGCTCGAGCACTTGCCGCGACCAGTATTTGGGAGCCCCGATCTCCCTCAGGCAGGCAGCGTTCCAATAGAGGCCGGCGCGGGCAGGCGACTGCCCGGCCGCCACCGAGCGTGCGACATTGCTGACGTCGGCGGCTTCGGGATAGATGTAGAGCGTGGTCGGATAGTCCTTCACCATGGACAGGATCTGCTTCACGTCTCCGAGCGACCAACTGGTGCAGCCATTGCTGCGGCCGCCCGCATAATCCACCAGCTTGCCGAAGGGAACGTAACCATCCTGGTTCGCATAGGGGCTGCTCGGAGCCTTGCGCAAGCACACGCCCTTCAGGGCGACGGCGGCATGGCCGCCGATGGCGCGCTGGCGGGCGTTCGCGGTCTCGCCCACACCATCGAATTGGATGAAGGACCGCAGAAATGCCGCGTCCTGGTTTACGGCCACGCGATAATAGCCCTTGAACGAGGTTTTTGTCTCGGCAGTCACATAGGCGCCGCCCGTCGTCAGTTCCGAATCCTGCGCATTGCCGAAATGCCTCGCGCAGCGTCGTCCATTGGAGAAATCCGCCACGCCCCTCAGATTGCGGCCGCCACCATGCCCCGCCGAAATGGCCCGGAACGAGTGCTGGGATTCGCAGATGATGTAGAAGCGTCCGCCCGAGCTGCCGGGATCGTTGGGGCGCGTCGCATCCATGGCGAAATAGCAGGGATTGTTGACGGTTCCCTGGCTCGCCTTCTGAACATAGAGCGCTCGCGCCCTCTGCAGGACCGGCAGGGCAATCTGTCCCTGCCCCTCGCCGACATACGTCATCAACCAGCCGGGAATGCCGGCGGCCTGGCCAGCCGCCAAAGCCTCGAACGATCCCGCGCCGACAGCGGCGCCAAGAGACAGGCAGGTGATGCCCACGCCCTTCACCAGCCTGGATTTCAGTCGCACCGAGCCGATTTTCCTTGTGTAATGTGGTCCGAGGGCTGCTTTCAGGATCTCCATCCTGCGGATGGGAAGGGCCGCCTTGGGGGTATGCGCCGACCGAGCCATCGTAAGTTCTTTCCCTCTTTATCGCCGAACCGGCCCGCGAAGAAGGCGCGGCACGAGCAATGCGAAAGCCAGGCGAGCATGGCCATAATCCGCACGGGGTCAGGCTAGCCGGGAAGCGTTACGTTTCCTTTACCCACCTTGCATGTCGGCAGAGGACGGCAAATTGATGGAGAGCCGGCGTCCGGGTGCGAAGAAGTGAAGTTGCCCGCCAGATATTGGCGGCAGTGGATGCTTCAGCAACGCTTCAGCGCACCTGCTTTTGAGCTGCCGGTCTTGCGATCGACGACGAGCTCGAAGCTCACCTTCTGCCCCTCGTGCAGTTCGCCAAGCCCTGAGCGCGTCACGGCGGTAATATGAACGAAGATATCCCGACTGCCATTGTCCGGTGCGATGAAGCCGTACCCCTTGGCGGGATCGAACCATTTGACAGTACCAGTGCTCATGCTGAGCCTCCTCCCAGAGGCTTCAATCTCGGCTTTTGGCACCCGATGCGATTTCGAACTTTTGCCAAGGACACCGAGCTGTCCCGGAAACCCCGTTCATTCAAGCCGGTACAATGTCCTCGGCAGCCAGTTGGCAGGCTATTCCCAATGGCACAGGCGAGCGGGTCGCAGCCTCCGCCCTCAATGCACAAAGAGCCCGACGCTGTGAACGCCGGGCAAGGTCGTTTTCTTAGGACCGTGTCACCCGCCAGCTCCCCCTAAGGCAGGGGCTGGCAGTATCTCGACTGTCGCACGGCCTCGTGATTCCTCCGTGACTACGTCCATGGAGTACGGCGCGCTCGGGCCTGGCAAGCAGCCCCTTTCAGAGATGGCCCGATGGCCCATGCAGTCGGGCGTAATGGGCCGGCGGCAGACCGACATGCCGGGTGAAGGCGACACTGAACGTGCTCGCTGAACTATAGCCCACCCGTTCGGCGATCTCGGCGATGCCGCCCTCGCCGCGCCGCAACAGCGGCTTGGCCAGGGCCATGCGCCAGGCCAGCAGATATTCCATCGGCGCGACGCCGACCATGCGCTTGAACCGCTCGAAGAAAGCCGAACGGGACAGGGCCGCTTCCTGCGCCAATTGCACCACGGTCCACGGCCGGGCCGGATCTTCGTGCATGCGGCGGATCGCGGCCGTAAGGCGCCCGTCACCCAGGCCGCGCAGGAGTCCGGCGGAGGCAGCGGTCCGGGCCGTCGACCGCAGCGCTTCGATAAGAAGAACCTCCAGCAGCCGTGCCAGAATGACCTCGCGTGCGGGCCGCGTCCCTCGTGACTCCTCACCGACGAGTTGCACCAGGGTCGTAAGCCGGCTCTCTCCGCGCACATGGACGAGTTGCGGCAGCAGTGAAACCAGCAGGGCCGCATCGGGCGAAGCGAAATCGCAATAGCCTATCAACATCACGACATCGGGCGGGCCAGCGGGAAAGCCGAGCCTGAATTCGCCGTCGCCAAGGGCAATCGGCGTGCTGTCGATCGCGTCCGATGCCATCGGGGCTTGACTCGACATGGTGAAGCCATGAGCCGCGGGAATCAGCATGAAATCGCCGGCTTGGAGATCGATCGGCTTCTGTCCATCGGCCACGAGGCGACATGCACCTTCAAGGATCGCGCAGTAGAATGGCCGGCCCGCTTCCGTTCGGCGGACACGCCAGGACCCTGCCGCGCCGACGACTTTCGAAAACCGGGCCTCAGGTTGGAGCAGTGTGACAATTTCGGTGAGCGGGTCGATCAAATCCGGACTTCTGCAAATGATATATGGACTTCTCATTGTAGCAAGTCCGAGAACGGCGATCTAGCTTTCCGACTCCGCCAACGAATTTGCGAAAGCCCCGATGAAAACCGTCCTGATTACCGGATGCTCGTCCGGATTCGGCCTCGAAACGGCCCGCTACTTCCTCGATCGCGACTGGAAGGTCATCGCCACGATGCGCACGCCCCGCGAGGAGATCCTGCCCCACTCCGAGCATATGCGCCTGCTCGCCCTCGACGTCACCGATCCCGACAGCATCAAACGAGCTGTGACAGCCGCGGGGCCGATCGACGTCCTGGTCAACAATGCCGGGATCGGCGTTTTGAACGCCCTCGAAGGCACTTCCATGGCTGATATCCGCGAGGTCTTCGAGACGAATGCGCTCGGCACCATCGCGGTGACGCAGGCCCTGCTGCCCCAGTTCAGGCAGCGCCGATCCGGCGTCATCGTAAACGTCACCTCCAGCGTGACATACAAGCCGTTTCCGCTGCTCGCCGTCTACAGCGCCAGCAAGGCGGCAGTGAACGCCTTCACGGAATCGCTGGCGCTTGAACTGCATCCCTTCGATATACGCGTCAGCCTGGTGCTGCCCGGGCGAGCGCCGGAGACCCGTTTCGGCGAAAACGCGCGAGCTCGCATGCAGGAAGGCATTCCCGAAGCCTATGCCGGCTTGGCGCAGAGCATCTTCGCCGAATGGGGGCAGACGTCCGCGGCGACCCAGGCACAGGACGTTGCAGAAGCGGTGTGGCGCGCGGCGAACGATCCGTCCTGCCCCCTGCGCATCGCCGCGGGCGCCGATGCCGTGGCACTGGCCGGAACGAACTGAACCCGGGAAGCAACCACGCTCCCGTTCTCGCGGCGCCATAGCCTCATGGCTACGGGCCATTCGAGCTGCAAGAACACTGAAGGCATTCCTGCCGCCTTCAGTGACCAGGCCAAAGCTGTTCACGACCGAACGCTGCCTTGCTCCAACACTTTGCATCAAAACGTCTTGGAATTCTTGCCGATTCCGGTAATTCAAAAAGCAGCATAGCACCTACCGGAATCAGGCACACATCGATAAATGCTTTGCTTTTCAGAAAATCAAGAAGGTATTATTCTGCTATTCATTGGTATAATATCGCTGTATCCTTTATTAACCATGCTTCGTGCACCTGAAATAAACGAGATAGGGAGCGTTTTTCACGTCACGATGCCGATCGGGGCTTGATCAATTCTGCAACTGCGCCCTAGATCGATGCTGGGATAATCGTCATTTCCAGGCCTTTCACCTGTTTGCGGGGGTGTTTCGTGGCAGCTGACACCAAGGGACGTGCTGTTTTCCGGTCGATCATCGGCATTGGCGCGCTGGCCGCGCTGGGCGCGGTGCTGTGGTTCGCGACGCGCCCTCCGCCGCTGATCGTGCAAGGGGAAGTCACCGCCAACCGGGTCGACATCAGTGCCCGGGTGGGCGGCCGCATCGCCAAGCTGGCCGTCGATGTCGGGGACAATGTCAAGCAAGGCGACGTGATCGCCCAATTGGAGAGCCCCCAGCTCGATGCCGGCCTGCTGGCAGCGCGGGCGGCCTTCAATGTCGCCAAGGCCGATTTCGGACGCGTCAACAGCACGCGACAGGAAACCATCGATGCCCGCAAGGCCGACCTCGCCGCCGCCAAGGCGGATGTCGTGCTCTATCAAGAAGTCTCCAATCGCCAGGCCGCGCTGGTCAGGAGCGGCAACACGCCCCAGCAGCGGGTCGATGAGGCCACCCGCAATCTCGAGGCTGCGACCCGCAAGCAGGAAGCGGCCGAAGCGCAGCTGCGCCTGGTGGAAAAGGGTGCGAGCGACGAGGAGAAAGCCCTGTCGGCCGCTCAGGTCAAGCAGGCCGAGGCCAGCCTCGGCCAACGCGAGGCCGATGTGAGCGAGATGACCATCAAGGCTCCGATCTCTGGACAGGTGACCACACGGGTCGCCGAACTCGGCGAGAACTTCAGCGCCGGCGCGCCCATCTATTCGGTGATCGATATCGATGATCCCTGGTTCACCTTCAACCTGCGTGAAGACCTGCTGGCCGGGCTCAAGGTCGGCGACAAGTTCGAGGTCACCATCCCCGCCTTGGCCACCAAGACGCTGAGCGTCCATGTCACCACCATCAATGTCCAGGGCCAGTTCGCGACATGGCGGGCCACCCGAGCCACCGGGGACTTCGACCTGCGCACCTTCGAAGTCCGGGCCAAGCCTGTCGACCGCGTGGAGGGATTGCGGCCAGGCATGAGCGTCATCGCGGCCTGGAACCGGCAAGGCCATTGAGATGACCGGTGTTGGCCGCATCAGAGCCGGCTTCTGGCTGGTGTTCTGCCGGGAATTCGCCTGGCTGCGCCGCCGCCCCTTCCTGCTGTGCCTGACCACGATCATCCCCTTGATCTTGATCGCGGTGCTGTCGGTGACCTTCAGCGCGGGCCTGGTGACGCGCCTGCCGATCGCAGTGCTCGATCTCGACGGCAGCGAGTTGTCGCGCCAGGTCATCCGCACCGTCGATGCCACGCCCGATACCGCGATCGGCATGCGCGTCGCCGATCTCGGCGAAGGCAAGCGGGCCATCCAGTCCGGCAAGATCTATGGCCTGTTGATGCTGCCCAAGAACCTGGAGCGCGATGTCTTTGCCGGCCGCCAGCCTCAGGTCGTGTTCTTCTACAACAATCAGCTGATGACGCCCGGCGGCCTGGCCTCCCGCGGCGTCAACAATGCGGTGCCCGCGGTCGAGGGGGCTGTGCGAATCTCGCTGCGAACCAGCCGGGGCACGCTGGCGGCAGCAGCCCAGCAGGCGATCACGCCGATCCCCGTGCAGACGCAGGCCCTGTTCAATCCGACCCTGAACTACGCCCATTTCCTGCTCGCCTGCATCTTGCCGGCCGTGCTGCAGATCGTGATCGTTCTGTCCTCGGTCTATGCCGTCGGGCTCGATACGCAAACACGCCATCGCCTGCGCATCCTGCGCCGGCTGGGCAAGGGCCTGTGGCCGGCCCTGGCCGGCAAGATGTTGCCCTATACGCTGATCTTCCTCGGCGTACTCGGCCTTAGCGACGCTATCCTTTTCGGTCTCCTCGGCCTGCCGCTGCGCGGCAATCCCTTCCTGCTGTTGGCGGCCGGCACGCTCTATATTCTGGCCTGCCAGTTCTACGGCTTGGTGCTGACCTTGTTCATCAAGCCTGTCGCCTCCGCCCTCAGCCTGGCAACACTGATCGTTTCCCCTGCCTTCGGCTATATGGGGATCGGCTTCCCACGCCTGGGCATGAACGCCTTTGCCTATTGGTGGAGCGCCGGGCTGCCGGGAACCTGGTACCTGACTGCCCGCATAGACCAGACGCTGCGGGGCACGCCGCCGGATCTGTCGCTGCACCCCATCGCGATCCTGCTCGCCTTCGTCATCGGCCTGGCGCTGCTGGCCGGCCTCAAGCTGGAGCTTATGGGCCGCCATACCCAAGCTGAAAAGCGGGCTGCCTTGGCAGCGCGCGCGGAGGCGCGGGCATGAGCGGTATCCTCAAGGCCTTCAGACACGAATTAGGGCGCATCTTCGCGCTCAAGGCGATCTTCTCGACCCTGTTCGTCGCCGCCCTGATCTACGCGGTCTATTATCCGCAACCCTATCGCAACGAGGCGCTGCGCGACGTGCCGATCGCGGTGGTGGACCTCGACGGCACCACCGCCAGCCGCGAACTGGCACGGCGGCTCGATGCCTCCTCGGATGTCGCGGTGGCGATGGCCCTGCCCAACCTTGCCACCGCCGAGCGTGAAGTCTTCAAACGCACGCTCTCCGGCGCGGTGGTGATCCCGCTTCATTTCGAGCGCGACCTCCTGCATGGCCGCGCCTCGCCGATTTCCCTCTATTCCGATGCCAGCTATTTCCTGATCAACTCACGCGTCGCTGGCGCCGTGAATACGGTGGCCCGCGCTTTCGGCACCGAAGTCGAGACGGCCCGCCTCATCGGGCTTGGCATCGACCCGGCGGTCGCGGCGTCGGCAACCAGCCCGATGCCGCTCGTCTCCATTCCCCTGTTCAATCCCCAGGGCGGCTATGCGACCTATGTGCTGCCGGGCGCCTTTACCATCATCATGCAGCAGACCCTGTTGATCGCGGTCTGCCTGCTCGCCACCATCGCCGGCATGCCCGGTGTCGCCGGGCAGAGCGCGCCCAATGTCGGCGCGACCTCCACGGTTCTGGGCAAGCTCGCCGCCTATCTGACCGTGGCCGCGCTCCTGGTGCCGTTCTATTTCATCGTGCTTCCCTATTTCTACAACATTCCCCGGCTGGGAACCCTCGGCACCATGGCACTGTTCGCCTTGCCCTTCGTGCTGTCGGTCAGCGCACTCGGCATGGTGATCGGGCTGATGCTGCGTTCGCCGCTGACCGTGCAGCTCACGGCCGCGGCCCTCGGCATGCCGCTCTTCTTCCTCTCGGGCTTCTCCTGGCCGATCGAAGCGGTGCCGCCTGTCCTGCGCGCCCTGGCCCAGCTCATTCCCGGCAGCATGGCCATCACCGGCATGACCCAGGTGGTCGAGATGGGTGCCTCGATCGACGATGTCCGGTTTCAGTTCCTGGGCCTGTGGGCGCTCGCCATCGGCTATACCTTGCTCGCCATCCTGCTCGAATGGCGCCGCCAGCGGCGCCAGGCTGCCCGATCTGCCCTCGCCTGAATTTTTCAGGCGCCGAGCTTGTCGGCCAATTCGGTAAAGCTGCCGGCATGGACGTCGAACCAAGGCTCGGGCGCCGTGTCAGGCCGGGCCTCCGGTCCGAACTCCTGCGGCCGCGCCACGAAGGCGGTCCGCATGCCGAAGGCCCTGGCTGCCTTGAGGTCGTATTTGTGGCATGCGACCATCATGATCTGGTCGGGCCGGTAACCGAGATAGTCGACGGCGAGCTGATAGACGGCCGGGGCAGGCTTGTAGCTGCGGGCCAGCTCCGCGGTCAGCACCGCGTCGAAGGGCAGGCCGGCATGCCTGACTACAGCGACTACCGCGGCCATGCCGGCATTCGACAAGGTCGAAGTCACGAATTTGCGCCCGAGCCGGTCGAGCCCCGCGACGCTGTCGGGCCAGGCATCGAGCTTCGTCCAGACCAGGTTGAGCTCGTCGCGCTCCGCAATCGAAAAACGCGCCGACAAGGCATGGCGCTCCAGCAGGACATCGAGGGCCTGACGATAGATCGCATCCACCCGTATCCACGGCCGCTGCCCGGCGATGACCTCGTCGAGCGTGCGGCGATAGAGATCGCGCCATTCGGCCGACAGGCGCGCCCAATCCACTTCGATGGCCTTGGCGCGGTTGAGGCTCGCTCCCATGCGCTGGATAGGCTGGTAGAAATCGACGCAGGTTCCCTGCACGTCGAAGGTCAGCGCCTTCACGCCTTCAAGAGCTTCAGCCGCCACGGCATCTTTCCTGTCCAGAGCCATTGCGAGCATCGTTGCACCCGCACCGGCCAGAATATCTCGACGATTCAATCGAGTCGAAAGCCCCGGTACTTTCATCTGTCCTGCTCCCTGGTTCGCTTTTTTGTCGCGACCGCAAAGACTGGCAGATCTCGCGACGCCATCGCCGACTTGCTCAGAGATTGGACGAATGGATCGCGTCGACGACCGCATCAGTGACCTCCTTGGTGGTGGCCGTGCCGCCGACGTCGGGCGTCAGAATGCCTGAGCCCGTCACCCTTTCCACTGCCCGCATCAGCCTGGCGGAGACATCCGCCTCCCCGAGATGGTCGAGCATCTGGGCGGCCGTCCAGAACGTCGCCACGGGATTAGCGATGCCCTTGCCGGTGATGTCGAAGGCCGAGCCGTGGATCGGCTCGAACATCGAGGGGAAACGCCGCTCCGGATCGATATTGCCCGTCGGCGCCACGCCGAGGCTGCCGGCCAGCGCGCCGGCGAGATCGGAGAGAATATCGGCGTGGAGGTTGGTGGCGACGATGGTGTCGAGGCTCTTGGGATTGAGGGTCATGCGCACCGTCATGGCGTCGACCAGCATCTTGTCCCAACTCACGTCCGGAAACTCCCCGGCGACCTCGGCGGCGATCTCGTCCCACATCACCATGCCGTGGCGCTGCGCATTCGACTTGGTGACGACCGTCAGGAACTTGCGCGGCCGTGATTGGGCCAGCTTGAAGGCATAGCGCATGATGCGGGTAACGCCGACGCGGGTGAAGATCGCGACTTCCGTACCGACCTCCTCGGGAAGCCCCCTATGGGCGCGGCCGCCATGCCCGGAATATTCCCCCTCGGAGTTTTCGCGCACGATGACCCAATCGAGATCACCGGGCCCGCAATGGCGCAAGGGCGAGGTGATGCCCGGCAGGATCTTGGTCGGCCGGACATTGGCATATTGGTCGAAGCCCTGGCAGATCGGCAGGCGCAGCCCCCACAGCGTGATGTGATCGGGGACGTCGGGCGCACCGACCGCGCCGAAATAGATGGCATCGAATTTCTTGAGCTTGGACAGCCCGTCAGCCGGCATCATCACGCCGTGCTTCTTATAGTGGTCGGAGCCCCAGTCGAAATTCTCGATGTTGAACTTCAGCCTGCCGTCGCGCCTTTCGAGCGCAGCCAGCACCGTGGTGCCGGCGGCGATGACTTCGGGGCCGATGCCATCTGCGGGAATGGCGGCGATGGAATATTCGCGCATCTTCTATGCTCCAGGGGAAAAAGAGGGATCAGCTATGCTGGCGGACAGCGCTGGTGTTGGCAGTATCTGGGGTGCTGGTGGCGGAACGGGCGAGGACCAGGGTCAGCACGGCCGACAGCACCAGAAGCCCGGCGACGAAATAGAGCCCTCCGGCAAATCCGCCCGTCACGTCCTTGATCCAGCCGATCATCGAGGGGCCGACGAAGCCGCCGAGATTGCCGATGGAGTTGATCGTGGCGATGCCGGCTGCCGCGGCCGGGCCGGAGAGGAACAGGGTCGGCATGCTCCACAGCGGCGGCTTCGAGCAGCTGATGCCGATATTGACCAGCGTCAGGGCGATCAGGACGGTGACGATCCCGCTGGCACCTGAAGCGAAGGCAAGGCCGGCCGCCGCCAGCAGGCAGGCGAAGACGACATGCCAGGTGCGTTCGCCGGTCCGGTCGGAATGACGGGCCCAGAACACCATGGCGATGACGGCCATCACGGCCGGTATGGCGTTGAGGAAGCCGACCTGCAGCGATGTCAGGCCGAATTCCTTGATGATCTGGGGCGCCCAGATGCCAAGCGTATACAGACCTGCGGAAGTGCCGAAATAGACCAGAGCAAGGGCAAGGACGCGGATATCGGCCAGACCCGCCCAGATACCGTGGCTGGCCCTGGGCCCCTTGGCCTTCTGCTCGTCCGCCATGGTAGCAACCAGCCAGGCGCGCTCCTCCTCCGTCAGCCATTTCGCCTTCTCCGGGCGATCGGTGAGATAGAACAGCACGATGATGCCGAAGACCAGCGCCGGTGCAGCTTCGATCAGGAACATCCACTGCCATCCGGCCAGACCCATCAGCCCGTGCATTTCCAGGAGCATCCCGGATATTGGTGACCCCAGCGCCGTGGACAGGGGAGCCGCCGCCATGAAGATCGCCGTGACGGCGGCGCGGCGGCGGGCGGGGAACCAGAAGCTCAGATAGAGGATGATGCCCGGGAAGAAACCGGCTTCGGCGACGCCAAGCAGGAAGCGAAGGATGTAGAAATCCGTCACTCCCTGCACGCAGGCCATCAGGCCGGAAATGACGCCCCAGGTGATCATCACCCGCGCGATCCAGATGCGTGCGCCGACCTTGTTGAGGATGAGATTGGACGGCACCTCGAACAGAAAATAACCGAGGAAGAAGATGCCGGCACCCAGGCCGAAAATGGTCGAGGAGAAGCCCAATTCCTTGTTCATCTCCAGTGCAGCAAAACCGATATTCACGCGGTCGAGGAATGCAATGAAGTAAAGCAGCATGACGAAGGGCACTATGCGCCATGAAATCTTGCGTAAGACACGGCTTTCCAGCTCGCTTGCCACGGCAATCTCCTCCCATTTTTTGCGGAGCGCTTCTGCTGCGCTTGTTCATCGTTTTTCCGCGGAGGAGCCCTGGACTTCAATGCATCCAAGATTATATAATTTATTTGTATAATTGGGGGAGGATCGTGGAACTCGGCCAACTCCGGTGTTTCGCCATGGTGGCGGAGGAACTGCATTTCGGCCGGGCCGCGCAAAAGCTCGGCATGCTGCCGGCCTCATTGGGCCGGCATATCCGGCTTCTGGAGGAATCGCTGGGCACGCAATTGCTGCTGCGCACGACGCGCAATGTCGGCTTGACCAGCGAGGGCACAACGCTCCTGCCGCAGGCGCGCCAACTCCTCGAGCAATCCGACGGCATTGTGGCCCGCTTCAGGGCGATGGGCGGGAACTCGGCCAAACCGCTGAGGATCGGTGCGATCGACAGCGCCGCCGCCGGCCTCCTGCCGACGCTTCTCCAGGACCTTCGAGCTGTTCATCCGGACATGGCAACCCAGCTCATCGAGGACAAGACCATCCGGCTGCTACCAAGGCTGCTGTCCGGACGCATCGATCTCGCCTTCATTCGCCCGCCCGATGCGGTGGACCACCGCATCAAGACCGTCCGGCTGTTTCACGAAACCGCGGTGGTGGCGATGTCGGTCCATCACCGCTTGGCGGAGCGGCCCCATGTCGCGATCCGCGAGCTCGAGGACGAGCCGCTCATCGTTCCGGAGCGGCGATCCCGCCCCCACAGCCACGACCTCACCATCAAGCTGTTCACCGAAGCCGGCCTGCAGGCCAGGATCGCGCAATTGGCGGATGAAAAGCAGACCATCGTCAATCTCGTGGCGGCGCGGATCGGTATTGCCATCGTCCCCCAATGGACCGCCCGCCTCGCGGTCAGCGGCGTCGTCTACGTGCCCCTTGCCATCGAGCCGGGCGCGATGACCAACAAGCTGCCGCTTTCAGTGGCCTGGCTGAAGGGCGCACGCGATCCGGCCAGGGACAGGATCCTGGAGGTTCTGAACCGGAACCTATCGCGATACGAGGAATCAGCCTGAAGCGTTTTGAATTTTGATGGAACCGTCAAGAATTGCGACAACGCTTTAGCTCGTCCACAAGGCAGGTGCGTGGACGCCGATATAGTCCCAAAGGCGGTTGGCGACGGGACCGTGCGGGCGATCACGCCGTCGCGCGGCGACCAGCTCGGTTTCAACACCCGGAAAGGAGGCGCCGGCGATGGAGAGAAGGCGTCCATCCCGCAATTCCTGCTCGATCATGAAGCGCGGCAGATGTCCCCAGGCCATGCCGCGAAGGATGACCTCCTTCTTCATCGCGTGATCGGCGACCGTGCATTGCGGTGCCCCCTCCAAGACGTAGAAATTGACCTTCGCGGCCGCTCGCGTCGTATCGCGGATGATGCATTGGGTGAGCCCGCGCATTTGATCCGGTGAGATCCGGCGCGTGAGCTCGAACGGCAGAAACCGCGGGGCAACCACCGGCACGAACGACACCTTGCCCAGGTCGATCCATTCCAGGCGGGGATCGGCCTTTTCGACCCAATGCAGGATCAGATCGGCCTCATCCTCCAAAAGCCGTTCCGATGGGCCGCCGATCGTCTCGAAATGGAGGTCCAGTCGTGTCTGCGGGCATTGCGAGAAGAAGCCGCCCAGCAGTTGCAGGCCTTCATGCAGGGGGCAGGTGTCGCCGAGAATGACGCGCACATGCGTCTCTTCGCCCATTGCAAGCTGGCGGGCATGTATGCGCAGCGCCTCCATTTCGCCGAGCAAGGACTGGGCCTTGCGGTGGAACGAGCGGCCGGCCTCGGTCAGGGTTACGCGATAGCCGCTGCGGTCGAGCAGGAGGACGCCGAGATTGGTCTCCAGCTTGGCGATCGCCGCGAATATCGCCGCATGCGAACGGTGGAGCGCGGCGGCCGCAGCCTGGAAGCCGCCTTCGCGGACCACGGCATCGAAGCACTGGATTTCCTGGAGCGTGAAGGCTTGCATTGCCAATTATTATTACAAAGATTGTAAAATCTTTTCAATTTTTATTGA
The DNA here is from genome assembly GCF_057813875.1 of Labrys sp. F242. Classification (NCBI taxonomy): domain Bacteria; kingdom Pseudomonadati; phylum Pseudomonadota; class Alphaproteobacteria; order Hyphomicrobiales; family Xanthobacteraceae; genus Labrys; species Labrys sp. F242. Next base: position 321,849 of record NZ_JBVASG010000004.1, on the reverse strand, counting down.
AATTCTGCGGCCCTAATTTCGAAACGTCCAACGAGGAGCGCGGCTCTCGATCCCGGCGCTGCCGCCGGAAAGAGCACAGCATGAAAAGGTGCACGCTATGACCAACGCTATTGCCCGGCTGGCCACGCCGGATCCTGAGGAGCCGGCAACCCTGTCGTTCCTGACCACGGGAGACGGCGTCAAGATCGCCTACAAGGTGGACGGCCCGGAAGATCGCCCGGCTCTCATCCTGTCTAATTCCATTGGCACGACCCTGCATATGTGGGATCTGCAGATCCCGCAGCTGTCGAAACATTTTCGGGTCATTCGCTATGATTTTCGCGGCCACGGCGCCTCGGAGGTATCGCCCGGCGCCTATTCAGACGGCCGGCTCGGCCGCGACGTGCTCGAGCTGATGGATTGGCTCGGCATCGAGCGCGCGCATTTCCTCGGCCTATCCCTGGGCGGCTTCGTCGGCCAGTGGCTCGCCATCCATGCGCCGGAGCGCATCGAGCGCCTGGTGTTGAGCAACACGGCCGCCCATCTCGGCCCCACAGCCTATTTCGACAAGGCCATCGCCGCCGTACTTGCCGCGCCGGATATGAAGGAGACTGCGGAAACCTTCATCGGCAACTGGTTTCCGAAGGCCATGATCGAGGCGAATGGGCCGGTCATTCGAACCTTCCGGGAGATGCTGCTGAACACCTCGCGGCAGGGTCTTGCCGGCAACTGGGCAGCAGTGCGCGATGCCGACCTACGCCGCCCCATCGCCCTGATCGCAGCCCCCACGCTGGTCATTGCCGGTGAGTTCGACACGGTCACCTCTCTCGGCAAGAGCGAAGAGATCGCCAACACCATCCCCGGCGCCCGGCTGAAGGTGTTGCCCGCCGTTCACCTCAGCAATATCGAGTTCCCGCAGGAGTTCGTGGCGGAGGTGCTGTCGTTCCTGCAAGTGGATGCGGCGTAATCGCGATTGGGAAAGGCGGGATTCACACGCGCTCGAGCGCGATGGCGATGCCCTGCCCGACGCCGATGCACATGGTCGAGAGCGAGCGCCCGCCGCCCTTGTGGGCCAATTCCAGCGCCGCCGTTCCGGTGATGCGAGCCCCGGACATGCCGAGCGGATGACCAAGCGCGATGGCGCCGCCATTCGGGTTCACACGCGGATCGTCATCGGCAATGCCGAGTTCGCGCAGTGTGGCAAGCCCCTGCGCGGCAAAGGCTTCGTTGAGTTCGATCACGTCGAAATCACCCTGTGTCAGCCCCAGCCGCGTCATGAGCTTTTGCGAGGCCGGCGCCGGGCCGATCCCCATGATCCGCGGCGGCACGCCGGCCATCGCACCGCCCAGGACGCGGGCAATCGGGGCCAGGCCATGGGCTTTCGCCGCCGCTTCCGAGGCCAGGATCAGCGCGGCAGCGCCGTCATTCACGCCCGAAGCATTGCCCGCCGTGACCGAGCCCCCCTCGAACAGCGGCCTGAGCTTGGCGAGAGATTCCAGCGTGGTGGCACGGGGATGCTCGTCCCGGTCCATCACCACCGGATCGCCCTTGCGCTGTGGAATCGTGACCGGCACGATTTCCTGCGCCAGCCGCCCATTGGCCTGCGCAGAAGCGGCTTTTTGCTGCGAGGCCAGCGCCATGACGTCCTGCGCCTCGCGGGACACGCCGAAATCACCTGCGACGTTCTGGCCGGTCTGCGGCATGGAGTCGGTGCCATAGGCCTTGTGCATCGCCGGATTGACGAAACGCCAGCCGATGGTGGTGTCGTGGATTTCGGCATGGCGCGAAAAGGCGCTGTCCGCCTTGGGCATGACGAAGGGCGCGCGCGACATGGATTCGACGCCGCCGGCAATCATCAAACCGGCCTCGCCGGCCTTGATGGCACGGGCCGCGGCAAGGACGGCATCCATGCCCGAGCCGCAGAGCCGGTTGATGGTGGTGCCGGGAACCGTGAGAGGAAGCCCCGCCAGGAGAAGCGACATGCGGGCAACATTGCGATTGTCCTCACCTGCCTGATTGGCGCAGCCGAAGATCACGTCGTCGACATCGCGCCAGTCCACGCCAGCATTGCGGGCCATCAGTGCCTTCAGCGGCGCGGCACCGAGATCGTCGGCCCGAACCGACGCCAGCGCACCACCGAAACTGCCGATTGGGGTGCGGACATAGTCGCAGATGACAACCTCGGTCATGTCATAGCTCCGGAACGACGAGATCGACAATCGGACCGGATACATGGAGCTGAGCCCCTGTCACGGCCTGCAATTGGCCGATTGAAAGAGAGGGCAATTTCTCGCGCAGCACGAACCGACCACCTTCGATGTCAACAACGGCGAGGCTGGTATAGACCCGGGTAACGCAGCCCACCCCGGTCAGCGGCAGGGTGCATCGTTCGAGCAGCTTGGGCTGGCCGTCCCTGGTCGCGTGATCGGTAATGACGGCGACGCGCTTTGCGCCATGCACCAGGTCCATGGCGCCACCTACGGCGGGCATACCCTTCGGCCCGGTCGACCAATTGGCGAGGTCACCGGTCTGGGCGACCTGATAGGCACCGAGGATGGCCACGTCGAGATGGCCGCCCCGTACCATGGCAAAGCTATCGGCATGGTGGAAGAAGGCAGCCCCCGGCTTCAGCGTCACCGCTTTCTTGCCCGCATTGATAAGATCCCAGTCTTCTTCCCCCTCTGCCGGGCTCTCGCCGAAGTTCAGGATACCGTTCTCGGTGTGAAAGATCGCCTCGCGCCCGGCAGGCTGATACTGGGCCACTTTCTCGGGAAGACCGATACCGAGATTGACATAGGCGCCATCGGCGATGTCCTGCGCTGCGCGCCATGCAATCTGGTTGCTCGACAATCTGCTCATCTCAGGCCTCCAGCGGATAGGCGGCATTGGCGCGATTCAGGTCTTCTTCCTGATGCGGATGGGGCACTTCGACGATCTTCTGGACGAAGATGCCGGGGGTGACCACCGCCTCGGGATCGATCTCGCCCGCCGGCACGATGCGGCTGGCCTGCACGATGGTCACGGCCGCGGCCATGCACATCAGCGGGTTGAAGTTCCGCGCCGCCATCCGGTAGGTCAGATTGCCATAGGGATCGGCCAATTCGGCCTTCACCAGCGCGACATCGGCCTTGAGCCAGCGCTCGCGCACATAGGAACGTCCCTCGAATTCCGCCACCGGCTTGCCCGCCGCCAGATCGGTGCCAAAGCTGGTTGGCGTATAGAAGGCAGGGATGCCGGCGCCGCCGGCGCGGATGCGTTCAGCCAGCGTGCCTTGCGGCACGAGTTCCAGCTCGATCTCGCCGGCAAGGTAAAGCTGCGTGAACACCACCGGATCCGCCGAGCGCGGGAAGGAGCAGATCAGCTTGCGCACCATGCCCGCCTCGATCAGCGCGGCGAGACCGACATGCCCGTTGCCGGCATTGTTGCTCACCACCGTCAGGTCCCTGGGATGCCCCGTGGCGCGATAGCGGTCGATCAGTGCATGGATCAGCTCGATCGGCGAACCGGCGCCGCCGAAGCCTCCGATCATCACGGTCGTTCCGTCCTCGATCTCAGCCACGGCGCTGGCGAGGTTCGCGACTGTCTTGTCCATCTCAATCCATCCATGGGCCAACGCGATCTGGAGGCGCAGGATTAAGCGCGATAGCGCATTCCGTAAATCCAGTTTGTGCGATATGATATTATTTGTTGACATATCGCACGAAGAAAACGGATGGCGATCAGCGAACGCGACATCATGGGAGGGTTGGCCAAAGGACTGGCGGTGATCGAGACCTTCACCGCCGAACGCCCGCGCCAATCCATTGCCGAAGTCTCGGCCGCCTCGGGATTGGACCGGGCCACGGCCCGGCGCTGCCTGCTGACGCTCGCTTATCAGGGCTATGCCGATTACGACGGCAAATTTTTCACCCTGACGCCGCGCATCCTGCGGCTCGGTACGGCCTGCCTCGCGACCATGCCGCTGCCGCAGATCGTGCAGCCGATGCTGGACAGACTGTCAGAAGAGATCGGGGAAAGCTCGTCGGTCTCCATCCTCGACGGCAGCGAGATCGTCTATGTCGCCCGCGCCGCACAGAGAAAGGTGATGTCGGTGGTGCTGATGCCCGGCTCGCGCCTGCCGGCCTATTGCACCTCGATGGGGCGGGTGCTGCTCGCCGGCCTGCCGGAATCGGAAGCACGGGCGATACTGGGTACGGATACGCTGCCGGCGCGCACCTCGCGCACACTGACCGATCCCGAGGCTGTCGTCGCCGAACTGGTGCGGGTCAGGGCCCAGGGCTATGCCGCCATCGACCAGGAGGTGGAGGAAGGATTGCGCTCCGTTGCGGTGCCTCTCCTGAATGTACGCGGCCGCGTGATCGCGGCGCTCAACACCGGCCTGCCGGCTTCCGGCCCGGTGGCGGATCTGACCAGCCGCTATTTGCCGGCCCTGCTGGCCGTGCAGGCGCAACTGAAACCGATCCTGCGATAGAGGTACCGTCGCATTCAGATCTCGAGCAAGGCGTAGGGCCGGCCCGTCGGCTTTTCGATATGGGCAGCCACATTGTAGACGGGCGCGCCTCGCGGCGTCTTGCCCTGATAGGCACCACGATGGGCATGGCCATGGACCACGGCGCTGACCTCGAAGCGATCGATGGTTTCGGCGAGCCGCGAGGAACCCAGGAAGGGATAGATTTCAGGGGGCTCGCCGGCGACCGTCTCGACGATGGGGGCGTAGTGAAGCACCACCACCGCCCGATCGGCGCGAACCTGGCGCATGGCATTCTCCAGGCGCATCGCCTGGTCGATGCCCTCGGCCACCATGGCCTTGATGGCGGGCTCGCCGAACGAGCTCAGCATGAAGCGCCCGAAGCCACCTGCAAATCCCTTCACACCGACGAAGCCGACACCTTCGATCTCGACATGACGGCCGTCGAGCAGATGCACCTTTGCCGCTTCCAGAATGGCAGCCAGCCTGTCCGTCTCACCTCCCTCATAGTCGTGATTGCCGAGCACGGCGACCACGGGAATGCTGCAGGCGGTGAGGTCAGCGGCAAGATGCTCGGCCTGTTTCGGCTTGCCGAGATCGGTGAGGTCGCCGGCCAGCACCAGCACATCCGCCGCCTCCGAAATCTCCTTGAAGAGATCGCGGTAGGACTCTTCCGGCGTATCCTTGACATGCAGGTCGGCCAGGGCAGCCACCTTGATGCTTTTTGGCCTGTCATTCATCGCTTCTGTGTCCCTTGGAAGCGCGGCGGTCCCCCTCACCGCCCACATCGGCAAACCCCCATTCCTTGACGTCGATCTCAAAGTCTATGCGTGAATACATGCGGCCCCGGCAGATCTTCATCTGTGGGGGCGGCAATTGCCGCTGTGCAGCGAGCCGCTCAAGCAATTCCGTCAACAGCCAGGCCGGAACGACGTCGCGCTCTGATGGATAGATCCAGCGGAAATTGAGCAGGTGCATCAGGAGCACCTCCCAATGCACCTCCATATGCGCAAGCAGGCGCTGCCAGTCGATCTGCGCATGCGTCTTGAGGATGAGATGGACCACGTCGGCGCCGTCATAGCGATGGCGCATCTGCACGAAACATTTGGACCAGATGAGATCGGTCGGTCCGACGATGCCGACCTTGCAATCATAAAGATGGATCTGGCGTCCCTGCTCGAACCAGTCGTCTCCCACCGGCATCGTGCCGTTCGGCGAGGCAAAAATGACGTCGAAGAACTTCTTGCCCTTGAAAACCTTGCCGAGCCAGCGATCATCCTCGATCTCGACGGCATAGTTCTCGGCCTGGAAATAGGCGAGCAGGCGCTGGGCATCCCCCGCCTTGCAGAAAATGTCCAGATCCTTGGTCAGGCGGGTGATGCCGGTATAGGCGCTGACGGCAAAGGTGCCGGCCACCAGAAACGGAACATCGCAGGCAGCCAGGTCGTGGATGGCCTGTTGCACGAAGCTCTCTGCTTCGTCGTCGTGCAGCAATGGCTCGGCCATGGCCTGCATCAGGTGCGACCGCTTTGCCTTGCCTGTCTGTTTCTTGCGGCTTGTCGCCATCCCCACCGCCTTTGCCCGCTCGAAGCATTGATCCTCCCTGTTGGAACCGACGTTGAACAACTTGGTTCCGAAGTGATCACGTCCGGTGAGCATTCGATCGCGCCGCAGCCGCAATCGAAGGGCTTGCCTGCCAGCCGCAGCGGTTACCCCGGCCTTCGCCGCGCGAGGGTGAAGTGGATGGCACAGTGATGGCAATGTTGCGACCACCACCGACACCGTGCAAGTGGCCTTGCAATGCATCGGCCGGGTGTCCGAGGCCGCCCTGGTCTCCCAGGGAGCGACCTCATCGATCCCGACGCTGCCGAATTGGCGGCATCGTCAGCCTCGACGAGCCGCCTCGATCGCCGCGACGTCGATCTTCCTCATCGCCATCATCGCGTCGAACGCGCGTTTTGCTTCCGCACCGCCGGCGGCTATCGCCTCGGTCAAGGCGCGGGGCGTGATCTGCCAGGAGATGCCCCATTTGTCCTTGCACCAGCCGCACGCACTTTCCTGGCCGCCATTGCCGACGATGGCGTTCCAGTAACGGTCGGTCTCCTCTTGGTCATCCGTGGCGATCTGGAAGGAAAAGGCCTCGCTATGCTTGAATGCGGGCCCGCCATTGAGGCCAAGACAGGGGATGCCGGCAACGGTGAATTCGACCGTCAGTACGTCGCCCTCCTTGCCCGACGGATAGTCGCCGGGAGCGCAATGGACGGCATGCACGTTGCTGTCAGGAAAGGTCTCGGCGTAGAAGCGGGCCGCAGCCTCCGCGTCCTTGTCGTACCACACGCAGATCGTGTTCTTGGCAATCGCCATTGCTTGTCCTTTCGCTTTCAAAGCCAATGGAGCTTCTGGCGGACTCGCGGTGGTTCGCAGTCGGCCTGAGCACCGCACCATGACCATAGAATGCGTTGCCACCGCACAACGTTCCGACAGCTACGCCCAAAAAGTCAATGTTGGTGCAGGCACTTGTTGTTCGAAGTCACTGCTCGCGGGGGCACTGCCTCTGCAGGATGGCTGGGCAAAGACGGTTCGATGAGGGCAGCGGCGCAGCTACCGGACTTCCATCATGCTGCGTGGCAGGCGACACGCACGTCACCCTCGACCGTCCGCATCTCGGGCCGTTCGCGCTTGCACATCTCCATCACCAGCGGACAACGCGGGTGGAAGGCGCAGCCCGAAGGGGGATTGAGCGGGCTGGGCAGATCCCCGGCCAGGGGCGCGCGATCCCGGTTGGGATTTTCGATATCGGGGATCGTCTCCAGCAGCAGCCGCGTATAGGGATGGCGCGGCGTGTCGAACACGGTGCGGCCCGGCCCCTCCTCCACCAGGCGGCCGAGATACATCACACCGATGCGGTCGGTGAGAAAGCGCACCACCGACAGATTGTGGCTGATGAACAGATAGGTCAGGCCGAGGCGCTGCTGCAGGTCCTTGAGCAGGTTGAGCACCTGCGCCTGGACGGAGACGTCAAGGGCGGAGGTCGGCTCGTCCAGCAGCAGCAATTCGGCCTCGGCGGCAAGGGCGCGGGCGATGGAGATGCGCTGGCGCTGGCCGCCGGAAAACTCATGCGGATATTTGGTGCCGTCACCGGGCGCCATCCCGACGGTCGCCAGGAGTTCACCGACCCGGCGCCGGCGCTCGGCGCCCGGCAGATGCCGCATCGGCTCGGCGATGCTGCGGCCGATGCGCCAGCGCGGATTGAGGCTGCCGACCGGATCCTGGAACACCATCTGCAACCGCACCGCCTTGCCACCGACGCCGACGAAGTCGATACGACCCGCGCTCGGCGCATCGAGACCGGCGATCAGGCGCGTAATGGTGGATTTGCCGCAGCCCGACTCGCCCACGATCGAAAAGGTGGTGCCACGCTCAATCCAAAAGCTCACGCCATCGACGGCCCGGACCAGCTTGCGGCCGGCGCGCGTGACCACACGCTGCAGGAAGGGCGCCGAGACGTCGAAGGTCTTGGAGAGATCGGCGACCTCGAGCAGCGGGCTGGCGTTGTCCTGCTTCATGGCGCCTCGCTATCGATCCATTGATTGTCGGCGGCCACGACACGGCCCCGCTTCACCACGAGCGCGCGCGGCGGGCGATCCACCAGGATCTGCGCCAGGTTCTCGCCCTCGATCAGCACGAGGCTGCCTTCGCAGCCTGCCTCGAGCCCATAGCCTTCCAGCCCGAGCAGGTCGGCACCGCGGCGCGTGCCCATGTCGAGCGCCCGCAGCAGCTCGGCATCGGTGCGGCAATGGGTGCGGTAGGCCAGGAGCCAGCAACGGTCGAGCATGTCGCCATCGCCATGCGGGTTCCAGGTATCGCGCAGCGAATCGGAGGCAACGGCACAGCGCACCCCGCGCGCCGCGAGCTCGAACATCGGCGGGAAGCCAATCTCGCCCGGTACGGCGGAAATGATGCCGATTCCGGCTTCGGCCAGCACATCGATCATGCGCTGCACCTTGTGCGCCGGGCCGTCGCCGAGGCAGAAGGCGTGGCTGACGACAACGCGGCCCTGCATGCCGAGAGCGCGCGTGCGCTCGGCGATCATGCCGAGCTCGAACAGGCCCAGTTCCCCTGGCTCATGCAGGTGGATGTCGATCTTGGCGCCCTTGCGGCTAGCGATGTCGAAGATGGTGTCGAGATGTCCCTTCGGATCAGCGTCGATGGTGGCCGGGTCAATGCCACCGATGACCGAGGCGCCCTCGTCCAGCGCAGCCTCCATCAGATCCGCGGTACCGGGATCGATCATCAGGCCGGTCTGGGGGAAGGCGACCAGTTCCAGGCCGACGGCATGCTTCACCTTCTGCCAGGCCTCCAGCACGCCGTGCAGATTGTCGAGCCTGTAGGCGGTGGAGATATCGACATGGCTGCGGATATGGGTCGAGCCCATCTCCACGCAGCGCCGCATCAGATTGCCGGCGCGCTCGGGCACGCCCCAGGGCAGCTCCTTGCGGATGGCGACCTCATTGTCGATCATGGCCCGCAAGGAGGGCGGCACATTGATGCTGTGCCAAGGCAGGCCCCACAGGATCTTGTCGAGATGGACGTGGGCTTCGACGAAAGGCGCGATGGCGATGGCCCCCTTGCCCTCCACCTGCGGCACGCCTTCGGGCCGGGCCAGGTCGCGGCCGACGGCGGCGATCTTGCCGCCGCGGATCAGGATGTCAGCGCTTTCCTTGGCATCCGGGCGGACATCGGTGAGAAGCAGATCGGTCATTTCAGGGCCCATGATCGACAAAACAGGGATCAACGAAGACGAGGATTGAGGACATCGCGCAACCAGTCGCCGACGATGTTGACGGAGAGGACGAGCAGCACCAGCGCGGCCCCCGGGAACAGGGAGATCCACCATTCGCCCGACAGCAGGAGATCGTTGCCGGCGCGGATGAGCGTACCGAGCGAGGGCTGGGAAGGCGGCATGCCCAGGCCAAGGAAGGACAGGATTGCCTCGGTGAGGATGGCGACGCCCAGCCCGAGCGTAGCGAGCACCAGCACCGGCCCGATCGTGTTGGGCAGGATATGCGAGAGCACGATGCGAAGGCTGGATACCTTGCTGATGCGCGCCGCGGCCACATAGTCCTTCTGGCGCTCGATCATGGTGGCGGCCCGCACCGTGCGTGCGAACTGTACCCAGTCGGCGACGCCGATGGCGAGGATGACGACATAGAAGCGCATGTCTTCGCGCAACGCCGCCGGCATCACGATCTTGGCGACCCCATCGATGAAGAAAGCGATCATGATGGTTGGAAAGGAGAGCTGCACATCGGCAAGGCGCATGATGAGGGCATCGATCCAGCCCCCGAAATAACCGGCCAGCAAGCCGAGGGTCACCCCGATGGTAACCGAGAACAGCACGGCCGCGGCGCCGACGAGGATCGATATGCGCATGCCGTAGAAGATGGCCGACAGAATGTCCCTGCCCTGCTCGTCGGTGCCGAGTAGGTAGCGGACGCTCCCGCCTTCCGACCAGACGGGGGGCAGGCGTGCATCCATGATGTCGAGCGTGGCCGGATCGAAGGGGTCATGCGGGGCGATCAGGTTGGCGGCCACGGCGCACAGGATCAGCAGGCCGAGGATGAAGGTGGCGATGATGACCGCGGGCGAAGTGCGAAAACGCCAGGCGAGTTCGCTGGTGGCCATGGTCCGGACGATGGCGGCAAACTGGCTCATTTCACCCTCAATCTCGGATCGACCAGGAGATAGGTCAGGTCGACGATCAGGTTGATCAGCACGAAGCTGAAACCGACGAAGGCGAGATAGGCTGCCATCACCGGAAAATCCGCAAACTCGATCGCCTGCAGGATCAGGAGACCCATGCCGGGCCATTGGAACACCGCCTCGACCACGATGGCGAAGGCGATCAGCGAGCCGATTTGCAGGCCGACGATGGTGATCACCGGCAACAGGCTGTTGCGCAGGCCATGGGTGAGATGAACAGCCCGGTCCGACAGGCCGCGGGCCCGGGCGAACTTGATGAAATCGGAGCGCAGCACCTCCAACATCTCGCCGCGGATCAGGCGCATGATCATCGAGACCTGGAAGACGGCGAGCGTGATGGTGGGCATGATCAGGGCCTTGAGGCCGCTCACCGTGAGGAAACCGGTGGTCCACCAGCCGATCCGCACCGTGTCGCCGCGCCCGAAGGCCGACAGCCAGCGCAGCTCCACCGAAAAGACCAGGATCAGCAGCATGCCGATCAGGAACTGCGGCATGGAAATGCCGAGGAGCGAGCCCATCTGGAACAGGCGGCTCAACCATCCGCGCGGCCTCAGCGCCGTATAGACCCCCATGGGAATGCCGACCACCAAGGCGGTCAGGGTCGCCGCGAAGACCAGTTCCAGCGTCGCCGGCAAGCGGGTGAGGATGAGATCGAGCACGGGCTGCCGGTTGCGGTAGGAGACGCCGAAATCACCAACCACCGCCCGTTCGATGAAACGCCAGAATTGCACGATCGTCGGCTGGTCGAGGCCGAGGGCAGCCCGCAATTCCTCGCGCTGGGCCAGGGTGGCATTGACGCCGAGTACATTGTTCACGGGGTCGCCGAGGAAATTGAAGATGCAGAAGGACAACCCGGTAACGACCAGCATGACCAGGATGACGCTGGTGAGGCGGGTTGCGAGCATGGAGATCATGAGGGTCTCTCGATCCCTGGCGCATTTTCCAGAAGAGACGAAGGAGTCTCCGGTCGAGAAAGTGCGTCAAAACAAGAAGTTGAGCAAAGGCTACGACTCAACGGCAATGCCCCTCGGTTTGTGCTGCCCCTCACCTTACCTCTCCCCGTAAGAACGGGGCGAGGAGGCACGAGCGTTGCGATTGATCTTCAGTCCCTTCATCTCGCCCGACGGTCGGGCGAGATGGCGTGCCGCCGGCATGAAACTCGCCGCCAAAGCCCCCTCGCCCCGTTCTTACGGGGAGAGGGTATGGGTGAGGGGCTGAGCGACCTCATCAGAGTGAATAAGCTGAAATGCGGTCACACCCCACGGGACCTGCGGAGGGGCGGTGGGAGAAACCGCCCCTCCGTTTGCGCATGACGCCGGACAGTTTCGGGGGACCCGGAGAAAACATCATGCGGCAAGCGAAGACTGAGGGCATGGCGTCGCCGGCACAGGCCGGCTCGCAGCCCTAGTTCATGGTGTAGTACCAGAAGCGCGTATACTCGTCGGCGGGCACGACGGCATTGACCTTGTCGCTCATGCCCCAGGTCAGGAACTGCTGGTGCAGCATGATCTTGCCGACTTCGTCGCGATGGATCTTCACCACTTCCGAGATCATGGCCTGGCGCTTGGCCGGGTCGTATTCGGTGCCGATCTGTTCGATCAGCTTGTCCACCTTGGGGTTGGAATAGCCCTTGGGGTTCCAGGTGCCCAGATCGCCGGTAGGCGTATGGATCGTCGCCGACATGATGTTGTAGGCGTCGATCGAGGGCAGGCCGGCCCAGCCCAGCATGTAGAAGGAATATTTGCCGGCGGGCAGCTCGGTGTCGGTCTGGACCGGCGTGTGCATGGTCAGCTGCACCTTGATGCCGATCTTTGCGAGCATGCCGACGGTGGCCTGGCAGATCCTTTCGTCATTGATGAAGGAACCGGCCGGGCAATCCATCGGCAGGGTAAAGCCCTTGGCATAACCCGCTTCCGCCAGCAACGCCTTGGCGGCGGCGACGTCATAGGGGAAGCGCACGTCCAGGCCGGCATCGTAGTAGGGAAGCTCGGGCGCGAGCGGCACGGCCGTCGGGCGCGAATTGCCGCGCATGATGCTGCGCTTGATGCCCTCGATGTCGATGGCCTGGTAGATCGCCTTGCGCACCCTGACATCGGCGAGCGGATTGCCCTCGACGCCGCTGCCCGGCAATGTCTTGCTCTGCTGGTCCATGCCAAAGAAGATCGAGCGCAGGTGCGGCGCGCGCATGATCTTCATGCCGGGTGTGGATGCGATGCGGTCCACATCCTGGGGCGGTGCATTGCGGATGAAGTCGACCTCGCCCGACAAGAGGGCGGCGACGCGGGTGGCGGCATTGGTGATCGGCGTATAGACGATCTCGTCGAGATTGTGCTGCGGCTTGTCCCACCAGTCCTCGTTCTTGACCAGCACGGTGCGTATGTCGGGTTGGCGCGAGGCCAGCTTGAACGGCCCGGTGCCGATGCCCTGGGTGGTCATGGCGCCGCCGGTGTTGGAGGACAGGTCGATCGGCTTGGTGGCACCGACCGATTCTTGGAATTTCTTGTCCAGGATGTACCAGCCGGCGAAATCGTTGAGCAGCAGCGCATATTTGCGCTTGAGCGTAACCACCACCGTGTGATCGTCGACCTTGGTAATCTTGGCGATCGGCTCGAGCAGGCCGGCGAAGGGAGAGCCCGGCGCGCCCGCCCGTTCGAAGGAGAAGATCACGTCGTCGGCGGTGAAGGGGTCGCCATTGTGGAACTTGACACCCTTGCGCAGGTGGAACCGCCACTCGGTGTCCGAAACCGCCTCCCAGCTCTCGGCCAAAGCCGGCTCGAGCTTGAGGTCGCGGTTCCAGCGCACCAATCCTTCATAGACATTGCTGAGCAGGCTGAGCGTGAAGTCGTCCCGCGCCGCATGCGGGTCCATGGAACTGATTTCCTGGGCTTCAGCGAAACGCAGCGTCTTGGCGCTGGCCGCTCCCGTGGCCAGCACGGCGCACGAGGCGATCAGCAGGATCTTCAAATAGGTCTTCACGGCCATCTCCCGGTTAAACGGTCCTTCGTCGGCGGTCACGACGGCGCGGCTTTATTTTTGTCTCGCGCTTCGCCACCAAGCGATCGGCTGCGTTCCGAATGGCTGGTGACACCGTTCTTCGCAGACGATCCATTCCCCTGCCCGTATCCAGTTCGGGCATTTCGATCATTCCATAAGCGGCACCAGCCGTCTACAAATTTGTACTATAACGAGTATACAATATTGTATGGCAGCGTTGGAGACGAGCTTACCCGGCGCGGGAGATGCCGCTCCCGCGTGATCGTCAGAGCGCTGTACCGCCTTGATGCAAGAAACAGGCCGCCGCGGTGGCGCCTGCAATGGCGAGCCGGGGACTCTCGGCCTGGCAGCGCGGACCGCTCTGCTGGCAACGCGGGTGGAAGGCGCAGCCCTTGGGCCAACTGCCCAGACGCGGCATCGCCCCGTCGATCTGCGCCAGGCGCTCGACCTGCCGGTTGAGCGATGGGATCGAAGCCATCAGGCCAGCCGCATAGGGATGGTTGGGCCGATGCACCACCGCTTCCACCGGGCCGATCTCGACCACTCGCCCGGCATACATCACCGCCACGCGGTCGGCGATCTCGGCAATCACCCCCATGTCATGGGTAACCAACATGATGGCGGTGTTCTTCTCTCGTGCCAGGCGCTTGAGCAGGGCCAGGATCTGGGCCTGAATCGAAACGTCGAGCGCCGTCGTCGGTTCGTCGGCGATGATCAGCTCGGGCTCCCCCGCCAGCGCCAGGGCAATGACGATGCGCTGGCGCATGCCGCCGGAGAATTGATGCGGATATTGTTCGAAACGATTGACGGGGTCGGCGATGCCGACTTCGGTGAGAAGGCGAATCGCCCGCTGGCGCGCTCCCTCGCGATTCAGATTGGGAAAATGCGTGCGGATGGTCTCGGTCAGCTGCCGCCCCACGGTGAACAAGGGGTCGAGGCTGGTCAACGGGTCCTGGAAAATGGCGCCGATCCGCCGGCCGCGGATCTGGCGCTGGCGGTGCGGAGGCAGGTTGTCGATGCGCTCCCCGCTCAGCCGGATGCTGCCCGCCGCGATGCGGCCCGGCGCCTGCAAAAGCCCGATCAGGGCGCTGCCGGTCATCGACTTTCCTGCACCCGATTCGCCGACCACGCCGAGGATCTCGCCCTGGACGATGTCGAAGGAGACATTGTCGATGGCAACCAGCGTGCCCGTGCGTGTCGGGAACTCGATACGCAGATCCCGGACCTCCAGCACGGCCGGAGGCAACGTCGTCATCCCATCTGTTTCACTGTGTGAACTGGTCATGCCGCCTCACAATCCGGGTGCCGCCGCCTGGTTGCGGCCACCATGACAGGGGTTGTTTCCAACTCGGCAATATACAATGTAGAATACACTTGGTTTCCTCCGTTGAGTCAAATTGCAAGGCCACATCATGCCCCCATCGTCCGGGCCTCAAACGAAGCAAGCGCCTGTCGCCCCCAGGCGCCGCGGACGGGTGGACGAACGGATCCATTCGGAGATCTATTCGGCCATCATCAATCATCAGCTTCGACCGGCCACGCCGCTCCAGGAGGATGCCCTGGCCACCGCCTTCGGCGTCAGCCGCACGCTGATCCGCAAGGTCCTGCAGCAGCTTTCCCATGAAAAACTGGTCGAGCTCATCCCCAACAAGGGGGCGATCGTGGCCCGCCCCTCGGTGGAGGAAGCACGCCAGGTTTTCGAGGCTCGGCGCGAGATCGAGTGCATCCTGATCCGGCGCCTGGCCGCGACCATCACCGATGCGGAGATCACTCGCCTGCGGGCCGCGGTGGAAGCGGAGGCCCGGGCCCAGGAGCAAGGCGACAAGCGCCGGCGGCTGCAACTGTCGGGAGACTTTCATCGCGAACTTGCCTCCATGGCCGGCAATGACGTTCTCAAGGATTTCGTGCATGAGCTCGTGTCGCGTTCCTCGCTGGTGATCGCGCTTTACGAATCTCCCGGTGCGGTTCCCTGCGCCTATGACGAACACAAGCGCATCGTCGATGCCCTGGCCAAGCGCGATGCGCAGGATGCCGCCCGCAACATGGAGCACCATCTGCGCCATGTCGAAGCCCAGGTAGACCTGTCAGACGTTCCGGCCCGCATCGACTTCAAGTCGCTCTTCCGACCGCTGGGCTGATACGCGCCAGCCGGCTGGCGCGTAGGCGGCCAACTTGCCGGCATAGGGCTTGGCGAGGGGATAAGCGAGGTCGCCATGCTTGGAGGTTTTGAGGCCCATGCCGACCAGGGCCTCGGCGAATTTGACCGCGGCGCAGACGCCGTCGATCACCGGGATCTGTAACCTGTCCTCGAGAAAATCGGCCAGGCCGGCCATGCCGGCGCAGCCGAGCACGATCGCCCCGGCCTTGTCCTCCTCCAGCGCCATCCGGCACTCGGCCAGGATGATGTCGCGAGCCCGCGTGCCCGGCTGCTCGAGCTCGAGTACCGGCAGTTCCGTCGCCCGCACGCGGCGGCAGTGATTGTGCATGCCGTAGTTGCGCACCAAATGCTCGGCGATGATGCGCGTGCGCTCCAGCGTGGTGACGACGGAAAAGCCGGTGGCCACGAAAGCGGCCGCATGCATGGCCGCTTCCGCAATGCCGATCACCGGCGCGTCCGTGATTTCGCGCGCCGCCAGCAGGCCCGGATCGCCGAAGCAGGCGATCACATAGGCGTCCGCGGGCGGCCCGTCGCGAATCTCGTCGACGAGGCCGATCACGCTCATGGCTTCGTCGAAATGCCCTTCGATCGAGGCCGCTCCGGAACGAGAAGTCGAGGCGACGATCTCTGTGCCGCGCGCAGCCACAGCGCAGGCGCTGATACGCATCGCCTCGGTCATCGACGCCGTGGTGTTGGGATTGATGAGCTTGATGCGCATGGGGTTCCTCGGACGGGGTGACGCATTTTGTTCTTAATATTGTATACGATATTGTATCTTTATGTGATTTCCCGCAGGCGTCAATGGCAATGATGGGGAACGATGCCGTCGTGCCATCCAGCCCTTCTTGATTGAGGATCAGGATCGATCAGGCCCGAAGGAACCCTTTCACGAAGCGCATCAACTCAATCACCCCTCCTGGCAGGCCTGACCGGCACGCTTGCCGTTCATATTGACGGAATGTGGTGACGTTGCCCGACGGCCGGATGCAATGCCATCGCAGATTGAATTTCATTGTTGACACATTATTGTATACATGTGACGTTCCAGATCGTATCCGACAGAACCGCCTGCAAGGGAGATGTCGATGGATCGCGATACCAGGCCCATCCTCAGGGTGCGCAATCTCAAGACCGGGTTTGCCACGCCGGCAGGCACGGTGGTGGCAGTCGACGGGGTCGACTTCGACCTCCATCGCAACGAGATTCTCGCGATCATCGGCGAATCCGGCTCGGGCAAGACCGTGACCGCGCTCTCGCTGATCCGTCTGATCACCTCGCCACCCGGGCGCTATCTCGGCGGATCGATCGAGATCGGCGGGCGCGACCTCCTCACTCTCGACGAGGCGGCGATGGAGACGGTTCGCGGCAAGACCATCGGCATGATCTTCCAGAACCCGCGCGCCTCGCTCGATCCTTCCTTCACCATCGAATCCCAGCTCGTCGAGACGCTGATGCGCCACGATCCGGCCCTCGGCCGCAAAGGCGCCCGCGCCGCGGCTGCCAAGGCGCTCCAGGAGGTCGGCTTTCCCGACATCGCGCGCGTGCTGGCAAGCTACCCCCACCAGCTCAGCGGCGGCATGTGCCAGCGCATCGGCCTCGCCATGGTGCTGGCCTGCAAGCCGGAACTCCTCATCGCCGACGAACCCACGACGGCACTCGATGTCGGTGTCCAGGCCAAGATCCTGCTGCTGCTCAAGAAACGCAGCCGCGAGACCGGCCTGCCCATCGTCATCATCACCCACGATATCGGCGTGGTGCGCGCCATCGCCACCCGCGTCCTCGTGATGTATGGCGGCCATGTCCAGGAGGCCGGCGACATCGATGAGGTCCTGTCCGAGCCGCTGCACCCCTATACCAAGGCCCTCATCCGCTCCATTCCCGATCCGGACGCCCGTTCGGACGCCATGACCTTCATCAAGGGCGAACCGCCAAACCTGTTGGCACCGCCGCCCGGCTGCCGCTTCGCGCCGCGCTGTGATCAGGCGATCGGGCTGTGCCATCAGAAGCTGCCGGACTGGCGCGCCGCCGGCCCGGGTCGGATGGTGCGCTGCCACCTCGCCGCTGCGGGAGCAACCCAATGACGCGCCCTGCCCTGATCGAGGTGCGTTCCGTCAACAAGACCTTCTCCGTCAGCAAGGGCGGCCTGCTGCGCCGGCCCGCCGCGAGCACCAAGGCGGTCAACGATGTCAGCCTGACCATCGCCAAGGGCGAGATCCTCGGCTGCGTCGGCGGCTCGGGCTCGGGCAAGTCGACGCTCGGGCGCATCATCCTGCGCCTGATCGAGCCTGACAGCGGCGAGATACGCTATGATGGAACCGATCTGCGGGCCCTCTCGCGCGAGCAGATGCGCCACTATCGCCGCCGGCTGCAGATCGTCTTCCAGGACCCGCTGCAATCGCTCAACCCGCGGCGCACGGTGGCCGAGAACATCGCCCGGCCCCTGCTCAATTTCGGCATTTCCGGCGCGGCGGCCAGCCGGCGCGTCGACGAACTGCTCGAACTCGTCGGCCTCGATCCGCGCCAATCCTATCGCTATCCGCACGAATATAGCGGCGGCCAGTGCCAGCGCATCGCCATCGCCCGCGCCCTGGCGCTCGAACCCGAGTTCCTGTTCCTGGACGAACCGGTTTCGGCGCTCGACGTCTCGATCCAGGCCCAGATCCTCAATCTCCTGGCGGAGCTGAGAAAGAAGCTCGATCTCACCTTCCTGTTCGTTTCCCACGACCTGAAGATCGTCAAGCAGTTCTGCGACCGCACCATGGTGATGTATCGCGGCTGCGTGCTCGAACAGGGCACCAGCGAGGAAGTCTATGCCGAGCCGTTGCACCCCTTCACCCGCGACTTCCTCGGAACCGTGCTGCATCTGCGCAAGGATTCGCGCTGGGAACAGGCGGCCGAGCGAGCCGAGGATCTGGAAGGAACCGCGGGCCTTATGGGAGCGGGCTGCATCTATGCCGGCAATTGCGCCGAGCGCTTCGAGCCCTGCACCCGATCGGCACCCACGCTGACGGCCATCGCCGGCGAAAGGAAAGTGGCCTGCTTCCGCCACGGCGGGCCCTGAACGTCAAAACACCATCCCAACGACAATGAAAAATCACGAGGGGAACCATCATGACGAAAGAGCATCGCACCGAACGAACGGGACCGCGCAGGTCCTGGAGCGGCCTGCTGCGCGCGGGCGTGACGGCCGCCGCGCTGATTGCCGGCGCCTTTGCCGCCTTCGACGCGCCACCGGCGCTTGCGGCCAGCAACACCATCACTTTCGCGGTGGAATCGGATTTCAGCCGCCTCGACCCCCACGCCTCGCGCACCTGGAACACCTTCAAGGTGGTGCGCCATCTGTTCGAGACTTTCGTCGAGGAGGATCTTACCAAGGGCCCCGACGTCGCGCCCAAGATCGTGCCGGCGCTGGCCGAGAGCTGGGACGTCTCGGCCGATGGCAAGAGCTATACCTTCCATCTGCGCAAGGGCGTCCAGTTCCATGACGGTACGCCCTGGAACGCGCAAGCGGCCAAGTTCAATCTCGACCGCATGACGGACAAGAATTTCAAATATTTCCAGCCTGTCTCCCCCGGCCTGATGGGCTGGATGTGGCAGGACCTCGCCGGCTATGAGGTGGTCGACGACACTACCTTCAAGATCAATCTCAAGCAGCCGAATGCCGAGTTCCTGCGCCGGATGGCCGCCGGCGGCTCGGGTGCGCCGCGCATGATCAGCCCCACCGCCGTCGAGACCTATGGCAACGACAAGATCGAGCAGCATCCCATCGGCACCGGTCCCTTCAAATTCGTGGAACGAGTGGTGGGCGAGAAACTCGTCATCGCCCGTAACGACAATTACTGGGATCCAACGCGCAAGCCCAAGGCGGATCAGATCATCTTCAGAGGCATTCCCGAGGTCTCCACGCGCGAATTGGCGCTGGCCGGCGGCGAAGTGGACGTGATCGGCACGCCTTCCCCCGATTCTCTCGATTTCCTCAAGCAGCAGGGCATCCAGATCATCTCCGGCCAGAGCCCGATGATTTATGTGCTGTGGCTCAACCACAAGGACGAGCATTTCAAGGATGTACGCGTGCGCAAGGCCGCCTGCATGGCGATCAACCGCGACGACATGGCCAAATATCAGCGCAAGGGCCTGGCCCGTCCAGCCTACGGCGTACTCAATCCCGGCGGCCCAGGCTTCGATCCCGCCTATAAGGACTGCAACTACGACCCCGAAGGCGCCAAGAAGCTGCTGGCCGAAGCCGGCTACCCCAACGGCTTCACCACAAGGATGGACTGGACCTTCGGTGCCGGCGCCGACGTGAATACCAAGGGCGACGCCGAGTGGCTGCAGCGCGATTTCGAGAAGATCGGCATCAAGGCAAGCATCGAGATGTTCGACAACAACACCTTCTGGGAGATGATGTCGAAGGGCATGCGCGAGGGCACCGGCCTGACATCGGCCTCCTGGGGCGAAAGCACTTTTGCCTGGCTCGACCAGATGATAACCACCACCGCTTTGCCGCCGAACTGCTGCAATTCGGGCTACTACAACAACCCCAAGATCGACACCCTCTTGTCGCAGGCCCGCGGTGCCGCCACGGCGGAGGCCATGGACAAGAAGCTGCACGAGGTGCGCGATGCCATCGCCAACGACATGGCTTTCACCTCCTATTACACGGCCGATTCCGTCTATGCGGCCCGGCCCGAAGTGAAAGGTTTCGTGCTGGCGCCGCAGCACTGGTTCGACCTCACCGGCATCACCAAGCAGTAGCAACACCCCTCGTCCAGTCGCCCCCGCTGAGATTTTGGTGTTCGTGCATCGACGCCGAGACGAGCAAAGCGCAACGATCCCTCCCCGGTTTCGGGGAGGGCGCACACACAACTTGTGTGTGCTGGGGCCGGCAAAGCCGGCTCGGGTGGGGTAGCGTGGCGCTTAGGACGACCAGCTGGTCCATGTCGCACCACGCTCCCCCATCCGCCGGTGCTGCACACCGGCGCCTTCCCCGAAGTCCGGGAGGGATCTCAGCGCTCCATCTGTTCGGGTTGAGATGCGTGAATCCGAAGGCTCGATGGGGACGGCCAGATGCACCAATGAAGGGCTTTGCCATGTCCATCTTCGCTTTTGCCGGCAATCGGCTGCTCTATGCCATTCCGGTGCTGCTTGGCGTGACACTGGTGGTTTTCCTGTCGCTCCAGCTCATTCCCGGTGATATCGCCCTGACACTGCTCGGGCGCATGGCCACCGAAGCGCAGCTCGAAGCCTTGCGCCAGCGCCTCGGTCTCGACCAGCCGCTGATCCTGCAATATCTGCGCTGGCTGTGGAATCTCCTGCATGGCGACATCGGCAATTCCGTCTCGCAGCAATTGCCGGTGCTGCAGATCCTGCTGCCCAAGATCCTCAACTCGCTCATCTTGATGGCCGGCAGCCTCGTGATCGTGCTGGCCTGCGGCTTCGGGCTCAGCGTGCTCTCGGCGCCGCGTTTCCGCACCTTCACCGACAAGTCGGTGGTGGCTCTCACCTTGGTGCTGGCCTCGCTGCCGGTGTTCTGGCTCGGCATCGTGCTGCTCTATTTCTTCGGCTTCAAATGGAAGCTCTTCCCCATCTCCGGCATGTACAACATGATCGATCCCGGCGGCCTCGGGCAGTTGCTCCATCATATGGTGCTGCCGGCGATCGCGACCGCGGCTTCCTCGATCGCCGTCGTCACCCGCGTCACCCGTTCGCGCATGCTCGATGTCCTCGGCCAGCCTTATATCCTGGCCGCCCGCGCCCGCGGCCTCAGCCGCCGGCAGATCGTGCTGCGCCACGGCGTGCGTAACACCCTGCCGACCTTCGCCAGCATCGGCGGCCTGCAGATCGGCTATCTGTTCGGTGGCGTCATCTTCACCGAGATCATCTTCAACTGGCCCGGCGTCGGCCAACTCCTGTTCGACGCCATCATGCAGCGCGACGTGCCGGTGATCCAGGGCTGCGTGCTCGCGGTCGCCATCGTCTTCGTCCTCGGCAATCTGATCTCGGACGTCATCGTCCACGCCCTCGATCCCAAGCAACGGTGAGGCTGCCATGACCGCGGTCCCTTCCCTGGCGCCGGCCAGCAAGCTTTCGCCGCAGCGCCGCGGCAATCTCTATTTCGTCTGGCGCGGCGTACTCGGCGATCCCGTTGCCCGCATCGCCGCCGGCATCATCATCGTGCTGGTCCTCACGGCGATCTTCGCGCCTGTTCTCGCCCCGTTCCCGCCCAACGAAGCCAATCCGGCCCTGCGACTTCGCCCGCCTGGCACGCCGGGCCATCTGCTGGGGCTCGACCAGCAGGGCCGGGACATCCTTTCGCGCCTGATCTACGGCGCGCGCCTCACCTTGATCTCAGGCGTCATCCCCGTATTCCTGGGGGCGGCCATCTCGATCCCACTCGGCCTCATCGGCGCCTGGTATCCCCGGCTCGGCGAGGTGATCATGCGCCTGATGGACGTGCTGTTCGCCTTCCCCATGGCGCTGCTCGCCATCATGCTCGCGGCGCTGATGGGCCCCGGCCTCGTCAACATGATGATCGCCCTGGTGGTGACTTTGGTGCCCTATAACACCCGGGTGGTCTATGCCGCGGCCCGCCAGGAGCGCGACCTTGCCTATGTCGAGGCCTCGCGCGCCATGGCCACGCCCGATCTCAAGATCCTGTTCGTGGAAATGCTGCCGAACGTGGTGGCCGCCTCCGTCGTCTATAGCTGCACCATCGTCGGCGCGGTGGTGATCACCGCCGCCGGCCTGAGCTTCCTCGGCCTCGGCGTGCAGCCCCCGATCGCCGAATGGGGCATCATGACGAGCGAAGGCCGCAGCTTTGTGTTCGTGGCGCCCCATATCGCCGCCATTCCGGGCCTCGCCATCACCATCCTGGTCATGGCGTTCAACCTGCTCGGCGATTCCCTGCGCGACTCGCTCGATCCAAGGACGCGTCTCCAGTTGGTCAAGCACCGGGCCGATCCGGCCGGTGGCCAGGACAGGGAGCGGTGAGGCCATGCTGACATTGATCAAGGATGCTCGCGTCCTCACGCTCGATGAGACCAATGGCGAGCATTCGAGGGCCGACATCCTCATCCGCGGCGACACTATCGAGGCGATTGCCCCGGACCTTGCGGCCGGAATCGGCATGGACGGCGTGCGGGTGATCGATGCCTCCGGCCAGCTCGCCATGCCGGGCCTGGTCAACGGCCACTTTCATTCACCGGCCAACTTCATGAAGGGCGCGCTCGACAACTGGCCGCTCGAGCTTTTCATGCTCTACGAGGTACCGCCTTTGATGCGCGAGGTCGTCTCCGCGCGCTTTGCCTATGTGCGCACCATGCTCGGCGCCATGGAGATGCTGCGCCAGGGCGTCACCTCTGTGCATGACGACTGCTTCTTCGTGCCGGTGGTCACACAGACGGAAGTCGACAACGTCATGCAGGCCTATGAAGATGCCGGCATGCGGGCCACGGTAACGCTCGACCAGCCCAATGTGGTCGAGCACGCCAAATACCCCTTCCTGAAGGATCTGCTGCCGCCCCACCTGCGCGAGCGCATGGAAGCGGTGCCCCTGATGTCGGACGCCGACCTGCTCGCCCATTACAAGGGCTTCCTCGAGCGTTGGCATGATCGCGCCGGGGGACGGCTGCGCTGTGCGGTGTCGTGCTCGGCGCCCCAGCGCGTCACACCCTCCTATTTCAAGGCGCTCGGCGCGCTCGCCCGCGAACGCGACCTTCCCTACAACATGCATATCCTGGAAACGCGCCTGCAGCGTGTGCTCGGCGAGGTCAATTACGGCAAGTCGCTGATCCGCTATGCCCATGATAGGGGCGTGCTCAACGAGCAGGCCATGGTCATCCACGCCATCTGGATCGACGAGGACGATCTGGCGCTCCTGGCTGATTCCGGCTGCTCGATCGCCCATAATCCGGTGTCCAACCTCAAGATCGGCAGCGGCATCATGCCGTTCAGGCGCCTGCGCCAGCGCGGCATCAATGTCTGTCTCGGCAATGACGAGGCGGCCACCGATGACGGCATCAATCTGTGGACCGTCGGCAAGGTCGCCGGCCTCGTCCACAACGTCGCCGATCCCGATTTCGACCGCTGGCCCCTGCCCCTGGAAATCCTGACCGCGCTGACCTCGGCCGGCGCCAGGGCCATGCGCCTGCCCCGCCCGACCGGGCGGCTGGCGCCGGGCTGGCAGGCCGACATCATCCTCCTAGATCTCGACAGCTTCGCCTTCACGCCCCTCAACGACCTCAGGCGCCAGCTCGTCTATTGCGAGAACGGCTCGTCGGTCACCACGGTGATAGTGGGCGGACGCATCGTCGTCGAGAACCGCCGCCTGCTCACGGTCGACGAGAATGCGCTGAAGCAGGAAGCCCGCCTCCTGGCCGGCGAATTCGCCGAATACATGGCCCGCTGCAAATCCGCCGCTGACGAGCTCGAACCCCATTATCGGCGCATGTATCGGCAAGCGCTCGCCACACCCATCGGCCTCAATCGCTGGGCCGGGCCGATGACGCCCTGATCCACCTCCTCCTCAAGTCATCCCGAACGGACCGGAAATCATGACCACCACCAGAGTGAAAGCGCGCTATGTGATCGGCTTCGACGGCGAGCAGCACCGCACGCTCGTCGATACCGAAGTCGTCTACCAGAACGACACCATCGTCTTCGTCGGGCGTGGCTATCAGGGTGAGGTCGACGAGGAAATCAACGGGGGCAACGCCATTCTCGGGCCGGGCTTCATCGATCTCAATGCCCTGGGCGACCTCGACACCACCATCCTCGCCTTCGACAACCAGCCCGACTGGGCGAAGGGGCGCGTCTGGCCGGACGACTATCTTGCCGCCGGTCCGATCGAGATGTATTCGGCCGAAGAGCAGACCTTCAAGATGAAATATGCCTTCGCGCAATTGGTGCGCAACGGCATCACCACGGCCCTGCCGATCACCTCGATGTTCTACCGGCAATGGGCCGAGACCTATGACGAGTTCGCCCGCTCGGCCGACAGCGCGGCGGAGATCGGCATCCGGGCTTATCTCGGCCCCTGCTACATGACCGGTGTCACCATCATCCGCCAGGACGGTAGCTTCGATACCTTCTGGGACGAGGAGCGCGGCCTCAGGGGACTGGAGACGGCCAGGGACTATGTCCGCACCTATGACGGCGCGCATGGCGGGCTGATCCGAGGCATGTTGGCGCCCGATCGCATCGAGAACTGCACCCCTGAGCTGCTGCGGCGCTCGGCCCATATCCGCGAGGAGCTCGACTGTCCGATCCGCCTGCATTGCTGCCAGGGCATGGACGAATTCGAGACGATCGTGGAGCGCCATGACAAGACGCCGGTGGAATGGCTGGCCTCGCTCGGCTTCCTCTCCAGGCGCTCGCTGCTGCCCCATGGCGTCTACCTGACCGGCCACTCCAAGGTGGCGCGGAGGGGCGACGATGTCGGCCTGCTGGCGCAATCCGGCGCCACGCTGATCCATTGCCCGCTCGTGCTCTCTCGCTATGGCGGCGCCATGGAATCCTTCGCGCGCCTCAAGCGCCAGGGCATTCCGATCGGCCTGGGCACCGACACCTTCCCGCCCGATATGGTGGAGAACATGCGTATCGGTATCAGCCTGTGCCGGGTTGCCGATGCGGATGTCGGCGCCTGCAGCTCGGCCGATTTCTACAACGCTGCCACCCTCGTGGCGGCCGATGCCCTCGGGCGCCCCGATCTCGGCCGGCTTGCCGCCGGCGCCAAGGCCGACATGACGCTGTTCGATCTTGGGGCCTTCGAACTCGGCCCGGTCATCGATCCCATCCAGACCATGATGCTCAGCGGCACCGGCCGGGATTTCAAGACCACCATCATCAACGGCCGGGTGGTGATGCGCGACCGGCAATTGCCGGGCATCGACCTCGAAGACTATCGCTTGCGAGCCCAGGCCCAGTTCGAGCGGCTGATCGACAAATATCCGCTGCGCACCTGGCGCCACCCGCCGGTCGAAGACATCTTCCTGCCCTCGTTTAAATTTGCATGAGCTGGTCGTGCCGGCCCGGCTGTGCTCCTTGATTGCGTCGAGGTTTCGCTGCCCCTCTCCCCGTAAGAACGGGGCGAGGGGAAACATCGGCGTGGCGCTCTAACCTGAAATCAATTCGTCTCGCCCGACGGTTGGGCCAGATACAGGATTGCAAGGACATGTTGCGACGCTTGCGCGCCCCTCGCCCCTCGCCCCGTTTACGGGGAGAGGGTTAGGGTGAGGGGCAGCGCAACAGCGA
Source organism: Labrys sp. F242 (assembly GCF_057813875.1). NCBI lineage: Bacteria > Pseudomonadati > Pseudomonadota > Alphaproteobacteria > Hyphomicrobiales > Xanthobacteraceae > Labrys > Labrys sp. F242. Next base: position 296,236 of record NZ_JBVASG010000004.1, on the reverse strand, counting down.
CAGAGTGGCTGAACAACGAGAATCCCCGCGGCCATTGGTATAACTCTTTGTCTTGACCTATTTTCTCAATCGAAGGATCTCCAGCTCAAGCCGGAAGGCGCGAAATGCCGAGTGCCGATAAGACTCCAATGACCAAAGGGCACGGTGCGCAGCGCTTGTTCGCGTCCCAGGCCACGCTCCACAAGCTCGAGATCTTTTGCATGGTCTGCGACCTTCAGAGCGTCACCCGCGTGGCGGAGCGGCTGCGCATCGCACAGCCGGTGGTCAGCGCGCATCTGCGCTTCCTGGAGGACAAGGTCGGCGCCAAGCTCTTCGAGCGCAGCGGGCGGCGCCTGGTTTTGACGCGGGAAGGCATCCGCGTCGAGGCCTGGGCTCGCGATGTCGTCACCCGAACCCGCGAACTGGAACGCGAGCTGGCGCTGTCAGGCGACGGGGAAGCAGGCAGCGCCGTGGTCTCGGCGTCCATGACGGTCGCCTCCTATGTGCTGCCTCCGATGTTCGCCGCCTTTCGCCGCACCTTGCGCGAGGGCGGCATCACCGTCCAGGTTTCCAACCCGCAATTCGTCACCGCCAGCGTCAGGGATGGCTCCTGCGATTTTGGACTGTGCATTCTGGATCCACGGCACGATGTCGATGGCCTCGGCGTCGAAAAACTATGGACTGAACAGCTCGTCCTGGTCGTCGCAGCCGACAGCTCCCTGGTCGGTAACAGTGCCGATCCGCAGGCGATCGCAAGCTTGCCCTTCGTCTCCTCCCCTCGCCAGCAGGTCCGGCGCGAGCTCGAGGAGGACGCGCTCTATGCCCATGGCATCCGGCATCGTGAGGTCGTCCTCGAATTCGGGCATCCGGAGGCCATGAAACAGGCGGTGCGCCATCATGCCGGTGTCGCCTTCGTGCTGGAGAGCTGCGTGCGCGACGAACTCGCCAGGGGGCTGCTGCGGCAGGTCGCGACGCCGGGGCTTGACCTGCCTGTCCCCGTCTTCCTGATCCACAAGCGGGGCAAGACCTTCTCGCGCTTCCAGTCCCGGCTGATGGATTTCGTGCGGGAGGCAGCCGCAGATGGTCAGGTACCGAGTTTCGAGCCTCCTGCGGCGGTATGATGGCGGGCTGAGGATTCGTCCGTCAATAAACGAAACGAATTGGCTCGACCTGTGTCATTTGCCGGGCTTGACCCGGCAATGCAGTCCCTCCCTCCAGACCTCGAAGAGGGTGCCCCAGGATGCCCGGGTCAAGCCCGGGCATGACAAAGGTGGCGCTCCAGCTATTTCCGGGACGATGCCTCGGCAAGCCCGTTCGTCATTCTTCATTTCATAGGCATTTGGCTATGTATCGCTGCGAATTATATATTGGATTGTTGTAAAGCCCGGGCGTAAAACTCGACCCATGCTCGCGGGGAAAGAGAGCCCCGCGCCGGGACAGAATCCAATTTCGAGCGCGTTTCCAGCCGCTGTGCCATGCACGGCAGCCTACGCGCTCGGCCATGGATCATCCGGTACCAGGCTGGGAGGAAGTCCATGTTTCTGGGTGTCGATATTGGCGGCACGTTCACCGACCTCGTTCTGCTGGACGAGAATGGCGGCCTGATTACCACCAAGGCGCTGTCCACGCCGGGCGAATTGGAGGTCGGCGTCTTCAATGCCGTACAGGATGCCGCCGCGCAGCGCGGCATGACCGGCGAGGAATTGCTGGCTCGGGTTATCGCCTTCGGCCATGGCACGACCCAGGCGACCAACGCCGTCATCGAGCGCGACGGGGCCCGTACCGGCCTGCTCGCCACCCGCGGTTTCGGCGACACGCTGGCGATCCAGCGCCTGATGGGCTTTACCGCCGGTGTGCCGGTCGACCGGCTCGGCTGGTATTCGCGCCGGCGCTATCCCCAGCCGATCGTGCCGCGCCATCTGGTGCGGGAGATCCGCGAACGTGTCGACCATGCCGGCAAGGTGCTGGTTGCACTCGACGAGGAGCAGGTGCGGGCCGCAGTTCGCTCCCTGGCGAGCGAGGGCGTCCAGACCTTCGCGGTCGCCTTCCTGTGGTCATTCCGCAATCCCGAGCATGAGCGCATTGCCGCCCGCATCATCGGCGAGGAAGTACCGGGCGCCTATGTCAGCCTCTCGAGCGAGGTTGCCCCCGTCATCGGCGAATATGAGCGCACGGCCACGGCCGCGCTCAATTCCTATCTTGCCCCCAAGGTCGTCTCCTACCTCGACGGCATCGAGCAGATGCTCAGGAAACGCGGTTTCAAGGGCGCCTTCTCCATCCTCAATTCGGCCGGCGGCGTCATGCCGGTTGCCGAGGCCGCGCGCCGGCCGGTGACACTGGTCACCTCCGGCCCGACCGGCGGGGTGATGGGCTCGGTCCATCTGGCCAAGAAGCTGGGCTATCGCAACCTCATCACCACCGACATGGGCGGCACCTCCTTCGACGTCGCCATCGTGGTCGACGACAAGCCGCTGATGTCCACCAATCACGAGGCCGGCGGCTTTCATATCGCCACGCCGATGATCGAGGTTCGCGCCATCGGCGCCGGCGGCGGCTCGATCGCCCGCGTCATCGACGGCCAGCTGCGCGTCGGCCCCGACAGCGCCGGCGCTCGGCCAGGACCGGTGTGCTACGGGCGGGGCGGCAGATTGGCCACCGTCACCGACGCCGATGTCGTGCTCGGCATCATCGATCCCCAGACCTTTCTCGGCGGCAAGATGAAGCTCGACAAGGCGGCGGCATCGGCCGCCATCGAGGAGCAGATCGCCAAGCCGCTCGGCCTGACCACCGAGGAGGCCGCCGCCGGCATACGCCGCATCGTCGATGCCCAGATGGCCGATACGCTGCGCGAGGTCACCATCGGCCGCGGCCACGATCCGCGTGACTTCGTGATCTTCGCCTATGGCGGGGCTGGCCCGGTCCATTGCGCCGGCTATGGCGCCGAGCTCGGCGTGCCCAAGATGGTGGTGCCCGTGACCTCCATGGCGCATTCGGCCTATGGAGCGCTCGCCGCCGACCTGCAGTTCGCCGTCGAAAAGTCGCTGCTTATGCGGGCAGGCGGCGGATCGCGCGCGCCTGCCGACGGCCTGGTCGCCTCCGAGATCGCGGCGGCCTTCGCGAGCCTCGAAGCCGAATGCCTGGACGCCATGCGCCGGGCCGGGGTCGCCCGCGAGGATATCCAGCTCGTGCGCACGGCGGATCTGCGCTATCGCCGCCAGACCAACGACCTCATCATTCCCGTGCCGGCGGGCGAGATCGCCGCTGCGACGCTGGACGAACTCGTCGCGCGCTTCGAGGCTGTTTATGAGCAGACCTATGGCAAGGGATCGGCCTTCCGCGAGGCCGGCCTCGAGCTGACCAATGTCCGTGTCGAGGCTTTCGGCAAGGCGCGTCGGCCCGAGATCGCCCTTGTGGCCCCCACGGGCGAGCCGACAGTCGGCAAGCGCCGGATCTTCGAGCCCGTCGCCACCGCATGGATGGATTGCGCCGTCTATAATTGGCGCGAGCTGCCGAAGGATTTCATCGTGACCGGCCCCGCCGTCATCGAGCACCCCGAGACCTCGGTCTTCGTGGCGGCCAGTCAGGTCGCGCGGCTCGACGCCACCAACAACATCACCATCGAGCAGCGCTAGGACATGGTGCGATCCGATGGGATCGCAACCCGCCCTAATTCTTTGTTTTGACGCATTTTCTTAGCCGAAAAGTCTATCGACTTTTCTGGAAAATGCTCTTGGGAGGCAGCAATGTCTACGACTGACAACGCCATCGATCCCATCACCTTCGAGGTCGTGCGCAACAAGCTGCAGGCGATCACCGAGGAACAGGCGATCACGCTCAAATCGGTCTCCGGCTCGCCGGTGGTGACCGAGGCGACCGACTTCAACAACGGCCTCTATCTCGCCGATGGCTCGATCGTCACCATGGGTCCGCAGGTGCTGTTCCACACCGGCACGATGTCCTCGGTCATCCGTTCTATCAATGCCGAGTTCGCCGAGAATCCAGGAATCCGCGAGGGTGACATGTTCATCCTCAACGATCCCTATCGCGGCGCCATCCATCAGCCCGACGTCTCGATCGTCGCGCCGATCTTCCACCAGGGCCGCCATGTCGCCTGGGCCGGCTCCTGCGCCCATCAGCTCGATGTCGGCGGCATGAGCTTCGGCTCCTGGGCCATCGGTGCCACCGAAATCCAGCAGGAAGCCATGCTGCTGCCGGGCATCAAGCTCGTGGAGAACGGCGTGCTGCGCCAGGATCTGTGGCAGATGATCATGGGCATGACCCGCCTGCCCCATGTCCTGGGCCTCGACCTCAAGGCGATGATTGCGGCCAACACCGTGGCGGCCCGCCGCCTGGTCGAACTGATGGACCGCTATGGCGGCGACACGGTCGAGACCATCATGGCCGAGGAGATCGCCAGTTCCGAGCGCCAGATCCGCCAGGTCCTTTCAGCCCTGCCCGACGGCGTCTTCCGGGCGCGCGACTATATCGAGCATGACGGCCACGAGAACGTGCTCTACCGCGTCTGCGTCACCGCAACCAAGAAGGGCGACCGCCTCACCCTCGACATGACGGGGACCTCGCCGCAAGCGCCCGGCTTCATCAATTGCACGGCCTCGGGCATGCGCGGCGCCGCTCTCACCGGGCTCCTGCCGATCCTCGCGCCGCGCATTCGCTGGAACGAGGGCATCCTGCGCGCCGTCGATTTCGTCGCGCCCGAAGGCATCTTGTGCAACGCCTCCTGGCCGGCTCCGGTTTCCTCGGGCACGATCTCGACGGCCTGGATCGTCCAGAACGTCGTCGTTGCCGCGCTGTCGCGCATGGTGGCCTGCTCGCCCGAACATGCCGGCGAAAGCCAGGCCGTCACCAAGGGCCACATGATGGTGATGACACTGGCGGGGCAGGACCGCGACGGCGGGCCGTTCGGCACCTTCCTGCTCGACTCGACGGCGGGAGGTGGCGGGGCCTTCCCCGATCATGACGGCCTCGACGGCTCCGGCGATTTCTGTGTGCCGCGACCGGCCATCGCCAATGTCGAGGCCAATGAGGCGAACGGACCCTTCCTCTACCTTTTCCGTGCCTTCGTACCCGATAGCGGCGGCCCCGGCCGCCAGCGCGGCGGCGCCGGCGCCTCCCTCGCCATCGCACCTTATGGTACCGACGCCCTGCATGCCATGATGCTCGGCCATGGCGTGGAGGTGCCCAATGCGGTGGGCCAGTTCGGCGGCCTGCCCGGCGCCTGCGGCCGCAACGTCATCCGCCGCGACGCCGGCGATCCGGCCGCCCTCGCAGGCCTTGCCGGCGATCTCGACGAATTGCTGGCTGCCGGAGTCGAGCAGCTCGGCCCCAAACCCGGCCGCATGCGCCTCACCTCGCGCGACGTGCTCGGCTATGCCTTCCAGGGCGGTGGTGGCTATGGCGACCCGCTGCTGCGCGATCCTGCCGCCGTGCTCGGCGATGTCGCGAACCGCCATGTCAGCCTCACGGCGGCGGCCGCCCAATATGGCGTGGTGATCGCGAAGGGCACAGTCGACCTCTCCGCAACCGAACAGGCCCGGGCCGCGATCCGCAGCCGGCGCCTGGCCGGCGCCACGCCCAAGCATGCTCCCGGCAAAGGGGAGTTCACCATCGCCGAGGGGCGCTTTGCCTGTGGCTGCGGTTGCGACCTCGGCCCCGTTACGGCGAACTGGAAGGACAGGGTGCGCAGCTATCGCATCGAGCCGGAGACCTATGGACCGCATATCCGTACGCATGCCGATCTCGAACTGCGCGAACATGTCTGCACCGCCTGCGGCACGCTGCTGGAAGCCGAGGTCGTGCGCAAGGACGAAGCTTCCCTGGTCACGCTGCAGCTCGACATCCACCAGAGCCAGCCCGAACACGCGGCGGCCTGATCCGGCCCGCAGGAAAGGAACCCATCATGCAATCTTACCCGTCACGCGGCGCCGTCATCGTCACCGGCGCCGGCCAGGGCATCGGGCGCCGGCTCGCTCTCACGCTCGCCGGCGAAGGCGTCGATGTCTGCATCGCCGACTGGAACGAGGACAAGGGCCGCGCGGTGGCCGAGGAAGACACGCCGGGCACCGGCCGGCGCCTGTTCGTGCGCACCAATGTCGCCGATGAGGCCAGTTGCCAGGGAGCCGTCGCGGCGGCGGTCGAAGCCTTCGGCGGTGTGTTTGGCCTGGTCAACAACGCCTCGATCTTCTCCACCTTGAAGATGCGTCCCTTCTGGGAAATCCCCTCCGACGAGTGGGACCAGGTCCAGGCCGTCAATCTCAAGGGCGTCTTCAACATGACGCGTGCCGCTCGTGAGGCGCTGGTGGCATCGGGCGAAGGCTCGGTGGTCAACGTGGCTTCCTCGACCATCCTGTTCGGGCGGCCCAATTATGCTCATTACGTCTCGTCCAAGGCCGGCGTGATGGGTCTGTCGCGGGCCATGGCGCGCGAGCTCGGTGGCCACTCGATCCGGGTCAACACGCTGACGCCTGGCCCGACCTTCACGGAGGTCGAACGGGCGACCGTGACGCCCGAGCAGAAGGCCGCGATGATCGAGCAGCAATGCCTCAAGCGCGCCGGCGGCCCCGACGACATCGCCGATGCCATCGCCTTCCTGCTCTCCCGCCAGGCCCGCTGGATTACCGGGCAGCTCCTCAATGCCGATGGCGGCATGATCACCCATTAATGTCAGGCCACCCGCACGGGTGGCCGGAAAGAGCACGCAGACATGGCTTACGCGATAGAACATGACAGGATGCTGATCGGCGGCGAACTGGTGCACGCTTCGAGCGGGGAGTTCGACATTTCCATCAACCCCGCCACCGAGGAAGCGATCGGCCATTCCCCGCGCGGCACGGCCGAGGACGTCGAGCGTGCCTTTGCCGCCGCCGATGCCGCCTGGCCTGCCTGGGCCGCCCTCACCCCGTCCGAGCGGGGCGCCCGCATGCGCGCCTTCGGCGAGGCCCTGCGCGCCCGCGCCGAGGACTTCCTGAGGATCGAGGTCGCCGATACCGGCAACACCATCACGCCGATGCGCGGCGATGTCGGCCATGCCGTGGACAGCCTGACCTACTATGCCGGCCTCATTCACGAGCTCAAGGGCGAGACCATTCCCGCCACGGCCGAGAACCTGCATTTGACCGTGCGGGAGCCCTATGGCGTGGTGGCGCGCATCGCGCCCTTCAACCATCCCTTGATGTTTGCCGTCGCACGCACTGCCGCCATGCTCGCGGCCGGCAATGCGGTGATCGTCAAGCCGCCGGAGACGAGCCCCCTGTCGGCGCTGCTGCTGGCCGAGGTCGCGCGCGAGGCCCTGCCGCCGGGCGTGTTCAACATCGTCACCGGCCCCGGCGCCACGGTGGGCAATGCCATCGTCCGCCACCCCGGCATCAAGCGCATCGCCTTCATCGGTTCGCCCCAGACCGGACGCGCCATCCAGCGCTCGGCCGCCGAAGTGGCGGTCAAGCATGTGACGCTGGAGCTGGGCGGCAAGAACCCTCTGATTGCCTTTCCCGACACCGACCCCGAAATCATCGCGGCCGCTGCCATGCGCGGCATGAACTTCAGCTGGCAGGGCCAGTCCTGCCGATCGACCAGCCGGCTGCTCCTGCACGAGGACATCCATGATGCCGTGCTCGAGCGCGTGGTCGAGAAGGTTTCCCACCTCAAGCTCGGCGATCCCTTCGATCCTGCCACCGACATGGGCCCTCTCAATTCACGCCTGCAATTGGAAAAGGTCGTTTCCTTTTTCGAAAACGCCAGGGATGACGGCTCGCGCCTGATGACGGGCGGCCGCAGGCCCCCAGGCGAGCGCTTCGCCAAGGGGTTCTGGGTGGAACCAACAGTCTATGCCGACGTCAAGCCCGGCATGCGGCTATGGCAGGAGGAGGTATTCGGCCCCATCCTGTCGGTTGGGCGCTGGAAAACGGTGGACGAAGCGGTGAACCTTGCCAACAGCACCGAATATGGCCTGACCGGCGCAGTGTGGACCAACGATATCCGCAACGCCCTCAATGTCGCCCGCAGGATCCGTTCCGGCCACGTCTGGATCAATGGCTGCTCCAACCATTTCCTCGGCGTTCCCTTTGGCGGCATGAAGAATTCCGGTGTCGGCCGTGAGGAAGGCATCGAGGAGATGATCTCCTACACCGAGGCCAAGACCATCAACATCATGCTGGGCTGAGCCGACCGCGAAGGTCCATCAGGCGGGTTCGAGAAGACGGGCTTCCCGCTTGAGCCAGTCTATGAACAGATCGACGGCCTTCTTCCGTGCCTTGCGCCGGGGCGCGATGAAGAAATAGGCGCTTTGCGTGACGATGGCTTCATTCGTGAGCCTGACCAGCCGGTTCTGGATCAGCAGATCCTCGACCAGCCGGCGCCAGCCGAGCGCGATGCCATGACCGTTCAAGGCGGCATAGATCGCCTCGGTATAGAAGCTGCAATGCATTCCCGAGGCTTTGCCGGGAGCCGCGACGGAGAACGCCGCAAGCCACTCGGCCCAATTGGTCCAGGTGGGGTCGGCGGTATCGTTGGTGATCAGAGGATAGCGCGTGAGCTGGGCGAGATCTCTGATCTCTCCGATCTCCTGCGCATAATCGGTGCTGCAGATGGGAAAGATCTCGTCGCGGAAGAGAAATTCGGCGTCACTGTCAGGCCAAAAACCGCTCCCGAAACGGATAGCCAGATCCACGTCCTCGCCGTCGACCTTGATGGCATTGTCCTGCGTGATGATGCGCAGCCTGATGTTGGGGTGGGCTTTCGAGAAGGAGGAAATGCGGGGAAGAAGCCAGAAATGGGAGAAGGCTATCGTCGCCGCGATGGCAAGATCGTCCTCGGCCTCTTCCTTCGACCAGTCCGAGATCGTCTCCGCAATGAGATTGAAGGCCGTCGAGGTCGTGGACGAAAGCTGCTTGCCCTTCTCGGTCAATTCGACCCGCCTGTGCAGGCGCCGGAACAAGGGAAAGCCGAACATATCCTCCAGGAGATGGATCTGGCGGCTGATCGCCGCCTGGGTGACGCCCAGTTCCGCGGCCGCCCTGGTGAAACCGCCCAGGCGCGCCACCGCCTCGAAGGCGGTGAGAGCGGTGAGCGGAGGAAGCTTTCGCCGCAGATTGGCCATGACCTACAGCCCTCGGGAATTCTGACGCGCCGAATGCACCGCGATGACGGTGGCGTCACCCAAGACGCATTACATTGAGTTATGGGAAATGCAAACATTTGTGCCGTTGAGTGGGCGGTTTCAAACGCGCAATATGGGAGGAAATCTGGTGAGGAAAACTCATGCTCAATACATTCTCGTCTGCGATTTCGCCCCTGCTGGATCAGCGCATGGCGGGCCATGCCCTTCCCGCCGGCCTCTACACGCGCGAGGATGTCTTCAAGGCGGATCTGGAGGTGTTCTTCCGCCGGCACTGGATCTTTGTCGGGCTGGAATGCGACGTCCCCGAGCCGGGCGATGCTCATGTGATCGATCTCGGCAGCTCCAGCATCATTCTGCTGCGCGACGACGACGGCCAGATCCGGGTGCTTCACAATGTCTGCCGCCATCGCGGCGCCCGCCTGCTGGACAGCGGCACTTCGATCGTCTCGAAGCTCGTCTGCCCCTATCATCAGTGGACCTATGAGCTCACGGGCGAACTCGCCTACGCCCCGCATATGGGTACGACCTTCGACAAGACCTGCAGGAGCCTCAAGCCCGTTCACTTCCGGTCGATCGGCGGGCTCATCTATGTCTGCCTTTCGGACAATCCCCCCGAAGACATCGGCACGCTCGAGACCGTGATGCGGGAGCGCCTGGCGCCCTACGACATCGCGAACAGCAAGGTCGCCTTCCAAAGCGAGATCATCGAGAAGGGCAATTGGAAGCTGACCATCGAGAACAATCGGGAATGCTATCACTGCTCGTCCAATCACCCCGAGCTCTGCGTCTCCTTCATCGATCTCGATTTCGGCTTCGATCCGGCCAGCCTGAGCCCCGAGGACCGGGAAGAAGCCGAGAAGCACCAGGCTCTCTACGAGGCACGCACCAAGGCCTGGGAGGCTGAAGGCCATCCCTCGGCACCAGTCGAGCAACTCGTCGACTGCGCCACCAATTTCCGCACCCAGCGCCTGATCATCGCGGGTGCCGGCGAGTCCCAGACGCCGGATGCCACCGCCGCCTCCTCCAAGCTGCTTGGCTCGATGACGCGCAAGGATCTCGGCGACGTCCATCTATGGGGCCATAATTGCTGGCATCATTTCATGGGCGACCATGCCGTGAGCACCCTGATCATTCCGCTCAGCGCCGACGAGACCCTCGTCCGCACGAAATGGCTGGTGCACAAGGACGCCGTCGAGGGCCGCGACTACGATCTCGACAAGCTCACCAATGTGTGGCTCGCCACCAACGAGCAGGATGCGCAATTGGTCGCGCGTTCCTATTCGGGGGTTCTGGATCCGGCCTATGAGCCCGGCCCCTATTCCCCCTTCACCGAAGGCCAGCTCGACAATTTCGTCAGCTGGTACATCGATCGGATGCGCGCCAATGGCTACTGACGGCTCGCTGCAGGCAGGTGTCGGCATGACCATTGCTCCCCACGCCGAAGCGTTCGACCTGCTCCTCTGCGTCGATGTCCATGACGAAACGCATGACGTGAAAAGCTTCACCTTCCTGTCACCCGAGGGAAAGGCCTTCGATTTCGAGGCGGGCCAGCACCTGTCGCTCGAGCTGGAGATCGACGGCTTGCCCGAAAGCCGCTGCTACAGCATGTCTTCCTCGCCGGCGAGGCGGAAGGCCATCACCGTCACGGTGAAGCGCACGGAAGGCGGCCGCGTCTCGAACTGGCTGCACGACAATCTCGTCCCCGGCATGACGGTCAAGGCCTTGGGGCCGCTTGGCGCTTTCGTGCGGCCAGCAGCCGCGCCGGCCAAGCTCGCGCTGCTGTCGGGCGGCTCGGGCATCACCCCGATGATGTCCATCGTCAGGGATATTGCCGATTCCGCGCAAGCCGCGGACGTGGTCTTCGTCCATGCGGCGAGGACGCCGCGCGATCTCGTCTTCCGCGACGAGCTTTGCGTGCTGGCGAACCGGTTGAAGGGCCTGCGGCTGCTCCTGCTTCCCGAGCAGCTCATCGGCGAACCGTCCTGGCCTGGATTGACCGGACGGATATCCAAGGCGTTCCTGTCGCTGGCCATCCCGGATCTCACCGAGCGTGTCATCATGTGTTGCGGCCCGGCGCCCTTCATGCAGGCCGTCCGCTCCTTCAGCGCCGAATTGGGCAGCCCGGCCCACAATTACTACGAGGAGAGCTTCGACAGTGTCGGCGTCGAGGAGCCAGCTGCCGATATCACGCCGCAGGCGAGACTCTTCAAGGTCGAGTTCGCCAAGCAGTCGCGGACCATCGAGGTAGCCGGCGAGCAGACGGTGCTGTCGTCAGCCAAGAAGGCGGGCGTTCGCCTTCCCTCGTCCTGCGCCAATGGCCTATGCGGCACCTGCAAATCCAGGCTCGTCAGCGGCAGCGTCGACATGCAGCACAATGGCGGCATCCGCCAACGCGAGGTCGAGGCGGGCTTCTTCCTGCCCTGCTGTTCCAAGCCGCTGAGCGACCTGGTGATCGACAGATAGCTTCCGCCACAAGGTTCATTGCACCCTGCAACGGTGGACCAATGCCTCCGGGATGGCAGGCATCCTTGCCTGTCATGCCGGGAAGAGGCGATTTCGATCCAAGATGCTACGATGGCATGAACGCCGTCCCGCCCAGGAGCGGGACGGCGTTCATGCGTGCCATCGTCGCCCTGGTTTGCCGCGCCCCGACAATGGGCACTATCAGGGTCAACAGGGCGCCCGAATACGGCTCCAGACCTGTACATTTATGTCTACTAAATAGACACAATTGACGCTATGCTCGACATTCATGTGCATTTCGCCTGATCGCCGATTTGCCGTTGATGGAGGGGGCGTCATGGAGCAGGTTTTGGGCGAAACGGGCTGGCGGGGCTCGGCCGAGGTCTGGCTGGAGGCGGCCTATGAACTCCTGCTCGAATCCGGGGTCAGCACGCTCAAGATCCTGCCTTTGGCCAAGAAGCTCGGCCTGTCGCGAACCAGCTTCTATTGGTTCTTCAAGGACCGCGAGGAACTCCTCGGCGCCCTGATCGAGCGCTGGCGCGACAAGAACACCGGCAATCTCGTCAAGCAGGCGCAGGCCTATGCCGAGTCGATCGCGGAAGCGATGCTCAATGTCAACGATTGCTGGATCGACAAGACGCTGTTCGACGCCCAGTTCGAATTCGCCGTGCGGAGCTGGGCCCTCGAATCGCCGGACATCCTCGCCGAAGTGCAAACTGCCGACCAGATACGCCTCGACGCCCTTGCGCAGATGTTCACGCGTTTTGGCTATACCGCGATCACAGCCGATGTGCGGGCCAGAACGACCTACCTCACCCAGATCGGTTATATCTCGATGCAGACGCAGGAAGACGTTGCCCTTCGCATGAAGCGCATTCCCGAATATGTCGAGATCTTCACCGGCGTAAGGCCGGAACAGCGTGAGCTCGACCGTTTCCATGCAAGGCATGGCTTGAAGTGAGAGCCTTGTTGCAAGGCCTGATCGACCCGGAGGGTCCTCAGGACTCCCTATCGGCCCGGAGCGCCCAGAAGGCGAATAGCGGCGTTGCGAGCGAGCGCATTGCATGCCGGATACCGGGCCTGTTGTAGAACGAGCCGCCGATACCCGGCGAAAACCAGTCTCCCTCCCCCTGGCGGAACTCGCCGTCGGACAGCACCAGATAGACCTCTTCGGGAGCATGGTCATGGTCGGGATAGCGCACCTTCGGCGCCATCAGCGACACGCCGAGCCAGACGTCGCTGCGCTCCTCCAAGCCTCCGGGGCCCAGAAGCATCGCGTTGGCGTGGCCGTCGTCGAAATTGCCGCTGGCGGTGCTGTCATTGTTCGGACGCCGGCGCCATTGGAGGTTGGGCTCGACCTCCCTGAAACGCTGCAGCAGCTTGTCGAGCGTGGCTTGGCCCGTTTCGACACCAAGGGCAATATCGAGCTGTTCGCAAACCGGCAGACGCCCGCCGGGGCCGGACCGCACAGCGCCCGGTTCTTCCAACGCCGAGAAGATCTCGGCGATGGATTTCCGCGCCTTCGGATCCTGTGCAAATTGGCCGAAAGCTGCCTTGGCCGCCTCGACGAAGTGCTGAAGAGCCGCGCTGCGATGTGTCATTGAAAGCCTCTCCCAGTCCGGCGAGCTTCGAAAATCATGGCACCGAGCTCAAAGATCCTTGGCCAGCCTAAGGGCATCATAGATGGCCGCATGGGTATTGCGAGCCGCAACCGCGTCCCCGATGCGGAAGAGCTGATACTTGCCCTCACCGTTGCGAACCACGGATTGGGGCTCCCCCGCGATCAGTTGATCATAAGACATCTCGCCGAGATTGCTCGAGGACGGCTTCAATTCGAAATAGAGATCGTCGAGCGGAATCGTGCCGTGATTGACGACGATCTGATCAAAGCTGCGCTGCCTGACAATGCCGCCATAGTCGCTGCCGATATGGGCAACCAGCAGGTTCCCGGATTTTTCGACGGCATGGAGGCGGTAGGTGACGGTGAAGGCGACATCCAGCTTCTGCAAGCTGCGCATATAGGGCACGAGGTTCATTGCCATGACTTCCGGCGCGAAGGAACGGTCGGGCGTCATGATCTCCACCTTCGCCCCGGCCTGCGCCAGCATCTCCGCCGCCTGCAATCCAGCGTGATCGCCGGCATCGTCGAAGATGAGCACGTTGGAGCCGGGCTTGACGTCGCCGGAGATGATGTCCCAGGCCGAGACGACGAGGTCGTTGCCCTTGGACAGCACCTCGGTGTGCGGCAGCCCGCCCGTGGCGACAACAATCACGTCCGGATTCTCGGCTTCGATCCTGTCGGCGTCCGCCCAGCTATCGAAATGGAAGGTCACGCCCAGCTTCTCGCACTGGCTCATGCGCCATTCGATGATGCTGATCATTTCCTTGCGCCGCGGGCTTTGGGCGGTGAGCCTGACCTGCCCGCCCGGCTTGCCTGCCGCCTCGAAGACAACGACCCGATGCCCCCGCTCGCCGGCGACGCGTGCCGCCTCCAGGCCTGCCGGGCCTGCGCCGATGACGACCACGGTCTTGCGGACCTTGGCTTGTTGCAGGGCATGCGGCATGGTCAGCTCGCGGCCGGTGGCCGGATTGTGGATGCAATAGGCGGCCCCGCCCTGATAGATGCGGTCGAGGCAGTAATTGGCGCCCACGCAGGGCCGGATGTCGTCCTCGCGCTTTTCGATGATCTTGCGCACCAAATGCGGGTCCGTCATGTGGGCGCGCGTCATCCCGATCATGTCGACCTTGCCGGCGGCGATGGCGTGGCGTGCCGTGGCGACATCCGGAATCTTCGCGGCATGGAAGGTCGGGAATTGCGTCGCTGCGCGGATCTCGCCGGCGAAGTCCAGATGGGGCGAATTGGCCATGCCCTGGATCGGGATGACGTCGGTCAGCCCGGCATCGGTATCGATATGGCCGCGGATGACGTTGAGAAAATCGATCAGGCCGCTCTCCTTGAGGCGGCGTGAAATCTCCAGGCCCTCTTCCTTGGTCGTACCGCCCTCGAGCTGTTCGTCGGCAGTATAGCGCACGCCGACGATGAAGTCGGGGCCGACGCGCTCGCGGATGGCCTTCAGCACGTCGAAGCCGAAGCGCAGGCGATTTTCCAGCGAACCGCCATAGGGGCCTTCCAGCTCGTTGGTGAGCGGCGACCAGAACTGGTCGATGAGATGGCCATAGGCTTCCAGCTCGATGCCGTCCATGCCGCCGGCCTTCATGCGCTCGGCCGCATCGGCGAAGTCCTTGATGATCCGCTCGATGTCCCAGTCTTCCAGCTTCTTGGGAAAGGCGCGATGCGAGGCTTCCCTCTGGTGGGAAGGCGCCACGACAGGTAGCCAGTCGCCCTTGTCCCAGCGCGTGCGGCGGCCGAGATGCGTGAGCTGGATCATGACAGCCGCGCCGTGCTCGTGAACCGCGTCGGTCAGGTCCTTGAGCCAGGGCACGATCTCGTCCTTGTAGGCGAGCAGATTGTTGAAGACCGGCGGGCTGTCCTTTGAAATGGCAGCGGACCCCGCCGTCATGGTCATGGCAACCCCGCCCTTCGCCCGCTCCACGTGATAGGCCCGATAGCGTTCCTTCGGCATGCCGTCCTCGGGATAGGCCGGCTCATGAGAGGTCACGATGATGCGGTTGCGCAGCTTGAGATGCTTGAGCTGAAAGGGCTGCAGGAGGGGGTCGTTCGACATGGCTCGGGATCCAGCGTTGCATGTGCCTCAAAAGGCTAGGCAGAATGTACACTGGTGTCAATCGACCTCTAACGGCCTAGTCATGTTTTTTGACAATGGTGTACATTTTTATTGCTTCTAAACGCGTGGCTATGGCAGCATGGGTTTCGTCCATGAGCGGCGACGCTTTCCGATAGGGGAGTTTGTGGTCGTTTCATTGCCAGGCATGGTTTCCGGCTGACCACATGAGCGGTTCACGATGAGCAGGCCCCTGAAAATCGGTGTGATCGGTGCAAATGGCTGGCTCGGCGGCGCCATCGTCCAGGCCCTGCTGGACGCCGGCCTGACATCGCCCGAGCATCTGGTCCTCTCCCTGCGCAGTGGGGAACCCGCGCGCTTTCCCACTGCGCGCTGGACCCGGGACAATCAGGATCTCGCCGACAGCGTCGATCTCATCATCGTCAGCGTGCGCCCGGCGGACTGGCCGGCGCTGAACGTCAAGGCTGCGGGTAAACTTATCATCTCCGTCATGGCCGGTATTTGCCTGGAACAGCTAATCTCGGGCCTCGGTTCTGAGCGCGCGGTGCGTTCGCTGCCCAACGCGGCAGCCGAAGTGCGGGCATCCTTCACGCCCTGGATCGCGTCCCCGGCGGTATCAGCCGAGGAGCGCCGCCTCGTCGGCCGGATTTTCGAGGCGTGCGGCAGGAGCGCCGAACTTGGGAGCGAGCGCGAGTTGGACTACCTGACCGGTCTTGCAGGCTCAGGCCCTGCCTTTCCGGCGCTGCTGGCGACGGCGATGATGCGCCATGCCACCGCCCACGGCATCGAAGCCGCAGTGGCCCGCCAGGCGGTGACCGCTCTTCTCGTCGGCACGGGACGGCTGTTCGAAAAGAACGGCGATGACCCAGAGAGCACCGTCGAGGTCTTTCTCGATTACCGAGGTACGACAGCCGCCGCCATCGAGGCGATGAAGGCGGGCGGCTTCGACCAGGCTGTCGGGGCTGGCCTCGCTGCGGCATTCCAGAAATCCATCAGCATGGGCCTGCCAGCCTAGCTGCAAGGGGCACGGTGACGGCGGCGCACCGACAGCCTGACAAAGCCGCCTGAAGCAGAGGGAAATGACCGTGAAGAAACTATTGTTGACGAGCTGCCTTGCTCTCGGCCTGGTCGGGCCGATGTCGCTGGCTCAGGCGGCCGAATGCGGCTCGGTATCCATTGCCAGCATGAACTGGCAGAGCGCCGAAGTGCTGTCCAACATCGACAAGTTCATCCTCAACAACGGCTATGGCTGCACCGCCGAGATCACGGTGGGTGACACGGTGCCGACGATCACCTCCATGGCCGAGAAGGGCCAGCCCGACATCGCGCCGGAAGCCTGGATCGATCTGCTGCCTGACGTGGTCAAGCGCGGCATGGACGATGGCAAGCTGGTGACGGCAGCGACCTCCCTGCCCGATGGCGGCGTGCAGGGCTGGTGGATTCCCAAATATCTCGCCGATGCCCATCCCGACATCAAGACGATCGGCGACGCCCTCAAGCATCCCGAGCTCTTCCCCGATCCCGAGGACTCCAGCAAGGGCGCCATCTACAACGGTCCGCAAGGCTGGGGCGGCACCGTGGTGACCGCGCAGCTCTACAAGGCCATTAATGCCGAGAAGTCCAATTTCAGGCTGGTCGATACCGGTTCGGCGGCCGGCCTCGATGGCTCGATCGCCAAGGCTTACGAACGCAAGAAGGGCTGGCTTGGCTATTACTGGGCCCCGACCGCCTTGCTCGGCAAATATGAGATGGTGCGCCTCGACCCCGGCTATCCGCGCGACGAGGCGGAGTGGAAGCGCTGCAACACCGTAGCCGATTGTGCCGATCCCAAGCCCAATTCCTGGGTTCCCGACAAGGTCTATACGCTGGTCGCCAAGAAGTTCTCCGAACGTGTCGCTCCCGATGTCATGGACTACCTGAAGAAGCGCGCCTGGCACAACGACACCGTCAACAAGGTGATGGCCTGGATGACCGACAACCAGGCCAATGGCGAGGACGGCGCCAAGCACTTCCTGAAGGAAAATCCCGACATCTGGACCCAGTGGGTGTCGCCGGCCGCCGCGGACAAGATCAAGGCCGCGCTCTGATAGCAAAAAGGCGGCGCGCGTCCGGCGCGCCGCTTTCGTGACGCCCATAGCAAAAACAACAGGGGCGCCGTCGCGGCGAAGAGGGGTTATCGATGGAATGGTTCTACAAGTTTCCCCATATGAACGATGACAGCCTTCGCGACTTGAAGAAGGCGATCGACGAGGGGTTTCGCACGTTCACCCGCACCTATGGCGATGCCATCGAGAGCTTCTTCTCGCCGCTTCAGTATTTCCTGATGCAGGCCGAGCGCTTCATGACGCAGACGCCTTGGCCGATCATCACTTTGATCATCCTGGCCATCGCCTGGTTCGCCAGCCGCAGCTGGAAGGTGGTGGTCGCCTGCCTCCTCACCTTGCTGGCGATCGGCTATTTCGGCATGTGGGATGACACCATGCGCACGATCTCGATGATCTTCGTGGCGACGGTGCTTTCCATCGTGATCGGCATTCCCATCGGAATTCTAATGGCGCTCAATGACCGCCTCCAGAAGACGCTCAATCCGCTGCTCGACGTCATGCAGACCATGCCGAGCTTCGTCTATCTCATCCCCGTGGTCATGCTGCTGGGCATCGGCCGCGTGCCCGGCCTTATCGCCGTGGTCATCTACGCCATTCCACCCATCATCCGCCTAACCAATCTCGGCATCCGCCTGGTCGACAAGGATGTCCTCGAGGCGGCCGATGCCTTCGGATCCTCCGGCTGGCAGAAGCTCAAGAACGTCCAGCTCCCCCTCGCCTTGCCCACTATCATGGCCGGCATCAACCAGACGATCATGATGGCGCTCGCCATGGTCGTCGTCGCCTCGATGATCGGCGTCCAGGGGCTCGGCCAGCCCGTGCTGAAGGCCATCGCCAACCAGTATTTCACCCTCGGCATCTTCAACGGGCTGGCGATCGTCGGCATCGCCGTCATCTTCGACCGGGTCAGCCAGGCCTATGGCCGCCGCCTCCAGAAGCATCGGGAGACGGTCCATGGTTGAGGGTACGAAGCAGTACGGCATCGAAATCCGCAACCTTTCGAAGATCTTCGGCCCGAATGCCAAGGCGATGGTAGAGCTTGTCCGGCAGGGAGCGACCAAGGCCGAGCTCAACGAGCGGCATCGCCACGTCCTCGGCCTGCGCAACATCAACATCAGCATGCCGGTCGGTGGCATCCAGGTGATCATGGGCCTGTCCGGCTCGGGCAAATCGACCCTCATCCGGCACATCAACCGCCTGGTCGATCCGACCGACGGCGAAGTACTGGTGGGCGGCGAGGACGTCGTGAAGATGAACCAGCGCGAGTTGCGCGAGTTCCGCCGCCACAAGACGGCGATGGTCTTCCAGAAATTCGCGCTGCTGCCGCATCGCACCATTCTGGAGAATACTGTCTACGGCCTCGAAATTCAGGGTGTGCCGCGCGCCCGGCAGGTCGAGGAGGCGATGCGCTGGATCGAACGGGTCGGTCTCGGCGGGTTTGAAAGCCGCTACCCGAACCAGCTCTCAGGCGGCATGCAGCAACGCGTCGGCCTCGCCCGCGCGCTCACCAACGACGCCCCGATCCTGCTGATGGACGAAGCCTTTTCCGCGCTCGATCCCCTCATCCGCATGGACATGCAATCCGTGCTTCTCGATCTGCAGCAGGAGATCAAGAAGACGATCGTGTTCATCACGCACGATCTCGACGAGGCTTTGCGGCTGGGTGACCGCATCGCCATCCTGCGCGATGGCGAGGTGATCCAGCAGGGTACCAGCCAGGACATCGTGCTCAATCCCGCCGACGACTACATCGAGAACTTCGTCAAGGAAGTGAACCGCGGACGCGTCATCCAGGTGGATGCGATCATGTCACCCCTCGTCGAGGGCTATGAGACGAAGGGCATGACGGTCTTGTCGGGCTCCACCCTGGAGGGCGCCATCCGGCTGCTCGCCCACCAGCCGCATGACGACGTCGCCGTCCTCGACCCGGCGGGCAAGCCCATCGGCGTGGTAAATCTCAGGCAGCTCGCGGCCGCCGTCGTGCCCTCGCACTGACGACCAGCACCAAAGCTATGCATCCAAGGGACACAGGCAAAAGCCCGTGTCCCTCGATCGCCCCTCCCAATCCATCGGATGGCCATGGTGTCGAAGCAGTTTCCCCGCTTGTTCTCATCCATCGCAATCGGCAAGCACGAGCTCAGGAACAGGATCGTTTTCGGCGCCCACACCGCGAACATGGCGGTGAACGGGCTGCCGACGGAGCGCCATGCTGCCTATTATGCCGAGCGCGCCAAGGGCGGCGCCGGCATGATCGTGGTGGAGCCGATGCCGGTCCACCCCGCCGCCATTCTCACACGCGGCAATTTTCGCGTTTGTGACGACAGCGTCATTCCCGCCTTCCGGAAAGTCGTCAGCGCCATCAAGGACAACGGCGCCGTCGCCATCCAGCAGCTCTATCACATCGGCGCCCATGGCGATTCCGACAATTCATTCCATCCGCACTGGTCTCCCTCCGGGCTGCCGAGCTACCACGACAGCGACGGTTCCCATGCGATGAGCGAGGCCGAGATCCAGGAGACGATAGACGGCTTCGTGGAGGCTGCACGCCGATGCCGGGCCGCCGGTTTCGACGGCGTGGAGGTCTGGGCCGCCTATCTCGGCCTGGTCGACCAGTTCTGGACGCCCTGGACCAATCGTCGCGAGGACAAATGGGGTGGCACGCTGGAGAACCGCACGCGCCTGTCGAAGGAAATCCTTAGCCGCATCCGCAAGTCATGCGGTGAGGACTTCATAATCGGATTGGCCATCAGCGACGAGCCCGACTACAGCGTTGCGCTCAGCCGCGACGAACTGGTCGAAATCGTGAGCCTTCACGACCGGCAGGGCCTGATCGACTATGTCACTTGCGGTTCCGGCGGCTATCTCGACTTTCACAAGCTGATGCCGACCTTTCTCTATCCGGAAAAACTCGGCGCGGATCTGGCTGCCAGGATCAAGGCCGTCACGACGCATGCACTCGTCATTGCCGAAAGCCATATCCGTACGCCCGAAAATGCCGAGACTGTCCTGAGCGAAGGCTCTGCAGACCTTGTTTCCATCGTGCGCGGCCAGATCGCCGACCCGCATCTGGCCAGAAAGGCCAGTGAAGACCGGGCCGACGACATCAGGGGCTGCATCTCCTGCAACCAGATGTGCTGGGGACGTCGCTCGCGCGACTATTGGATCAGCTGTCTGATCAACCCCTCCGTCGGGCGTGAGTTCATGTGGGGCGGCGACCGTTTCGAGCCGGCGGCTGCAGCAAAGCACGTCCTTGTGGTGGGCGGCGGCCCGGCAGGCCTGGAGGCCGCTCGCGTCGCCGCCGAACGCGGGCACAAGGTGACGCTGGCCGAGGCCTCCAGCCGGGTGGGCGGCAATTTCCTGCTGGCTGGCCTGCAGCCCCGCCGTGCCCAGATCCTCGATCTTCTCGCCTGGTATGAGCGCCAGTTGCTCAAGCGTGGCGTCGATGTCCGCTTGAACTGCTACATGGAGGCCGAGGACGTGACGGCGATGGCTCCGGATGTCGTCATCCTGGCCACAGGCTCCCTTCCGCCCGACACCGGCTTTCAGAAAGCTATTCCGGCGGTCGAAACGCTGCCCGGCATCGGCAAGGGCAACGTCTTCTCGATCGAGGCCGTCATGAGCCGCCAGGCCCGTCTCGGCAAGCACGTGCTGCTGCTCGACGAAGGCGGTGGCTGGCGCGGATGCGGAACGGCCTGGAAGCTGGCGGAAGAAGGCCACGAGGTCACCATCCTCACGCCGGATGCCTTTGTCGGCAAGGAATTGCAGCGCACCACCGCCGATGTTCCCTTGCGCCGGACACTCAAGAAGCTCGGCGTTACCTGGCAGGTCGAGGTCAGCATTGCCGAGTGGCACGGCCGGGGCGCCACGATCATCGACCACAACAGCGGCGAAAGATCGTTTCTCGCAGCCGACAGCCTGGTACTCGCCACGACCAATATCCCGGCAAACTGGCTCGCCACGGACCTTGCGGCCCAAGGCGTTCCCTATGTCGAGATCGGCGATTGCGCCGCGCCCCGCCAAGCACCCTATGCCTTTTTCGACGGCCGAAAAATCGCCCTCGGCCTTTGACCGCTGCTGAAAAGCAAGACGTAGCGCACCGGCAGTCCTCTCGCCATCACCCCGCCCTTTCCCGAAGGCACCCGTACCCGGCCTTGCCAAGCCATTCAGACTCGTATATTGGCCTTGTTTAACGATAAACAAGGAGCGTGCTTTGCCCAAAACCCATACCGGCTTTCATGGGGTCTACCCGATGATCTATGCCTATTTCGACGCCGAGGGCGGACTGATCGAAGCCCCCGTGAAGGCTTCGGTCGAAGCGATGATCCGTCATGGTGTCCACGGCCTGGCCGTGCTCGGCCTCGCCTCCGAGGTCAACAAATTGTCTCGTGCCAGTCGGCTGCAGCTTCTCGATTGGGTCAGCGAGGCGAATGCCGGGCGCATACCGCTCAGCGTTACCGTGGCCGAGAACAATGTCACCGGTCAGGTCGAGTTCGCCAGGCTGGCCAAGGAGCGCGGCGCCAACTGGTTGGTGCTGCAGCCTCCGCCCGTCTCGCCGATCGACGAGTCCGAGCTTCTCGCCTTCTTCAGCGCCGTGATCGACAAGGTCGACCTGCCTGTCGGCATCCAGAACGCGCCGCAATATCTGGGCATCGGCCTCTCCAATGCCGGCCTCAGAGAACTCGCCCGCCGCCACGCCAATTTCCGCCTGGCCAAGACCGAAGGCAGTGCCGTTGCAATCGCCCGGTTGGTCGAAGAAACCGAGGGCATGTTCGACGTGTTCAACGGCCGCGGCGGCTTCGAGCTGCCCGATATACTGCGCGCGGGTGCTGCCGGTGTGATCCCGGGGGGCGAGAGCTTCGATGTCTTCGTCAAGGTGTATGACGCCATGCGGGCCGGTCACGCGGAAGAAGCAGAAAGGCTCTATCGCAAAGTTTTGCCGCTCATCGTCTTCCTGGAGGAGAGCATCGACCATCTGGTGACTTACGGCAAACAGGTCGCTGCCTTGCGCCTCAACGCGGACGCCGGCAAACCGGCGTTGCCCTCGACGGTGTGCACGCCCTTTGGCCTGGCGGCAATCCGCCGCTTCGCGGACGCCCTCGGCAAACTCTAAGCGTCTTGCGATTTGGCGGAATCGCCAGGAAGCGTTCCTGCTCCGGAGCATCAAGCCTTCCAGGCCGCGCAGAAGTGCGGCCCGGCCATAACAATCAAGCCATCAGACAGAACCAGAAGGGAAAGAGACATGACCGTTCGGATGACCCGCCGCCATTTTGCCGCCGCTCTCGCGGGCATGGCTGGCGCAGGCCTTATCGCCCCAACCATCGCCCGTGCAGAGACCGAGGATCTGCTCGCCCAGATCAAGAAGCGCGGCTTCCTGCGCGTCGGCACCTTCAGCATTCCGCCCGAGACCTGGATCGACATCGGCAGCGGTGAATGGAAGGGCATCGATGCCGATTTCACCAGGGCGATCGCCAAGTCGATCGGTGTCGAGGTCGATCCGGTCGTTCTCGTCCACGGTGCCCTTGCACCGGCCCTGGAGGCGGGTCGCGTCGACGTCATCGCCGGCCTCTACCGCACCGCCGAGCGCGAGAAGGTGATGGCTTACAACAAGGTGCCGTTCTGGTACGGCATCGACGTGCTCGTCACCCGCAAGGAAGGCGGTATCGACAAGGTGGAGGATCTCAAGGGCAAGGTCATCGGCACGGTACGCGGCTCGGCCCAGGAGCTGGAAGCGGAAGAGTTGAAGAAGCGCTTCGGCGCCCAGGACATCCGCAAGTTCGATGCCGCCGACCCCATGCTGCTCGATCTCAAGGCCGGCCGCCTCGATGCAGCGATCTGGTGGGGCTATACCTTCGACTATGCCGTCCAGAAAAACCCGTCCTATGACTTCAAGGTGGTGGAATATCTCCCGCCCGAATATCTGGGCAGCGAAAAACTGCCAGCGACGCATTACGTCTTTGCGCGCAAGGGCACGCAAACTCTGATCGAGGCCTTCGATGCCGAGATCCGCCGCTTGCAATCGGCCGGCGAGGACAAGAAAATCATGGAAAATTACGGCCTGAGCAACCCAGCCTATATCACCGGCGTGCTGAAGTGATGCCCACGGGAACGCGACGCGACTTGCATGTGGCGTCGTGTTCCCTGTCCCTGGATCAAAGTGCGGTTTCTTCGGACCGAACCTTGCTCTCCACCTCCTTGTTTCAATGCATTTTCTTGATCAAGAAGTCTGCCGGCTTCTTTGGAAAATGCTTTGGCGACTGACCTTTTGTCCGGAGTCCCCCGCTCATGGCGGATTTTCTCGACCTCGCCCAGCGCTACTTTCCCTATATCCTGCGCGGCGCGGTGGTGACCCTCGAACTGACCGTGTTGTCCCTGGTCGGCAGCATCATTCTCGGCCTGGCTCTCGCTTTGGCGCGTATGAGCCCGATGCGCTGGCTGAAAGTCATTGCAGGCATCTATATCGAACTCGTCCGGGCCACGCCGGCCCTGCTGCAGCTCTTCATCATCTATTTCGGCCTGACCAGCTTCGATATCCGCCTGGGTCCCTTCGCCGCGGCGGCGCTCACCCTCGGCCTGATCGGCGGCGCCTATGCGGCCGAGGTGTTCAGGGCCGGCATCGAAGCGGTCGATCGCGGCCAGTACGAAGCCGCGCGCAGCCTCGGCATGCCCACGCCGCTCGCCATGCGGCGCATCATCCTGCCCCAGGCCGCCGTACTGATCCTGCCGCCGTTCACAAATTTCGTCATCGCCATGATCAAGGATACCTCGCTGGCGCTGACGATCGCCGTGCCTGAGATCATGTACCGCTCCTATGACGCGGCCAGCCAATCCTTCCGCAGCCTGGAAATCTACGTCATGGCCGGCGTCATCTATGTCGCGATCTGCCTGCCGCTGTCGCAGCTGGCCAAAGCGCTCGATCGGCGAAAGGCCCCCCGATGACCGAGATCCTGACGCTTCAGCGCCTGCGCATGGCCTTCGGCAGCCATGAGGTGGTGCGCGGCATCGACCTATCGGTCGCCGAAGGCGAAAGCATCGCCATCATCGGGCCGAGCGGTTCGGGCAAGAGCACGCTGCTGCGCTGCCTCAACCGGCTGGAACAGCCGACTGGTGGACGAATGACCTTCGAGGGCCGAGAATTCACGCCGGCCTCCGACGTCAATGCCTTGCGCATGCGCATGGGCATGGTGTTCCAGCACTTCAATTTGTTTCCGCACATGACAGCGCTCGGCAACGTCATCGAAGCGCCGGTTCATGTCCGCAAATTGCCGCGTGAGACCGCGATCTCGCAGGCAAAGGCGCTGCTGGCCAGGGTGGGTCTCGCCGACAAGGCCGACGCCTATCCCTCGCAACTGTCGGGAGGGCAGAAGCAGCGGGTTGCCATTGCTCGCTGCCTGGCGATGGAACCACGCCTGCTGCTCCTCGACGAGGCAACGTCGGCGCTCGATCCGGAACTGGTCGGCGAGGTGCTGGCGGTGATCCGCGACCTCGCCCGGCAGGGCATGACCATGCTGATCGTCACCCATGAAATGGGCTTTGCCCGCGACGTCGCAGATCGGGTCATCTTCATGGATGGCGGTGTGATCATCGAGCAGGGTCCACCTGCGCAGATCTTCGGCGCACCGCGCAACGAAAGGCTGCGGCGCTTCCTGCACGCGGTGCTCGAACGCGACGCCCCCTGAGCCACCCGGCGACAGTTTGAACATCGTACCGAAAAATCGGCGCCATGTTCAGAAAATTATGCAACAACAATGAGTTAAATAGAAATTCGTTCACAGAGAAACGTTTTATTTCTATAACTCATTGTTTTAGAAGTATTTTTGCGATCCAGCCGTTGCGGTGAAAGCGCTGCACACTTTGGCTATCCCATTTGACAAGGAATGGACATGTCGACCAGCTTCAGGCCCGATTACCACGTCGCAATCACCGGTGCCGCGAGCGGGCTGGGGGCTGCCGCGGCCCGCCATCTCGCCGCGCTCGGTGCGACGGTGGCCTGTCTCGACATCGACGAGGCAGGCGCCGCAAAGCTGGCAGCCGAAATCACCGCCAGCGGCGGCAAGTCACTGGCGGCCCGCCTCGACGTCAACGATCCCGCCGGCGTGGAAGAAATCTTCGCCAGGCTCGACCAGCACCTGCCCACTTTGGAGGCCCTGGTCAATTGCGCCGGCATCACCGGCACCACCAACATCAAGGCGCATGAGGTGGACCTGGCCGATTTCGACCGGGTGCATGCCGTCAATTTGCGCGGTGCCCTGATCATTTCGCAGGCGGCCCTGCGGCGGATGCTGCCAAAGGCCTATGGCCGCATTCTCCACGTCGCATCGATTGCCGGCAAGGACGGCAATGCCGGCATGACCGCCTATTCGGCGACCAAGGCCGGACTGATCGGCCTGGTGAAGTCGATGGGGAAGGACTATGCCACGGCCGGCATCACCGTGAACGCGCTCGCGCCCGCCGTCATCCGCACGCCGCTGGTGGAGGCCCTGCCCCAGGCAACGATCGACTACATGACCGCCAAGATCCCGATGGCGCGCTGCGGCGAACTCTCCGAAGCCGCCGAGATGATCGCCTGGGTCGTCTCACCAGCCTGCAGCTTCACCACGGGCTTCACCTTCGACCTCAGCGGCGGTCGCGCGACCTATTGAGATGCGACCTGCCTGCTTCACGCCGCCTGCACAAATCGCCTCTCGCCCTCCCCGACCAAGTCCCTGTCGAGCTCGAAGCCAAGGCCCGGGCGCTGGAGAGCCTCGATCCAGCCCTGCTTCGGATCGAGGTCGGGCGAGGTCACGATATCCTTTTGCACCAGTTGCCACATGATCTGGTTGCCGTCATCGAGATTGGGGATGGCGAGCGCGATATGATGCTCGGCACAGGTGGTGATGCCGGTGGTGAAGGAACTGTGGATACAGATCTTCAGACCTGCCGCCTCGGCGACCGCCGCCGCCTTCAGCATCGGCTGGATGCCGCCGATCTCGCGTGGCCCGATACAGATCATGTCGGCGGCGCGCTGGCGGCAGATCTCATAGACATCGTAAAGCGTGAAGGCCGCCTGGTCGGCGACGATCGGAATGCCGACGGCTGCGCGCACATGCGCCATCGCCGGAATGCTCCAGCTTGCCGTCGGCTGCTCGATGAACTC
Organism: Labrys sp. F242; assembly: GCF_057813875.1. NCBI lineage: Bacteria > Pseudomonadati > Pseudomonadota > Alphaproteobacteria > Hyphomicrobiales > Xanthobacteraceae > Labrys > Labrys sp. F242. The sequence continues at coordinate 269,719 of NZ_JBVASG010000004.1, read as the reverse complement.
GATCTCGAACCTCTCGAGCTTGCGGCACATGTTGATCGCCTCGTGCACGCCCCAGCCTTCATTGGCATCGAGCCGCAGGCGCGCATCGCCAATCTCCCGGCGCACCGCCGCGGTAATTTCCAGGTCGAGCTTCTCGCCTCGGCCGACCTTCAGATAGAAGACGCGCTCCCCGCGTTGGCGGCCCGCGGCAGCGTCCCGCGCCAGCTCCTCGGCAGTCTCTCCCTGCAGGAAATAGAAATAGCCGACGGCCTTGCTGTGGGCCCCACCCAGGAGCCGATGCACCGGCAGTCCCGCAAGTTTGCCTTGCAGGTCCCACATCGCCATATCTACACCCGAGAACATCTGGTTGGCGGCGCGCATGATATTGGCGCCGTGACCGAGATATTCCTGGTGGAAGATGCGCGCTATCAAGGGCGCGACGTCATAGGGGGACTGCCCGACCAGATGGCTCGCCAGCCGCCTGAGGATCGCCGCCGTTCCCGCCTGATCCGGCGCCACCGTGCATTCGCCAATGCCGACCATGCCATTGTCGGCCTCGATCTCGATCAGATTGACGGCGAAATTCTCCCTGATGCCGTAGGACCAGTGATAGGGCTGCTTGAGGGGCAGCACCAGCGGCCTGACGCGCACCTGCGAGACCTTGACCATATTGCTCGTTCCTTCCTGATATCGATGCGGGTGGCGTTGCCGATACGGGGCTTATCCTCGTCCTTCGGCAGCAAGCGTCGAGAGAGCCCGGGTTATGCGCTCCATCGCGGCCCTCGCGCGCAATGCCGTGTTGCGGGCTCGCAGGAAACTGTGCGGCAGGCCTTCCTCCTCATGCCAGGAGGCGGGGACGCCCTCGGCACGCAACCGGTTGCAATAGATCTCGCCATCGGAGGAAAGCGGATCACATTGAGCCGTGAAGACGTAGGTCGGGGGCAGATGCCCGAAGCTAGAGCCCGCCAGCGGCGTGAAGCGCGGATCGGCGCTGCAATCGATGCCGCCGGTACGCATGCCGCGATAATAGATGACGTCGCGGGTCGTCAGCAGCGGTGCGTGGGCATGGGTCAGATAGGAACCCTTGTCGAAATCGGCTCCCAGCAGGGGATAGATCAGCACCTGCCCGATCGGTCGCCGCCCCTCTTTCCCCACATGATCCGCCAGGCAGGCGGCCAGATTGCCACCGGCGGAGTCGCCCGCCAGCACAACCGGGTGCCCGAGGCCGGCCGTCACCCAGCCATAGGCGGCAATGGCATCCTCCAGCGCTGCCGTTCCCTTATGTTCCGGAGCCAGGCGATAGTCGACCGAGACGACCGTCAATCCGGTCGTCGCGCAGAACTCGGCGCAGACGTCGTCATGGCTGTCGAGACCGCCGAGGACGAAACCGCCACCGTGAAAATAGAGGATCGTCGCACGACCATTGCCTCCCTCCGCCGAATAGATCCGGATCGGAATGGCATGGCTCGGTGTCTCCACAGCCGTGGTTTCGACGGCGATGCCGGGCGGCCGGCCGGCATGAAAGGCCTGGGCCATCCGGTCGTAGACTTCCCGGTTGCGTTCGATCGACCAGTCGACGGCTTCAGGCGGATAGAAGCTGTTCGTTCGGTTGATGAAATCCCAGGTTACGGCATCTATGAGGCGGGTGTAGTCAGGCGTCATCATCGGGTACCGCAAGCAGAAAAAATTCGATTTTCAGCAATACTTCGACTGCCCTTGGGAACTCAATCGATCCGCAGGATTGGCACCGCAATGACAGTCATTCATCGTTCAAGTCCAAGAGCCATCAGAATTAAAGCAACCCCGCCTGCTTGAGATAGGCCTTGGCGACATCCTCGATCGCCTTCTTGTGGACGTCGACCTCGCCATTCAGAGCCTGCATGGTGGCGTCGTCCAGCTTGGCCGATAGCGCTTCGAGCGTGTCTTTCAGGTCCGGATGCGCCTCGAGCGTGGCATGCCTGACGACTGGGGCGAGCGCGTAGTTCGGGAAGAAGCCCTTGTCGTCCTTGAGCAGGGTCAGCTTCATGGCGGCGATGCGCCCATCGGTGGCGCCGACCGTGGCGACGTCGATATCGCCGCTGGCGAGGGCGTTGTAGACCAGCCCGATCTCCATCGGCCGAAGATTGGCACGCCCCGCCTTGAAGCCGTATTTTTTCTCCAGGCCGATCAGGCCGTCCTCGCGTTTGGGAAACTCCGCCGTGGCCCCAAGCAGGACCGGCTTGCCATCCTTATAGGCGGCGGCGAGATCAGAGAAGGTGACGAGGCCGTGCGTTTTGGCATTATCAGACCGGATCGCCAGCGCATAAGTGTTGTTGGCCTTGGACGGCGCCAGCCATACCAGCCCCTTGGCCCCATCGAGCGTCTTCACCCTGGCATAGGTTTCCTGTGGCGACAGCGGCTCCGTCACCTTGTTGAAGGTCACCAGCGAGGTGCCCGTATATTCCCAATAGAGATCGACCTGCCCGTTCTCCAGGGCTGATCGCACGATGTTGGTGCCCATGCCGTCTTTCTTGTTGACGGTATAACCCTTGCTTTCCAAGAGCTGCCTGGTCATTTCGGCGAGCAGGAACTGCTCGGTGAAATCCTTGCCGCCGACGGTGAGCGTGGCGGCAAAGGCGATCGTGGACAACACGAAGGAGGCCGCGACGCACAAGGCGGCGATCGCGCGCTTGCGCAGAATGCTGATCATGGTCTGGTTCCTTTGGCTCCATCAGCAAGTGACCGTCATCCCCGGCACGGCCGAAGGCCGTGGTATCCTCACGAGCCTTGCTTGTGAGTGAGGACGACAGGGCAGCTCACTTCAAACCGTTCTGCTTGAGGAAATCGGCTGCGACGACTTCGACCGTCTTCTTGTCGACATCGACCTCGCCGTTCAGCTTCTGCATGGTGGCATCGTCCAGCTTGGCCGAAAGCGCCTCGAGGGTCGGCTTCAGGTCGGGATGGGCGTCGAGCACGGTCTTGCGCACCACCGGCGTGAGGGCATAGTTGGGAAAGAAACCCTTGTCGTCGGCGAGCACGCGCAGCCCCAGCGCCGCGATCTGGCCGTCTGTCGCCTGGGCGGAAATGACGTCGAGATCCTTGTTGGCCAAAGCCCTGTAGGCAAGGCCGAGATCCATCGGCTTGACGTTGGCCCGACCGGCCTCGAAGTCATAGGTCTTCTGCAGGCCGAGCAAGCCGTCCTGGCGCTTGGGAAACTCGGCTGTGGTACCCATCATCAGCGTGGTTCCGGCCTTGTAGGCGGCCGCCATGTCGGAGACCGTTTTCAAGGCGTCGGTCTTCGGATTGTCCTTGCGTACCACCATGGCATAGGTGTTGTTGGCCTTGGACGGCGCCAGCCAGACCAGTCCCTTCTCGCCATCGAGTTGCTTGACCCGATCATAGGTCGCCTGCGGCGAGAGCTTGTCCGTCACCTTGTTGAAGGTGACGAGGGAAGTGCCGGTATATTCCCAGTAGAGATCGACTTCGCCATTCTCCAGGGCGGCGCGGACGATCTTGGTGCCCATGCCGTTCTTCTTGTCGATCGTGTAGCCCTTGCTGGTCAAAAGCTGCGTCGTCATCTCGGCGATGATCTGCTGCTCGGTGAAATCCTTCCCGCCGACCGTGAGATTGGCCGCCGGGGCCGCGCTGCCGGTCGTGGCCAGAACGATCGCCGAAAACACCCCCGAAAACACGCACTTGCCCAGTTTCATCAGCATTGTCATCGTCTTTCCCTCTGTTGCTTGTTGCCGCTGTTCAGCGCAGCGGATTGATGCCTCGCGGGACGAGGTAATATTGCAGCCGGCCCACCAGGAAATCGGTCATGACAGCCAGGATCGCGGTGGGGATGGCGCCGGCGAGCATCATCGGCAGTTCGTCGAGGGCGATGCCGGTGAAGATCAGTTCGCCAAGGCTGCCGGCCCCGATCAGGAAGGCGAGCGGGGCCGAGCCGACGCAGATCGCCAGAGCGGTGCGGATGCCGCCGAAGATGACGAACAGTGCATTGGGCAATTCCACCCGCCACAAGGTCTGCAGCGGTGTCATGCCCATACCGCGCGCGGCTTCCAGGAGATGGGGCTGAACCGCGCGCAGCCCTGCATAGGTATTGCGCACGATCGGCAGCAATGTCGCCGCCCACAGCCCGAACACGGATGGCAGGATGCCGATGCCGAGCCAGGTCATCGACAAGGCGAGGATGGCGAGTGTCGGGATGGTGCTGCCCAGATTGAAGATCTGCATCGCGAATTCGGAAAAACGTCTGAGGGCCGGCCGCGACAGCAGGATACCCACGGGAACGGCGGTGAGGATGGCGAGCCCGCCCGCCCAGGCGACCAGTTCGATATGCTGCAGGCTCAGATAGGTGATGTCGTCCCAGTAGGCGAGGATCTCGCCCGCCATGCCGCTGAGCCACAGCCACAGGCAAACCGCAAGCAGCACCGCCCACATGCCAAGCGGCACCCAAAACTGCGAGCGCCGCCTGTTCTGCCTGGTCGCTATTGCCGCCGCTGGTCCGCTCATCCGGCTTCTCCGGCATGGCTGAGGCTGGCGACGATCGAGCGATAGGTCAAAACGCCCTTGAGCTGCCCCGCCTCGTCCACGCAGGGCAAAACGGGCATGTCCTGCGCAAACATTGAGGCCACCGCATTGCGCAGATCCGAATTGAGCGCGGCCGTGGTCTCGATCGGGCGCGCGTGGTCACTGACCATCCCCGTCGCAGTCCTGGCATGGTCGAGCGCCACCAGGCCCTCCGGTCGGCCATCGGCGGAGACCATGATGATGGCGTGCTGGCCGGAGGCCTGCATTTTCTCAAGGGCCAGAACGATCGGATCCTGGCGTCCCACCGTATCGAACTGAGCGGTCATCGCCTCCCCGGCCGTCACCAGGCGCAGACGCTTGAGGGCCCGGTCGGAACCGAGGAAATTCTCGATGAAGGCATTGGCCGGCCTGGCCAGCAGCGCGTCGGGGCTGGCATATTGTTCCAGGCGCCCACTGCGGAAAATGGCGATCTTGTCCGCCATCTTTACCGCCTCGTCGAGGTCGTGCGAGACGAAGATGATGGTCTTGCGGATCGCCCGCTGCATCTTCAGGAACTCGTCCTGGATCACCTCGCGGTTGATCGGGTCGATGGCGCCGAAGGGCTCGTCCATCAGCATGACCGGCGGATCGGCGGCGAGTGCGCGCAGCACGCCGACGCGCTGCTGCTGGCCGCCGGACAATTCGCGCGGATATCGGCTGAGGAACAGGTCCGGCTGCATGCCCACCAGTTCGAGCAGTTCGGCCGCCCGCGAGCGCGACTTCCTGCGGTCCCAGCCCAGGAGATCGGGCACCACGCAGATGTTCTCGCAGATAGTCTTGTTGGGAAACAGCCCGATCTGCTGGATGACATAGCCGATCGAGCGGCGCAGCTGGATCGGATCGGTCGCGCTGGTATCCTTGCCGTCGATATAGACCTTGCCGCCGGTCGGCTGGATCAGGCGGTTGATCATCTTCATGGTCGTCGTCTTGCCGCAGCCCGACGGCCCCAGCAGCACGCAGATCTCTCCCGCCGGCAGGTCGAGATTGATGTCGTCGACGGCGACGAAGGGCTTGCCCGCCGTTTCGAAAGTCTTGGTGAGATGTTCGAGACGGATCATCGGCTCGCTCCGCCCTTGATGCCCTTGGAAGTCAGCAGCCACTGCACCAAAGCGAGGAACAGGTCTGCCGCGATCGCCAGGAGGGACACGGCCAGAGCGCCCGTGATCAACTGCCGGGGATCGGATTGGCTGATGCCGCGCGAGATGAAGGTGCCGAGCCCGCCTGCGCCGATATAGGCTGCAATGGCGGTCACCCCGATATTCATCACCACGGCGGTGCGCACCCCCGCCATGATCACAGGCACGGCCAGCGGAATCTCGACCTGGCGCAGCCGCTGGCCCATGCTCATGCCCATGCCTGTAGCCGCCTCACGCAAGGCCGGGTCGACATTGGCGATGGCGGTATAGGTGTTGCGGATGATCGGCAGCTGCGAATAGAGGATCACGGCGATCACCGCGGGCACATAGCCGATGCCGTGACCGAAGGGCGATAGCAGCGGGATCATCAGCCCGAACAGAGCGATCGACGGCACGGTGATCATGATCGAGGCGAGATAAAGCACAGCGTCGGCGGCAGTTTTGGACTGGGTGATCGCAATGCCGATCGGCACTGCCGTGGCAAGGGCAATGCTCACCGCCACGAAGACGATGGAAATGTGTTCGAGTGCCCTGGCACCGATCACATGGAGATTGTCGGAGATAAAGGTCAGGATTTCCATCATGCCGCTGTGCCGCAATCCTCGTTTTGTCGCCGTCGTTCGAACCCGCAAACGCTCCTCAAAGTTCTGCATAGAGATCGGAGGCATCCTCATAGGTAAAGCGCAGGGGCACCGAGCCTCGGACCTGCCAGGCCTCGACTGGCTCGCCTGCGATCAGGCGGCATGCCTGGTCGGTGCCTACCACGGCACCGCCATAGAGCCGATTTGCCAGGTTGAGGATGGCAGTCTGATGCATGGCCGTGCTGGCCGTGCCGCAGGCATCCTTGACCAGGAGCACGTGGAAGCCGAGGGCTATCGCGTCCTTGACCGTCGCATCGACGCAGGCCTCGGTCCACACCCCCGCGATGGCCAGCCATTCGATGCCGTTGCGCCGCAATTCCTCCGCCGGCGAGCTGGCGCCGAACAGGCTCGGCTCCGATTTGAAGATGACTGCCTCCTCTGCGGCCGGCGCGACTTCGGCGCAGATGGCGATGCGCGGATCGTCCTTGTCGCTGAAAGCCGAACGTCCGTCGGCCTGCATGGGATGGAAGGGACGGCCGGGCTTCGCCGGATCCACGACATAGGCGGCGTGATAGAGCGGCACGCCGTGTCGGCGTGCCATATCCTGCAGACGGCGTGCCTCCGCCAGCACGCCGGCATAGCCTTCGACCAGATAGCGCGGATCGGCCCGATGCTCCTCCTGGAGATCGATGAAGATGGCGGCCATCCGGTTGCGGTCGATATGCAGCGTCCGTTTCACGTCAGATCTGTCCTTCCAGGAACTCGTCCTCATAAGGGAAGCGCGACAGCAATTCCGTGCCGGTCTCGGTGATGAGGACCTCGTCTTCGAGCTTGACCCCTTCGCGACCGCCCTTCTCGCCGATATAGCTTTCCACCGAAACGACCATGCCCGGCACCAGATGGCCGTCGCGGCCATAGGTTTCGTAATCCATCGAATGGGCGATGAACGGCGTTTCCCCATGCATGCCCACGCCGTGCATCACCGAGGTGTAGCGCTGGTCGACGAAACGCTCGGGGATCTTCCAGGCTTTCTCGGCAATCTCGCGGAAGGCCATGCCCGGCTTCACGATGCCGATATTGTGCTGCACCTGGTCGTAGGACATCCGGTACAGCATCTTCTGATAGGTCGTCGGCTTGCCCGGCCCACAGCGGAATGTGCGGGAGAAATCGGAATAATAGCCGTAGCAGCCAATGGTGTCGGTATCGAGGGCCACCAATTCGCCCGGGCGGATCTTGCGCCCGCTCGCCTCGTTGAACCAGGGATTGGTGCGCTGGCCCGAGCTCAGCAGGCGTGTCTCGATGAATTCGCCGCCCTGCCGGATCACCTCGTGATACATGATGGCGAAGAGCTCGTTTTCCGAAACGCCCGGCTTGATCGCCTCCCGGACCGAGGCAACGGCCGCTTCGGCGCCGGCCATCGAAACCTGAAGGCACTTGACCTCCTCCGGCGTCTTGATGGCGCGCACCGCCAGGATCTCGCCCTGGCAATCCCTGACGTCGCAGCCGCGCTTTTGCAGCGCCACTGCCTGCAGATGGCTGCAGCGGTCGAGGCCGAGCTTCATCGATCCGCCGCCATGGGTCTTGAGGAGTTCGGTGATCTCGTCGGCGAAGGGACCGGCCGTCTCGTCGTCCCGGCCCGACACCGATGACCACACGAGCTTGGAAGGCCGGGCCTCGTCGATCGTGTCGAGCACCATCGAGACATGGTAGCTCTGCGGATATTCGAACAGGACGATCGGCCCCTCGGTGGGGATGAAGAAATAGCGCGTGGAGTTGCGCAGGAAGTAGCCGAACATATTGCGCGAGCCGGTGGCGTAGCGCTGATTATAAGGGTCGAACAGCACGACCGCCCCATAGCCGGCCGCGGCCATCCATTGGCGCAGCCGGGCAAGGCGACCCTTGCGCAGGGCATCGGCATCGATGAAGGAAGGCTCGGTATCGGAAAGCCACATGCCGCCGGCCGGATCCGCAGCCGCCGGATGGCGCATGCGATCCTTGAAGTCGACATCCTCGACACGATCCGGATCGAAAACCACAATGCTCATGAATAGTCTCCTGTCCATGAACAGTGACCAACCGGCGCGCGCATTGTTTGGCTGCTTTCCGCGAAAACTATGCGCGATTCCGCAAGGCCGCCCGCCGTGACCATTCTCGTCATGCCGGGTCTTGTCATATCCTGGGCGCCTCCCCCGAGATCGACTTGCGCTGGCGCACGCCCCTCGGCGCGTAGCCGAAGCTATCGCGGAAGGCCCGGGAGAAATTGGCCGCATTGTTGAAGCCGCAGGCCAGCGCCACCTCGCCGACCCGCAGGCTCGAATGGGTGAGCAGATCGGCTGCCCGCCTCAGGCGCAGGCTACGGTAGTAATGGTTCGGCGTGACGCCGAGCTCGGAGCGGAAGGAACGCTCGAGCTTGTCGGCGGAGACGCCGAGGCGCCGCGCCAGCGCATCCATGCGAAGAAGGTCCTCGACGCAGTCCTCCATGATCGCCACGGCGGCCAGCACGAGTTCGTCGCCGATGCCGGTACGCAGGCGCAGCGGCATCAGCCGCCTGTCCACGCTCGACCGCAGCGGACTGTGCACAAACCATTCGGCGACGCCGGCCGAGAGCTCGCTGCCATAATCACGGCCGATCATGTCCAGCATCATGTCGAGGCTGCCCACCCCGCCTGCCGCCGTGAAGCGTCGCCGGTCGATGACATAGAGGTCTCGCTGCATGTCGAGGCCCGGAAAGGCCTCGCGAAAAGCCGGCTGGCTGGTCCAGTGCAGGGTGCAGGCATAGCCGTCGAGCAGACCGGCGCGGGCCAGCAGGAAAGCCGCATCGGCGACCGAGCCGAGATGTGCGCCAGCCCTGAGGTTGCGGCGGATCCAGGCCATGGCATCCTCGGCAACCAGATGATCGGCGTCGCCGCCCGAACACACCACGATGCGATCAACGGACGGCGCGTCCCGAACGCCGAAATCCGGCTCGATGTCGATGCCGTTGGAGGCCCGGACCTTCGATCCATCAGGGCCGACCGTGATCCAGGCGTAGCAGCGCTTGCCAGACAGCGTGTTGGCGGCACGCAGCGGCTCGATCACCGAACTGAATGCCATCAGGGGAAAGCCCGGGAACATCAGCACGGCAAAGCGGATCGCCTCACTGGCCTGCCTTTCGCTCAGCCTGATCTCCATGGCATCGATCCCTTCAAGGTTCCCCGGCGCCGATCTCCGTGCGCCGGCGCACGACATAGGCCTCGAGCTCCTCGCGAACGGCTTCGTCCAGGGCCGGCTCCTGATATTCCCGCAAAGCGTGCTGCCAGAGGCCCGTCGCCCGGTCGAGTGCGTCATGCGCTCCGGCCTCCTGCCAGCTGCCGTAATTCTGCCAGTTGGAGAGCATGGGCTGATAAAATGCGGTTTCGTAGCGCGACATCGTGTGTTCGCTGCCGAAGAAATGCCCGCCGGCAGGCACGGCCTTGATGGCCTCGAAGCCCAGATCGTCCTCCTCGAAAGGCAGGGGACGCAGGAACTCCATCATGTTCTGGAGGATCTCGACGTCGAGGACGAGCTTTTCATAGGACGCCGTGAGGCCGCCCTCCAGCCAGCCGGCGGCGTGATAGATCAGATTGGCGCCGCCGAGGACGGCGCCCCAGGTCGCCATCTCCGTTTCATAGGCCGCCTGCAGGTCGACCGCATTGGAAGCATTGGCATTGGAGGTGCGATAGGGAAGGCCATAGCGCCGCGCAAGCTGGCCGGCGATGATGTTGGCCTTGGTGTTCTCCGGCGTGCCGAAGGCCGGCGCGCCCGAGCGCATGTCGACATTGGAGGTGAAGGCTCCGTACATCACCGGCGTGCCCGGATTGACGAGCTGCGTCAGCACGACACCGAACAGGGCCTCGGCGTTCTGCTGGCACAGGGCCGCCGCCAGGGTCACCGGCGTCATCGCGCCCATCAGCGTGAAGGGGGTGACCGTTACCGGCTGTCCATGTTCGGCCATGGCCATGAGGCCGTCCGCCATGGCGTCGTCGAAGAGCCGCGGCGAGTTGACGGAAATGATGGTGATGACGCCGGGCGAAGCGCACATCTCCTCCAGGGTGATGCCCCGCGCGATCGCCATCATGGCGATAGCGTCCATGGCGCGGCCGCGCCCGATGGCGCTGCAGTGGAAGCTCAGATCGCTGAGAGACAGATTGGCTTTGTAGGTATCGAGGTGGCGCGAATTGGCCGGCAATTCGATGGGCGCGCACACCTGGTTGCCCAGGATGTGGATGGCGTTGAAATAATGGGCCAGGCGGGTGAAGTTCTCATAGTCGGCAAGATTGCCGGATCGCCGGCCGTTGATGCGGTCATGCACGTTGGGCGGCCCGGCCACCAGGCCGAAGACCAGCGCATTGCCGCCGATCTCGAGCTGCTTGTCGGGATTGCGGCCCGTCAAGGTGAAGCGACGCGGCGCGGTGCGAAGCGCTTCCTTCACCAATGTCTCGTCGATGCGGATGGTCTGGCTCTCCCGGTCGACGAGCGCGCCGGCCTTTTCGAACAGGTCCATCGCCCGCGTGCTCATCACCCGAATGCCGAGTTCGGAGAGAATGCGCATCGAGCTGCGATGCAGCATCTCCATGCGCTCTTCGTCGAGCATCTGCATGGGCGCATAGGGATTTGACACGCGCTGCCAGGGCAGCTGGGGAATGCCCCCGCCCCGCGCGCTTCTCGATCGGCGCCCCCCGCCACGCCTGTCCTGTGTCATGCCCGGTACGCCACCCTTGCTTGAATTCATCTGACAACTCGCCATGATAGGTGTGGTACAAGGCGCCTTTCACGTGATTAGTTTGGCGGCATTGCCCAAAAAAAATGATGTCATGGCGCAAAGCGGCGTTGAACCGGCGGAGGCAGTTGAACTAGCCTCCGGCAAACATCCAGAGCCGCCATGAAACCCCCTCCTCCGCTCAACTACATCCGCTCCTTCGAATGCTCGGCCCGGCATTTGAGCTTTACCGAGGCCGCCAAGGAGCTGGGCTATACCCAGGCCGCCATCAGCACCCATGTGCGGGCCCTGGAGCACTATATCGGCCGTCAGCTGTTCGTACGGTATCCGCGCAGCCTGAAACTGACCGAGATGGGCGAGGCCTTCCTGCCGACGCTCAGGCAGGCGCTCGATCAGATCGACCACGCAACCGAAGCCATCCTCGCCTCGGTCAGGAACCGGACGGTGGTGATTTCCTGCCCGGCGACGCTCGCCACCAACTGGCTCGCGGGCTGCATTGCTGCCTTCCATGCCAGGCATCCTGATATAGAAGTCGTGCTGCACGGCACGATCTGGGAGGATCCCAGCGAACCGGCGGCCGATCTCACCGTCTCCGCACGGCGCTTCGACAACAAGCCACCAATGGCCATCCCGCTATGGGATGAGAGCCTGGCTCTGCTGTGCGCGCCGCAATTCCTCTCCGGGCCGAACGCGATCAGGTCCCCCGCCGATATCCTGAAGCAGGGCTGGATTTTCGTGCACAGCCGGCAGGAATATTGGCAATGCATGGGCGCGGCTCTCGGCATCGAGACGTCGGAGCACGAGAAATATCTCAGCACCAACTCCTCCAATATCGCCCTGGAGCTGGCGGTCGCCGGTGCGGGCTGCGTCGCCGTACAGCTTTCGCTCGCCCGCCCTTTTCTGAAAAGAGGGCTTCTGGCCGAACCCTTCGCTGTCCGCCCGCCCAGTCCGTGGGGCTATTATCTTTCCGACAATGCTTCATCCAAGGGCAGCGTGGTAAAAATCGTGAAGGAGTGGATTCTGGCCCGCGCCAAGGCCGACATGGTCTGACACGATCCTCCGATAGACTTCCCCGAGCCAATCCTACGTCTCAAGCGTTCGGCAACAAGCGAAGATCGCGAGGCCAATGACATCGTTTTATTTGGTCATTCTTTGCCGAACACCGCTTTTTTGCGCGAAAGGCTGCCTACCCGCCTCGTGCCCTGCTGCCTAGACTTGCCCGGTCACAACAGGCGAAAGCCCTGCCAGGATCTTCCGCGTGGATCTCCCAACGGCATCGGGCCTTCGCCGCATGGATTGTTCATCGGGAAGTTCGTTTCATGCGTAGCCATGCCCAGGCCGTCGTGATCGGCGGCGGTTTGATCGGTTGCTCGATCCTCTATCACCTCGCCAAGCTCGGCTGGACCGAAATCGTCCTGCTGGAACGGGACGAACTCACCTCGGGATCGACCTGGCATGCGGCCGCCAACATCCACGGCCTGCACGACTCGACCAATATCAGCCGCCTGCAGCACTATACGATGGCGCTCTACAAGGAGCTGGAGGCGGAGACCGGCCAGGGCTGCGGCATCTTCCAGCCCGGCTCGCTCTATCTCGCCCAGACCCAGGAGCGCGAGCACCAGTTGCGGCTGCAGGAAGCCAAGGCGCGCCGCTACGCCATGAATTTCTACGAGGTCTCGCACGGTGAAGCCGAAAAGCTGCATCCGCTCGTGGATTTCTCAGGCATACGTTGCATCATGTTCGAGCCCGAGGGCGGCAATGTCGACCCATCGGGGGTGACGGCGGCCTATGCCGCCGGTGCCCGCCAGCGCGGCGCCGAGATCCATCGCTTCACGCCGGTCACGGGCACCGAGGCGCGGCCCGACGGGAGCTGGATCGTGCGCACTCCGAAAGGCGATATCCGCAGCCAGTGGATCGTCAATGCCGCCGGCCTGTGGGCGCGCGAAGTGGCCGCCATGGCCGGGCTGACCCTGCCGCTGATGCCGACCGAGCATCAATATTTCGTCACGCAGACCATCCCCGAGATTGCCGCGCTCGATCGGCGTCTGCCCTCGGTCGCCGATCGCGACGGCGAATACTATCTTCGCCAGGAGGGCCTCGGCCTGCTGGTCGGGGCCTATGAGCGCGACATGCGGTTCTGGGGCGAGGACGAGACACCCGCCAATTTCGGCCATGAACTCTTTCCCGACGATCTCACCCGCATCGAGGACAACATGATGCGGGCGATCGAGCGCGTACCGGTGCTCGGCTCGACCGGCATCCGGCGGGTGATCAACGGCCCGATGATCTGGTCGCCCGACAGCGCCGTGCTGTTCGGCCCCATGCCGGAAATGAAGAACTACTTCTGCTGCAATGGCATCATTCCCGGCTTCTCCCAGTCGGGCGGCATGGGCAAGCTCGCCGCCGAATGGATGATCGAGGGCGAGCCCTCCCTCGACATGTTCGCCTGGGACCTCGCGCGCTTCGGCTCCTGGGCCGACAAGGCCTTCACCAAGGCCCGGGTTCGCGATCAATACGGCCATCGCTTCAAGATCCACTTTCCCAATGAGGAGCGCAGCGCCGGCCGGCCCGTGCGCACCCGCCCCATCCATGCGATGCAGCAGGAAATGGGCGCGGTGTTCGGCTTCAACTTCGGCTGGGAACATCCGCTATGGTTCGCCGCCGCGGGCGAACCCCGGGAGGAGACGGCCGGTTTCGCGCGCCAGAACTGGTGGGAGCCGGTGGGGCGGGAAGCGCGCATGCTGCGCGAGCATGCGGGCATCATCGATATCTCCAACTTCGCCAAATATGAGGTCACCGGCGCGGGTGCGCGAGCCTGGCTCGATGCGCTGTTCGCCAATCGCATGCCGACGCGGACAGGCCAGATCTGCCTCACCCCCCTGATCGGCCGGCGGGGCGGCGTCGCCGGCGACTTTACAGTCACCAGGCTTGCCGATGATCGTTACATGATCTTCGGCTCCGGCATGGCGGAACGCTATCATCAGCGTTTCTTCAACGCCGTACCCCTGCCGGAGGGAACGCTGTTTCGTTCGATGACGGACGCCATGTGCGGTTTCAGCGTCGCCGGCCCCAAGGCGCGCGCCCTCCTGCAAAGCCTGACATCCGATGACCTTTCCAACGACTCCTTCCCTTTCATGCGTTCGCGCCTTCTCAATCTGGCCGGCATCGAGGCCGTGGCCCTGCGCGTTTCCTTCACGGGCGATCTCGGCTGGGAGGTTCATTGCCAGGCCGGCGACCAGGAAGCGCTCTATCGCGCCCTTCTCGCGACCGGGAAGGAGCTCGGCGCCGGTCCTGTCGGCGCGAGAGCGATGACGTCGCTTCGCATCGAGAAGGGCTATGGCAGCTGGGGGCGCGAATATTCGCCGGAATATTGGCCTCAGGAATCCGGCTTGGCGCGTCTCGTCAAGCTGGACAAGGGCGACTTCCTCAACCGCGACGCCTATGCGGCCGTCGCCGACCGTCCGGCGCGGGACCGGCTTGTCACGCTGGCCATCGAGGCCGAGGATGCCGATGCAACTGGAGGCGAACCGATCTTCCTGCCGGACGGCACTCCGCTCGGCCAGGTTTCCTCCGGCAGCTATGGCTATTGGGTCGGCCAATCCTTGGCCCTGGGTTACGTCAAAGCCGATCTGGCCGGTTACGGCGATGCCGTGACAGTGGCCATATTAGGGATCCCGCATAAGGCGCGCATCCTCGCCGAGCCTGCCTTCGACCCAGGAGGCGAGCGCCTGAGAGGCTGAAGCCCCGTCCGGCCATGACCGTTTGCATATCGCGCACGCCGGCTGGCGCGACGCCGTGGCGATCATCGAGGATCATGGCCGGTTCGCGGGTCAGATTTGTGTTTCGGAACGGGTGGCCGTCACCTCCCAGTGCCGGTATGAAGGCTCGTCCGTCGGTGCGATCTCCGTCGCCAGCAGCACATAGCAACCGGGACAGAAGACCTGGCGCAGGCCAATCGGCCGATCGGTGAAATGCGACGCCGGGGCTCGCACACCGGGACCCGCATCCTGGGAAGGCCGCTCGCGGCGGATGGCGTTGGCGAAGGGGTTGCCCACACCAGCCCCCAAGGGATGATCGCAATGATCGCAAACGATGGTCCCGTCCGCCTGCTGCCTCACATTGTCATCGATCTTCATGGCTCTCACTCCGCAGCCTGGTTCGGGACGGGTTCGCCGACGCGTTCGCATCGGATCTGCCTGCGGCGCCGGCGGGTCGCCAGTTCGTCCGCGCTGCCATCGCCATTCAGGAGCACACCATAGATGTCGTTGGCCGCCTTGGCGGACACCTTGCGGGCCTCGACGTCGCGGGCAACGAGAACCGCATCGCGCAGGAGCGGATCACCGTAACCGCCGCCGCCCTGCCAATGGGTGTAGTAGACATCCTGCTCGCCCAGATGCGTCTCCAGATGCGCTTCCAGAATGTCGGCGGTGCCGCCAGCCTCCTCCAAGGTCGCGGGAATGCGTCCGGCCGCGAAGAGTTCAGCGACACGGGCATTGCGCTTGAGAACATCATATTGGGTGCCGGCAGGATAGCCGCCGCTGATGCCGGTTGCCTGCGGCAGCGCCTTGCCGGTAGCTGAGACGACCAGATGCACGCCCCCGATCGGGGAATCATGCGGGATGAAGCAGCTCGATCCGCCCATGCCGCCGCGAAAACGGCCCGGTCCGCCGGAATCCGTTTCCTCTCGCCGCCACAGATAGAGCATGGGGAAGCTGAATTCGTTGATCTCGACATCGGCGACGCGGCCCATCGGGATACAGTTGAGACCACCGGTATCGACCCCGTCCTGATCGACACGGGCGCCGAGGCCCCCGGCCATGGAATCGCAGATCATGGTCACGAAGGGGTTCCCGCGCTGGTCGAGCCCGGCGAGCACGGCGAGGTCCCAGGTACCGCAGCACACGCACATCAGCGATTTGCGGTGCTCGGGATGCACATCGAGCATGCCCGCGACGCATTCGGACACCACGTTCTGCGTCGCCCAGGCCGAAGCCACCGAGGCCTTGCCAATGCCGGCCGGGAAGTTGCAATTGTTGATGGTGCCGGGCTCACTGACGATCTCGAGGCAGCGATAGAGGCCGCCCGGCGACCAGGGAATGTCGCCGCACAGCATGGTCAGCACGATGGGCATGATGCCGCCGCGAAGGCCAGCGAAAGTGCAGTTGGCAAAGCCCTCCGTTTCCTTGTCGGTGCCGGTGAAGTCGAACTTGAGGCTATCGCCCTGCTTGGTCATGGTCAGCAGGATCTTGTAGAGATTCCGGTCGCTGTGGCGGAAGGAATCCTGGTGGGCAACGCCGCTCCACGTGCCATCCGGCAGCGCCTGCAGCTTGGCACGCAGCCGCGCCTCGGCATCGTTCATCATGCGCTTCATCACCGCCTTGACGGTGAGCGCGCCATATTTGGCAATCAGGGCGGCGAGGCGCTCCTGGGCGATGTTGTTGGCACCGATCTTGGCCCGCAAATCGAGGGCAATCAGGCGCGGCACCCGGGAACGGCGAAGATACATGTCCTCGATGTCGGAGCGGATACTGCCGCCCTCGACGATCTTCACCGGCGGGATCGGCGTCGATTCCCAGAAGACGTCGCGCCCCTCCACCGACCAGCTTCCCGGCGAGACACCGCCGAGATCGACCTGATGGCAGACGACGGCGGTCCAGGCGAAGACCTCGCCGTCATGGACGAGCGGGGCAAAGACGGTGACATCGTTCTGGTGCAGGCCGCCGCCAACCCAGGGATCGTTGCACAGGAACATGTCGCCGGCCTGGAAGCCAGGCTGCCTGGAGCGGTTCTCCAGCGTCCATTTGACCGCCATGTCGACGGAAGCGGCAAGCTGGGTGTTGTAGAGCCCGACGACGACGGAATCGCCGCATTCGTCGAGAATGGTCGCGCCGAAATCGTTGCAGTCCGTCACCACGACGGAGCCCGACATGCGCTTGAGGCCGTCGCCCATCTCTCCGGCGACGGCGGCAAGGCGGTGGCGGATGACCTCATAGGTCAGGGGATCGACGGCCTCGATGTCCTTGTCCGTCACCTGGTGCAGCTTCGCGCCCGATGCGAGCTTTCGGGTCTCGTCGGGTGCCTTCGGCTGATAGGCGAAGCGCTCCGACCCTGCGATTTGAATGAGCGGCATGGTTTTCTCCCCCTCAGCCCGGTTCCGCGACGCGAATGGCGAGATTGCCATAGGCGTCCACCACGCCGGCAAAGCCTTCCGGCAGCGCGACGGTGGTGGTCGGTGTCTCCACTACGGCCGGTCCCGTCAGGTTCGACCCGGCGCCCAGGCTGCGATAATCGTAGATCTTGGTGTCCTGCCAGCCCTTGCGCGTATCGAGGAACACCTTGCGCATCGAGAAGGGAACCGGATCGGCGGTCGCGCTTTCATGCGCGGCGAGATCGGCCCGGATCGGCAGGATGCCGATAGCGCGCACCCGGTAGGTGATGATCTGCAGGCCGGCGTCGCTGAACCCGGCACCCTTGCCGTAGATGCGTTCATAGAGCTGCTCGAAGCTGGTGCCGATGCCGGCGATCTCCGCCTCCCCGAGCGGCCCACCCGGCACCGGAGTGGTTACCTCGGCCATCTGCATGGTGTAGCGCAGCTCGGCTTCCCGCTCATAGACCACATTGGCAAAACGCAGCTTCTGTTGGACCAGGCGTTCGGCGAGCTCAGCTTCGAGCTTGCCGAAATTGCCGTTGAGCGTGGCCGGCTCGATGGGGAAGTTGCCCGGATCCGACATTTCCGCGGTCAGCACGATGTCGGATGAGGCGAGCCCATAGGCCGAAAACACCGCGGCGGTGGAGCCGAGCGGCACCACCACTTCCGACACGCCGAGATCGGCCGAATAGTTGACTGCATGGACCGGACCTGCGCCGCCAAAGGAATAGAGCACGAAATCGCGCGGATCATGCCCGCCATTGACCACGACGCTGCGCACGAGGTCGGCGGTCTGGGCATTCTGGATGGCGTAGATCGCGGCGGCGCCCTGCTCCACCGTCAGGCCGAGCGGCTCGGCGATCCTGGTACGGATCGCTTCGGCAGCGAGCTCCTTGGACAGTTTCTTGCGGCCACCCAGGAAATTGTCGCCATTGATGATGCCGAGCACGAGATCGGCATCGGTGACGGTCGGTTCCTGCCCGCCCTCGCCGTAGCAGACCGGACCGGGACGGGCACCGGCGCTGCGGGGGCCGACACGCAGATTGCCACCGCCGTCGATCCAGGCGATCGCGCCGCCGCCGGCGCCGATGGTGCGGACATCGACCATCGCCGTGTTGATCTGGTGTTGATGCAGCACCGTGGTCGTCGTCGTGCTCGGCTTGCCATCGCGCACCAGTCCCACCAGGAAAGTGGTTCCGCCCATGTCGGTGGAAATGATGTTCTTGTGGCCCAGGCGCTCGGCCAGGCGCAGGCAGCCGATCACGCCGCCGGTGAGCACCGAACCCAGCGTACTGACGGCGTGTTTGGGCGCATCGGCCGCCTGCACGCAACCACCTGAGCCCTGCATGACCAAAAGGGAGCCCTCGAATTTCTTGGCGCGCAGTTCTTCCTCGAGCGGGGTGAGATATCCCTTCAGCACTGGGCCGATCTGCGTGTTGATGATGGTGGTGGCGCTACGGGTGTATTCGCGGATGCGCGGGCTGGTCTCATGCGACAGGGCGACATAGAACTCCGGCGCTTCTTCCTGGATGAGCTCGCGAATGCGCCGCTCGTGCACCGGGTTGCGGAAAGCCCAGAGCAGCGAGACGGCAATCGCCCGCACGCCGTCATCGCGCAGCTTCCTCACCGCGGCACGGACGCCCTGCTCGTCGAGGGGAACGATGATTGCGCCCTTGTGGTCGATGCGCTCGTCGATCTCGATCACGTCGCGATGCGGCACCAGCGGCGCGGGCTTGTTGGTGCGCGAGATGTTCTGGACGGCGCTCGGATCGAGGCCGGCATAGCGCCCTTCCAGATTCATGATGCGGATGGAATCGGCATGGCCTCGAGTGGTCAGGAAGCCGACACGCGCCACGTCGCCGGTGACGACGGCGTTGAGCGTAGAGGTGGTGCCGTGAACGATGTAATCCGTCTTCGATAGAAGGTCCTCCACACTGCTTCCGACCGTGTGTGCCAGTTCTCCAAGGACGTTGATGAAGCCGCGCGAAAAGTCGGGCGGCGTCGAGTGGGCCTTGGCGGAGACCAGCACGCCATCCGTGCTGGCCAGGAAGCCGTCGGTAAAGGTACCGCCGGTATCGACGCCGATTACATATGTCATGGATCCTCCCTTTGTTTTGTTTTTGGTTAGGCAGCACCGTCACGCGGAAGCGAAACGCGCGTCCCCTGCTTGGTTGTCAGCACACAAAACTGGAATGCGGCCGGGTTTGTCCTGAAGGTTTCGCCTTCACTCTCCGCCTGCCTTGAAGGCCCGCGGATACTCCCTGGCTCATTAAACAGCATACATAAATTCAGTATGCTGTCAATATGGCCGCGACGCTCTACCGGCGCCAGCTCATCCGGGCGGGCCGGCGCCCCCGCCCTTACCCCTTCGGCAGTATGATGTTGATGGTCTTGGTCTCGGTATAGCCCAGCATCTCTTCGATGCCTTCCTCTCGCTCGATCCCTGAGCTTTTCATGCCGCCGAAGGGAACGCCAATGAAATGCGCCGAAGAACCGTTGATCCAGGTGTGGCCGGCGCGGATCTTGCGTACCATCCGCAAGGCGTCGTTGATGTTGTTGGTCCACACCGCCGCCGTCAGGCCGTATTCGGTACTGTTGGCCTTCTCCACCGCCTCGTCGAAGCCCGTCCACTTGCCAACCGACAGGATCGGGCCGAACACTTCCTCCTGCCACAGCCGCATGCCCGGCTCGACATCGGCATAGACGGTCGGCTCGACCCAGTAACCCTTTTCGAACATCGGACCATAGGGACGCTTGCCGCCGGTCATCAGGCGTGCGCCATCCGTCTTGGCGCTCTCGAAGAAGGAAAGCACCTTTTCCAGCTGCACCCGCGAATTGACGGGCCCCATGCCGGTATCGGGCGATTGCGGGTCACCGAGCCGGATCGCCTTGACCTTGTCGACGACACGCTCCAGCACGGCGTCGTAGATGTCGGCATGCACGAGGAGACGGCTGGTTGAACCGCAGGATTGGCCCTGCCACGCGAAGTTCATGCCACGGACCGCTGCATCGGCAATCCGGTCCGGATCGACGTCCGAAAAGGCAATGAAGGGATTCTTGCCGCCCAGCTCCAGGCTGACATGCTTGACGCCGACCTCCGCCGCCGCACGCTGGATCGCCCGCCCCGTCTGCGGCGAGCCGATGAAGGCGATGCGCTTGATCAAGGGATGCTGGACGAGAGCGTTGCCCACGACCCGGCCGTCTCCGGTGACGATGTTGAAGATTCCGGGCGGTAGCGCCTCCCGCGCAATCTCCGACAGGATCATGGCCGAGAGAGGGCTGGTTTCCGGCGGTTTGACCACGACGGCATTGCCGGCGGCCAGCGCCGCCGCAGTCCTCGCCACGGCAAACATCAGCGGGTGATTGAAGGGGGCGATGCGCACCACCACGCCATAGGGCTCGCGCAAAGTGAGGTGCAGATTTTCATGCGTGGAGGGGATCGTCGCGCCCTTCAGCTCATGGGCGAGACCAGCAAAATAGTCGAGGCTGTCGACCGCGAAGCCGACGTCGCCGCGCATGGGCGTGACGGTGTTTCCGGTATCGGCGACCTCGACCTTGAGGATCTCCTCCGAGCGCGCCAGCAGGGCCTTGCCGAAGTCGCGCATCGCGCGGCTGCGTGCCAGCGGCGTGAGCGCGAACCATTCGGGCCAGGCGGCATCCGCCGCCCTGACAGCACGGTCGACATCCCCAACCGTCGCGCGCGGAACGCGGCCGATGACCTCTTCCGTTGCAGGGTTGATGGACAGGTCGAACTCGCCGCTGCTGGCATGAACGAGCTCGCCGCCGATCAGCATGCGATCCGCCTGGGTGACGTAGTTCATCGGATAGTGCTCCTCCCGTTCGACGGACCCGTCAGCAGGCCTGCCTTTGTTCTTCACCATTCCGCCTGTCGATCCAGGAAGCCGGGACCCTTGCAGCCCTGCCATCTCGCAGGCTGCGCCACAGGCACTCCATGACGACATGGCACATGGTTCATTCGATAATTGACAGTATACGGATTATCAGTTAACTGTCAATTATGGAATACCCGACCGAGCACTACCGGGATCGCATCGCCCGAGGCCACCTGCCCAAGGCCGCGCGATCATCCGATGCCGTACGGACCGCACCGGTTCCAGTGAACAAGCCAATGGAGAGGAGACACCGAAAATGCAGCACAAGACCGTCATTGCCGGCGCGGGAATCGGCGGCCTGGCAGCTGCGCTCGGCCTCGCCCGCAAAGGCCATGCCAGCATCGTGCTCGAGCGCGCTCCGGCGCTGGGCGAAATCGGCGCCGGCATCCAGCTCGGCCCGAACGCCTTCCACTCCTTCGATTATCTGGGCGTCGGCGACGCCATGCGCAAACTGGCGGTTTATGTCGACCGCCTGCGTATGATGGACGCCCTGACGGCCGAGGAGATTGCCTCGATCGACCTGACCGAGCCGTTCCAGAAGCGCTTCGGCAATCCCTATGCCGTCATCCACCGCGGCGACATGCACCGGGTTCTGGTCAATGCCTGCCGCGCCGATCCGCTCATCGACCTGCGCACCGGCTGCAGCGTGACCGGTTACGAACAAGACGGAACCGGTATCACGGCCCTGCTCCAGACCGGTGAGCGCATCGCCGGCAGCCTGCTGATCGGAGCCGACGGGCTATGGTCCAACATCCGTACCCAGCTCGTCGGCGACGGCGCTCCCCGGGTGACGGGCCATACGACCTATCGAAGCGTCATTCCCACCGAACAGATGCCGGAAGACCTGCGCTGGAATGCGGCAACGCTCTGGGCGGGCCCCAAATGCCACATCGTCCACTATCCGCTATCGGACTGGAAAAGCTTCAACCTCGTCGTCACCTACCACAACGACGCGCCGGAACCGGTTGCCGGCAAGCCGGTCAGCCAGGAGGAGGTGCTCATCGGCTTCCAGCATGTCCATCCGCGGGCGCAGGATATCATCCGTCACGGCAAGGACTGGAGGTTGTGGGTGTTGTGCGACCGCGATCCGACCGACAGGTGGACGGAAGGACGGGTCGCGCTCCTCGGCGATGCCGCCCATCCCACCCTGCAATATATGGCGCAAGGGGCCTGCATGGCGCTGGAAGACGCGGTCTGCCTGTCCGACGAAATCGCCGCCCATCCCGATGATCACGAAGCCGCGCTCACCTCCTATCAATGTCGCCGCGTGACCCGCACCGCCCGCATCCAGTTGATGTCGCGCGAGGTGGGCGATCACATCTACCATCCCGCCGGCGTCCATGCCCGATTGCGCAACGAGATCATGGCCGCCAAATCGCAGGAGCAATGGTACGACGCCCTGCAATGGCTGTATGGCGCCAACGGCCTTGGCGTAGCGTCGGCCCCACAACCTGTCGCGGCGGCCTGACCGCCTCGCACCGATCCAGCTTCACAACAATGCTTCGAGGACCATCCCATGTGTGTCGATAAATCCCACGCTTTCGAGGATGCCGCCGGCGTCATCGTCGCTGACCAGGCAGGCGCCGGAGCAGCCCCGTCACCGACACTGGTCGAGGACTTGGTCAACGCCAACCACATATTGTTCGATCAGGGCGTCGTGGACGCCTTCGGCCATGTCAGCGTGCGCCACGATCGCCGCCCGGACCGCTTCCTGCTGGCGCGCAACATGGCGCCGGGACGGGTGGCGGCCGAGGACATCATCGAATTCACGCTCGACGGCGATGCCGTCAACGCCGAGGGGCGGCGTGTCTATCTCGAGCGCTTCATCCATGGCGAGATCTATCGCCGCCGCCCCGACGTGATCGCCGTGGTCCACAGCCACTCACACGCGATCGTGCCCTTGAGCGTGTCGAAATCCACAAGGCTGCGAGCCTTGTTCCACATGGCCGGATTCATCGGCCAGGCTGCCCCCGTCTTCGAGATCCGCGATGCGGGCGGCGACAGCACCGATTTGCTCATCAGCGACAACGCGCTCGGCCGCGCACTCGCCGAACAATTCGACGCCAGCGACATCGTGCTGATGCGTGGCCATGGCTCGACAGTCGTCGCCCAATCGCTGCCGCAAGCCGTCTACCGGGCTGTTTATGCCGAACTCAATGCCCGCTATCAGCTCGAAGCCAGCCGTCTTGGCGATGTGACCTATCTCAGTGAGGGCGAAGGGCGCACGGCCGCGCAGAATATCGAGGCGCAAGTGCACCGGCCCTGGGATCTATGGGTCGAGCAGGCGAAGGCACGTCGCAAAGGGAGCTGACGAACGTCGAGTTCGGACGATGGATGGATTGGCGAGGCGGCTGGCGTTCGCCCGTTACCAATCTGCGTTCGGGGCCTTGCCCGGTAGGCTGCTTTGATTTGCCTTGGCCGATGATTTAACTATCGTCCGGCGGAAATTGGGTAGCATTTCGATGACAGAACTCTATGGCATGCCGGGACACCTGATCCGGCGCGCGCAGCAGATATCGAGCAGCATCTTCGCCGAGGAGTGCGATGGCTTCAATCTGACGTCGGTACAGTTCGCGGCGCTGTTCACTATACGCGCCAATCCGGGCCTGGACGCGACCCGGCTCTCGAGCCTGATCGCCTTCGACCGCTCCACCATCGGCGACGTGCTCGAGCGTCTTGAGGCGAAGAAATGGATTCGGCGGCGGGCCAGCCCGAGCGACAAGCGAGCCAAGCTGCTCTACCTCGCGCCGGCTGGCGAGAAACTCCTGAGCGACGTCGAGCCGGCCGTCCGCCGCGTGCAGGAACGCCTTCTCGCTCCCCTGCCGCCGGAGAGCCGCGCGACGATGATGCGCTTGCTGACTGAGCTCGTCAGCCTCCATAACGATAATTCGATCCCCTGAACGCGCTTTCCTAATCCACGTCCGCCGACCATCGTGATGGAGCAAAGCGTTCTCGATTTAATTGACAGTATACATAATATATGTATACGTACTAAAATAACCCAACCGAATTGGGCAGGCTCGCCAAGCCATCACCGGACAGATCGGTCGTGAAGGCGATCTTGCAGGGCGGTGCCACCCGATTTCGGCAATTTTCAAAGAACGATTCCGGCCGGCTCCCTCGCGGATAAAGACCGGCAATTCGGGGAGAAACGAGACCATGGCGAGCCCTTCGCTCAACGTTTCGCGGCTGATCGACGAAAGGCCGATCAGCGGGCTGCAGATCGCGGTGATCGGCCTGTGCGGCCTGATCAACTTCTTCGACGGCATGGACACCCAGTCGATCGGCGTGGCGGCGCCGTTCATCGCCAAATCACTGGGCCTGACCATCCCCCAGCTCGGCCCCGTCTTCTCGGCCGGCCTGCTCGGCGCAGCTCTTGGCGCCATCGGCTTCGGCGCTATCGCGGACAGGGTCGGCCGCAAGCGCCTGTTGCTGATCGCCGCGGTGCTCATCGGCGTCTTCACCCTGCTCACCGCCTTCGCCCAGTCTTTCAACGGCTTGATGCTTTGCCGTTTCCTCGCTGGCATCGGCCTGGGCGGCGCCACGCCCTGCTTCATTGCGTTGACTGCCGAATATACGCCGGAGCGCCACAGGGCGACCTGTGTGACGCTGATGTGGTCCTCCTTCCCGCTCGGGGCGATGGCCGGTGCCTTCATCAATTCGCGGCTGATCGAGCATTTCGGCTGGCAGATGATTTTCTATATCGGCGGCATGCTGCCGCTGGTGATTGCCGTCATCCTGGCGATTTGGCTACCGGAATCACTGAAATTCCTGATCGCACGCCGCAATGACACGGCCGCGGCGCGACGCATCCTCAGGCGCATGAGTCTTGCCACCGTCACCGACAGCACCCTGTTGACCGCCGACGGCGACAAGACCGAACGGGCCTCCTTCGGCTCGGTTTTCCGCGGAGGACGCGCGCTCGGCACGCTCCTCCTCTGGGGGCCCTTCTTCACAGGGATGGGCGTGCTGACCCTCACCGTGCTGTGGACGCCATCCCTGATGGGCATGAACGGCATCTCGCCAGCGGACGGTGCCTTCGTCGTTGCCTTCAACGGTCTCGGCGCCTTCTTCGGACAGGCCATTGCCGGCCGCTGCATCCAGCGGTTCGGCATCATCCCGACCATGGTGCCGGCCTTCATCCTCGGTGCAGCCGCCACGGTCGGCCTGGGCTACAGCGTAGCGTCCGTGCCCTCGGCCGCCTTGTGCATCGGCCTCGTCGGCCTGTTCCTCGGCATCGGTACGGCCGGCGCCATCGCCATGGCCGCAGAAGTCTATCCCACCGCCATTCGTGCCACCGGCGTCGGCCTGAGCATGGCGGTCGGGCGGTTCGGGCAGGTCTGCGCCCCCTATTTCGTCGGCCAGATGCTCGCCATCGGAGCTCTGCCCAGCGTGATCATGATTACCGCCGCCGGCGCGGCCATCATCGGCGGCATCTTCGTGCTCTTCTTCAAGCTGTGGCTCTCGCACAGACCTGCCACGGCCGCCTCCGAACTGAAGGCGGCGTCCTGACATGGCCATCGTGACCCCCGTTCAGGATGCCGGCACCTATGACTTCGTCGTCGTGGGAGGCGGCTCTGCCGGATGCGTGCTGGCGCACCGCCTGACCGAGGGCGGCGCCAGCGTATTGCTGCTCGAGGCCGGGCAATGGGACCGCGATCCCCTCATCCATATCCCTGTCGGCATCGGCAAGATCTTCCCGCAACGCTTGCATGACTGGGGCTATTTCATGGAGCCAGATCCCGGCATCGACGGCCGTGGCATCGAATGCGCCCGTGGCCGGGTGATCGGCGGCTCGTCCTCCATCAATGTGATGGCCTATGTGCGCGGCCATCGCAGCGACTATGACCGCTGGGCGCAATCGGGCCTCGACGGCTGGTCCTATGCCGATGTGCTGCCCTATTTCCGCCGTTCCGAAACCTGGGAAGGCGGCGGCGATGCCTATCGCGGCGGCGAGGGTCCGCTGCGTGTGCAAAGGACCCGCTATCGCGACGCCATTCTCGGCGATTTCATCGAAGCCGGCCGCCAGGCAGGCTATCCCGTGACGAAGGACTACAATGGCGCACAGCAGGAAGGCTTCGACTACGTCCAGGAAACCATCCACGCCGGCAGACGCAACAGCGCCGCGACCGCCTATCTGCGCCCCGCCCTGCGCCGGAAGAACCTGCGCGTCATCGTCAGCGCCCGTGCCGATCGCATCGAAATGGCGGACGGCCGCGTCACCGGTATTCACTTCAGCCAGGGCGGTCGCCCCCAATTTGCCCAAGCGCGGCGCGAGGTCGTCCTGGCCTGCGGCGTGATCAATTCGCCCAAACTGCTGATGCTCTCAGGTATCGGCGGCCCTACGCATCTGGCCGGGCATGGCATAGCGGTGAAGGTGGCCAGCCCCGGCGTCGGCAGCAATCTGCAAGACCATCTTTCGGTGATGGCGACCTACCGCCGCAAGAGCCCGAGTCGGTTCCAGCGCGAAATGCGTTATGACCGCCTCGCCGTGGCCATGCTCAAATCGCTGCTGCGCAAGGACGGCTTTGCTTCAGACGTGCCGATCGGCGTGACCGCCTTCCTCAAGACGCAGCCGGACCTGACAGCCCCCGATGTCCAGCTCCTGTTCCTGGCGGCGCCCTTCCCTGCCCGGCCCTATCTGCCGCCGTTCACCAGACCGGTGCCGGATGGCTTCGGCTGCCGCGTTGCCCTGCTGCGCCCTGAGAGCACCGGCTCGATCACGCTCGGCTCGGCCGATCCCGAGGCCAAGCCGCACATCACGCAGAACTTCCTGACCTCGGAGCGCGACCGCGACACGCTGCGCGAGGGGCTGCGCATCCTGCGCAGGACGATGAACCAGCCGGCGATGGCACCCCATATCGTCCAGGAAAACGCGCCGGGCGCTGCCGCCCAGGACGACAACGCACTGGATGCGTTCATCCGCGCGACGTCGGTGACCGTGCATCACCCGGCGGGAACCTGCCGGATGGGCGCCGCGCAGGATTCGCGGCGCGTCGTCGACGGGCAGTTGCGACTGGTCGGCGTGGACGGGCTCAGGATCGCCGATGCCTCGGTCATGCCGGACCTCGTGGGCGGCAACATCAACGCGGTCGTGATGATGATCGCGGAAAAGGCAGCCGACATGATGCTGGGCAGGCCCGCCTTAGCCCGCGCCGCCGATGCGTATGAACAAACCGTCATTGCATGAAGAAAAAACGGCGATGCTACGCAGCGTCGCCGGTTTTTTTGATGATTTAGTCCGTAATTATTTGCCTGCCCCCGGGGCCGTAGAGTTGGGGAGGCCGAAGCGCCATCATGCTTCCCAGTCGGGCTGCTTCCTCGGATGGGCGTCGGCGAAGGCGGGAAGCGCCTCGCAGGCGGCATGAACAGCCAGGAGGCGCGGCATGGCCGATAGATCGGCGCCGAAGCGCTGGGCCGAGAAGACCTGAGGCACCAGGCAGACATCGGCTAGGCCCGGAGCCTCACCAAAGCAGAAGGTGGAAGGCGCGCGACGGGCAAGTATTGCTTCGCAGGCGGCAAGGCCATCGATGATCCAGCGCTGGCACCAGCCATCCAGCGCCGCCTGATCGGCAGCGAAGCCGGTCTTCAGATAATCGAGAACGCGAAGGTTCTGCAGCGGATGGATATCGCAGGCGATGACCTGCGCAAAGGCGCGCACCTCGGCACGCAGGTTCGCATCCTCGGGAACCAGCTTTAGCCCTGGCTGCGTTTCGTCGAGCCATTCGATGATGGCAAGCGACTGGGTGAGGCGGAAGTCGCCCTCCTCCAGTGTCGGCACCAGCGCCTGGGGGTTGAGGGCGCGATAGGCCGGCGCCTTCTGCTGTCCGCCATCCCGGCGCAGATGCACCGACGTGAAATCATAGGTCACGCCCTTGAGGTTGAAGGCGATGCGGCAGCGATAGGCCGAGGACGAACGGAAATAGCCGTGAAAGCGGATCATTCCGCTGCCCCGATCGTGAGCTCGATCGGGTCGAGACCGCCGATGCCGCCGGTAATGATGTCTCCGGCCACCACGGCACCGACGCCGGCCGGCGTTCCGGTCATGATCAGGTCGCCGGGCTGCAGATGGTAGTAGTGCGAGAGATGGCTGACGATCTCTTCCACCTTCCAGATCAGGTCGCTGAGATGGGCCTCCTGCTTGATCTCGCCATTCACCGCCAGATGGATGCGCTGGGGTCCGATAGCGGCGAAATCAGCGACCCTGGTGATGGGGGCGAACACGGCGGATTGCTCGACATCCTTGCCGAGATCCCAGGGGCGCTGCTTGGCACGCGCTTCGAGCTGGAGATCGCGGCGCGTCATGTCCAGGCCGCACGCATAGCCATAGATGGCCTTCTGCGCCGCGGCGACGTCCGCCTTGAAGACCGGCGCGCCGATGGCAATCACCAGTTCCATCTCGTAGTGGAAATTCGACGTGCCGGGCGGATAGGCGACCACCGCACCACTCTGCTCGGCGGTCAGCGCCGATTTGGTGAAATAGAACGGCGCCTCGCGATCCACCTCCACGCCCATCTCGGCGGCATGGGCAGCGTAGTTGCGTCCCACGCAGAAAATGCGGTGAATGGGATAGGCGGCCGTCTCGCCCTTCACCGGCACCGTCGGCCAGGCGGGCGAAGGAAACAGGTTCGCACTCGTCATCGGATTCTTCCCTTGCTGTGATGTCGCCTGCCCTCAGGCTCGGAATTCGAGCGGCAGGTCGCGCAATCGTGCCCCATTGTCCAGTTCAAGGGCTCCGTGCCAAAGTCGGCGTGCCCGTTCCATCGCCGTGCCCCGCAAAGGCCGTGCGTGTCCCTCAACATCGGCCACAAGCGCCTCCCAGGCGGCACCCGGCAGATCGCGCCAGACCACGTTGAGATGCACAGCCGCGTGGTCGAACAGATGACGCAGGGCTCGGGCGGGCAGCGTGGCGCCGAGCTCGATATCCTCGATCCGCCCTGCCTCGTCGTCATAAAGGGGTGGGACCGCCTCGCCTGCTGTCGCCGCCTCCATCTGCCGGCTGATCGCCCGCGCCTGATAGGCGACGTCGCAGATGACATGCGCGCGGGTCCAGCCGGGAACGCGGGAGGGCGCGTAGAGCGCGGCGTCCCCGAGCTCGCTAAGCTTGCGGGCGAAATAGGCCGTGCCCAGCCGCGCCAGCCGCAGATCTTCCGCCGGCGCTTCCGGCGCATCGTAGCGCGCGCCGAGCCCCTGCCGCTCCTGCAGGGCTCGGCGGGCGGCGTCGAGGTCGCTCATCGCTCCCCGTCCTCGACCAGCGTGCGATCAAAATTCAGGCGCTCGATGATGGGTGCGTCCGAAAAGCGGAACAGGTCGAACCGGGTTTCGGCCTGCAGTGACCAGGCGATCCAGGAAGGAACCACGAAGATGTCACCCTTTTCGAGCTTGTGCGTCACGCCGCCCATCACCACCGCGCCGCGACCGTCGAAGACCTGGAACACCGAGGAACCGACTTCCCGCCGCCCCGCCGTCTCCACGCCTTCGCGCAGGCGATGGAATTCGGCGCGGATGGTCGGCATCACGTCCCCGCCGGTGGTCGGGTTGACATAGCGGATCGCCGCGTGACCCTGCTCCACCGTGGCCGGCTGGCCCTCCTCCTCGAGCAGCAACTGCTCGGTGAGCGCTCGGTCGGTATAGTCCCAACGATATGCGCCGATGGGCGAGGAAACGGT
Organism: Labrys sp. F242; assembly: GCF_057813875.1. Classification (NCBI taxonomy): domain Bacteria; kingdom Pseudomonadati; phylum Pseudomonadota; class Alphaproteobacteria; order Hyphomicrobiales; family Xanthobacteraceae; genus Labrys; species Labrys sp. F242. The sequence continues at coordinate 240,024 of NZ_JBVASG010000004.1, read as the reverse complement.
GTTTTGCAACCCCCACAGCGGGCGCAGGCCCGGATGGCACCACAGCCGCTCGCTGCGCGAGAACTGCGGCGTGGCGTAGTCGGTCACGCGCTCCGAACCGAATTCGAAGAAGCCGACATCGTTCTGGTAGGAGAAGGGAATGTCGAGGCCGTCGATCCAGGCCATCGGCTGGTGGGTCTCATTGTGATGGCCATGGAAGTTCCAGCCCGGCGTCAGCAGGAAATCGCCCCGGCTCATGCGCACCGGGTCGCCGTTCACCACCGTCCAGACGCCCTCGCCCTCGACGACGAAGCGGAAGGCGTTTTGCGAATGGCGATGTTCGGGTGCGGTCTCCTTTGGGCCGAGATACTGGATGGCACACCAGAGCGTGGGCGAGACATAGGCCTCGCCACCGAGGCCGGGATTGGCGAGCCCGATAGCGCGGCGCTCGCCCCCACGGCCAACCGGAACGAGGGCACCCGAGGCCTGCGCCAGCGGAAACAGATCCGACCATTTCCACACATGCGGCACCGCCTTCGGACGGGGATGGCGCGGCATCAGATCGCCAAGCTGCGTCCAGAGCGGATTGAGGTGCTGGTCCTTGAAGTCGGTATAAAGCTGGCGCAACGCCGGCGTGTCTTCAGGCTGCATCGCATTGGCCATTGTCGTTCCTCCCGATGAAAATAGTACGTATACTTACTATTTGATTTTGTCAATGGTTGTCGCGCATGCGGAGCGCTGCTAAAGCGTTTTGCGATGTGGCGGTCACGCCAAGAATCGCGACGACGCTCTCGCCAATCCGTTGGATTGGCTTGGAACCAAAGAGCTAGAGCAAGCAAGCGTTGCCGTCTCAACGCGCTTTGCTCGAGGAAGCGGATATGGCGTTCATTCACCACCTTCCCGGGCACCTGATCCGGCGGCTGCATCAGCTTTCCGTCGCGACCTTCACGCAGAAGACACAGGAAGCCGGTTTCGATCTGACCCAGCTTCAATTCGCCGTGCTGTCCGTGCTGGCGGAGAATCCGCAGATCGATCAGGCCACGCTGGCCACGCTTGTCGACATGGACAAGGTAACGATCGGGGATGTCGTCTCGCGGCTGGAGGCGCGCCAATTGATCCGCCGCCTCGTCAAGGCATCGGATCGGCGCGCGCGCATCCTGACGCTGACCCCAAGCGGCAAGGCCCTGCTGGAAGAGGTGCGGCCTCTGGTGGTCGCAATTCAGGCAGAGATCCTGCGCACCTTGACGCCCGAGGAGCAGACTGGCTTCCTGGCTCTGGTCACCAAAATCTGCAGACCGTCGGCCTGAGAGGGCCGCAGCTCAAACGACAATCCGCCGCACCGGACTCGATTGACCGCACCGAAAAAGGCCGAGTGCCTCCGATCGCGGCGCTCTCAGCGCGCTCGATGGCAAAGCACCCGCCTTATACTGGCGACCCTGCCCTATTTCTTGGCGGGCAGGAGGGCGACGGCTGCCTCCGCTGTCAGCAGGCGGAAGGTCAGGCTTTCCTGGAAGTAGAGCTGGACCGATGTCGCCGAATGGCTGGCATAGCCGATCGAGATGTCCTGGCCCACGGACAATTCGAAATCACCGCCTCGCGTCGTCAGCACCAACCCGCCCTCGATCGCCGGGGCCCAGATGATTCCCCCCTCCACCAGGCGCTCGACATGCTCGAAGACCGGATAGCCGTCATCACTGCCGCCGGTGGCAGCCGTATAGGCATCGGCTCCCAGCACCAGCGCATAGGGCCCATCCACCCCCGCCAGCCGCAACTGGCTCACTGCCTGTGCGACAATGTCCGGATAGCTTTTCACCTGGGCCGGAAGCGTCAGGGCCGGATTGGAAAGGCCCTGACGGATGCCCTCGATCCCGGCCGCGGCAAAGCCATCGAAGACCGCGCGATCCTCGGCAAAGGCGAGCTTGCGCGCCGCTTCCTTCACCGGCGACCAGTCCGAATCCGCCGCACCCCGCTCGACATCGTCGATGGCCTGGCGTGCCAGCTCGAAGGGAACGCGCAGTTCCACCAAGGCCTTCACCTCCCGCTGGGCGGCTTGGACCCCCTCGTCCGGCCCTGCAAGCGGCAGGATATGACCGGTTCCCACCGCCGATGTCGCCAGGCCCTGCGGGCCCTCGACGTCCACCACGCGCCGGCCGGCCAGATGGCGCTTGAGGGTGCGCGTCGCCTCCTCCTCGATCTGCGCCCAGGCGCCGTCGGAGATCGGTGCCAGCTCCCGATGAAGATTATTCATGGCCTGCTTCCTTCTTGAGCGATCCAATACCGAGCGAGCCGTCACCGCCAGCCGGCCGCGAACCAGGGCTTTGCGCAGGCTCGATATCTGCGGGGACCGGTTCGGCCGTCGCCGGCGCGGCAGCATCGGCCGCCACATCGTCCAGGAACGTCGCCGACGGCACGAAGAACAAGGAGCCGGTCACCGCCCGGCTGAAATCGAGCAGCCGGTCGTAATTGCCCGGCGGCCGGCCGACGAACATGTTCTCGAGCATCTGCTCGATCCGGCTGGGCGAGCGGGCGTAGCCGATGAAATAGGTGCCGAACTCGCCCTTGCCGACGTCGCCAAACGGCATGTTGTCGCGCAGGATCTCCAAGGCCGCGCCATTCTCCTCGATCGAGGTCAGGACGTTATGCGCGTACGGCGCCTTGAGCGCATCGTCCTGCTCGATGTCGGACAGCTTGGCGCGCCCGATGATCTTCTCCTGCTGCTCGACGGGCACCTGGTTCCATCCGGTCAGATCATGCAGATATTTCTGCACGATCACATAGCTTCCACCGGCGAAGGCGCCGTCCTCCTCGCCGATGAGGGTGGCATCCACCGCCGCCTGGTCGACCGGGTTCTCGGTACCGTCGACGAAGCCGATCAGGTCGCGGTCGTCGAAATATTTGAAGCCATGAACCTCGTCGCTGCCGGCGACGGCGTGCCCGATCCGCGCCATGATCTGCGTCGCCAGTTCGAAGCAAAGGTCCATGCGCCGGGCGCGGATGTGAAAGAGGATGTCCCCCGGGGTCGAGACCGCATGATGGACGCCGCGGATCTCGCGGAAGGGATGAAGATCCTTCGGCCGGGGCGCTCCGAACAGCCGGTCCCACATCTGCGAGCCCAGACCCATCACACAGGATAGGCGACCCTCGAGATCCCGGAACCCCACCGCCCGCAAAAGCCCCGACAGATCCGCGCACAACGCCCGGACCGCCGCCTCCGACTCCCCGCCGGGCTTGACGGTTACCACCAGGAAAATGGCTGAACGCGAGAGGGGAGCAACGACCGGCTGCGAAATGACGGGTGGCAAACTCGACTCCATCATCAATTCACTATGCGGCCAGCAAGCACGAAGGCCGCCAAAGACTCAAGACGATGCCTCACCATATCCCGAGCCTCATTCACAGCGGGGTGCCGAATCTCGACCGTCTGCAGCGGATGCCGGAGCGGCTTCTCTTATCTGCACCTTGCCGAGATCGATGTGAAGAAGGTTACGGCACTCTTCTTTGATAATCTGCAACGATCCTCACACCGGCCGGGTCTGGACGATATGTCTGCGCCGAGGCGCCTGGAAAGACAAACCATGCAAACATGGCTTCTGCCGCCTGTCGGCAACGCGGCGATGCTCATGACAGTCCTGGGGGATGTAGAACCGGTCTGCCATCCAGCGTCAATGCGCGTCCGGTCACGGAAGGAATTGTTGCTCCCTATCGCGGGCGCAGTTTCGTCGCTATCATCATACCAATGCGGCGTCGGCCGGAATTCCGCGGATAGTGTCGACGCAGGGCATGGTGATCTATTTTCGGTAAGACCTTTGGATATGAGCGACAATACAAGACAGCTTTTCAGGCAAAGTATCGACCTTGAGAGCAACGAACTGCCCGACGGCTATGTCGTCTATGACCGGGGGCGCGACAAGGTCCATTTCCTCAATATTACGGCGGCTATATTGTTCGAACTGTGCGACGGAAGAAATACCGTCGCGGCGATGGCAGAATTCCTGCAGAAGCATTTCGAATTGCCCTATGTCCCGACGGCGGAAGTGGAAGGCTGCCTGGCGGATTTGCAGTCCCAAGGGCTGATAGAACACGCCCAGGCTGAAGCCGTTTAGGAGAGTTTCAAAGTGGCAGTCCGATCCAAAGGCACGACCTCGGCGCGAAGCGCCTGTCCGTCCGTGCTCGTGCTCACGCCCGTCAAGGATGCCGTTCCGCACCTCGACCGCTATCTCGGCCTGCTCGACAGGCTGGATTGGCCGAAATCGCGCTTGAGCATCGGTCTCCTCGAAGGTGACAGCGTGGACGGTACCTGGGACAAGCTCCAGGAACTCAAGCCAGGCTTGTCGGCGCGCGCAAGACGCCTGTCGCTGTTCAAACGCGACCATGGTTTCAAGATTCCGACGGGCGTGCATCGCTGGGCACCCCAGATTCAGCTCCTGCGCCGCCAGATTCTGGCGCGGGCCCGCAATCAACTTCTGTTCCGGTCCCTGCGCGACGAAGAGTGGGTTCTCTGGCTCGATGTCGATCTCGTCGACTATCCGCCCGACGTCCTGCGCCGCCTGATGGCGACGGGATTCGAGATCGTCCATCCCCACTGCGTGACCAGGCCGGGCGGGCCGACCTTCGACCAGAATGGCTGGCGGGAGCATGGCAGCAAGATGCTGTGCGACCTGCGGGAGAGCGAAGCCGTCCGTCTGGACGCGGTCGGTGGAACGATGCTGCTGGTCAAGGCGGACCTGCATCGTGACGGCCTGATCTTTCCGCCTTTTCTCTACGGCCGCAGCAATCCGAGGATCCGTCCCCAGCATCCGATCTGGGGACAGGGAGAGATCGAAACCGAAGGCCTCGGCATCATGGCCCAGGATATGAACGCCCAGTGTTGGGGGCTGCCCAACCTGGAAATCCTGCACGCAAACGGCTGAACGCCTGTTGGCTCAGCCCGTCCCTGTGGTTCTTGCCGGTCATCGCGGCAGATCGGGGGGCAGCACCCCCGTGAGAGCCAGCAGCCCGGCAAGGGATGACGGCTCCCGGGAGTCGGGCTCATAGACGCAGGAGGCCGCCAGGATCGCCAGGCCCAGAATGCAAATCATGATCCGTTTCATTGGAAGCCTCGCTGGGCGCGGCGATGCCGCGCCCTCTCGGTTGGGTGTGGAAGACGCAACGTGACGGTAAGTTCGCTTCCTCAGACGAGGGCGAGCTCCACATCGATGTTGCCACGCGTCGCCTTCGAATAGGGGCAGGTCTGGTGAGCTTCCTCGACGAGGGCCTGCGCGAGCTCGCGATCGAGGCCGGGCAGGCTGACCTTCAGGCGCGCCTGCAGGAAATAGGCGCCCTCGGTGGTGCCGAGATCAACTTCAGCATCGACAGCCGTATCGGTCGGGAGCTTCAGCTTGCGCTTGCCAGCCGCAAGGCCCATGGCGCCGATGAAGCAGGCCGACCAGCCCGCCGCGAACAACTGCTCGGGATTGGTGCCCGGCTGGCTGCTGCCGGGAGGCGACAGCTTGATGTCCAGCCGGGCATCCTCGCTGCGTGCAGCCCCGTCACGGCCGCCGGTGGTGTGGGTCCGGCCGGTATAGAGAACCTTGTCGATCTTGGTCATGATACACTCCTGTCCATCTTGGGTTTTCGATACCGCCACCTGCGGCATCGGAAAGACCGGAGTGTCTTGAAGGGGGCGTTTGTCCGCCATGTTTCCGAAAACCCCGGAAGTGTAACAAACGGTAGTTTCCGGGGAGATCGACATGCAGGCATACCGCAAGGCCGGAAAGCCTTGGAGAATGCTCCGGCAAGTCAGCGGATGACGACTTCCGCCGCCAGCCCCCCGCCGTCGCGATTATAGAGCCGGACCGCACCGCCGATGGTGCCGGCCAGTTGCTGGGCGATGGCAAGGCCGAGGCCTGTGCCACCGGTCTCGCGATTGCGGGACTGTTCCAGCCGGAAGAAGGGCTGCATGGCAGCCTTCAACATGTCTTCCGGGATGCCGGGCCCGCGATCCATCACCGTGATGACAATGTTGCCCTCGGATCTGCGCTCCACGCCAATCTCGGCGGCACCGGCAAATTTCAGCGCATTGTCGATGAAGTTCGAGAGGATGCGCCGCAGCGCATGCGGCTTGGTCGATGCGACCCCGTCGACACAGCCAACCACCATAACGGCCTTTCCGGTATCTTGATAGTCGTAAGCAATACTGTCGATGAAGGAGACAAGGTCGATGCGCGCCGCTTTCTCGCCGCTGCTGTGCGAGCTGCGCGCATAGGCGATGCCGTCCTGGACCAGACGTTCGATTTCGCGAAGATCCCGCACCAGCTTGTCCTTTTCCACTGACTCATCGGCCATGTCGGCCCGCAGGCGCATGCGGGTGATCGGGGTTTGCAGGTCATGGGAGATCGCGGCGAGAATCTGGACACGCTCTTCGAGATAGTGAGCGATGCGCTCAAGCATTGCATTGAAGGCTCGGGCCGCATGGGCGACTTCGCTCGGGCCGGCCTCGCTGAGCGGGACGCTTTTCGCATTGGGATCGAGGGCGTCGGCCGCCGCCGCGAGTTCACCGAGCGGGCGGATGGCCTGCCTTACGGCAAACCAGGTACAGAACAGAAGGAGCGCCATCTGCAGCATCAGCACGTAAGGAAGCCAGTCTGCGATCGGCATGACGCCGCGCGGCGTGATCTCGATGGTCAGGGGGCTGCCGTCGCTCAAGGTCAGATGGGCCTGCAGGCGGTTGCCCTCACCCGGTATGGCTTCGATGCGCAGGGGGAAACGGGAACCGGCTGCACTCTCCAGTTTGGCCGCGATCTCCTGGCCATGGCTGGAGGTGTTGGGCACACCGGGAAGGCCCGGCCCCAGCGCGAGGTTGTAGTTGCCGCGGCTCAGCCAATCCAGCAACTCAGGCCTTTCGCTCGCCGGCGTCCGGTCGAGAACGGCGATCGAGGTCGCCACATCGTTTTCCAGCGTGCGCAGCATCAGCGCCTTCGCCGACATATAGCGTTCGGCGTAGAGGACACCGAACGACAGGCCATAGGCTATCGCCAGGCCTGCAAGCAGGATCAAAAACAATCGGGCGCGAAGGCTCTTGGGCCACCACAGCGGGTGGAACGCGCCGTCCACCATCATGGCCGGGGCTCCGAGATCTCCACGGGAACGGAGAGAACATAGCCTTCGCTGCGTACGGTCTTGATGTAGGTCGGCTCGCGCGCGTCATCGCCGAGTCGCTGGCGCAGACGACTGACCAGCAGGTCGATCGAGCGGTCGAACAGGTCGGCATCGCGGCCTTGCGTGAGGTTCAGGAGTTGATCGCGGTTGAGGACGCGCTGGGGATGGTCGATGAAGACGCGCAGCAACCGATACTCGGCCCCGCTCAGCGCGATTTCCGTGCCCTGCCTGTCGAGGAGATGGCGGCCGACGGTGTCGAGCCGCCACTCGCCGAAAGTCAGAAGCTGGCCGGCCTCGCTGATCTGCAGATTGGGCGGCAGCATGCGGGTTCGCCGCAGGACGGCGTTGATGCGTGCCAGCAGTTCGCGGGCGGCGAAGGGCTTGGGCAGATAGTCATCGGCGCCCATTTCCAAGCCGATGATGCGGTCCATCTCGTCGCTGCGGGCTGTCAGCATCAGGATCGGTATCGCCTTATGCTTTCCGGCTCGCAATTCGCGGCAGAGCACGAGGCCATCCTGGCCCGGCATCATCACGTCGAGCACGATCAGGTCGACCGTATTGGCGTCGAGGAAACTGCGCATCTGGCGTCCATCGGCAGCGGCCGAGGCACGAAGGCCGTTCTTCTTCAGATAGCTCGATACCAGATCGCGAATTTCGCTGTCGTCATCGACAATCAATACGTGGTCGACATGTTCCATGCCTGAACTTCCTGCTTGCGCCAGTCACTCATACCTGCGCTCGAAAATGCCGACGCATTCGAGCCGGGTATTACATCGCAACACCATGTCTTCTAGAGCAACGTCTTCTAGAGCAATGCGCGTTTTGTTGAAAACGCGCATTGCGCCAATTCGTTGTTTCCAAGCCAATCCATCGGATTGGCTTGAGCGTCTCGGCGATTTCCGGCGGCGCCATCAAATCGCCAAACGCTTTCACCTGCTCGAAGTCTCATACAAGGCGCAGAAATCAGGGCCGCGGCAGTGCGAAATTGGGCCAGCGCGATGTATCCTGGATGTGTCCCTCGCCGGCGCCCATTGCATATGGATGTAGGATCCGGCGGGCGCGGATACGTTCCGATACAATCGAGGCTCTATCGGTCACTTCTCGGGTTTTGTGTCGTCGTGTCGCCACCAGAGCCCCGGCCTACACGCCGGTACAATCGCCCAAGGCCTCCGACACATTCACGATACTCGCGCACGCCACATCAGCCTCCTTGCTCGTCGGGCCTCCCTGCCATCGTGGGCCCGGCACTCCGTTGCACAGGAGACAATGATGGTTCTTCTAGCCATTGCCTATTTCGGCGGCGTGCTGACCATTCTCAGCCCCTGCATCCTGCCTATTCTCCCCTTCGTCTTCGCCGGAACCGGGCTGCCTTTCCTCCGCGGCAGGCTGCCCATGCTTGCCGGCATGGCCGGCAGTTTCGCACTGGTTGCGACACTGGCGGCTGTCGGTGGGAGCTGGGCCATCCAGGCCAACGAGTTCGCGCGCCTGGCTGCGATCGCGCTTCTGGCCCTCTTCGGCGTGAGCCTGATCTCGCCGCGCGTCGCCAACGCGATCACCCAACCGATCGTCGACTTCGGTAACCGGCTGCACGGCGCTTCAGCGGCCTCAGGCAAGCGGACGGCTGCCAGTTCGCTCGTCCTCGGTTTGGCAACGGGCCTGCTCTGGGCGCCCTGCGCCGGCCCGATCCTCGGCCTGTTGCTGACCGGTGCGGCCCTGCAGGGAGCCAATGTCGAAACGACGCTCCTGCTGATCGCCTATGCGGCCGGTGCCGCCACCTCGCTGGCCGGCGCCCTTCTTGTGGGCGGCAGGCTCCTTGCCGCCATGAAGCATTCGCTCGGCATCGGCGAGCGCATTCGGCAGGGTCTGGGCGTGGCAGTGCTCGTTGGCGTCGGCACCGTTGCCCTGGGCTTGGACACCGGCGTGCTGGCGCGGCTCTCCTATGCCGGCACGGTAACCATCGAGCAGGCCATCCTCGACAGGCTGCATGTGGATCCGCGAACCGCCATGGCGTCCAGCCTCGCCTCCCGCGGCATGCTGATCGCGAGCGCCAAGGCACAGACACCCTTCCGCAGCGATCTTCCCGTCGAGGGTCAGGCTCCCTCGCTCGACGGCGCCGTTGCCTGGCTCAACTCGCCTGCCCTCACCACGGAGCAATTGCGCGGCAAGGTGGTGCTGGTCGATTTCTGGACCTATTCCTGCATCAACTGCATCCGCACCACGCCCTATATTCGCGCCTGGGCGGACAGGTACAAGGATCAGGGCCTGGTAGTAATCGGCGTTCACGCCCCCGAATTCGCCTTCGAAAAGAAGCTCGACAATGTCAGGCAGGCGGTCAAGGATTTCGGTATTGGCTATCCCGTGGCTGTCGATAACGACTATCGCATCTGGCGCGCCTTCCAGAACAGCTATTGGCCGGCCTTCTACCTGATCGATGCCGGGGGCCAGATCCGCTACCACCATTTCGGCGAGGGCAATTATCGCCAGACCGAACAGGCGATCCAGGACCTGCTGCGGGAAGCCGGCAGTGACGGGCTGGCGAAAGAGGCGGTCGCGCCCGCGGCGAAGGGAGCGGAGGCCAGTCCCGACCTCGGCAATCTCGGTTCGCAGGAGACCTATCTCGGCTACAGCCGCGACGATAATTTCGCCTCGGCCGAGCGCGTGTCGCCTGACGCGTCGCGTGACTATTCGGTGGCGGATCCCGGCCTGAACCAATGGGGCCTGTCGGGCACCTGGACCGTCGGTCCGGAAAAAGCGGTTCTCGACAAGGCGGGCGGTGGCATCGCTTATCGCTTCAGCGCCCGCGACCTGCACCTGGTGCTCGGTCCCGGCGCTGCCGGCAAGCCCGTCCGCTTCCAGGTCACCGTCGACGGCAAGGCGCCCGGCCCCGACCACGGAGCCGATATCGATGCGCAAGGAAACGGCCTGGTCAGAGAAACGCGGCTCTACCAGCTCGTGCGCCAGTCCGGCGGGGTGTCGGCGCGGACCTTCGAGGTCCGCTTCCTCGACCCCGGCGTCGAAGCCTATGCCTTCACCTTCGGATGACGGCTTCTGCTCCAACCGCCATCCGGCCGTCCGGAACGCACAGCTCCCTGTATCGAGACGGCCGGGCATCGATACGGCGGTGAAAGAAGTGCATCCCTTCAAAATTTTTCTTGAACATTCGTTCCCGAATATTTAGACCATCGATATGGCAAGACTACGGGAATTCGACACCGACGCCGCGCTCGACGCCGCGATCGGCGTGTTCAGGGAACATGGGTTCGAGGGCAGCTCGGCCCAGATGCTCGTTGACGCCATGGGCATCGGCCGGCAAAGCCTCTATGCCGCCTTCGGCGACAAGTGGCAGCTCTATTGCTCGGCGGTGCGCCGCTATGGGCTGGGAGAATGCTCCGCCCATTTCGATGCCCTGCGGAGTGGCGCGCGCGGCATGGACGGCATCAAGGCGATGCTGCGCCGGGTGGTCGACAGCGCCGACCAGTCCTGCCTCGGCACCGGCTCGGTCTGCGAGTTCGGCGCTTCCCGTGCCGATCTCGCCGAGATCAACGCTTCCTTGGCCAGAAGCCTGGGCGGCGTCCTTGCCGGCCGGGTCCGCGACGCGCAACGCGAAGGCGATGTGGCCGCCGGTCTCGATCCGGAAAGAACGGCCGAGTTTCTGATCGCCAGCATCGCCGGCATTCGTATCGCCGGGCGCAGCGGCGCCGACCATGGGATTCTGGCCAGCCTGGCCGACATGGCCTTGAGGGCTCTGCGCTAAGTCTTTTTTGCACAATTCAGGAACGGTCATTCAATATAGGAGTCAATCAATGAAGGCCGTCGTCATGAACGGAATCGGCGGAAGCGACAGGCTGAGCCATGTCGAGCGCGCCGAGCCGGCACCGCGTCCCGGCGAAGTCCTGATCGAGGTCGCCTTTGCCGGCGTCAACTTCATGGATATCGGTGTCAGGCAGGGCATGGCCTGGACAGAGGTCCCAGATCCCAAGATTCTGGGCGTGGAAGGCGTCGGCCGCGTCCTGGCATGGGGTGATGGTGTCGCGGACTTCAAGCCGGGCCAGCGCGTCGCCTGGGTCTATGCACCGGGCAGCTATGCGGAGCGGATCGCGATCCCGGCCGGCGCGCTGGTGCCTGTACCAGACGCGATCGATGACCGAACGGCCGCTGCGATCATGATGCAGGGGCTCACGGCCAGTCACTTCGCCACCGACTTCTATCCGGTCCAGCCCGGCGACACTGCTTTCGTCCACGCAGCGGCCGGTGGCGTGGGGTTGCTACTGACACAGATCATCAAGCTGCGGGGTGGCCACGTCATCGGGCGGGTTTCGACACCGGGCAAAGTGGCCATGGCCAAGGCAGCCGGGGCCGACCATGTGATCGTCGACGCCGAAGGGCGGTTTGCCGAGGATGTCCTGCGTCTGACCAAGGGAGAAGGCGTCTCTGTCGTCTATGACAGTTCGGGTCCCACTACTTTCCAGGGCTCGCTCGACATAGTGCGCCGGTCCGGCACGTTCTGCTGGTATGGCCCGGTTCTGGGCGGCCCCGGCCTGCTCGACATCATGAGCCTGCCGAGGAGCATCAAGATCGGCTACGCCGTCTTTTTCGATCATATCCACACGCCCGAACTGCTGCGCAGGCGCTCGACCCAATTGTTCGACTGGCTGGCCGAGGGCAAGCTCGAGGTTCGGGTCGGCGGCGAGTATCCACTGGCGGATGCAGCCAAGGCCCATGCGGACATGGAAAGCCGCAAGACCACCGGCAAGCTGCTGCTCGTCCCGTAAACGCCGGGAGCGCCGTCTTTGCCGAAGCTCCGATCGGACCGGTCCCGAGGACGCCGGCATCTTGGTCTTCCCTTGTCGGGCCGCTCCATGCTTTGCTTGGCCGAATCCGATGAGGAGACCGACGTGGGCGCAGACAGCATTTCCGCATTCGCAACAGCCGCCGAGCTCGGCCGCCTGCTGGCGGAGGGCCGTGTTACCTCCGAGGCGATCACACGTCGCGCGCTGGAGCGCATCGCCGCCCATGACGGCGCGCTTCGTTCATTTGTCGCCGTTTTCGCGGAAGAGGCGCTGCAGGCTGCCATCGCATCCGACCAGCGCCGCCGCCGCGGGGAGGCGCGGGGCTTTCTCGACGGTGTCCCCTATGCCGCCAAGGACCTGTTCCACGTCAAAGGCTGGCCGACGAGGGCCGGCTCCAGGGCGCTCGGTGCCGAACCCCAGGCTGTAACGGCCAACGCCGTGACGCGGCTGGCCGAGGCTGGCATGGTGCTCGTGGGCAAGGTCCAGACCGTCGAATTCGCCTTCGGCGGCTGGGGCACCAACCACGTCACGGGCACGCCACTCAACCCGCGAGATCCGGGCCTGCCCCGGGCGCCCGGCGGTTCCTCCAGCGGATCGGGCGTGGCGGTTGCCGCCGGCCTCGTCCCGGCGGCGCTCGGCACCGATACCGGCGGCTCCATCCGCAACCCGGCCGTGATGTGCGGCATCGTCGGCTTGAAGACCACCGTCGGCCGGATCGGGCGCGGTGGCCTGCTGACCCTCGCCCCCTCGTTCGACAGCGTCGGCCCTCTCACCCGTTCGGTCGAGGATGCTGCCCTCCTCTTCGCCGCCATGGCCGGGCGGGATCCGCTCGATCCGGCGACATTCGGCGCACCGCCGGTCGCCCTGTCGAGCGCATCGGAGCATGATCTAGCCGGGCTTCGCCTGCGCGTCCCCGCGGCGTCCGACCTTGCCGGTGTCGAGCCGCTGGTGCTCGAGCGGTTCCGGGCTGCACTCGCCGACCTCGCGGCCCTCGGCGCGGACATTCGGGAAAAGGCGATGCCCCGGGCGCCGGAAGCCTATATGACGCTGACCGGCGAGCTGATGTCGGCCGAATCCTGGCATCATCTCGGCCGCTATGCCGGGCCGGACGACGGCCTGGTCCATCCGGACGTGCGATCGCGCATCCTCAAGGGCAAGGAGATCGACGGCGCCCGCTACCAGAACCTGCTGGAGCAGCGGCGTGCCGCACAGATCGAGTTCGCCGGTTATCTGGAGGGCGCGGATGCGCTGCTGACGCCCACGGCGCCGATCCTGCCGCCGCCGCTTGCCGAGATCGACGAAACCAAGACCCCGCTCGGCACCTTCACGCGCTTCGTCAACCTGATGGACATGGCCGCCCTCAGCGTTCCGGCAGGCCTGGTCGGAACAGGCCTGCCGACCGCCCTGCAGATCGCGGTGCCCCGCTTCGAGGAAGCCCTGGCCTTGCGCATCGGCCGAGCCCTGGAAATCCGCCGGGGCGGGTTGTTCGAGCCGCCGACCGCCTATGAGATGCCTTGAGCCAGGCCGTTTCCTGGTCGTGAAGCAAACATCCCAATCCCACTTGCACGGGCACTGGGGATGGGCACCCGACCGGCGGGGCGAGCGCCGGTAGGACTAGCTCAGCGCAGCGACCGGAAGGCGGCACGGACTTCCTGCACGAACAGCTCCGGCTGCTCCCAGGCCGCGAAGTGGCCGCCATTCCCGGCCTCGCTGAAATAGACGAGGTTGTGATAGCAGCGCTCCGCCCAGCTCCGGGGCGCCCGATAGATCTCGCCCGGGAACACCGTCACCGCGACGGGCAGTTCGGCAATGTCGACGGCATTGAAATTGTTGGAGTGGTCCTCCCAATAGATGCGCGCCGCCGAAGCGCCCGTCTGCGTCAGCCAGTAGAGGGAGACGTCGTCGAGCATCTCATCCTTGGTCAGCACTTTCTCCGGATCGCCGCCGCTATAGGTCCAGGTCGCGAATTTCTCATACATCCAGGCGGCCATGCCCACAGGTGAATCCACCAGGGAATAGCCGATGGTCTGCGGCCGCGTGACCATCATGGTCGCATAGCCCGAACTGTCCTTGTAGAAGAGGTCAAGGGCATCGAAGGCTCGGCGCTCGTCCGGCGTGAGACTTGCCGGCGCCGAGCCACCCGCCGTCAGGATCGCGGCGATCTCCTTGGGCACCGCCCCCGGCATGTTGACGTGGATGCCGATCAGGCCGGGCACCTTCTGCAGCGCCATGCGGTGGGAGATCACCGAGCCGCAGTCGCCGCCCTGCGACACATAACGCTCATAGCCGAGACGCCGCATCAGCACGCCCCAGGCGCGGCCGATATGGTCGGAGCCCCAGCCCTTGGCCGTCGGCTTGCCCGAGAAGCCGAAGCCGGGGATCGAGGGCACCACCAGATGGAAGGCGTCCTCGGCCTTGCCGCCATATCTGGTGGGATCGACCAGCGGATCCATCACCTTCATGAATTCGAGGATCGAGCCCGGCCAGCCATGGGTCATGATCATCGGCATCGCCTTGGCATGTGGCGAGCGGATATGGATGAAGTGGATGTCGAGGCCGTCGATTTCGGTCACGAACATCGGCAACGCGTTGAGCCGGGCCTCGACCTTGCGCCAATCATAGGATTCCGCCCAATAGGCGACCAGCGGCTTCAGCCTTGCCAGTGTCACCCCTTGCGAGAAGTCGGACACCGTCTCTTCGGGCCAGCGCGTGGCGCTCAAGCGCCGGCGCAGATCGACGATGTCCTCCTCGGCAATGGCAATCTTGAAGGGCCTGATATCGTTGCCGACTTCCGCCGCGTGCAAGGCGGTGGGGATCAGGCCGACGAGCGCCGCTGCGGCGGCCGATTTCAGCAAACCGCGTCGGGACGTGTTGAAATCATGCGAAGGCAAATTGCTCGAAGAAGACGAATTGTTTGAAGACATCTTGTTTGAAGACATGGGGCAACTCCATTCATTTCACGGCAGCCCTCCTGCCGGTGCCCCGTCTTTGGCGATGCCATGTTTGCCCGATATGTCTCCGCCGCCCTCGATCCGCATCCTGCCGTATCCGGCTGGCTTGCCGATACATTGCCATACAGGCAGGCCGGCGGCGGCTGTGGCCGATTGTATCACTCTGTATCGAGGCGGAAGGGGCTTACATAGCCTTTCAAATCCAGCCGATGGCGACATAAGGCCGATACAGTGTTGCGGCTTTTTACGGCCACAACTTCAGCAATCGGGATTCATGTCGATGTCGGAACAAATCGATCAATCGCGCCGCGGCCTGCTCGGCACACTGGTGTTCGGTGCCGTTCTCGCGCCGCTCGGCGCAATCGGTGCCGTCAGCGCACAGACCAAGTCCTCTTCGTCCGCATCCGGCCGCGGCACCCATACCGCCTTCGCCTCGCTCAAGCAGATCAAGGCCGGGGTGCTCGATGTCGGCTATGCCGAGGCCGGGCCAGCCGATGGCACTCCCATGCTGCTGCTGCACGGTTGGCCCTATGACATCCACAGCTATGCCGACGTTGCACCGATCCTGGCGGCAGCCGGCTACCGGGTGATCGTGCCCTATCTGCGCGGCTATGGCAGCACGCGCTTCCTCTCGGCCGAGACGCCCCGCAACGGTCAGCAGGCCGCGCTGGGCAGCGACATCATCGCCTTCATGGATGCGCTGAAGATCGAGAAGGCAGTCATCGGCGGCTATGACTGGGGCGCCCGCACGGCCGACATCGTCGCGGCCCTCTGGCCCGAGCGCTGCAAGGCGCTGGTCTCGGTGAGCGGCTATCTCATCGGCAGCCAGGAGCTGAACAAGGCGCCCCTGCCGCCCAAGGCAGAGCTGCAGTGGTGGTACCAGTATTATTTCGCCACCGACCGGGGCGAGGCCGGCTATGCGAAATACACCCATGATTTTGCCCGGCTGATCTGGGAGCTCGCCTCGCCGCAATGGAAGTTCGACGACGCGACCTTCGCACGTTCGGCACAGGCCTTCGACAATCCCGATCATGTCGCCGTCTCCATCCACAATTACCGCTGGCGGCTCGGCTTGGCGCAAGGCGAAGCCAAGTATGATGAGTTGGAAAAGAAGCTCGCCGCCCTGCCGACGATCACCGTGCCGACGATCACCATGGAAGGCGATGCCAATGGCGCGCCGCACCCGGAGCCATCAGCCTATGCCAAGCGGTTCTCCGGCCGCTACGAGCATCGCCTGATCAAGGGCGGCATTGGCCACAACCTGCCGCAGGAGGCACCGCAAGCCTTCGCCCAGGCGATGCTCGACGTCGCCCGTTTCTGAACCAGGTGAAGGACTTCCACGATGAAGACCTCAGTGACCATGCCTTTGGCCGGTGCCTGCCTCGTGGCTGTGGTCGTCGCTGCGGCCGGAGCGCTCGCCCAGGATACGGAAGCCCCGAAGAGCGCATCCAAGCCGGCCTCGCCGATCTACGGCGTCACCATTCCGAACGGCTACCGGCAATGGGAATTGGTGGCGCCGGCGCTGGAGCACGAGCCCCTCAACGAGCTGCGCACTGTCCTCGGCAACAAGACCGCGATCGACGCCTATCGTGCCGGGACCCTGCCCTTCCCCGACGGGACCATTCTGGTCAAGCTTGCCTGGAAGCGTGTGCAGTCGCCGGAATTCGAATCCGCCTTGGTACCAGGGCCGGCAACGACGGTGCAGGTCATGGTCAAGGATTCCAGGAAATATGCCGCCACCGGCGGCTGGGGGTTCGGGCGCTTCATCGACGGCAAGCCTGTGGACCTAGCCCAACACGAGACCTGCTTTGCCTGCCACGAGGCGCGCGTGAAAGCGCGTGACTATGTCTTTACCAAGCTGGCGCCATAAGGCGCCCTGCTCCTGACGATCCGGGAATTCACATGCCGCCCCATCTCATCCTCTTCGCCGTCGCCGCCTTTGCCTGGCGCCTCCTTACGCTCGCGATTTCGGCGCGGCACGAAAAGGCCTTGAAGAGGGATGGCGCGCAGGAATATGGCGCGAAGAACAGCATCCTCCTCGCGGTCTTTCACGTGATCTATTACGTCTGCGCGATCGTCGAGTCGACGGCCAGATCGCATCAGCCGAACGCCCTTGTGTCCGCGGGCGGCATCGCGATCTACATCGCATCCACTTTCGTCCTCGTTTCGGTGATCCGTTCGCTCGGCGGGCTATGGACGATCAAGATCGTCATCAGCCCGCAGCATCGGCGGGTTCAGAGCGGCCTGTTCTCGTTCGTGCGGCACCCCAACTACTTTCTGAATATCCTGCCCGAACTCATTGGTTTTGCACTGGCTCTCAACGCCTATTGGACGCTGGTGATCGGCATTCCCCTCTATTTCATCCCCCTGGTGACCCGCATCCGGCAGGAAGAAGCCGCGATGCGCGAGACCTTCGCTCCCGATCTGTAAACGCCCGATTTCATCTTCCCGCCCAAGATCCGGTGCGGGTGACAACCCGAAGGAAAGTCCGATGAAGAAGTTCGTGAGAGGGCTGGCCGTCGCCGGCGCCCTGTTGCTGAGTGCGCCCGCTCTGGCCGAGACAGCCAAGCCAACCGTGGTTCTCGTGCATGGCGCCTTTGCCGACGCCTCGAGCTGGAACGGCGTGATCCAGCGCCTCGAAAAGGACGGCTACCCCGTCGTCGCCGCCGCCAATCCGCTGCGCAGCGTGCGCGGTGACGCCGACTCCGTGGCCAGCCTGATCGACAGCATCAAGACGCCCGTGGTCCTGGTCGGCCATTCCTATGGCGGCTCGGTCATCAGCGAGGCCGCCGCCGGAAAGGCCAATGTCCAAGCCCTCGTCTATGTCGCGGCCTTTGCGCCGGAAACGGGCGAGACCGCCATCGGGCTCAGCGGCAAGTTCCCGGGCTCGACGCTCGGGCCGACACTCGCCCCGCCGGTGTCGACCTCGGGCGGCGGCAAGGATCTCTATATCCAGCAGGCCAAATTCCCCGACCAGTTCGCCGCGGATGTTCCCAAGGCCGAGGCGAAGCTGATGGCCGCCACGCAGCGGCCGATCACCGAAGCCGCGCTCGGCGAGGCCTCGACCGAGACGGCCTGGAAGACGATCCCCTCCTGGTTCGTCTATGGCGACAAGGACCTCAACATCCCGCCCCAGGCCCTGGCCTTCATGGCGGACCGCGCCCATTCCAAGCAGACCGTGGTGGTCAAGGGCGCCTCGCATGTGGTGATGGTGTCGAACCCGGCAGTTGTCGCCAAGCTAATCGAAGCCGCTGCCCAGGCTTCGCCGGGCAAATAGGCTGCCTGTGCCTGCCATGCATATGGGCCTCGCGTGCTATCAATGTCCCACAGCGTCCGTCGATGCCGAGAATTTCAATGAACGGAAACCGCCCGGGTTTCGGGCCTGGACGGTTTCATCCAAGTTCAGATCGATCAGTTTTCAAAGAAGGCCCAACGCGTACCATTCCACTGGAAATAATAGGAGCGGCCAGCATACATGGCATAGCTATATCTACCACCGCGCGACGATGTAAAATATATCGAAAATTGGCGGCAACCATTTACGACCGTGGAACTGCCTGTCCAGACCGAATAACTCACAGAATTGCTTTCACTGCCATCTGGATAGGCGCAGGTAACGGAGAATGGAAGCAATACGCTGCGCCCGCCACTGTTGATCGCACTGATCCGGACACCGCCGGCTTGGGCAGGTATCACGGCCAAACCCAAATTAATCGCCGCGAACGTGAGTACACAGGCTGCTTTGGCGCAAAGAAAGCGGATCATCGTTCATACCGTTCGGAAAGATACATCTTTGTGGTTGAAGCCTTGGGCCTCCGCTGCAGAAGGCTTGTCTAGTCGCCGGCCACCATGTCCGTAAAACAGGAGGCAATGGCTCTATTGGCACCGAGTTTCATTGCCCATGCGAAAATCGCAGGCGCTTCGCTCTTATCGGCGACGCCTCCCCAGACATCCTTGAATTTAGGGGCACCGGACGAGGTCTCGAAAAAGAAATAGCCCGGATCAGCCACGGGTACGTTCGCATATACCACGGTCCAGCTGGCCGCCTGCATGAATTTCGTAACGTCAACCTTGGATGGTCGAACCTTCGCGTTGAGGTTCCCTGCGATAAGCTTCGCATAGTCGGTTCGCCGCTGTTTTGTCAGATGGGTATCGACTCCGTCGCAGGGGGACGCCGCAAAGGCTGGGGCAGATATCAGATAGAACGCGCCGATAATCGAACCGAATGAAGCGACTTTTCTGAAGGTAGGCACCATAAAAATATTCTCCATACTGAGAGTTTTTTATTTAAAAAATAAAGTCTTTATCGAAAAGCTATAAAATAATTACCATTAATTTTTGTTAAATTACACAAAACATATATTATTTTTGATAATATCATTTAACTACATTTATTATATATTTTATCTAGACACCGATGACAATATTATCTACCAGAATGTTCTCGGTTTGTAATAAGCCGATGCGAAATTTGTCGTTGAAAGCGCAGGTAATGATCGGATCGTGATAAATCGCAAGAATGTAGTAGTTTTCTGAAAGGTTGCGTGCAGCGCATGGGGGAAGCCGAATGAAGCGTATCGGGCCGGCCTCTCCAGCATCGAAGAAGCGGCATTATGCTATCCAGGCTGGAACTTGATATTCGAGATCTTATGGGTGCCCTGAAGTCGACGCCGGTCATTCGTGACGGGAGTGTATGGGACCCGCATCAGTCAACGCTCATCGGCGATTCATATATCAAGGTGGATGAAGCCTGCGTCCTGTGCATCCTTAGTGTACATGTATTTCAGCCATTCATCAGCCGCATTATACGTGGCGACTACATAACGATCCAATATCTGCAGGTCAGCGGAAACTATTTCCACCACCATAGCGGGCAGATTCAACAGGTTCACTCAGGATCGGTCTCGCTGACTGCGGCTCCGATGTCTGTCACCGAGATCCGTCAGCTTCGCCCGTCAGCATCCACCATCGCCACGAGAGCCATCTGCATTCATATCGCACGTGACCATCTTGTCGGGTCATTCGGACTGCGGCCCGACTTCTGGCGCGACGAATATCGCGACGCTTTCTTCAATGTGGGAGCGTCTTCGCTTTCCATCGCGACGCCCCTCACGCCCGAGATGTGGATCATCCTCGACGCCCTGATCGACTGCAAGTTCGACGAGCCGATCCGCAGCATCTACCTGAAAGCCAAGGCCGTCGAATTGCTGGCTCTGACCGTTGTGCAATTCAACAATTTCGAACTCCCAGGCGGCACCGCGCAGCTTGCTTCGGCAGCCAGAGATCAGAGACTGATCGATATCGCCGCTCTCATCTATCGTCGAGAACTCAACAATCCTCCATCGGTCGAAGAATTGAGCCGACGTGTCGGGATCAACCGCAACAAGCTCACGGCCGGTTTCCAATCGGCTTTCGGACTGACCCCCGCTGATTTTTCACGCCGGCTCCGTCTCGAATGGGCCGCGCGGCGGCTTTCCGAGGGGCTCGATATCAGGCAGGCCGCCGCGGAGGTGGGCTATGACAGCGTGCCCGCATTCGGGCGCGCCTTCCGGCAGCATCACGGCAGGGTACCGTCCGAACTTTCTCCCCCGCCGGCCGATTGACTGAAATTA
The DNA here is from genome assembly GCF_057813875.1 of Labrys sp. F242. Classification (NCBI taxonomy): domain Bacteria; kingdom Pseudomonadati; phylum Pseudomonadota; class Alphaproteobacteria; order Hyphomicrobiales; family Xanthobacteraceae; genus Labrys; species Labrys sp. F242. The sequence continues at coordinate 219,555 of NZ_JBVASG010000004.1, read as the reverse complement.
CCCGGATAGCTGGCTGCCTGAAGCGGCATCGCACCGCCCGATCCCCACTACCTTTTTCCTTTCGATGTCGTCGAAAGGGCCGCAGTGTCTTACCCAGCCGGGGATCGAGATCCCGCCAGAATTACCAAGAAAAGGCCAGAATGACAAAAAGGTGCAATTTTGTGAAATCCAGTGATATCAAAGAGTTAGTTATAACTTGAACCCTTGCGGGCCGAAAGGATAGCTCTTGGATGGGGGTAATATTATGAGGTCGGCGTTCGCCATACGTAGCCCGGCTTCGATCTGTGGGGCATGGCTGCGAAGCAGCCAATCATCCGGCATTCCAGCGCGAGGAAGCTCTGTGTCGATTCTGCTTTGGAGGAATGCTTTCCTCCAATGGCCGGCTTCGATCACCGCGCTGAGGAGACGCCTGGGATACGCATCAGATCGAGGTTTGCCAGAGCTGCGTCGGGTCGCGCCGCCTCTTTGCGACAGTCAGATCGTCCTGCTGCCCCCAGGACAAGGTGTTGAACGGGCATGCTCAGAGGCGTTCCGGACGAATGGGGTCCAAAATACGAGTCCGATGGGGGGGCGATGACGCGGTCCCACACTGGTCCGAATGCGATCGGGTATACGGCGCCCGTGCATATGGCCCTGGTGCTGCTGACGCCCCAGCCAGGCAGGGAACTCGCGCTCAACAGCGATCGCAGGACCGTGGGTGTGGCCCCTGCCGGCTCGCTTGAGATCATTCCCGCCTCGGCTGAGGTATTCGCCTGCTGGAAAGTCGAAAAGCAGAGCCTGCTGGTCGCGGTCGATCCCGGCCGCCTGGCGCGGCTGGCCGGTGCGGAGTTCGACAAGGATTGCTTCGAGCTCCACCCACCACAGCTGGGAACGGTCGACCGCCACGCCCATGCCCTCGCGCAATCCATGCGATATGAACTCGAGAACGCGGCTCTGAGCTTCGAGGAAAGTCTTGATGCCCTGATCACGCTGTTCTCCACCCATCTCCTGCGCAATTACTCATCGCTAAGGCCGCACTCGTCTCCTTCCCTCAATGGGGGCCTATCTCCGGCTACCTGGCGCAAGGTAAACGACTTCATTCAGGCGCATCTGGGCGAAACCTTGTCTCTCGAAAAGCTCGCTTCGATCGCACATTTGTCGCCAAGCCATTTCGCCCGGGCCTTCGGGCAGACGGCCGGACAATCGCCCCATGGTTATGTCGTGACGTCCCGATTGGCGCGGGCTCGTGAATTGATCGTCAACACCGACTTGCCGTTGAGCCAGATCGCGTCGAGTGTCGGTTTTGCCAATCACTCCCACATGACGATGCGGATGAAACGCCTATGGGGTGCGACACCTGCCGAATATCGGCGCCAGCAACGCTGAGACAGCGAGCGTGTCGCCTGCAGCGCCACTTTCTACCCATTCACACCCAGAGGAAGCCATCATTCCAGGCAAACCGGCCCGCCATCGGAACGCCCGAAAGCGCAGTGGCCGCCAAGATGGTTACGGGAATTGCCCGTATACCCCTTGCGCCGCCCGTCCTTCAATTCTCCCGCGCAGCCTTGACGACGCGTCCGAGGAATTCGACCAGCCGTGGCTCGAAGCGTTCGCCGAGGAGGCAGAGGCAATCATGGCGGTCGTAGATGATGTGATAACCGAGTTTTTCGAGAAACTCGCCAATCGCCCGTGAGGCTTCGGCCGTAAGCGCCACATGCTCGAACAGGATCGCCGAGGGACGGTGGCGGTCAAAATCAAAGGTGCGCAAGACAATGTCGTCGCAGCCTTCGACATCGATCACCAACAGGTCAGCCGTCTCGAATCCGGTTTCCCGGCAGAGCGAGTCGAGCCTGCGTGTCGTAACCGGCACGGTCTCGATCATTCCGGGCAGATCATCATATTTGAGTTCGTGCATCATGATGGTCGGCAGCGAGAAGCTGCTCAACACGTCCTCGCCGCGGACAATGTGGAAGTCACGCGTCCCCTCCTCCGGCCAGATCGCCTCATCGCGGAAGATCAGTCCGTCACGCGTGCCGTAATGGGTACGCAGCCGCTCCATCGCCGCCGGCACCGGCTCGACCAGCAGGCCGCGCCAGCCACCCTGGATGACGTGCCGGCTGATGGGATCGCCGCGCATGCCGTCATTGGCGCCGACCTGCACGAAGGTGAGCGGCGCCGCATCGGGCTCGATCATCGCAAGCACATAGTCGACGATCTCGGCAAAGACGTACTTCGTGTTGCGCGGCTCCTTCTGGCAGAACACGGAACTCGAAAGGCCGGCAACGCCGGGATAGGCAGGTCGATTCATCGCTGCTCGTCACTTTCCTTCATCGTGGCGAAGCGGCATCCTACGCCGCAGGACATGATCCCCTCGGGTGCGACTGTTTGCCGGACGCCAGCGGCCGGTGCGAGGCTGGACGAAGATCATGCCTCCACCGCCCATGATCGTCAGGGTGGCCCCGGACCATAGAAAACCGATGCGGAGATTACCAGGATAATGGCCATCTCCGGCCCGGGAACGAACACGGCCTCCCTCAGGACAACGGCCAGCCGACAGGATCAGAACGTCGCCGTCATGCTGACGAAGAAGTTGCGGCCGGGCTCCAGAAAGCCATAGGCAAGCTGATAGTCGGTATCGAAGATGTTGCGGATACCCGCATCGAACTGCAGGTTCTGGGAGGCCTTGTAGCTGACGTTCAAATTCGCCAGCGCAAAGCCCTCGGTCTTGAAGAAGTTGTTCTCCAGGCGGTCCGTCGACCAGCGCGAACTGTAGAGCTCGAGGCTTGGCCGCACCGTGAAATTGTCCCAGGGGAGCCATTCGACATAGAGATAGGCGATGTTGCCCGGGGTTCCGACCGGCTGTAGCCCGGGCCGCTGGGGATCCATCAGCCTGCGCTTGAGATAGGTGTAGCGGGCTCCCAGCGTCAGGTCGGAGCGGGCCGCCCATTCGCCATAGAGTTCGACGCCGTAGGTGCGGCCGTCGCCGACATTCTGGTTCTGGATCTTGTTGCCGCCGATGGAAACAGACTGGATGACGTTCTTGAGATCGCTGTAGAACACCGAACCGCCCAGTTGCACGCCTTCCAGAGGCTTGCCGGCCCAGCCGATCTCGTAATTGGTCGCCCGTTCTGGCTTCAGGCTCGGATTGGGCAGGGCGTCGCCAAAGCGCGTGCTGAAGCGCTCGAACAGGGTCGGAAAACGGGAGCGCGACGAGACGCTGGCGTGGAACTGCGAAGCCTCGCTCTGGCGGTAGATGCTGGCGAGCTGCCAGTTGAAGGCATGGCTGCCGCCTGTCGGATAGTCGAACCGGCCGAGCGTCGTATTATAGTCCTGCGCTCTCTTGATATCGTTGAGATCGTAGCTGACGCCGGCGACGAAATCGAGCTTGTCGGTGGCGTGGAAGGTGTCCTCGACGGCAAAGGACCAGGTATCCTCGGATGTGCGCTGCCACGGCTCCATGACGGCGGAAACGCCGGGCCGGTTGTGTTGGCGCTCCTGGTGGACGTCACGGCGGAAGTGGATCGCCGCCTTCAGCGTGTTCATCGCAATGAGGTCTGTGCCACCTTCGAGGCTGAAGCCATAGGCATGGTCGCGATAATAGCTGTCGAAGGAACGTGTCGTCGTCTGGGTCGTATGACTGTAGTCGTCATAGGCCTGCAGCAGGTTGTCGAACGTGTTGTAATAGGCCCGCGTCTTGATGTAGGAGGCCTCGCCGATTGCCGTCTTGGAGTTGAAGGCAAGGCTGGAGATGTTCCAGTAGGGCCATTCCCAGTCGCGCTGATAGGCCGTGCCGGGTGGCAACGGCATCGGCGTGATCCCGCGCACCGGTTCATAGATCGAATAGGGCGCGGCCTTCTCGCCGCCCTGGCGCGTATAGCTCACGACATATTCATCGGTGTCGTTGGGCGTAAAGCCGAGCTTGAAATTGGCGCGCCAGTCCTTGACGTTGGTGAAGTTGCGGCGACCGCCCTTTTCGATCGGCCCACCCGCACCGATCGACACCGGATCGAAGCTGCGCGGCAGGAACCAGCCATTGCTGGTGCGGTAGGAGCCGTTGGCCATCAGGTAGAAATGATCCTGCTTGATGCCCACCGATCCGGAGGTGGTGAAGCCCGCCAGGGCACCGGTGTTGCCGGCATCGATCCCCAGCCGCAATTCGCCCTCATAGGCCTTGGTCGGCTTGCGGGTAACCAGATTGATCGCGCCGCCCATGCCGCCGGGACCGCTGAGCACGGAGACATAACCCTTCTGCACCTGGATCTCGGCGAGATCCGGCGTCAGGAAGCGGCCGAAGTCGATACGGTTGTCTGCCGGCAGATAGACGCGGACGCCGTCGATATAGAGGGGAACCTGGAAGCGGTCGAAGCCGCGGATATAGATCAGCCTCTCGTTGCGGCTGCCGCCTGTATTGGAGACTTCGACGCCCGGCATCGTCGCCAAAGCATCATCGAGCGTATTGCGGTTGCTTTTCTGGATATCCGTAGCGGTAACGGTGCTCCGTGATATCGACTGGCCACCGATGTCGGAATTGCTGGCCTGCGACGGCAGGGTGCCGAGGACGAAGACCGGATCCAGCTCTATGGGCTGTTCGGCCTGGCCCTGGGCCGGTTTCTTTTTCTTGGTATCGGTCGCTTCCTGGGCTCCCGCCCCAGACAGCAGGACAGCATTCGACAGCAGCAATACGGCAACACTCGACAACAGTCGGCGCATCAGGATCCCCCAGCCCTTTAGACGGCTTGCTGCTCCAAAGCCTCCGGGATGGAAGCCGCCCCTTGGAACGCAAACGTTATGCTTGATGGAATACAACGAAGTGCCATGCAATCAAGTCCTCCCCTGCAATTTTGTTTCAGGAAAGGAAAAGTAGCCGTCAAAATCAACCGAAAAGAGATTAAATCACGCCCTCCCTTCATGTTCCCTCGACGATAGGAACGCGAGCCGAGAAGCGTTCCTTCATCGTGCGACGGTCACGATTCCCGGCTGCGATCTGTGGCCGCGGCAGCCAGGCGGGCCTTGACCGGGATATCCATCCAACCATAACGATTGGTGAACTTCCGCGATGGAGACGTTTCGATGCTTCGGCGCTCATTCCTGTCAGCTCTGGCGGCGACGCTGCTTGTCGTTCTGCCACAGTCCGGCATTGCCCAGACGCGGACATTCGTCGACGCGGCCGGTCGCAGCGTCGAGCTGCCGGTCGCCATTCATCGCGCCATGGCGGCAGGACCCCCTGCTTCCGTTCTGCTCTACGCCATCGCGCCCGAGAAGATGGTCGGCTGGGTTCGGGCGCCATCGGCAGAGGAAAAGGCGTTCCTTGCGATTCCCTACCGCGATCTGCCGGCCCATGGACGGCTGACCGGCAAGGGCAATACGGCCAATATCGAAGCGGTCCTGGCGCTGAAACCCGATGTGATCATCGATGTGGGAACCGTCGACGGCACCTACGCCTCACTCGCCAACCGGGTGCAGCAGCAGACCGGCATTCCCTATGTCCTGATCGACGGCCGCTTCGCCAAGTCGGCCGATAGCCTGCGCAAGCTCGGCGATATTCTCGGCGAGCCCGGGCGGGCGGACGAATTGGTCCGGTTTGCCGACGAGGCAACACGCCGCCTCGATACAGCAGTGAAAGCCATCCCGGCCGGCGAGCGGCCGCATGTCTATTACGGCCGCGGCCCCGATGGTCTGGAGACCGGGCTTGCCGGCTCGATCAATACGGAGGTCCTGGAAGCGGTCGGCGCAACCAATGTCGCCGATGCCGCCGGTGCCGGCGGCCTTGCCCGAGTGTCCATGGAGCAATTGCTCGCCTGGAATCCCGACATCATCCTGACACTCGACCGGAACTTCCAGGCCAAGGTCGCGACAGATCCGGTCTGGGCCAGCATTACGGCGGTGAAGAACCACCGGGTCTACCAGGCACCGGCTCTGCCGTTCGGTTGGTTCGATGCGCCGCCCGGCATCAATCGCATCATCGGCGTGGCCTGGCTGACATCGGTGCTCTATCCCGGCCGTACGGACATCGACCTTCGGCAGGAAACAAGGACCTTCTACCACCTGTTCTATCATGTCGAACTCACCGAGCCCCAGCTCGACAGCCTGCTCGCTACCGCGACGGGAAAGCCGTAATGGCCGGGCGCAGGAGCCTGCACAAAGCCTTGCCCGGCGGACGGTCCCCGCACGCCTGGGCTTCGTTCCCGATCGCCTTCGCGCTCCTGGTGATCGTGGTACTGATCTCCCTCGGCACCGGAAAATACAGTGTTTCGCCGCCGGATATCGTCAGGGTAATCTGGTCCAGGCTGTCCGGCCTTCCCAGTGGCCTCGATGCGACGATCGACACCGTGGTCTGGCAAGTGAGGCTGCCACGCGTGATCGCCGGATTCCTGATCGGTGCATCCCTTGCGACGGCTGGGGCCGTTTACCAGGGACTGTTTCGCAACCCGCTCGTCTCGCCCGATCTTCTCGGCGTGTCGGCCGGCGCCAGCCTCGGCGCGGTCGCGGCCATCTTCCTTGGCTTATCGGTTGCCGTGATCCAGGCCATGGCCTTTGCCGGCGGGCTTGCCGCTGTCGGGCTCGTCTATATCGTGGGATCCTCGATCCGCCAGGGCGATCCAGTCCTGCTCCTGGTCCTGGCCGGCGTTGCAATCGGCGCGCTGCTCGGCTCCAGCATCTCCCTGCTCAAGGTGCTCGCCGATCCCTACAACCAGTTACCGGCAATCACCTTCTGGCTGCTCGGAAGCCTTGCCAGCGTAACACCGGCGGACGTCGCCTCGATCCTGCCGGCTATCATCATCGGCCTCGTCCCGATCATTCTGCTACGCTGGCGCATGAACCCGATGGCCCTCGACGACGAGGAAGCCCGCGCACTCGGCCTGGCAACGGGCCATCTTCGGCTCACCCTGGTCGCGGCCGCGACCTTGATGACGGCGGCGGCGGTCTCGGTCTGCGGCATCATCGGCTGGATCGGCCTCCTGGTGCCGCATGTGGCGCGTATGATGACCGGACCGGAGTTCTCGCGCCTGCTTCCGGCCTCCCTCATTTTGGGAGGTGGCTTTCTCATCGGCGTCGATACGCTGGCGCGCTCGATGGCGCAGATCGAAATACCGCTCGGCATCTTGACCGCCGCGATCGGTGCACCCTTCTTCCTCTGTATGCTGGCGAGGACAAGGCGAGGATGGCAATGATGCTGGAGGCGGTCGATCTGGCCTTCGGATATCGCGGCACGCTTGTGGGGAGCGGCGTAACCCTGGCGGCCCGGCAAGGCGAGGTTCTGTGCCTGCTCGGGCCTAATGGCTGCGGCAAGACCACCTTGTTCAAGACGCTGCTCGGCCTGATTCCGGCCCAGGGCGGGCGGCTGACCCTGGACGGACGCGACATCCGCGCTTTCAGCCGCGCCGAATTTGCCCGCCACATCGGCTATGTCCCGCAGGCGAACGCCGCCTATTTCCCCTTCAGCGTGATCGACGTCGTCCTGATGGGCCGGGCAAGCCGCATTCCCACATTCGCGGCCCCCTCCAGTCACGATCGCGAGATTGCCTGGGATGCGCTCGATATGCTCGGCATCCGCGAACTCGGCACGCGTTCCTACACGCAGATCAGCGGTGGCGAGCGCCAGATGGTGTTGATCGCCCGTGCCTTGGCGCAGCAACCGGCCCTGATCGTCATGGACGAGCCGACTGCCAGTCTCGATTTTGGCAATCAGTCCCGGGTGCTCGAGCGCATTCGTGCGATGGCAGGGTCAGGCCTTGGCGTGATCCTCTCCACCCACGATCCCAGTCACGCCTTCGCCTGCGGCGATCGCGTTGCCCTGATGCGCAAGGGGCGGCTCGATGCAGTCGGCCCACCCTCCGACGTCATGACGCCCGCCCTCCTGGAAAAGCTCTATGGCGTTGGGGTCGCCATCGAGTTCCTGGCATCGGCCGGCCGGCACATCTGCGTTCCCATCCTTGCCGCTGCGCAGCTTCCCGCCACGGCAAGCCAGACAAGGAGGACCTGAGCATGGTTCGCGAAAGCGAAATTAGACAAAATGAGGTAGCGGTTTCCCCTCCCGAGCTGACCGATGCGGGGCTGGTCTTCATTGGTCGCATCCTGACGCCATGGACGTCGAGGCTGATGGCCCCGCGGCAGGGCCGGCCGGATGGGCCGGTCTGCCGCATCGAGATCTTCGAGCCATGGCAGGCGGCGCTCGACGGAATCGACCGTTTCGAGCGCCTGGAGGTCCTCTACTGGCTGCATCTGTCGCGCCGCGATCTCGTCCGCCAGAGTCCGGCCAATGACGGCACCACCCATGGCACGTTCGCACTTCGCTCGCCGGTCCGCCCGAACCCGATCGGCACCTCGATCGTGACGCTCGTGGCTCGCGAAGGATCGACATTGCTGGTCCGCGGGCTCGATTGCCTCAACGGCACTCCCTTGCTGGATCTCAAGCCCGATCGCACCCTGTTCAAGCCGATCGCACCCGAGCAACCCGGCGATCGGGAGACGCAGGCCTGACGCCCGCCTCTCCCCAAGGCGCGCTGTTTTATGCGAAACGCTGCGAGGGGGCGGGACGCTTCTATCACGGCCACAGCTTTTCGCGCGACCATCCCACCGCTTCCCGCCGGTAGCGCAGACGCCAATGCCGACGTTCCGCGTCGCCTTGCCAAAATTCCACCTCCTGCGGCGCCACGATGAAAAGGCTCCAATGCGGCGCAATCAGATCCGGTCTTTCCAGTATGCGGTCCTGCAGCAGTGCGAGTGCGTCCTCCAGATCCTTGGCGGATGTCAGCGGCTCACTTTGCCTGGCGGCGAGCGCAATCGCCCGCGCACCCGCCGGCCGGGCGAGAAAGTCGACATCACGCTCATGCACATCGGCCCGCTCAACCAAGCCACGAATACGCACCTGGCGTCCGAGCCGTGACCAATAAAAAGTCAGGGCCACCTGGGGATTGTGCGCGATCTGACGTCCTTTCGGGCCCTGATCGGTGGATGCAAAATGCCAGCCGCGATGATCGAGATTCTTGAGGATGAGAACACGCGCATCGGGCGCCCCCTCCTCATCGACCGTCGAGAGCACCATGGCATGCGGTTCATCCACACCGGCCTCGACGGCATCGCGGAACCAAGAGGCAAACAAGAGCCGCGGTTCTCCCGGCACCCCATCCATGTCGAAGGTCGGGAGGGGACCGGCGAGCGACTTCAAGGCACGTAATTCGTCCTTCATCATCCCACCTCACGGCCTCGATATGATCAGCCGCAAGGATCCTTCGAAGAAAGGCTGGCTGCGGAGTTCGCCATAGCGCCTGTCCCAGCTTCCATCCTTCAGGTCGCGGCTGAGATCGGCAACGAATCGCTCGCCGACGGCAGGGTCGACGAAACTCCACGCCGAGTTGGCAAGCCGTGCGCCGGGCTCGAGCAGACGTTCCGGCCTGCCGTAATAAGCCTCGCCGAACCCGTCGATGCAGCCCAGCGGGATGGGCACCGGCCTGACCTCGATATCGCCTGCGAGCGCATCGGCAATGGACGCCATGCTTGGATAACGCCGGGCCTCGACGGCGATCATCTCCGGGGCGTAGGCCTGCAGCCAGGAACGTTCCAGCGCATCGGGATCGCAGCTGAGAACCAGAACCGGCCCACGCGTGACGCGGCGCATCTCCCTCAGACCTTGCTTGAGATCCGCCCATTGATGGACCGTAAATGTCGCCATGCTGGCATCGAAACTCCGGTCGGGGAAAGGTAGGTGTTCGGCCGTTGCATCGAGTGCCGTCGACAGATGAGCCGGCCGCTGCGCCCGCATCGAGGCAGAGGGCTCGACCGCCGTCACCTTGCGGTCGACCGGTTCGTAGGAGCCCGCGCCGGCGCCGACATTGAGTACGGTTGCCGCGTCGCCCAGGGCCTCCAGGATGAATTGGGCGATGCGGGGATCCGGCTGGCGATAGGTCCGGTAGCCGCTGCCGATCACGCCGTAATTCGCATCGCCGGCGCTGCCGTCTTGGTATCTGCCATGCATATCCCGTCTCCCGTGTTTGCATGGAACAAGGCGGACGGCCCACTCGCCGGCCTGTCTTCCTCCGTTCCAAAAATGGCTAGTCTCATCTGTCGCGAGGTAGAAAACACTATGACTTACATGGTGAAAATCGATATGATCGAACACTCAATGTTCGGAAAAGGCACATGGCAAGGCATATCCCCTCGCTGAACGCGTTGCGTGCCTTCGAGGCGGCGGGCCGTCATGGCCTGATGACGCGCGCAGCCGACGAACTCAACGTCACCCACAGCGCGGTCAGTCGCCAGATACGGCATCTGGAGCAGGTGCTGGGCGTGCCGCTTTTCGAAGGCCCGAAGAACAGGCTGCGCCTGACTGACGCCGGCTCGACATTGCTGTCCGGGCTCGCGAAGGCTTTCGACCAGATCGACATGTCGGTTCGCTCGGTGGCCGACATCGAGCAAGGCCCGCTCGACATATCCTGCCCCGGCACGTTCACCATGCGCTGGCTCATTCCGCGGCTCTATCGCTTCCAGGCCGAATACCCCGAAATCGAGGTGCGCCTGACGGCATCGTCCCGCCCCGTCGATTTCAGCAGGGACGGTTTCGACGTCGCCATACGCGTCGGGGCGGCGCCGTGGCCTGAAGGAGCCGAAATCATCGAGCTGTTTCCCGAACAGACCGGTCCCGTGCTCGCGCCGCCGCTGGCGACGGCATCAGCCGGCGGGCTCAACGCCATCCCACAGCTCCACACCCGAACACGCCTGCGGGCATGGGGCGACTGGCATTCGCGCTCGGGGCAATCGATCCAGGCCGGGCCGCGCGTCGAATACGAGCATTTCTATTTCATGCTGGAAGCGGCGAGAGCCGGCCTCGGTGTCTGCGTCGCACCCTGGCCCTATGTCAGCGAGGACATCCATTCCGGCCGGCTGCAAGCACCGATGGGCTTCCTCGACAGTGGCCACGACTATGTCGCCCTGCGCCGGGCGAGACGCAATCGCAAGTCCAGCCTGTTTTGTGACTGGCTTCGCGCCGAAGCCGGCGCCTTTCTGAAATCCGACCCGCCACCGTCGAACATCTGAGGGCGCCATTCGACGGCACCCTCGGCGTTGAAGATCTCGATGACAGGGCGCAGGAGCGCCCTATCATCATATCGCTGCTCCCGGCGGCTCGGGCGGCCCCCTCAGAGCCTAGCCGCCACCGCCTTGGTCTCGGTGTAGTGCTCCATGACTTCCTTGCCCATCTCGCGACCCCAGCCGGATTGCTTGTAGCCGCCGAACGGCCAGGCCGGGTCGCCGTAATTATGGGTGTTGATGCAGATGGTGCCCGCCTTGATCTTGCGGGCCATCATATGGGCGACCTTGAGATTGCGGGTCCAGACGCTGGCCTGCAGGCCATATTCGGTGTCGTTGGCAAAGCGCGCGACCGCATCGAGATCGTCGTCGTCATAGGATTGGACGCAGACCACCGGCCCGAAGATCTCCTCGCGCACCACGCGCATGCTCCGATTGGTCTGGGCCAGCACCGTCGGCTCGACGAAGTAGCCCTGGTTGCCGATGATGCTGCCACCGGTCACGACCTCCGCCCCTTCTTCCCGGCCTGATTGTAGGAAGCCGGTAACTCTCTGGTGCTGCTCCTTGGAAACCAGCGGGCCGAGATTGACGCTCGGATCCAGGCCGTGGCCGACCTTCAGCTTGCCTGCCGCTTCCGAGACGCCCGCGACCACCCGGTCATAGATCGACTTGTGGGCGAACAGACGGGACCCGGCGGTGCAGCACTGCCCCTGATTGTAGAAAATCGCATCGGCCGTGCCGGCGATAGCGAGATCGAGATCGGCGTCGGGAAAGACGATGGCGGGCGACTTGCCGCCGAGCTCGAGCGATACGCGCTTGAGGTTGCCCGCCGCCGCCCGCACGATGATCTTGCCGACCTCGGTCGAGCCCGTGAAAGCGATCTTGTCGACATCGGGATGCTCGGCAAGGGCTGCGCCGGCGGTCTCACCGAACCCGGTCACGATGTTGACGACACCGGCCGGGAATCCGGCCTCCTGGATGAGCTCGCCGAAGCGCAAGGCGGACAACGGGGTTTGCTCCGCCGGCTTGAGGATGATGGTGCAGCCCGAGGCAAGAGCCGGCGCCAGCTTCCACGCCGCCATCATCAAGGGAAAGTTCCAGGGAATGATCTGACCAACCACGCCGACCGGCTCGCGCAGCGTATAGGCGTGCCAGTTGCCTGCGCTCGACACCGGTATGGTCTCGCCATTGAGGCGCGTCGCCCAACCGGCCATGTAGCGAAACATGTCGATCGAACCCTGGACGTCGCCCCGGCGCGCATTGGTCACGGGCTTGCCATTGTCGAGCGCTTCGAGTTCGGCGAACTCGTCTGCATGCTGCTCCAGCAGGTCGCCGAGCCGCCAGACGAGCCGGGAACGCTCGGCGGGCGAGATCCGCGACCACGGTCCCGTCTCGAAGGCCCGGCGTGCGGCGGCAACCGCAAGATCGATATCGGCCTTGTCTCCGGCCGGCACCTCGGCGATCTTCTCCTCGGTCGCGGGATCTTCGACAGCGAAGGTCTTGCCGCTCCGGGCATCGACCCATTCTCCATCGATCAGGAGCTTGTGCCGCTTGGCGAGAAACGCCGCCGCGGCGGAACCGAGCGACGGTTTGCGGATTGCAATATTCATAAAGTCCTCCCTTGTTCAAAGATTTATCGGCATTGATTGTATTCAATTGGATACAACGCTGGTGCCGAGCCTGTGTGACGGCACGCCAATTTCGCTAACGCTGGGCGAGCGAGGGATTGGACTCCAGCAGCGATCCACGAACACCGTAATAGTCATACATATATAGCGATAGGCAAAATACTGCCGGATGGCAACCGCTCTTCTCCGGCGGCATCGGGCGGGCGTCGACAAGGAAAGCCTGGTTTGGTGTCTTGGCGGACGCTGTCATCGATGGCGCCTGGCCCGGCAACCCGAGGACGACCTACGCCCCTGCCAGGGCGGCCAGGAAATCGGCGTGCTTCATCGGCTTTGAAAACATCGGATAGTTCTTCTCGACAGCCAGCCTCTGCTCCTCTTCGCTGAGGGTGGCCGTACAATCCGTCAGCGTGATGACGTCGTACCCCTTCTCGTAGCCTGTCCTCATGGTCGACTCGACACAGCAATTGGTCAGGAAGCCGCTAAGCGCGATGGTCGAGATGCCACGGCTGCGCAGGATGAAATCGAGGTTGGTGGTGGCAAAGCCGCACAGCCCTCGTTTGCCCTCGACGACGATGTCTTCCGCTGCCGGCTTCAGGATCTCGACGATCTCGGCGCCCCAACTTCCCTTCCTGAACGACTTGCTGTCGACGACGCCCTTGAGGATGCCATAGGGGCTGGGGCTGAGTTCATGATAATCCTCGGTGAAGGTGATCGGCGCATAGACGATCGTCGCGCCAGCCGCGCGGGCCTGCTTCACGGTCTCCAACGTGTTGGCCAGCATGTTCGTCTGCTCCATCACGGGCTTGACCGCCGCGTGCAGGGTGCCACCCTCGGTGGTGAAATCATTCTGGTATTCGATGAGAACGACGGCAGTCGATTTCGGATCCATTGTTTCTCTCCGGATGGCAGGGATCGAGTTCGCCTGGCGACGGCGGAGCGCCAGCCGGCAGCGCTATATATCACTCAATATTGCGCTTCGCGCGAAATTCCGCCGCCCCTTGCCATTGGCATGGTCGTTTGAAGCCGGCACGCCGGTAAGTGCCTACTACCGGGGAAACCGTTCCGATCCAGTTTCAATCGATGGCGATCATCACATCCGAGGCCTTGATGGCCGCATAGGCGTCTTGGCCTTTCTGGAGTTTCAGCGCATCCACAGCCTCATTGGTGATCGAAGCGGTCACGATGGTGCCGCCGACGTCGAGCCGCACATGCGCGGTCGTCGCCCCTTTTACGATATCCACGATCTTGCCCTTGAGCGTGTTCCGTGCGCTGATCTTCATCGAACATCTCCAATGCAGAGGAAGGGCGGAAATTTGCCGGCACCGACAATCGCGCTGACAGCTTTCTACGATGCCACTATATTTTGTAACGAACCAGATAGGCGAAACACGAACGCTGGCGAAACACCGTGCCGTCCCTGAGCCTGCGCATAGATCTTGACCCTGAAGGCCGCATTGGCCCCGGAAAAATCGAGCTTCTCGAGAATATCGCTTCGCTCGGTTCGATCTCGGCGGCCGGCCGTGCCATGGGCATGTCTTATCGCCGTGCCTGGGATCTGGTGGAGGAAATCAACCAGATCTTCGGCAAGCCCGTCGCCACGCGTCAGATCGGTGGCAAGAATGGCGGCGGGGCCGTACTCACGCCTCTGGGCCTCGCCCTCATCGCTCGCTTTCGCGCCATCGAGCGGGCCGTCAGCGATGTTGCACGTGATCACATCGCGGCCTTGCAGAACGAGATCGCACACCAACCAGCCCATGAGGCTCGGGCAGCGCCATCGGCGAGGATAAAGACGAAGAACTAGGCTCTTGGGTTCAGTTCAACCTGACCCGCTTCATTGAACAGAACTCGACCCGGCATTCGGCCTGCTCGATGGATGTCAACGCCTGTCGACATATCAGGGTCATGCGCTACGCGCACAGGGGCATACTCGTTGCGGCAGCATCCTACTTCGCCGCAATGCTCGTTCCTTCTTTCCCTCAACTCAATTCGGAATCTGAATGTGAATTGATCCAGGGTTTCAGTCACCTCGCCTTCATCGCGTGCAATTGGTCATGACTGATCAAGACGTCATCCGTAATACGGGATGCATGATTGAAAAAATACACGCAATGCGTGTGCATGATCGGTGATAGACTTCGCCGTCGGTGTGCGGCTCACCACGGCCACCGGCACGGCCCTGTCGGCGCCATTCACCTAGTCCGACAGGGCCACCCTCTCTCGACCTTGCAGGAATCGAGATGAAGCACTTTGAAGATCTGCACGAATGCTCGGTCAGCCGCCGTGACGCTGGCGTGAATGACGCATCGAGGGCCATGCGCCGCCGGAGCGCCCCGCACGATGACGGCCAGCGACCACGGCTTAACTCGCTTATCCCAGGTCCGGCTTCGGAGACGCTGCAATGGCCGCCATCGATCCCCTCACCGCCGGCGCCGTCCTGCTGGCAACCGCCGCCACGGATGCGGTCTATGTCATGTTCACCGCTGCGGTGGTGGCCCGCAAGCGCGTGCCGGCCGCGACCTGGAGCAGTGTCTGGTATCTGCTGTCGTCCTATGCGGTCATCAGCTACACCGAGAACTGGGCCTATGTCGCTTTTGCAGCGCTAGGCTCGTGGCTCGGCGCCTACGCCTCGATTACCTTCCTACACCGCCCGCCTGGCGGCCCGCCCGTTGGTGCGGCACCAGACTAGACAATCGACAAGGGAGGGCCGTCATTGCCGGCCGTATCGCCTCACGAAATCCCGAGGTCCTCGGACCCTGGCACGCAAGCTCGAAGTCAACGCAGTAGATCTCGGTGTCGCGTTGCGTGTTGTGCCATCCTCCAATTCGATCCTGCGCGCCGGTCCATCATTCACTGACGGGCCAGCTCGCAATTCCCCAGAACAGGATTGTAATAAATTACTTCCGTGATCTAAGCTGATGACCGAAAGTGACCCACGCAGTCATGGAGGCAACGCTATGAAAGCGGCTCTTTCGCGCAGGGATTTCCTGAAGGCAGGCGTGGCTGCCGGCGTGGCGATCAAGATATCATTCCTGGGCCCCACCGCCGATGCGCGATTGATCGAGACGCCGCCGCGGCCAGGGCCGGATTGGCTGAACGGCCGGGGCAAGCCAAGATACCGCCTCGATGCGATCGCCAAGGTTACCGGTGAAAAGACCTTCTCGCGCGACTATCGCGCCCGCGATCTCGAAGGGTGGCCCAAGGAGCAATCGCATGCCTTCCTGCTGCATGCGACCAGAACGGACCTGGCGTTTGACGGCATCGACCTCAAGGTGCTGGGCGAGGATCTCAAGCCGGACCGGCTGGTGCTGTACCAGGATCTTGTCGCCGACGGCATCGAGATTCCGGTACCGGGCTTCTATGGCGACGTTTTCCTTGTGCCGAAAGGGCAGACGGCACGCCTGCTCGGCCAGCCCGTGGCCCTGCTCGTCTATCACGATTTTGCCCGCTACGACGCCGCCAAGCGCTTGACGCGCTTCGATGACACTGTCGTGCGCTATGGTGGCAAGGCAGCCTCGACCACACCCGGTCCCTATGCCTCCGCGCGCTATGTGCGTATCGACGGCGGCGATCCTTTTGCGGAGGATCGCTATTCATCGCTGAAGGACACCGTGATCCGGGCAGGCTTCAAGGGCGACGAGCCGCAATGGCCACCGGCCGGCAACGCTGACGCCATGGCGCGCGGCATGGCCGCAGCAGCCGAAATCGAGCGCGAGATCGCGGCCGCGGGTGATGATGCCCTGGTGCTGAAGCGTAGCTACTTCTCCCAGTCGACCGACGCCTCGGCCATGGAGGCCGACAATGGCAATGTCTGGTACGATCCGGCAAGCGGGATCCTGCATGCCATGATCGCGACGCAGTCGCCTTATGAGGTCGCGGAAGTCGCGGCCCAGATGGTGTCGAAGTCGAAACATCCTTTGAAGGAGGTCGATCTTCGGGTCGGCTACACCGTGGGCTATGGCACCAAGGATCACGCGATCTTCCCCTTCTATTGCGTGCTCGCCGGGCTCTACGGCAATGGCCGCCCGGTGCGGCTGGCAAACGACCGCTACGAGCAGTTCCAGATGGGGCTGAAGCGCCACGCCTTCTGGATGGACAATGTGCTGCTGGTGGACCGAAAGACCGGGCAGTTCCGCGCCATGACCGGCCGCTACAAGAATGACGGCGGCGGGCGCGAGAATTTCTCGGCCTCGGTCGGTGCTGTCGGGGCAACCGCCGGACAATCGATCTATTACCTGCCGAAAAGTGATTTCTCGGCGGCGGCGGTTGCATCGCGTGCCGTCGACGCAGGCTCGACCCGAGGCTACGGCACGCTGCAATCGATGTCGGCGACCGAGATGATGGTCGACGAGGCGGCCGAATTGATCGGCATGGACGTCATGGATCTGCGGCTGAAGAACGTTCTGCGTTCCGGCATGAAGAACACGCAAGGCGCTATTCCCGCCGGGGCCATGCGTCATGAGGAGATCATTCTCAAGGCACGCGAACATCCCTTATGGAGCGAGCGGCAGAAGAAGAAGGCAGCGTTCGAAACCGCCAATCCGGGCAAGAAATATGGCGTTGGCTACGGCCACGTACACAAGGATTACGGCACCGGCGCCGAGGCTGCCTTCGCTGCCATCGAGTTCGATGCCAAGGGACGCCTGAGGCTCGTCCATGTCGCGCATGAGATCGGCACCGGCGTGACCACCTCCCAGGCCATCATGGTGGCCGATATGCTCGGCGTGGCACCGGACGACACCGAATATGGCAAGGTCCGCTGGCCGCAAATGCCGCTCGAGACCACCGACCAGCCCTATACCATGTCGCAGGCCGAGGAAGACCAGCGCAGGCAGAATCCGCGCTGGACCCCCTCCTTCACCTCGCCCATGAGCGCTTCCAACAGCGTCTATTATCTCGGCCATGCCACGCGCGAGGCGGCACGGGCCATTATCGACCTCGCCATCTGGCCAGCGGCGCGGGCGCTGTGGTCACGCGGCATCGGCGGCGGCCAGATGGCTCCGGAGGCGGTGCGCCGTGACGACCTCAGGCTTGCCGGCGGGAAGGTCAATGCCGCGGGCCTGCAGCCACTTTCCTTTGCCGAGGTTGCGGCCGAAGCGCATCATCAGGGGCTCGTCACCGGGGTGACGGTCCACACCTTCAATCGCTGGCAATGGGCGGAGGCGGAGTTCGACCTCGGCGTGATCGGCCAGCACCGTTTTGCCATCGACGCGCTGGCCGTGCGATATGGCGATGGTGCGCCAGCCGAACGCAAAGCGCTGATGACCTTGGATGGCTGGCAGTTCGTAGATCGCAAGGCGGTGTCCTATCCGCCTGTCCAGCGCAACAATGCGGGCGTGACCTATTATACGCCCATGGCTACCCTCGCCGAGATCGTCGTCGACACCGCCACCGGTGAGATCTCCCTGCTGTCGCATCATTCCATCATGGATTGCGGCCGGCATATCGTGCCGGAACTGGTCTCCGGCCAGATCCAGGGCGGCCTTGCCATGGGTATCGGCCACGCCCTCAAGGAATATCTGCCGCTTTACGAAGACGGCCCGGGCGACGGCACCTGGAACTGGAACCGCTACGAGCTCCCGATGGCGGGGGATGTTGCCGTGTGGTCGCAGACCGTCGAGATCCTGCCGGCGCTTTCCGAGACCGACCCGCCCAGGGGCATGGCGGAGGTGGTGATGATCGCGGTCGTCCCCGCCATTGCCAATGCCGTCGCACACGCTATCGGCAAGCGTTTCTACAACCTGCCTATCACGTCGGAAAAGATCCTGGAGGCGCTGGCATGACACTCGCGTCCAAGCAACTTTCGCTCACCATCAACGACAAGGCTGTCGGCCCCATCGACGTGCCCGAAACCATGATGATGCAGGATTTCCTCTACGAGTATCTCAACCTGACCGGCTCGCGCATGGGCTGCGGCCAGGGCATATGCCATGCCTGCACCGTGATCGTGGAAAAAGATGATGGCGTGCTCGAGGAAATGCGCACCTGCATCGTCGGCGCCCAGTGGTTCGCCGGCCGGAAGGTAAGGACCGTGGAAGGGCACGCCAAGCGCGACGCCAACGGCGCGATTACCCAGCTTTCACCTGTCCAGCTGGCCTTCATCGAACATTTTTCGTTCCAGTGCGGCTATTGCACGCCAGGCTTCGTGACGGCAGCGACCGTTCTCCTGGACCAGCTCGAACGCAAGCCGATCCCGCGTGCCGAGCTCGAGCAGACGATCACGGACACGCTCGGCAGGCATATTTGTCGCTGTACCGGCTATGTACGCTATTTCGAGGCGGTGCGCGATCTTGCTCTCAATACCCCTGGCTTGGTGAAGGCGTAGCGCAGCCATGATGAGAAAACTGCTCTGGACGATTGCCGGCGGAATCGTGCTGGGGGCGGCCGTCGCAAGTGCGATCTTGCTGGGCCTGTTCGAAAAAAGCGTGGTCGCCAAGGATATTGAGCAGCCGCTTACGGCCGATGAGATGAAGACGTTCGCCAAGCGGGGCGCCTATGTCGCCGTTGCGGCCGACTGCTATGCCTGCCACACGGCCAAGGGCGGCGCGCCCTGGGCCGGCGGCCTGCCTTTCCAGACCCCGTTCGGCACGATCTATGCAACCAACATCTCGCCTGACAAGGACAATGGCATCGGTAATTGGACGCGTGCGGAATTCCATCGGGCCGTGCGCGACGGGGTAGGCAAGCAAGGCCACCTTTATCCGGCGATGCCCTATGCGTCCTACCGCAAGATGACAGCCGAGGATGTCGATGCGGTCTATGCCTTTCTGATGACGCGCGAACCGATGAAGGTCGAGAACAAGAAGAACGAGCTGAACTTCCCATTCAACATCCGCCAGACCTTGACGGTCTGGAATCTCGTCAACCTGTCCTCCGATGTCTCGACGGCAGATCCGGCACGTTCTCCCGTCTGGAATCGCGGGCGTTATCTGACCGATGCGCTTGCCCATTGCGGGGAATGCCACACGCCGCGCAATGTGCTGCAGGGCATGAGGAAGGATGCTTATCTCCAGGGTTCGGTCATCGAGGGCGCGCACGCGCCAGACATCACCAGGAATGGCCTCGAGCGCATGGGCTTTACCTCGCTAGTGCTCGCTACTTTCATGAAATCGGGCCTCTCGGCACAGGGCGCGATGACCGGCCAGATGTTCGAGGTCGTACATTTCTCCACGCAATATATGACGCCTGACGACCTCAACGCCTTGTCGGCCTATCTTTTCGATCTCGACGACGCCTCGAAAGGACAGACGCCGACACCATCGCCCGCGATCTCGGTGGCGCCCGAGGTCACGGCTTCGGCCAAGCCGACCTATCTCGCGCTCTGCTCGGGCTGCCATGGCGCCGAGGGCCAGGGTATCCCGCATGTCGTGGTGCCACTCGCCACCAATGCGACCCTGCGATTGACCAGCGCGCGCAATCTCGTGCGTGCTGTGGTCGACGGCATTCCGGCGCAGCGCTTTCCCGGGCTGGAGCGCATGCAGCCGATGCCGGGCTTCGGCCATCAGCTCGACGATCGCAGCCTGGCTGATCTGGTGAACTGGATGCGCCAGACCTGGGGCAATCAGGAGTCCAAGC
This sequence comes from Labrys sp. F242, assembly GCF_057813875.1. Lineage (NCBI taxonomy): Bacteria > Pseudomonadati > Pseudomonadota > Alphaproteobacteria > Hyphomicrobiales > Xanthobacteraceae > Labrys > Labrys sp. F242. Next base: position 199,351 of record NZ_JBVASG010000004.1, on the reverse strand, counting down.
TGACAGCGGAAGACGTCAAAAAGCTGCGCGAGAACCATTGAAGCGTTTCTGGCGCAGACGAACGCTCAGCGGGCAAGATCGAAATTACCGTATGGCTTGCCTTAACCATACAGATCGGCGGAATTGTCTGAAACTGTTCCTGTCCCCCTCGAATTCGCAGCTGTATGTGGTTGTCCTCAAGCCGCATGGACGCTTTGGTCGGAGATTGCGGAACGGCACCCCATCACGTCAGGAGAGGTCAAGGCATGAACACGTCGCCATCTCCGCCTGGCGTGGGGCCAGTTGACGGCTCGACCGTGCAGATCGGTGCCCTGGTTCCGCTAAGCCGGCCTGGCTGGGTCGAGGCAGGCCGGCATTTGCTTGCCGGACTCGAATTGGCCGTTGGCGAGGTCAATGCGGCCGGCGGGATCGCCGGAAGGCCGCTCGAACTGCTGGTCCGAGATACAGCGGCTGACCCGCAACGAAGCGTGGCGGCGGTCGATGAATTGGACCGCTTGGGCGTGGCTGCCCTGGTGGGGGAGTATCACAGCGTGGCCGCTCGCGCCGCGGCGGGCAGGGCCGATGCCCTCGGCCTGCCGTTTCTCTGCTCGTCTGCGGTTCTCGACGCACTCACCGAACAGCCGATACACGGGGTCGCGCGCCTCGCCCCGGCACAGTCCCACGGCTGGCAGGTCTATGCAGACTTTCTCCTCGGCGCAGGCCACAGTCGGATCGCCGTAGCAGCCCAGCCAAGTGTCTATTGGGCCTCCGGAGCCCGCATTCTGCGAGACTATCTGTCTCCACGCGGCGTCACCGTCATCGAACTCGACATGCACTCGCTTATCCCCGCTGCGATGTGCGACAAACTCGCCGACATGCGCACGACAGCCCTGCTTTTGCTGGTCGGGTATCCGGAGCCGGCCGTGTCGATCGTCAAGGCCGTTCGCCGCGATCAACGTCTCGCCACGATGATGATCGGTGCTCCGGCCGGGCAACCGGAGTTCGCCGAATGGGCGAGGTTGCTGGGTGACGAGGGCACCGCCATCCCGTTCTTGCGCTATCTGCCCGAGCGCCTCGGCCCGCTCGGCACCCGCATCGAGACGGCCCTGCGCGAACGGCTGGCCGAAGCTCCCTCCTTCGTCGCCTTCGAGGGCTACGACACGATCGCCGTTCTCGCCGCGGCGTCGCGTGCTCACGGCGTGAACCGGGCGCGCATTGCCGGATCCTGGCCGTGCGTAGCCGTTGAAGGCACCCGCGGGCGGATCCAATTCTCCCGCGCGCCGGGCATCGGCGTTTGGCAATGGACTTGGCCGCCAGTCCACGTGGTTGACCGAGATCCGGCGGCGCCAGATCGTTTTCGGATCCTTTACACCCGGAAGGCGCTGAGGTCCGATTGCTGCTTTGATGACGCGTCTCGCGACAAACGATGAAGCGGTCGAGGCCAAGCTGTTTTGTGTCCCCTGTCTATTGGGGCGTTCCCCCCCCCCCAGAGTTTTACAGCCATCGCCCTTTCTCGTATCGAGGGCGGGCGGCCCGGGCGCTTGCCCTTGGCTCGAATGGTGACAATGTCATTCTCTATGCGCTCCGAGATCCGTCACCCCGCCTGCTGCTGCTGATTCCCCGATCGACGGAAGCTTCGTCGCCAATTAAGCAATAATGATGCCTGGTACCTCCAAGCCCCTTCGCTTCGATCAGCACCGAGTCCACGCCAATGTCGTGATCTGGACCGGGATTTGTCGCTCACCGGTTCTGTTCGCCAACCCGATCACGAGCCGTCGGGCGTGAAAGGGCAGTTCGACAAGACACTTTCCCCGAGAAGCGCGCGCGAGAATTCGTCGATGAGCGCCAATTCCCGATGATGGCGAAAACCGTCGCTGTCAGCCACCGCCAGGCAAACCTCGATCACCCTCTTCCTCGTAGCCAGTGCGGCCGCTTCAAGCTCGTGTAAACTCGTTCTTGCGGCATCGGCCGACGGCCGCATGCGCCGAATCCATTGGCGAGCCCGCTCGATCTCGTCCGGATTCAAGTCGATGCCCTGGGCGGCACAGCAAGCTGTGACATGGTCGAGCATGATCATCACTTCCTCGCCCGACATTTGCAGGTCCGCCCTCGCCACCGAGACGGCGAGCATGAGGCCGTTCTCCCGCGCGACCCTGCGGATCACGGCCAAGCGTTCCCCTCCCCGTTCATCGCCAGAGGCGGCTGGCGGCGGCTGCTGCCAAGACAGTCCGAGCACCTCCCGATAGAACGCATCCAGGGGTTCCTGGAGCACGCCATCCGCGTCGGCGATCGACACGATCCTGTCGAGGCGGAAAGAGCGCAGATCATCTCGGTCATGGCTGTAGCCGAGAAGCCGGGGAATGCCGTCCCGCCCCGGCTTGACCGACCAGAGCGTAACAGGCCGAAACTGCCGGCGACCGGCGGCATCCTGATATTCGATGACCAGGAGAAGGCCACCGACACCGGATCCCCCCGAGGACCGGTCAGCCCTTTCGGATGAAGGCGCGTTCGGCCGAGGCGGTTGCGTTCTGCGGGGCATCGATGACCTCTCGACCCGCATTGGCAGGCGATACACGATCAAACTGGCGGCCAATCCTGGATCGGAAAGGCCGGCAACGACAAGCATGACCGAGGATCATCGGAACGATTACCGCCGGTCGATGGTTGATGATGAGATGCGCACGCGTCAACCGGACGTGGCAGTAAAGGGAACAGGGATGGTTTTTCCGGTTTCCCGCCCTGACCAACGCAATGGTAGCCGAGCCCTTGTCCTGCCCGTGCGTGTCACCTGTCGCCGGAGAGGGACAGAGGTGGGACGTTCTCGCCAATGGACAGGCGCATTGTCTCGCGGGCGGCAGCGAGATGGGCGCGGCAAGTGCGCTCGATGGCATCGACATCGCGGCTGAGCAGAGCATCGATATAGTCGAGATGCTGATGGATCGCTGCAATGTTGCGGGCCTTCTCGTCCACCTTGTTCCACTGATAATGGTAGTGGAAGATGATCGAGATGATCTGGTAGAACTCGACCACGAAGCGGTTCTCGGAAGCATCGTAGATCAGGCGATGCAGCGTCTCGTCGAGGGCCGAGAAGTCGTGGAACCGGGTCTCCGCCACGGCCAACAGGGCCACATGATCCTCTCGGATTGCCCTGAGTTCGGCCCAGATCGGCGCCTCGGGGGGGAGCGTCGCGACCTTGCGGGCCGAGCGCAGCTCGAACAACTCGCGGATTTCCGAAAGTTCGGCGGCAAAGTCGGTGGTGATGCCGCGAAAGATCCAGGTGCTGTTGGGCCGCTGCGCGAGCAGGCCGTAATGGCGCATCTGTTGAAGATATTGGCGGATCACCGTCGTCGAGACGCCAAACTCGCGCGAGAGCTGGGCAACGTTGATCGGATTGCCCGGACGGATGTCGGCGCGCAGGATCCATTCCATGAAGGCGCGCTCGACCTGGGCGGAACGCTGCTCGGTTTCTTCTTCCGGGAAGTAGTCGACCGGTCGCGGGCGGCGCAAAACCTCGCGCTCCCCCAGGATCCTGGCATGCTGCAGGTCCCGCAGTACGGCTCGCAGCGTCGTGCGGCTGATCTGCAAATCCTGGGCGAGCCGTGCCTCGGGGCCGTCCAGGCACCTGATCGCAGGATCCGACAAGCGCTGGAGCAGGTGATTATAGGCTTTCTTGTAAACGCTCTTCGACCGCAATACATACACCTTGGTTTATTAGACATTTAAAACCAATTGACGCCAACCTACTGCGCGACCATCGTCGCGGTCAAGGGCATCATACCCCTTCAAGAATGATGGGATCAGGGCACCGCGCCTTTGGGCGCTGCCAGCAGATCCATCCGGGCAGGCAACGTCAGATCAGAGGGCGCCACGCGCGCACTGCATGAGCTATCAGTTCGATTTCACAGCACTGCTGCCCTATTGGCGGGACTTCGCGCAAGGGGTGTGGCTTACGCTCCAGCTTTCCGCCTGGTCGACATTGTTCGGCTTCGTGGGCGGCACGCTCTGCGCCATCGCCCGGGCTGATGGCGCACCCTGGCTGCAGCGTATCGTCGGCGGTTATGTCGAGGCGATCCGCAACACCCCGTTGCTGGTACAGATCTTCCTGATCTATTTCGGGATTGCAGTGCTCGGTATCCACCTTTCCGCCAATCTCGCCGCCGTCATCGCCCTGGTGGTGAACATCACGGCCTACACCTGCGAGATCATGCGCGCCGGCATCGAATCCGTGCACAAGGCACAGATCGAGGCCGCCGATTGCCTGGGCCTCTCCCGTCGCCAGACCTATTGGCACGTCATCCTGCGCCCCGCGGTCGAACGGGTCTATCCGGCTCTGACCAGCCAATATGTGCTGCTGATGCTGGCCTCCTCCATCACCTCACAGATCTCGGCCGAAGAGCTGACTGCCGTCACCGGCCGCATCCAGTCCGACACCTTCCGCAGCTTCGAAACCTATATCGTCACCGCCCTGCTCTATTTGTTGCTTTCCTTCGTCGTGCGCGGCGCCTTCTGGGCGTTCGGCATGCTGATCTTCCCGCGCAAGCGCCGATTGGGGACATCGCTGTAACATGCCAAGTTTCGGGCTCTATCATCTCGTCTTCCTGCTGCAGGCCGCTTGGTGGACGCTGGCGCTTTCGGCGCTCGCCTTCGTCGGCGGAGGCATTCTCGGCTTCGCCGTTGCGCTGGCGCGCATTTCCGACAGCCGGATCCTGCGCGCGCTCGCCGGCCTGTATGTGCAGATCGTGCAGGGCACGCCTCTGCTGATCCTTCTCTTCCTGATCTATTTCGGACTGGCGATCTTCGGGCTGGATCAACTGCCGGCCCTCGCCGCCGCCGGTGCCGGCCTGACCATCTACGCCTCCGGCTTCCTGGGCGAGATTTGGCGCGGCTGCATCCAGTCCGTGCCGAAGACGCAGTGGGAGGCGGCCGAGTGTCTCGCACTGACGCGCTGGCAGCGCATGAGCCGTGTGATCCTGCCACAGGCGATGCGCATCGCCACGGCTCCCACCGTCGGCTTCCTGGTCCAGATCGTCAAGAACACCTCGCTCGCTTCGGTCGTCGGCCTGGTTGAGCTCAGCCAGGCGGGCAAGCTGATCAACAATTCGACCTTCCAGCCCTTCGCCGTCTTCATCTGCGTCGCGCTGTTCTATTTCATCATCTGCTATCCGCTCTCGGTCTGGAGCCGAGGGCTGGAGAGGAGGCTCAATGTCGGCCGTCGTTAAGCTCGCCAACGTTCACAAGAGCTTCGGCGCCGTCGAGGTGCTGAAGGGCATTTCCTTCGAAGTCGGCCGTGGCGAAGTCGTCGCCATCATCGGGCAGTCCGGCTCGGGCAAGTCGACGGCGCTGCGCTGCATCGATGCCCTGGAGGTCATTCAATCCGGCACGATCGATGTCTGCGGCCATCAGGTCCACAGCCCGGCGCTCGACAAGCGTGCATTGCGCCGCGACGTCGGCATCGTCTTCCAAAGCTATAATCTGTTCCCCCACCTGACCGCCGAACAGAACATCATGCTCGCACCGGTCTGCGTGAAGTCCCTGTCGAAATCCGCGGCGCGCGAACTGGCACGCGACTGCCTGCGCAAGGTGGGACTGGAGGCCAAGGCCGATCACTATCCCGAGCAGCTCTCGGGCGGCCAGCAACAGCGTGTCGCCATCGCCCGCTCGCTGGCGATGCAGCCCAAGGTGATGCTGTTCGACGAGGTCACCTCGGCCCTCGATCCCCAACTCACCGGCGAAGTCCTGAAGGTGATGGAAGATCTCGCGCGCGGCGGCATGACCATGATCCTCGTCACCCATGAAATGGGCTTTGCCCGCCGCGTGGCAACCAACGTCATCTACATGCATCGAGGCCAGGTCTGGGAGCAACTGTCCGGCAGCCAACTGGCCAATCCTGTCACGCCGGAGTTGCGCGACTTCATCGCCGGCGAGCTTTGAAAACAAGAAAGGCAAGGGAAACGACATGAAACGTAGGCAATTTTTGCTGGCGGGCGCCGCCATGCTGTTTGCACCGGCCGCGGTGCGTGCCGATACGCTCGACACCATCCGCAGTCGCAAGAAGCTGATGATCGCACTCGATCTGGGCTCCCCGCCCTATGGTACGATCGATGCAGCCATGAAGCCGTCGGGTTCCGATGTGGAGACGGCCCAATTGCTGGCCAGCGACATGGGCTTCGACCTCGACATCGTGCAGGTCACCAGCCCCAACCGCATTCCCTTCCTGCTGACGGGCAAGGCCGACATGGTCATCGCCAGCTTCAGTGTCACGGAGGAGCGCAAGAAGGTCATCGACTTCTCCGATCCCTATGGCGTGATCCAGTCGGTGATTGCGGCCAAGAAGGAGATAGCGATCAAGGACGACGCCTCGCTCTCAGGCCTGCGTGTCGGCACCACGCGAGGCAGCTCCAACGACAAGGAACTCACCTCGCGGGGCACCGGCGCCGAGATTGTGCGCTTTGAGGACGATGCCACCCTCGTCACCGCATTGGTATCGGGCCAGATCGACATCATGGCGACGTCGCCGGGCATCATGCAGACCGCCAATACCCGCGCACCCGACGCGCCTTACGAAATCAAATATGTCCTGCGCGTCTTCCCCTATGCCATCGGCCTGCGAAAGAACGACGAGGCGTTGCGCACCGCGGTGAACGAGTGGGTTCATACCAATCTGCGCAACGGCAAGCTCAACGCCATCTACAAGAAATATATCGGTGCCGATCTGCCGGCAGAAATGCTCAACTGACATGAAAGCGCTGATGATCGAAAGCGAAGGGCGCACGCGTTTCCATGACGTGGCTGCCCCGGTGGAAGGCGATGGCGAGGTGCGCATTGCCGTGCGCCATGTCGGCCTGTGCGGCAGCGACCTCAACACCTATCGCGGGCTCAATCCGCTGGTGCAGCTACCCCGGATACCCGGCCATGAAATCGGCGGCGAAATCATCGCAACGGGCGCAGGCGTGCCACCGGACTTCGCGGCCGGCAAGCGCGTTATCGTCATGCCCTACACCCATTGCGGCTACTGTGCCTCCTGCCGTAAAGGCCGCACCAATGCCTGCCGCTACAACCGCACCCTCGGAGTACAGCAGGATGGCGGGCTGGCCGAGGAGATCGTGCTACCCGCCGGCAAGCTGATCCTCAACGACACGCTGGCACCGCGGCATCTGGCCCTGGTCGAGCCGCTTTCGGTGGGCTTTCACGCCGTGAGGCGGGGCCGGGTGAACGCGGGTGAACGCGTCGTCGTGCTCGGCTGCGGCATGATCGGCATGGGCGCCCTGATCGCCGCCGTCGCCCGTGGCGCCGAGGTCATCGCGGTCGACATGAGTGCGGAAAAGCTCGCCCTCGCCCGGCGTTTCGGCGCGACCCATGTCATCGATGCCAGCGCGCGGGACGTGGTTGCCGAGGTCTCGGCCCTGACCGGGGATGACGGCGCGGACATCGCCATCGAGGCTGTCGGCCTGCCCGCGACCTTCACCCAATGCATCGCCCTTGCCGGCTATTCCGGGCGCGTCGTCTATGTCGGCTATTCCAAGGCGCCGGTGACCTACGACACTCAGCTCTTCAACCTGAAGGAGCTGGACATCATGGGATCGCGCAACGCGACGATCGACGACTTCCGCGCCGTGATCGCCTGGCTCGAAGGCATCGGCGATGAAGCCGATGCGCTGATCTCGCGCATCATTCCTTTCGAGGAGGCGGAAGACGCCCTGCCCTTCTGGGACGGCAACCGGGACAGTCTGAAGGTGGTGGTGGCGCGATGAATCTGCAACAAGCTTTCGGATTGGCGGGCAAGACCGCGCTCATCACTGGCGGTGGCTCGGGCCTCGGCCTCGCCATCGCCCAGGCGATGGGTGCGGCGGGCGCCAAGGTCATCCTGGCAGGCCGGCGCGCTGATGTGCTCTCGGAGGCCGCCGCCACCGTTGACGGCGCGGCCTGCGAAGCGGTGGATCTGGCCCAGGTCGACACCCTGGCCGCTTTCGCCACCGGCGTGGAGGCGCGGCATGGGAAAATTGACATATTGGTCAACAATGCTGGCAACACCATCAAGAAGCCCTTCGAGGAGACATCCCTGGCCGAGATCGACCAAGTGCTCGACGTGCATTTGCGCGGTGCGTTGGAGCTCACCCGCACCGTGATCGCCGGCCAGGCCCGGCGCGGCACCGGCAACGTCATCTTCACCGCTTCCATGACGTCCTTCATCGGCCAGCCCTTCGTGATGGGCTACACCGTGGCCAAGTCTGCCCTGCTTGGCGCCGTGCGCGGGCTTTCGGCGGAATTTGCAGCCCGCGGGGTGCGCGTCAACGGCGTGGCGCCCGGCTGGATCGATACGCCACTCTATCGCAAGGCCACCGATAACGATCCGCAGCGCCGGGCCAAGATCCTCGGCCGCATCCAGATGAACCGGGTCGGCACGCCGGAAGAAATCGGCTGGGCCTGCGTTTTCCTGGCCTCGCCTGCCGCCAGCTACGTCACCGGGCAGACGCTCGTGGTGGACGGCGGCGCCCTGGTTGGTTTTTGATAAGGAGAAAGTCTATGCCGATCGCGACCAAGCGCAGCGACGAGGAAACCTTCGCGCTGCTCAAGGAACGGTTGTTCACGGCGGTGGTCGGCGACGTCCTCGACGTCATGGGACTGCGCAAGCAGTTCCTGCCGGCGACCATCGGCCCGCTGCAGCAGCCGATGCGCATCGCCGGGCGCGCCATGCCGGTGCTGGAGGCCGACATCTTCGCCGAGGGAACCGAGCTTTCGGCCGGCCCGCTCGCCAGCAAGCCGTTCGGCATCATGCTCGAGGCGCTCGACGATCTGAAGCCGGGCGAGGTCTACGTCGCCTCCGGCTCGTCCCTGCGCTATGCCCTCTGGGGTGGGCTGATGTCGACGCGCGCCACCCATCTCAAGGCCGCGGGAGCCGTGCTGAACGGCTATGTGCGCGATGCGGCCGACATCGAGGCGTTGGGATTTCCCACCTTCTGCCGCGGCGTCTACGCACAGGATCAGGGCGTTCGCGGCAAGGTCATCGATTTTCGCACCGCGATCGAGATCGAAGGCATCCGCGTGGCTCCCGGCGATCTCGTCTTCGGCGATCGCGAAGGCGTCCTGATCATTCCGCGCGAAGCGGAGGATGAAGCTATCGCCCGCGCGCTCGAAAAGGCCTCGACGGAGAACCAGGTGGCCGTGGCGATCCGCAAAGGCATGAGCGCCTGCGAGGCGATGGCGACCTTTGGCGTGATGTGAGGCCACAACCATGCAGTTGGACCCTCGCCTCCTCCACCTCTCGCCGCTCGACAATGTCGTCGTGGCGCGTGAAGGCCTTGAAGCCAAGGCCGTGCTGATACTGGACGGGCAGGCGTTTACGCTGGCCGAGGCGGTGCAGCGCGGCCACAAGATCGCCTGTCGCGTCATCGCGCCAGGCGAGAAGATCATGAAATACGGTGCGCCGATCGGCTCGGCCATCCGGCCCATTGCGCCGGGCGAACATGTGCATCTCCACAATATAAAGAGCGACTATACGGCGACCCACGTCATCGGCTCGCCAGCGACAGAGGCAGAGTGATGAAAGGCTATCTTCGCAGTGACGGGCGCAAAGGCATCCGCAATGTCGTCGCGGTCGCCTATCTGGTGGAATGCGCTCATCATGTGGCACGGGAAATCGTGCAGCGCTTTCCCGACCAGCCCGTTCACCTGATCGGCTTTCCGGGCTGCTTTCCCAACGCCTATGCCCAGCGCATGATGGAGCAGCTTTGCACCCATCCCAATGTCGGCGCCGTGCTGCTGCTGTCGCTGGGCTGCGAGAGCTTCAACAAATATGCGCTTGCCGAGACAATCGCGTCGAGCGGCAGGCCGGTGGAGACGCTGACCATCCAGACCAGCGGCGGCACGCGCAGCACGCTCGAGGCCGGGCGTGCCTGGGTCGCACGGCAGGTGGACATATTGGCAGGCCAACCCACCGTTCCCATGGCTCTCGACGAGTTGGTCATCGGCACGGTTTGCGGCGGCTCGGACGGCACCAGCGGCCTGACCGGCAATCCCGCGGCCGGACGCGCCTTCGATCGGCTGGTCAAGGCCGGTGCCACCTGCATCTTCGAGGAGACGGGCGAACTCATCGGCTGCGAGGAGATCATGGCCGCGCGCGCCGTGACGCCGGCCCTCGGCGATGCCTTGCGCGGGGCCGTGGCGAAGGCGGCGCAGTATTACGCCACGCTCGGCTATGGCAGTTTCGCACCGGGCAACGCGGATGGGGGCCTGTCCACCATCGAGGAAAAATCGATGGGGGCCTACGCCAAGTCGGGCTCCTCGCCCATCTCGGGCCTGATCAAGCCGGGCGATGTCCCTCCTCGTGGCGGGCTCTATCTGATGGACGTCGTGCCTGACGGACCGGTGCGGTTCGGCTTTCCCAATATTTCCGACAATGCGGAGATCGTCGAGCTGATCGCCTCGGGGTCTCACCTCGTGCTCTTCATCACAGGACGCGGCTCCGTCTCCGGCTCGGCGCTGTCACCAGTCATCAAGATTTGCGCCAATCCCGATACCTATCGACGCCTCGCCGAAGACATGGATGTCGATGCCGGCCGTATCCTGGAAGGGCGCGCCTCGCTGGACGAGGTCGGCGACGAAATCCTCGCACTGATCCAGGACGTGGCGGCGGGCGCGATGACGAAATCGGAAGCGCTCGGCCATCAGGAATTCATTCTCACCTACAAGGCCTTCGAGCCGATCGGTCCGGCTTGCCTGCCTATCCGATGAAACCTTCGACCGGTCCCGCACGGGCGGACACAGCTTACGAGCATTCCATACGACAACACCCGACCCAGGAGGTGAGCTTCCAAAGGCAGCAATTCGCCTAATCGTTAGGCATGCATAAAATTTCGCCCCATCACCGATGGGCGCCAGCCCCACCTGCCAGCCCCGAAAACCCGATCGCCACGCCCGGTGCCTTCCGAGAACGGTCTTTCGCCCGATTGGCACGCCGCTTGCAGGAGCCCCACGGGATCCAACAAGAAGCAAGGGGAAGGCGTCATGTCGAAGCTTGGAAGACTTGGTCATAGCCTGTCGGGCGGCATTGCCGCGATGTTGATCATCTGCGGTGCTGCCAGGGCCGAAGAAGGCACCATCAAGATCGGCATCCTGCATTCGCTGTCCGGCACCATGGCGATTTCCGAGACCACGCTCAAGGACGCCATGCTGATGCTGATCGAAGAGCAGAACAAGAAAGGCGGCGTGCTCGGGCACAAATTGGAAGCCGTGGTGGTCGATCCCGCCTCGAACTGGCCGCTTTTCGCCGAGAAGGCCCGGGATCTTCTCGGCAAGGACAAGGTGGCGGCGGTATTCGGCTGCTGGACCTCGGTCAGCCGCAAATCCGTCCTGCCCGTGTTCAAGGAGCTCGACGGCCTGCTGTTCTACCCAGTGCAATATGAGGGCCAGGAGAGCGAGCGCAACGTCTTCTACACCGGCGCGGCGCCGAACCAGCAGGCCATCCCGGCCGTCGACTATCTGATGCAGCAGGAAGGCGTGAAGCGCTGGGTGCTGGCGGGGACGGATTACGTCTACCCCCAGACCACCAACAAGATCCTGCAGGCCTATCTGCAGTCCAAGGGCGTGGCCAAGGACGACATCATGGTCAACTACACGCCGTTCGGCCAGTCGGACTGGCAGACCATCGTTTCCGACATCAAGAAATTCGGTTCGGCCGGCAAGAAGACCGCCGTCATCTCCACCATCAACGGCGATGCCAACGTGCCCTTCTACAAGGAACTCGCCAATCAGGGCATCAAGGCCGAGGACATTCCGGTCGTGGCCTTTTCGGTGGGCGAGGAGGAACTGGCCGGCCTCGACACCGGGCCGCTGGTCGGGCACCTCACCGCCTGGAACTATTTCCAGTCGGTCGATACCCCGGCCAATGCCCAGTTCATCAAGACCTGGCGCGCCTTCACCAAGAATGACAAGCGCGTCACCAACGATCCGATGGAAGCGCATTATATCGGCTTCAACATGTGGGTGAAGGCGGTGGAGAAAGCTGGCACCACCGATCCCGACGCGGTGATCGACGCCATCGTCGGCGTATCGGTGCCCAACCTTTCGGGCAGCTATTCGACCATGATGCCCAATCATCACATCACCAAGCCGGTGCTGATCGGCGAGATCCAGGCCGACGGCCAGATGCAGACCGTCTGGCAGAGTTCGGGGCTGCTGGTGGGCGATGAATGGTCCGATTACCTGCCTGATTCCAAGGACCTGATCGCCGATTGGCGCAAGCCGCTTTCCTGCGGCAATTTCAACGTCGCCACCGGCAAGTGCGGCGGCCAGGGCACGAACTAGGCGCTGGCATGCTATCTCGCAAACCCTCCCGTCTCCGGTTGCGCTCCGCCATGTGTGGGTGTCGTTTCCTCATCCTGGCCCTGTGGGTCTGCCTCCTCATGCCCGGCCTCGTCCATGCCGATGAAGCCGGCATACGGGCCAGCCTTGCCAAGCTGGCCGGCGCAGGAAATTTCCAGCAGGTCGAGGCCGTGGTGCGCGACCTGGCCGGGAGCGGCGACGCTCTGGCAGCCCGTCCGCTCGCGGCGCTGGCGGACGGCAACCTCTACTGGCGCCAATCCGACAAGGCGATCCTGATCGCCTCGGGTACCGGCGATCCGCTTGCGGTCGCCGATCCGGTCACCGGTACGGGACAGGGGACCGCAGGCAAGGGCGAACTCGTCAGGATCAACGTCAACAACGCCATCAGGCGGGCGATAAGGGAGGCGAGCGGCTCGCTTACGCTCGCTTCCAGCGACAAGGCGGCGCGTCTCACGGCCGCCGCTACCCTGATCCAGACCCCTGATCCCAGCGCGCTCACGGCCCTCGACAACGCCATCGGCAAGGAGACCGATGCCACCGTCAAGACCCGGTTGGAGACCGCGCGCGCTGCCGCGACCTTGTTCTCCGACAGGCCCCAGGCCGACAAGAGCGCGGCCATCGGGCTCGTCGCCTCTCTCGGCACACGTGAAGCCGCCACGCTGCTCGGCCGCTTCGAGGCCGGTGCCGACGGAACCTTGAAGGACGAGGCCACCGCCGGTATCCGCGCCATCGATGCGCGCTTGAAAATGTGGGATCTGGTGGAGAACGTCTGGTACGGCGTCTCGCTGGCCTCGGTGCTCCTGCTGGCCGCCATCGGCCTTGCCATCACCTTCGGCGTGCTCGGCGTCATCAACATGGCGCATGGCGAGATGGTGATGATCGGCGCCTACACCACCTTCGTCGTGCAGGAGGCGGTGCGCGCCTATGCGCCTGGTCTCATCGACATATCCCTGCTGATCGCCCTGCCCCTGGCTTTTCTGGTCGCCGGCGCCGTCGGCGTCGTCATCGAGCGCGGCATCATCCGCTTTCTCTACGACCGGCCGCTCGAAACCCTGCTGGCGACCTGGGGCGTTTCGCTGATCCTGCAGCAGGGCGTGCGCGTGATCTTCGGGCCGACAAATCGCGAGGTCTCCAATCCCGGCTGGATGTCCGGCAGCTTCAGCGTGGGCGAACTGAACATCACCGCCAACCGGCTGTGGATCTTCGCCTTCTCGATCGCCGTGTTCATCGCCCTGCGCCTCATCCTCAATCGCACCCGCTGGGGCTTGCAGATGCGTGCCGTCACCCAGAACCGGCGCATGGCCTCCTCGATGGGCATCCGCACGCCGAAGATCGACGCACTGACCTTCGGCCTCGGCTCCGGCATTGCCGGCATCGCCGGCGTCGCCCTCAGCCAGATCGGCAATGTCTCGCCCAATCTGGGGCAAGGCTACATCATCGATTCCTTCATGGTCGTGGTGTTCGGCGGCGTCGGCAATCTGTGGGGCACGCTCGTGGGCGCACTGACGCTCGGCATCGCCAACAAATTCCTCGAACCCTATGCCGGCGCGGTCCTGGGCAAGATCATCGTGCTCGTCTTCATCATCCTCTTCATCCAGAAGCGCCCGCGTGGCCTGTTCGCGCAGAGGGGACGGGCGGTGGAAGCATGATCCTCGCAACCCTGCTCAAGAACGGGCTCGACCGTCGCCTCTCCATCCTCGTTGCCCTTCTCGTGGCGGCGGCCGTGCTGGTGCCGGTCCTTCACCTGGCGGTACCGGCAGACAACGCCTTCCACGTTCCCGCCTATCTCGTGGCGTTGCTCGGCAAATATCTCAACTACGCCCTGCTCGCCCTCTCCCTCGACCTCGTCTGGGGCTATTGCGGCCTTCTATCGCTCGGCCACGGCGCCTTCTTCGCGCTGGGCGGGTATGCCATGGGCATGTATCTGATGCGCGGGATCGGCGATCGCGGCGTCTATGGCAATCCCGTCCTGCCCGACTTCATGGTGTTCCTGAACTGGCAGGAACTGCCCTGGTTCTGGTACGGCTTCGACCGGTTCTGGTTCGCCGCACTGATGGCGATGGCCGTACCCGGCCTGCTCGCCTTCGCTTTCGGCTGGTTCGCCTTCCGCAGCCGCGTCAACGGCGTCTATCTATCGATCATCACCCAGGCGATGACCTATGCCCTCATGCTTGCCTTTTTCCGCAACGACATGGGCTTCGGCGGCAATAACGGGCTGACGGATTTCAAGGATCTGCTCGGCTTTTCCCTGCAGGCGCCGGGCACGCGCGCGGCCCTGTTCGCCGCCAGCGCCCTGATGCTGGCCTTGTTCGTCGCGCTCACTGCCATGATCACCGCCTCCAAGCTCGGCAAGCTCATGGTCGCCGTGCGCGATGCCGAATATCGCTCCCGCTTTCTCGGCTGGCGGCCGGAGAACATCAAGCTGTTCGCCTTCACCTTCTCGGCGGTGATGGCCGGCATCGCCGGCGCGCTCTATGTCCCGCAGGTTGGCATCATCAACCCCGGCGAGTTCTCGCCGGCCAATTCGATCGAAGTGGTGATCTGGACCGCCATCGGCGGCCGCGGCACCCTGATCGGGCCGGTAGTCGGCGCAGTGAGCGTTAACTGGGCCAAGAGCTGGTTCACCGCCGCCCTGCCCGATTTGTGGCTGTTCGCCCTCGGCGCCCTGTTCGTCGCCATGCCTCTCCTGCTGCCGAAGGGCCTGGTCGGCGCCTTCGCGCATTGGCGTCGATCCTGGTCCGCTCGCAAGGCCCCCGCGAGCAAGGCGCTTGCGCCCGCCCAAAGCGAAGCCGCGGAGGAAGCGGCCTCATGAGCCAGCAACCGCAAAGCATTCTCTATCTCGACGGCGTCAGCGTCAGCTTTGACGGCTTCAAGGCCATCAACAATCTCTCGCTCATCCTGGAACCTGGCGAGATGCGCGCCATCATTGGTCCGAACGGGGCCGGCAAGACCACGATGATGGACATCATCACCGGCAAGACCCGTCCCGATACCGGCGAGGTCTTCTTCGACGGCGAACATGATTTGACCAAGCTCGATGAAACGGACATCGCCAATCTCGGCATCGGCCGCAAGTTCCAGAAGCCGACCGTGTTCGAGACCCATACGGTCGAGGACAATATCGCCCTCTCGCTCAAGGGCAGGCGCGGCATCTTCGCTGCCCTGTTCGACCAGCGCTCGCGATCCGAGGCGGAGCGCATCGACGAGATCCTCGCCACCGTCCGTCTCGAACAGCGGCGGGGCGACAAGGCGGCCGGGCTGTCGCACGGCCAGAAGCAATGGCTGGAGATCGGCATGCTGCTGGCCCAGAACCCCAAGCTCCTGCTCATCGACGAGCCCGTAGCCGGCATGACCGACGCCGAAACGGCGCAGACCGGTGACCTCCTCAGGCAGATCGCCCGCTCGCATTCGGTGGTCGTTGTCGAGCACGACATGCATTTCATACGCGAACTCGGGGTGAAGGTGACCTGCCTGCACGAGGGCAGCGTGTTGTCGGAGGGGCGGTTCGACCATGTCTCGGCGGATCCGCGGGTCGTCGAAGTCTATCTGGGGAGATAGAGGGTCATGATGCTGTCCGTCAGGGATCTGACCCTGCATTACGGCGCGGCCCAGGCGCTGCGCGGCGTGTCCTTGCAAGCCGAGGCCGGCAAGGTCACCTGTATTCTCGGCCGCAATGGGGTCGGCAAGACCAGCCTGATGCGCACCATCGCCGGGCAGCATCGGTCGAGCGCCGGTTCCATCAGCTTCGAGGGCAAAGTACTCGGCCGCAGCCCCGCCCATGACAGGGCCAGGCTCGGCATCGCCCTCGTGCCCCAGGGCCGCGAGATCTTTCCCCTGCTGACGGTGAAGGAGAATCTGCAGACCGGCTTTGCTCCGCTTAAACGAGCCGATCGCAGCATTCCAACCCATATATTCGACCTGTTCCCGGTGCTCGCACAGATGCTGCAGCGCCGGGGCGGCGACCTTTCAGGTGGCCAGCAGCAGCAGCTTGCCATCGGCAGGGCGCTGGTGACCCGGCCCAAGCTTTTGCTGCTCGACGAGCCGACGGAAGGGATCCAACCCTCCGTGATCAAGGATATCGGCCGGGCCATCGCATTCCTGCGCGATAAGATGGGCATGACCATCCTTCTGGTCGAGCAATATCTCGATTTCGCCCGCGAACTCGCCGATCGTGTCGTCATCATGGATCGCGGCGAGATCGTCTTTTCCGGCGACGCCGGCGACCTGGACAAGCCCGATGTACGCCGACATCTCCTGCTCTGACCTCAGGAAGGCTCCGCTCCGTCTCGAACGGGCCGAGGGAGTCGCGCGCCTGGCCTTTCGCCGACGCGCCGGGGCCACCAGGCTCGAGACCCTCTATCAGGAAGGATGCGCCAAGGCGCGGTTGCCGCGACCGCTGCCCGGCGCGGAGCCAGAGGCGATCCTCATCAACACGGCTGGCGGCCTGACCGGCGGCGACGATCTCTCCTTCGAAATCGTGGCACGGCAGGCATGCTCGGCCACCATCACCACCCAGGCCTGCGAACGCATCTACCGCTCGACGGGCGAGGATGCGGTGGTGGTCAACCGGCTGGTCGTCGAGGCCGGCGCTCGCCTCGCCTGGCTGCCGCAGGAAACCATTCTGTTCGATGGCGGCCGTCTTGTCCGCTGCCTCGAGGCCGATCTGGCCGATGGCGCCGAACTTCTCGCCGTCGAGGCGGTGCTGTTCGGGCGCGCCGCCATGGGCGAAGTCGTCCGCAGCGGTGTCTTGCGCGATCGTTGGCGCATCCGCCGCAACGGCAGGCTGATCTTCGCGGAGGATTTCCGCATCGAGGGCGATATCGCCGGGCGCCTTGCCACTGCCGCGGCGTTGGGCGGGCAGCAGGCCATGGCCACGGTTCTCGCCGTTTGCCCGGACCCGGAGGAACGAATCGAACGGGTGCGCGAGATCATCGGCGGCCATGGCGGTGCCAGCGCCTGGGGCGGCAAGCTCGTGGTGCGCCTCCTGGCCCAGGACAGCCTGGCGCTCCGACATCGCCTCGAGCCCGTCCTTTCTTATCTGCTCGCCGACCGCCCGCTGCCGAAAGTGTGGCACCTCTAACCTTCGGAACTCGCATGAACCTCACGCCCCGCGAAAAAGACAAGCTCCTCATTGCCATGGCGGCGATAGTTGCCCGCCGGCGCCTCGAACGCGGCGTCAAGCTCAATCACCCCGAGGCGATCGCCCTCATCACCGACTTCGTGGTCGAGGGCGCGCGGGATGGCCGCTCGGTCGCCGAACTCATGGAAGCGGGCGCACATGTGCTGACGCGCGAGCAGGTCATGCCGGGTATCGCCGAGATGATCCACGACGTGCAGGTGGAAGCGACCTTTCCGGACGGAACCAAGCTGGTCACCGTGCACGAACCCATCCGATAAGCGCTTTGCTCTAGAGGCTGCCAAGGAACGACCATGAAGAAATATCTCGTCGCATTCGCCGCCGTGCCTGGCGCCATGCTCGGCGCAACGCCGGCCCTGGCCCATCTCAACCCGGCCGAACATGCCTCCTTCTCCACCGGCTTCCTGCATCCGCTTTCAGGCGCGGACCACGTGCTGGCGATGGTCGGCGTGGGCCTTTGGGCTGCCCTGCTCGGCGGGCGCGCGTTGTGGGCGGTCCCGACAACCTTCGTCATCGTCATGATGGCCGGCTTTGCCGCAGCCCTTGGCGGCATGCCCTTGCCCTTCATCGAGCCGGCGATATCAGCCTCGGTCGTGGTGCTCGGCCTGCTGGCCATGATGGCGTTCAAGGTGCCGACGCCCATCGGCATGGTCGTGGTGGGGTTCTTTGCCCTGTTCCATGGCTTCGCCCATGGCGGCGAGTTGGGCAATGCCAGCGCCACGTCCTTCCTGGTCGGCTTTGCCCTGGCGACGGCCTTGCTGCATGCGGCCGGCATCCTGCTCGGACCGGGGATCGCCCGTATCGCGGGTGACCGGGCCGGCAAGTTTGCCACGCAATTTGCCGGGGGAGTGACTGCCCTCGCCGGTCTCGCTTTGATCGTGGGAGGCTAGACCATGATCCCGGGCGAAGTCATGCCGATGGCTGGCGATATCGTGTTGAACGCCGGCGCGGAGGCGACCGTTCTCGTCGTCGCCAATTCAGGCGACCGGCCGATCCAGGTCGGCTCCCACTATCATTTCTTCGAAGTCAATGCGGCGCTCCTGTTCGACCGCGACGCGGCGCGCGGCATGCGGCTCGACATTCCCGCCGGCACGGCTGTTCGCTTCGAGCCCGGGCAGCAGCGGCAGGTGCGGCTGATCGCGATCGGCGGCAGGCGTCAGATCTTCGGCTTTCAAGGCAAGATCATGGGAGCGCTGTGATGGCCACTTCTCTTTCACGCGCCGCCTATGCGCAGATGTATGGGCCGACCGTCGGTGATCGCGTCAGGCTTGCCGATACCGAGCTTTTCATCGAGGTCGAG
The DNA here is from genome assembly GCF_057813875.1 of Labrys sp. F242. Lineage (NCBI taxonomy): Bacteria > Pseudomonadati > Pseudomonadota > Alphaproteobacteria > Hyphomicrobiales > Xanthobacteraceae > Labrys > Labrys sp. F242. Next base: position 180,614 of record NZ_JBVASG010000004.1, on the reverse strand, counting down.
AAGGACTTCACCATTCCCGGCGAGGAGGTGAAATTCGGCGGCGGCAAGGTGATCCGGGACGGCATGGGCCAGAGCCAGGCGAGCCGCGCCGCGGGCGCGGTCGATACCGTCATCACCAATGCGCTGATCATCGATCATTGGGGCATCGTCAAGGCCGATGTCGGCCTGAGGGACGGCCTGATTACCGCGATCGGCAAGGCCGGCAATCCCGACATCCAGCCCGGCATCACCATCGTCATCGGCCCCGGCACGGAGATCATTGCCGGCGAGGGCAAGATCCTCACCGCGGGCGGCGTCGACGCCCATATCCATTTCATCTGCCCGCAGCAGATCGAGGAAGCCCTGATGTCGGGCGTCACCACCATGCTGGGCGGAGGCACGGGCCCCGCCCACGGCACGCTCGCCACCACCTGCACGCCTGGACCGTGGCACCTGGCCCGCATGATACGCTCTTTCGACGCCTTCCCGATCAATCTGGGGCTATCCGGCAAGGGCAATACCTCCCAGCCGGACGCCCTGGTCGAGATGATCGAAGGCGGTGCCTGCTCGCTCAAACTGCACGAGGACTGGGGTACGACACCGGCCACCATCGACAACTGCCTCAGCGTGGCCGACGAATACGACGTTCAGGTGATGATCCACACCGACACGCTCAACGAGAGCGGCTTCGTGGAGGACACGGTCGCCGCCTTCAAGGGGCGTACCATCCACGCCTTTCACACCGAAGGCGCCGGTGGCGGCCATGCGCCGGACATCATCAAGGTGTGCGGCCTGCCCAATGTGCTGCCGTCCTCGACCAACCCGACCCGGCCCTATACGAAGAACACCATCGCCGAACATCTGGACATGCTGATGGTCTGCCATCACCTGTCGCCGGCGATCGCAGAGGACATCGCCTTCGCCGAAAGCCGCATCCGCAAGGAAACCATCGCAGCGGAGGACATCCTTCACGACATCGGTGCCTTCTCCATCATTTCTTCCGACAGCCAGGCGATGGGCCGCGTCGGCGAGGTCCTGATCCGCACCTGGCAGACGGCGCATAAGATGAAGCTGCAACGCGGCCGCCTGCCCGCCGAGAGCGGCGACAACGACAATCTCAGGGTGCGCCGCTATATCGCCAAATACACCATCAACCCCGCCATCGCGCAGGGATTGTCGGCCTATGTCGGCTCCATCGAGATCGGCAAGCGCGCGGATCTCGTCTTGTGGAATCCGGCCTTCTTCGCGGTCAAGCCGGACATGGTACTGGTCGGCGGCACGATCGCCGCGGCCCCGATGGGCGATCCCAATGCCTCGATTCCGACGCCGCAGCCGATGCATTACCGCCCGATGTTCGGCAGTTTCGGTGGTGGGCCGGCGGCGTCTTCCTTGACATTCGTCAGCAAAGCCGCGCTCGCCAGCGGCCTGAGGGAGCGGCTCGGCGTCGCCAAGCCGATGGCGGCGGTGGAGAACACGCGCGGCGGCATTTCCAAGCGCTCCATGGTCCTGAACGATGCGCTGCCGCACATGGAAGTCGATCCCGAAACCTACGAAGTCCGCGCCGATGGCGAACTCCTGACCTGTCCGCCGGCGGCAGAATTGCCAATGGCCCAACGTTATTTCCTGTTTTGACCATGCTGCACGCCACTTCCCACTGCCATCACGACAGCCGGCTCCCCGTCGGCACCATCACGCTCGATCACAGGGGCCGTCATCTGCGCCGCAAGCGCCTCGTCACCGATCAGGGCGATATCGTCATGATCGACCTGCCCGAAGCGGTGCTGCTCGCCAGCGGCGATGCCCTGGTGCTGGAAGACGGACGTACCATCACCATCCTCGCCTCCCCGGAAGCGCTCTACGAGGTCAGGCCCGGCCGGCAATGCCCGCTCGCCCATCTCGCCTGGCATCTCGGCAACCGCCATCTCGCTGCCGAAATCGGCGCCGATGTCATCCTGATCGAACGCGATCGCGTGATCCGGGCCATGTTGGAGGGCCTCGGGGCCGAAGTCCGGGAGGTGGTCGCAGCCTTCCAGCCCGTGCACGGCGCCTACCATGCGCATGGGCACGGCCACCATCACAGCCATGGGCACGGTCATGAATGATAGGACGGCGCATCTCGTCCGGCTTTTGAGCTGGCTGTCGCCGGCCTTTCCCGTCGGCGCCTTCGCCTACAGCCACGGCCTGGAACGGGCTGTCCATGACGGGTTGATCGAGGATCGCTCCACGCTGGTCGATTGGCTGACAACAATCATCCAGGCCGGTTCCGGCTGGAACGATGCCGTCCTCTCGGCGCAGGCCTGGCGCTTGACCTCCCGCGGAGAGAGTTGCGCCGATATCGCGGAGCTCGCCGAGGCTATGGCCGGCACGCGCGAGCGCCATCGCGAAACCACACTGCAGGGCGAGGCTTTCGCGCAAGCCGTCGCGCACTGGACCGGGGAGCCCCCCGAACCGATGCCCTATGCCGTCGCCATCGGCCGGGTGGCCGCGCGCCATGGCATCGGGCTCGAAAACGCGCTGGCCGGCTTCCTTCACGCCTTTACCGCCAATCTGATCCAGGCTGCCATCCGGCTGGTCCCGCTCGGTCAGCGCGACGGGGTGCTGGCGCTCGCGGCCTTCGAGCCGGTCATCCTGGCCACCGCAAAGCGCGCCTCGCTTGCGATGCTCGATGACCTCGGTGCCTGCACCCTGATGTCCGACATCGTCTCGATGCGGCACGAAACCCAATATTCGAGGATCTTCCGCTCATGACTTCCAGCCCAGGCTCTCATGTCAGTCCAGGTCCCCATTCAAACCACGGCCCTTTGCGCGTGGGCATCGGCGGCCCGGTCGGCGCCGGCAAGACCACCCTGACCGAAATGCTGTGCAAGGCGATGCGCGAAAGCTATTCGGTCGCCGTAGTCACCAACGACATCTTCACCAAGGAAGACGAGCTCATCCTCAACCGGGTGCAGGCGCTTCCCCAGGACCGCATCATCGGGGTCGAGACTGGTGGTTGTCCCCACACCGCCATCCGCGAGGACGCTTCGATCAACCTGTCGGCGATCGCCGAAATGCGCCGGCGTTTTCCCGATCTCGACGTGGTCTTCATCGAATCCGGAGGCGACAATCTGGCTGCAACCTTTTCGCCGGACCTCGCCGATCTCACGCTCTACGTCATCGACGTCGCGGCGGGCGAGAAGATCCCGCGCAAAGGCGGCCCCGGCATCACCCGCTCCGATCTCCTGATCATCAACAAGATGGACCTCGCCCCCCATGTCGGCGCCGATCTCGACATCATGCGCGCCGATACCGAGAAGCAGCGCGGCAAGCGGCCCTTCGTGTTCACCGATATGCGCCGGCGCGTTGGGCTCGCCGACATCGTCGCCTTCATCGAACAGCAAGGCGGCCTGACGGCATAGGTCGCTCGACATGACAGATGCCGGTTGCAAGGCCGTGCCAGGCATCCGGCCGTTTCCTACCGCGTCCTTCAGCGCTCCAATCGGGTTGCCGGCCTTTTGCCAGCTGGCGACCCTTTCCAATCTCGGACGATATCGATCAAGGGCGCAACGGCCGGATTGCGGGATTCACCCGGAACCGAGAGAACGACCCTCAATGTCGGCGCAGCCGCGAGCGATCTCGGTATGACATCCACAGCCGCCTCGTCGCATATCGACGCCGGCACCAGAGCCACGCCCAATCGTGCCGCCACGAGCCGGACGATGGTGTGCTGCAACTGTGGTTCGTAGCGAAATCGCGGAACGATGCCAGCCTTCTCGAAGTAACCCGCGATGGCCTCGCGCAGCGTGGGCGCCACGGTTGCGGGCGCAGCGATCAAGTCCTCCGTTTCCAGATCGTGAGGAGTGATGCGGTCCCGCCCGGCCAAGGGATGCTCCCTCGGAACGATCAGGCACAGATGGTCCGTGATAACAGGCACGGTCCGCAACTGCGGAAATGGCCGGCCGGCAAAGGTAATGGCCGCGTCGAGTTCGCCGCCGAGAAGCCTGTGCTCGATATCGGCAGGCGTCGTCTCCAGGAGGACGATCCGAATGTCCGGTCTCAGCCCGGCGTAGCAACTGACGATCTGTGGCACGATGCGATGGGCGGCATGCATCATGAAGCCCAGGCGCAGCTCGCCCTTCTGGCCTTCCGCAACCAGCCTTGCATCGCGGCAGGCATCCTCGAACTGGGCCAGCACCATACGGGAATCCGCCAGAAATCTTTCCCCCGCCTGGGTCAGAGTGACGTGGCGCGAGTTTCGGTCGACCAACTGCACGCCGAGTTCGCGCTCCAGATTGGCGATCTGCCGGCTGAAAGGCGGCTGGGTCATATGCATTCGCGCAGCTGCCCGGCCGAAGTGAAGGGTCTCGGCGAGAGCCACGAAATACCGCATCTGCCGGGAATCCATCAATACCTCCAATGCATGGATAATAGCTTCGCATTGGATTGGATTATATCGATCGTCTCTTTTATGAAAGGCGACACCACAATCGGCGTGCCATGCTTTCCAATCTCCTCATCGTCCTGCCTGTCTTCGCGCTGATCCTCGCCGGCTGGCTTGCGCGGCGGTGCAATGCGCTTGGCCCGCATGCCACGCGCGAGGTGAACCGGCTCGTTGTCTATCTCGCGCTGCCTGCCCTGTTGTTCGACATCATGGCCAACGCAGACCCGGTCCAGATCTGGCAGCCCGGCTTCATTCTGGCTTTTGCCCTGGGCTGCGTGCTCATCTTCTCCGTTGCATTGTGGATCCGCCTGAGACAGGGCAGCCATCTGGCGGATGCGGCGATAGACGGCCTCAATGCCGGTTACGCCAATACCGGCTTCATGGGGTTCCCACTGGTCCTTGCCGTCATCGGCCAATCCGGTATGGCTCCAACCCTGGTCGCGACGATCGTGACTGTCTGCGCGCTGTTTGCCGTTGCCATCGTCCTGATCGAGGCCAGCCTTCAGGCCCAGGCGCGCCGAAGGGATATCGCGTGGAAGACGCTGCTCGCGCTGATCAAGAATCCATTGCTGGTCGCGCCGGCCCTGGGGGCGGTGGTGATGGTTGCGGGTTGGCCACTTCCTCAGACACTCGATCAATTTCTCAAATTGCTCGGCGGTGCCGCCTCGCCATGCGCACTCATTGCGCTCGGCCTTTTCCTGGCGGACAATGCCGGAAAAGGCGCCGAGGCCGGACGCAAGGTAGAGGCCTTGCTGATCGGGCTGAAGCTGGTGGCTCACCCCGTCGCAACCTGGGTGATTGCCGGGCCCATCCTCGGCCTGGAACCGGATGCGGTCCGCATCGCCGTCCTTATCGCAGCCCTTCCGACCGGCACGGGCCCCTTCATGCTGGCCGAATTCTATGGCCGCCAAGCCCTGGTCACTAGCCGTGTGGTGCTGGCAACGACGGCCTTGTCCATCGTGACGCTTTCTTTGTACCTTGCGGTATCAGGGTAAGCTAAGGCCGTATCGACACCGTCACTCGGCGAACCCGCGCGCCTGTCCACCGACAGCGCCCACTCTCCCTTGACCGGAGCTCGCCAATCAGCGCTTGGCCTCTGGCGGGCTTCCCATGGACGACAATAGCGCCTGCCAGCGGCGCAGGCAGGAAACACGGTCAAATCCGCTCTCGATCAAGGCACGCGCATTGCGCCCCTTCTGCACCAAAAGCTCAGGCCGATGGCGCCATTCGCGGACGACTTTCGCAAAACCCGCGCTGTCGCCGGGCGTGATGACGGCACCACAATCGAACCGGTGGATCAGGTCGGAAATTTCGCCGTCCGGCGCCATGACTGCAATCATGGGCTTTCCGGCTGCAGCGATGCCGTAGAACTTGCTCGGCACGATCAGACCTTCCAGGCGTGGATTGAGCGATAGCCAGTGAATATCCGGCACCGTCAGGGACTGTGGCAATGTGCCGGCGTCCTGATAGGGCAGAAATCGAAACATCCGGTCCAGCCCTTGGTCGGCAACGGCCCGCTTGAGATAAGAGGTGAGATAGCCATCCCCGATGAACAGGAACGCGATCCCGGGCTCGTCTCGAAGCAGGCGCGCGGCGCCGATCAGGGTATCGACCTCATGCGCCCGGCCGAGATTGCCCGAATAGCCGATCACGAACTTGTCCTGTAGGCCCCAGTCACGGCGTAAGCGGTTGGGCTCAGGGCCAGCCGGCACGATGTGCTGGTCATCGCACCAGTTGCAAATCGCCGTGACCCTGGCGGTCGGTACGCCGAATCCGGCGATCATCGCCTTCATCCTTTCGCCAACCGCTACATTCACGGCCGCACGGCGAAGACTGACGTTGCGCAGCCAGCGCAGGATGCCCCCCAAGACCCCCTGGCCGGCCTTCACGCCAAGCTCTGCTGCGACTTCCGGATACACGTCTTGCAGCCAGTTGATCTGCCGGAGGCGCTTCACCGCAATGATGGGCAGCAGCGAAACGCTCAGCAGCGGCGGATCGGTCTTGACCACAACGATATCGCCAGCCCGTGCGCGTCGCAAAAGCTCCCAGGCCAGAGTCGCGTGAACAGCCATGGCAAGGGCAGCCCGTCTGAGGAGCGATGAGCCCGCTTCCACCACCGGACCGACACGATAGATTGAAACACCGGGCAATGCCGCATCCGGATCCAGCCTGCGGGCGGGTTCGTCATAGCGGCCAGCACCGGTAAGGGCGGTCACGTCCCAACCCTGCTCGGCAAGGAAGGCCGCCAGATCGGAGGCGATTTGGCTGGTCGCGGACGTATCGGGATGGAAATAGCGATTGACCAGGAAAACGCGGCGCTGTTTCAAAGCCATGCTGGATCGCTGCCGTCCCGGTCAGCGTCGATAGTTCGGAGGAGAGTGCTGCTCCGCCAGGCCCCGAGCCGGGGCCTTTCTGCCCCTGCGTGCGGCCATGGCGCGACTGAGCGCGGCAATTCCCCTCCTTTCGCCGCCGAACACGAACATCATGGTCATGACGGCGATTTTCAGATCCAGCCCGAGGGATGCGTTGTCGATGTAATATTCATCGAGTGCGTCCTTCTCCTCGCTGGTCACGAGATTGCCGCCATTGACTTGCGCCCAGCCACTGATGCCTGGCCGTACGGCCAGGCGGAGCCCGGGATTGGCAGGTTGGTCTGCCGGCAGAAGGGGGCGCGGGCCGATCAAGGACATCTCGCCGGCGAGGACGTTCAACAATTGCGGGATCTCGTCGAGGCGCATCTTGCGGATGAGCCGACCGATCGGCGAGAGACGCTCGGCCCCGGGAACCACGTGCCCCTTGGCATCATAGGGGGCGTGATAGGTGCGGAACTTGTAGATGAAGAAATGCCTACCGCTACGCCCTACCCGCTGCTGCCAGAAATGCAGGGGACGCCCGACGTCGAAAAGCACGAGAGCTGCAACCAGCAGCCAGACAGGGGCCAGCAGTACCATGAGTATAACCGAAGCCACGATATCGATGACGCGCTTCACACCGAAATAGCGTGGCAATCCGGCCGCAGGGTCCGCCGCCGCCTCGCGAGCCACGACCGTCGGCAATGCCTGTGCCCGCCGCGCGGAAGCCTTGGGCATGAGTTCGAGCGCCTGTGCGACGCTCTTGAGCGCAATGCCTCGACGATCACATTCATCCGTGATGAAGCGAAGGCTGGCCGTGTCCAGTTGCTCGGGTTCCATGGACAGCCACACGGCCTCGATGGTCACGCCATGCAGCGCATATTCGTCGACGATCCGCCCGAGATCACCGACCCGCCCGGCCACGTGCACGCCATTGAGCGACCTTCCCGTCGCCGACGGCCCCTCGTCGAGAACCGACATGATTTGCGTGGTGACAGGCGATTGGCTCTCGATGAGCTTGATCACGAGCCACGCGAACTGGTCCGTGCCGACAAGGATGACCTTGCGAAGATCGGTGATATTGCGCTTGGCGCTGACCCTGGCCCGCTCATGAGAGACAAGCCTCGAGAAGGCCCGCCCCCCTGCCAGGCCTGCGCCGAGAACGAGCGAGTAGATGATAGGGGTCGACCGTGGTATGCCATCGAGCCGCGTGAGCATGAAAAGAAGCAAGGCACTGGCGCTGATCGTCAACGCGATCACCGCGCAGATCGCATAGAGATCGGGGACCGAAAAGGTATTCTGGATTGCATCCCCGGCGCGAAAGATGAGCAGGGCCGGGATTGCGAATGCGATCGTAACGAAAACGAAAAGATAGGGCCCCGGTAGGTCGAACGGCATATTCGGCCAGGCGAGAAGGTCGACATCTCGCAATGCCAGAGTCAATAACGGCGCTGCAATCACCCACAATACGTCGAAAAGCGATAGACGTATTTTACGCGGACTATATGACGTCGGGATTCGGGACCGCATTCAACGCTCCTTACAGGTCCAGAATAGATATGGCCACAACAACGTCAAGCGGCCAACCCAGAAACACAGCCGACAGTTGCGGGGTGATCGCGAAGAAACGTCGCGGTTCCCAAGCTACGGTCCTGAGCCATGATCCTGGACAATCGGCTCCGCTGCTCCTCATGGCGTGGCACTCAGGAAGCGTCGCCCGGCTTCTTCCAACACGACTGCGGTGAGGCGGGAAGTAGCAAAGGCGCCGGTATCGACATTGATCCGATTGGCGTGCGTTTCCGGCTGGGAGACGGGTGAATGGCCGTGCACCACGATCTTGCCGAAGCTGCCCTCGAACTTCAAAAACTCGTCCCGGATCCATAGGAGGTCTCCGCCTGCCTGGCGATCAAGGGCAACATGTGGCTTCACGCCGGCATGGCAGAAGAAATAATCCCCGCATGCATGGCTTAGAACGGTGTCTTGCAGGAATCGCCGATGGGCGGGGGGCAGTTTTCGTTCAAATTGTTCGCGTGCCTGGCGGTAGCCGCGTCCGCGCAAGGCCTCACTGACGTCGACCCCATAGGAGTGCAGCGTTTCCAAGCCACCGAGGCCACGCCAGCTATCGAGAACCGAGGGATCATCGAGAAAGGACAACAGCAAATCCTCGTGATTGCCACGCAAGGCCTTGATGGGGACGCCGAACCGGCACGAGGACAAGTGCTCGATCACACCGGCAGATTCAGGGCCTCTGTCGACATAATCTCCCAGAAAAATCACGAGAGGTTCGGTGATACCGCCCTCGAGGTCAGCCAAAATCCGTTGGTCCATCCGCAACAGCAGATCCCGGCGGCCGTGAATGTCGCCAACGGCGTAAATTCTCGTTCCAGGCGGGATAGTCGACACACCTTCCCCCTCTGGCAACGCCATCATCAACATTACGAGTTATAACCAAACAGCGTTAAGATTACCCTTGATGCTTGAGCTATCAACACCCTTCTTCATCAGCCAGATGAATTTGTTCATTAACGAAACGAAATAATGCACGAGGAAAACCGGAGAAATTATTGGACAAAAAAACACACTTACGCCTATCGTTACGGCGTCTACGTATCCGATCTCAGGCGCGAGGGGTTGTGGGTGTCGCGTATGGGTATTCAATCGAGGCAGTGTTCGGCGCTCGTCCTGGTTTTCTGCCTACTGCTTGCATCATGCGCGAACGACACCGTTGGCGTCGCTTCGAAAGCCGACCAGGAAGCCCTTATCCAGAAAACGGCGGTCGCAGCTCCGAATATCCAGGCCGGCGACAAGATCAGGGTCACTGTCTTCGGCGAGGACCGTCTTACGGGGGAATACCAGGTCGATCCAGCTGGCTTCGTGTCCCTGCCACTCGCCGGTACCGTGAAGGCAGCGGGCCTGAGCAAGCAGCAGATGGAAAAGACGCTCGCCACCAAATTCAGCGGCGAGTATCTGCGCGACCCGAAGGTCACCGTGGACCTGGCCAGCTTCAGGCCCTTTTACATTCTGGGGGAAGTCAACAAACCCGGGGAGTACGATTACAAGAGCGGCCTGAATATCATGAGCGCCCTGGCTGTAGCCGGCGGAACCACCTACAGGGCAAGTACGTCCACCATCGACATTCAGCATGTGGGTGAAAGCGGATTCAAGAAATACCCGATTTCGTCGAACATTCCCGTTCTGCCGGGCGATCTCATCCGCGTTCCCATGCGCTACTTCTAGAGTAAAACGCTTTAGTAACAGCCAGGAGTACCCATGCTGCGTAAAACGTCACTGGTTTTCCTGGCATCGGTGACGACGCTCATTCCGGGCTTCGGCCTGCGACCTGCATTGGCGCTCGACGCCACGCCCAGCCAGACCACGATCGAGACACTGGGTATCACCGCCAGCCCCAGCTTTGTCGAGGGACTGCCCTTTGGCGGCTGGCTGGTTTATCCATCCCTGTTCCTCGGCACGGTATACAACGACAATATCGACGGTCAGGCACGGCACCGCCAGTCATCCCTGGGGTTGCAGATCCAGCCACGCCTGGACGCGGCCTGGGAAGACGGAATTCATCGCCTCGCCGTCTATGCCAATGGTGATTTCCAGCTCTACCCGTCGCATCAGGATAGCAGTCGCATCACTGCCAAGGTCGGAGGGGCGTGGACCTATTCGCCCTTGCCGGATCTGACCATCCGGCTGCACGGCGATTTCACCCGCGCCAACGGCATGTTCGTCCCAGGTTTCTGGTCATCGCCCTATCAGACCTGGCAACGGCCGGGCGCCGTGCTCACCGATTCCTCGATTTTCACCAACACCTATGAGGCCGGCGCCTCGATCGAAAAGAAGGTGACCGATCAGACCTCCTTGCGCCTGTCCGGCGGCGTCATCTACGCCAGCTTCGATCGCCCCGATGACAGGGTCGAGGCAAAGAGCGGATTCCCCAAGCCGTTCAATGGAACGGACTATTATGTGGCGCTTCGCGCCACCACCATGCTGACCCCGCAGATCTATGCCTTCATCGAAGGTGGCGCCGATTTCCATCGATATGACAAGAACGTCAAGGGCGACTCCGTCTACCACGTGACCACAGGCCTCGGCTCGGAGCTGATCCGGCTCGTGCGCGGCGAAGTCTATGTCGGTTATCAGACCCGCAGCGGATCGCGCCGCATCTCAGGCTCGTCGAACCAGCCTGCATTCGGCGGAAGGATCACATATTACCCCACGCAATACATCACTATTGCCGCCTCTGCCGATCAGTCGCTCTCCTTTTCGCAAACCCCCGTTCTGCTTCCCTCAGGCAATGGCAGCGTCTCTCAGGCCATGCAATCGGCGTCAGGCCGGACATTCCAGTCTCGCATTCAGGCCGACTACGCGCTGTCACAACTGTGGTCGGCCTATGTCCAGGCCGGCTATGGCCAAACACGATACAATGCAATATCCAATCTCACTCAAACTCAGGTCTGGTCGGCTGGCGCAGGATTTCGTTACGACCTATGGCGCAATATGGCCCTTACGCTCGAATACCAGTTCAATCATTCCAATTCGAAATACAGGCAAGCGGCCCTTTTCAATTCCACCAGCTCGTTCAACCAGAATGTCGTCTCGGTCGGATTGACGTACCATTACTAGAGATCAGCGCGTTCAAATGGGAACGCGCTATGCTGCAGCTCTTTGTTTGGACGCATCCTTGCGATTCTTGCCAATGCCGGCAGATCGCAAAACGCCTTAGGGAGCCATCAACCATGCTGGCGAGGCTCACGCTGCCAATTCTTGCCTGCTTGTGGCACGTCGCTGCTGCACAGGCCCAGGCCACCAATGCTCCGACCTGCGTCTCGGAAGCGGATCCACTCGGTTGCGAGCAGGCGCGGGAAGACCTTTCGCCGGAGATGCTCAGGCTGCTTTCGGTCCATCCCCATGGTGGGCAGGCCCTGGAAGAAACGTCCTACCGAATGGCCGTTGCACAGCCTGAGCAGGCCTTCGCACTAGTCACTCTGGCTAATCGCTCCAATCCCGAGCAAATGAATGCGATCGCTCGCGGCCTGCTGCGCGCCTTCGACGAACTGGCCGAATCCAGTCCGCAGTGCCGGACAGGATGTATGGACAGGCTCCAAAAGATCATGATGCTGCGTGGCCTCGATCCCAGGTCGCCAATTGCCGCGGTGCGGCGGGACTGCGTTCGGGAAAAGACCGGCATCAAACCCTATTCGCTGACCTGCGGCACGCCCATCAGGGCCGCAATGCAATGCGCCGACCGGACTCTCACCTCCCTGCTGACGGCGCTGGCGCGCCAGCGATTCGCGACACTCGCCACGGCCTCGGGCAGCCCGAGGGGCTGCTTTGCGCCTGTCTATCAAAGCCCCCACAACGCCGCTGGCTGGACCTCGTCGGTTCCCCCCAACCTGCCGATAAGTCGAAATTGATGGTTGCCAGCCCCGTTCTTTTCCGCGAGCCTGAGGCCATGTTGTTCAGCAACGACGCGTTTGCCAATCCTGGAGCCGGCATCGAAGGGGCGCAGGCCCCGAACGCTCTCTCGTGCCGAACGCAATCATGAGCGGGCCCCTATCCGGCCTGCTCCGGGCCAATGCAGGCGGGCAGCGCTGGTATGTCGCACAGACACGCGTCCGCTCGGAGGAAACCGCGCGCTTCAATCTGGAAGCGCAGGGCTTCGAGGTTTTCCTGCCGCGCACGCAGCGCACCGTCATGCATGCACGCAAGCGCCGGACCGTCCTCCACGCTCTCTTTCCCGGCTATCTGTTCGTACGCCTCGATCTGGAGCGCGAACGCTGGCGCTCGATCAACGGCACCATCGGGGTGGTGCAGGTGGTGATGGGTTCCAGCCTGCCGCTCGCCGTGCCCGATGGCGTGGTCGAAACGATCCTGACCTATGTCGATGCCGACGGCATCGCGCGGCTCGATCGTGATCTTTCGCAGGGGCAAACGGTTCGCGTGAAGCTGGGTCCCTTTACCGAAAGCATCGGCCCCTTGATGCGCCTCGATCCCAATGAACGCGCCCGCGTGCTGTTGGAAATCATGGGCCGGGCCGTGGAAATCAATCTGCCACGGCGAGCGCTGGAGGCGGTTTGAAGTTAAAGCGTTTTGCAATTTGGCGGTATCGCCAAGAATCGCAAAAACGCTCTAGCCAATCCGTTGGATTGGCTTGGAAACATGGAGTTGGCGTAAAGCCGCGTTTCAGCATGAGCGCGCTTTGCTCCAGCCGGCGCAAGCCGGCCTTCAGATGTCGGACAGAGGGTGAGACAGGTCGTTTCACCCTAACGGCGGTAGCATGGCAAAACGGGAAGTCGAGATCGGGGCTGGCGAAGGTGGCGAACGGCACGCTTGTGGATGAGCGCCCGGCATCCCTTGCCGGGGCAAGGACGGCGGCGGGCGTGATCGAGAGCCTTCTCCTCGTGGCGCTCATCCTCGGCCTTGCCTGGGCTCCGGCCTGGCTCGGCAGCAACAGGCCGATAGCTTGGGGCGTGAACGGCATCCTGTTCCCGGGGCTGGTCATCGCCTACGAACTCAGCCGGGTCGTCCTGGGCCGGCCCCATGCGGTGGCTGCACGCTATCTCTTGGTCCCGATAGGCCTTTTCATTGGTGTCGTCGCCTGGATTCTCCTGCAGATTTCACCGGGGATGCCGCCCTCCTTGGTTCACCCCATCTGGCCGTTGGCTGCCCAGGCGCTCGGCGAACCCCTCCCCGGCACGATCAGTGTCGATCCCGGTGCGAGCGCACTCGGGCTCCTCCGCCTGATCACCGACGCCAGCGTGTTCTGGCTGGCGCTCCAGCTCTGCCGCTCGGCCTCCCGGGCACGTCTGCTGCTCTATGCGATCATGACCATCATCGCCGTCTATGCAGCGTTGGGACTCTATCTCGCGGTTTTCGAGGCTTCGAAAATTCCCTATCTCGACGGTTCCGCCCCCGGCCTGGTGCGATCGACCTTCATCAACCGCAACAGCCTGGCGGCCTATGCCGGCATCGGCGTCATCATCGCTTTGACCCTATGGCTCAGGGCCTTGAGAGCCGGGGCGGCACCGGCGGTCGGCCTCGATCTCCGCCGCTCAGGCCGTTTCCTCCCGCCGATGGCTCAACTCCATTGGGTAGAGATCGGCGCGGGATTGGTCGCTCTGAGCGCCCTGATGGCAAGCGGTTCGCGTGGAGGCGTCATCGCCACCGCCACCGCTATCGCGTGCATATTGGTTTTGTCGTTCCCCCGATCGGGCAGATCCATCGTCGAGCGGATTTCGGTGCTCCTTCTGCCGCTGCTGGCTTTAGGTGGTGCGGTCGCCTTGCTGGGCGACACCGTTTTCGGGCGTATCGCCGCCTCCGGCCTCACAGATACGAAGCGGGCGGCCGTCAACGACATCATGGTCCGCTCCCTTCAGGATGCTCCGTTCTCGGGCTTCGGCTACGGCACTTTTACCGACATTTTCCCCGTCTATCGCGATCAGTCGATCTCGACGACCGGCGTGTGGGACAAAGCTCACAACACTTATCTTGAGGTTTTGCAGGGCCTTGGCCTTGCATTCGGAACCATGATGATAACTCTGGTCGCCTGGCTCGTTGGCGTTTGTGCCGTCGGCGTGTTTCGCCGACGGCGGCACCGGGCTCCGCTAATCTGCGCCGCCGGTGCCGGTGTGCTCCTGGGCGTGCATGCGCTCGTCGATTTCAGCCTGCAGATCCAGGCGATCTCGTTGACCTTCATGGCCTTGCTGGGAGCCGGCGTGTCGCAATGGGCCAGCTCCAACGCGAATCTGTCGGACTAGAGGCTGTCATGAACTGCAGATGGATCCCTGACGACGATCGGGGCTGCGGAGCGAAAGCAAGGAACGGCGCCAGATGTTGAACCGTCTCGACACGAGGTTGCGCGGATTGGACGACAGCGAAACCCAGGGCAGCGGATTCGATGTCCGCGATACCGTCAACTTCGTCTGGCGCCAATGGGCCTTCATCCTTGCCTGGACCATCCTGGCTGCACTGTTGGGGGCGATCTATGTCGCCAGGCAAACACCGCTCTACACCGCCACCACCCAATTGCTGCTGGACCCCCGCAAGGAAAAGGCCGCTGGTCCGGACTCCATCTACACCGACACCGCTCTCGATCTGTCCGTGGTCGAGAGCGAGATCGCCGTAATGCGCTCCACTGTCCTGCTCAAGCGCGTGGTGCTCAAGGAAGGCCTGCTCGGCGGCGGCACTCCCGCCCAGCCGTCCCAGGACAATGCCGGTTCCTCCCCATCGGCAGCATCGGCTCCTGCAGGCGGGTCAGACGACGACATGTCTCCGGACATGGTCGCCGCGGTGGAAGGCCTCAAGAATGCGGTATTGATCTCCAGGGCCGGTCAGGCCTATGTGATCAACGTCTCCTACACCTCCGACAGCCCGGCCAAGGCCATGAAACTGGCCAATGCGATTGCCGATGCCTATGTCGTCGATAAGCTCGACGCCCGCTTCGAGGCGGCCAAGCGCGCCTCGAACTGGCTGAACGATCGGCTGGTGGAGCTACGCCAGCAATTGCGCCTCTCAGAGGAAGCGGTGGCGAGGTTCCGGGCCGACAACAATCTCGCGCAAGCCGTCCCCGGTGCGACGCTCAATCAGGAGCAGCTCACCCAATTGAACGGCCGGCTGGTATCGGCGCGCGCCGACACGGCCGAAAAGAAGTCGCATCTTGATCTGCTGACCAAGATCCAGGCCGAACGCGGCAAGCTCGACGCCTTGCCCGAGGCGGCCAATTCAGGCGTGCTGGCCGATCTTCGGCGGCAGGAAAACGACCTGTCCCGCCAGGAGGCGGATCTCCTGGCGCGCTATACGGGCGCCCATCCCCAGGTCGTCAACGTCCGTGCCCAATTGTCCGATGTGCGCCGCAGCATCGCCAATACACTGCGCCAGATCGCCAGCGATGTCAGGAACAACTACAATCTCGCTCTGGCCCGGCAGGACGCGGCCGAGCAAGCCTTGAAGGAGGCGTCCGGGCAATCCGACCTCGACGCATCCAAGACGATCACCCTGCGCGAGCTCGAGCGGACCGCCGCCGTCAACAAGAGCCTGTTCGAGGATTTCCTGCAACGCGCGCGCCTGACCCAGGAACAGTCGACCTTCGAAGCCCGCGACGCGCGGATCATCACGCCCGCCGTGGCGCCCGGCATCCCCTCTTCCCCGAAGCGCACCCAGATCATCCTGACCTCGCTCATCCTCGGGCTCATCGTTGGCATTGGGGCGGCCTATCTGAAAGAGGCGCTGAACGCCGGCTTCACCACGCCGCGCGAGATCGAAACCCTTCTCGAAATGCCGCTGCTGGCTTCGATATCCCGCTTCACGCCCCGTACCAAGGACGAGAGCGGCCGCATCCTCAGCCTGCCCGAATATCCCTTGCGAATGCCGTTGGCGCGCAGTTCGGAGGCCATACGCTCCCTGCGCAGCGCCGTGCAGATGAGCGATGTCGACCATCCTCCCAAGGTGGTGCAGGTGACGTCGACCCTGCCGGGCGAAGGCAAGACGACGATCGCCCTGATGATGGCGACCTCGGCGGCCCAGTCGGGCCAGAACGTGCTCTTCATCGATTGCGACCTGCGCCACCCCTCGGCTTCCTCGCAATTGAGGACAGACAAGGGCCCCGGCCTGATCGAGTGCCTGCTGGGCGAGATCGAGCTCGAGCAGGCGCTCTTCTACAGCGAAAAGCTTCGGATCTGGGCGCTTTCAGCGGGTGGCGAGAGCAAGAACCAGCCTGATCTTCTGGCCTCCGAACGCATGAAGGCGCTGATGGCAAAGGTGCGCAGCCGGTTCGATGTGGTGATCGTGGATACGCCACCAATGGGACCGGTGATCGACCCGGTGATCGTGTCCAATCTCGTCGACAAGGTGATCTATATCGTGCGCTGGGCCTCGACGGCCCGCGAAATGGTGCAGCAATCACTGCGCCAGATCGCCGGCCAGAAGAAAGTCGCCGGCATCGTGTTCAATCACATCATGGACGACAAGGCCAAGAAGTATGGCCGCTTTGCCTATGGCTACTATTATGGCAGCCGCTACTACCGGAAATATTACGAGAAATGAGCAGTCGGATAGCGCGGATAGGCACGGCGGTCCTTTGCATCGCTGTGGCCGGCCTTGCGGTCTGGCGCTCGGTCCCGGTCCTCGGTTTTGCGCTCGCCGAGCGCCTGGCCGAGGAAAGCAGCGACACAGCCGCCCTCCAAAGCTTTGCGACAACGCTGGAAACTGAGGCCCTTGCCGAGGCCGCCATGCAATCCGCCATCCCTCAGAGCCCGCCCGTCGACAGCATCAAGGCTGCCACCCGTCTGCTGACCCGCCAGCCTCTGTCGAGCAGCGCCTGGCTCGATCTGGCCACGGCCCGGCTCGCCGGCGGCGAAGGCATGGCAGAGGTCGCGCAGGCCCTGCGCTTGTCGGCGCTGATGGGGCCGAATGAATCGGTCTTGATGGCGAGCCGCGCTCTCTTCGCCCTGCCGCTATGGACCGCTCTTCCCGACGACCTCCGCCGCCGCGTGGCGCAGGATATCGCCGGCGGCTGGGACCGCTTCGAGACTTCCGACAAGCTCGTCATGCGCCTGACCCTTTCGGCAAGCCTCGCCACGCGCACCCAGCTCACCGCACTGCTGCGCCAGGCAGACGGCATGAACCAGGCAAGGCTCGACGATCTCGGCCTCGGCCCGTCCGCACCTGCCCAGCCAGAAGGTTCGGTTCCGTGATGCATGCTGTCCGGAACACCAGCGAATGGCTCCCTGCCTGATGTGCGGCGTCGCGGGCATCTTCGCCTATCACTATGCGGCCAACGCCATCAGCTGCACGGAACTGAGTGCGATGAGCCGTCACATGGCCCGGCGTGGCCCGGATGCCAGCGGCGAATGGTTCGATCCGGCAGAACGCCTCGGCCTGGTCCATCGCCGCCTGGCCATCATCGATCTCGCAGACCGCGCCTCGCAACCGATGACGAGCGCCGATGGCCGCCATGTCATCGTTTTCAACGGCGAAATCTACAATCACCTCGCCTTGCGCGAAGCTCTGCAGAAGGAAGGTGCAGAATTCAAAACCCAATCCGACACCGAGGTGCTGCTGCATCTCTACGCCCGCTGCGGCGAGGCGATGGTTGCGCGGCTGCGCGGCATGTTCGCTTTCGCCATCTACGATACGAGCGCCCGCTCGCTGTTTCTGGCGCGCGATCCCTATGGCATCAAGCCGCTCTATTACAGCGATGACGGCTGGGTCTTCCGCTTCGCCAGCCAGGTCAAGACATTGATTGCCGGAGGCGGCGTCTCTCGCGACCGCGACCCCGCCGGGGATGTCGGCTTCTACCTGCTCGGTAGCGTGCCCGAACCCTATACCTGCTTTCGCGAGGTTCGGGCCCTGCCGGCAGGATCGACCATGCTGGTCGACCGCGCCGGCGCACAGGTGCCGCAAACCTACCACCGGGTGGCGTCCGTCTATGACGCCGCAGAGCACAATCCGGGGCAAAGGCACGATAATCCCGCAGCCTTTGCCGATATTGCCCTGGATTCGGTAAGGCACCATCTGGCCGGGGATGTCGAGGTTGGCGCCTTTCTTTCGGCCGGTGTCGATTCCGCCGCCCTTGTCGGCCTCATGCGCGATGCCGGTGCCCGGCAAATCAAAACCATTACAATCGGATTTGAGGAATTCGCCAACACGTCGGCAGACGAAACCTCCCATGCCGCCGAGATCGCGCGCTTCTACGGCACCCACCATGTCACGCGGATGGTCTCCAGAAGCGAGTTCGAAGCCGATCTGCAGCCTTTCTTCGACGCCATGGACCAGCCGAGCATCGATGGCCTCAACACCTGGTTTGCCGCCAAGACGGCCCGCGAGCTCGGCCTCAAGGCGGTGCTGTCGGGCCTGGGCGGCGACGAGCTCCTGGGCGGCTACCCCTCCTTCCGGGACATCCCGCGATGGGTAAGCGCCTTGCGGGTGCCTTCATGCATCCCGCTTCTCGGCAAGGGCCTGCGCCGCCTCGGCAAACCGCTTGTCGAGCGGCTGCGCCTTCATCCCAAACTCGCCGGCCTGCCCGAATATGGGGGGTCCTATGCTGGTGCCTATCTGCTCAAGCGCGGGCTTTACCTGCCATGGGAGCTCGGCGAGGTCCTCGATCGCGACACCATCGAGGAAGGCCTGCGCCGCCTCGGCCCCTTGAAGCTGATCAAGGCCCAGTTGCAGGGACGATCAAAGCGCCCCTTCGCCCGCATCGCGACGCTGGAGTCGAGCCTTTATCTGCGCAACCAATTGCTCCGCGATGCCGATTGGGCCGGCATGGCGCACTCGGTTGAGATCAGAACACCCCTGGTCGACAGCGAAGTGCTCAAGCGTTCGGCCCAGCTCGATTTGCGGGGCATTGCCGGCAAGACGGCGCTTGCCCGGGCTCCGGCGCAGCCCTTGCCGCAAGCCGTGCTTGACCGCCCCAAGACCGGGTTTGCCCTGCCGATCGCTGAGTGGATGCAGGCTTCCCCTTTTGGTTCACTGCCCGCCCGGCGCAAGCCACCCCGGCACGGCTGGGCACGAGACTGGAGCCGCATTGTCCACCGCCAGTTCCCATGACGTGGCGCCGCGGCGATTGAAGGTGCTGGCTCTGTTGACCGATGGCTGGGGCATGGCGGGCGGCATTGCCCGCTACAACCGGGATTTTCTTACCGCTTTGGCTGCAAGCGCCACAGTCGGGGATGTCGTCGTCCTGCCCCGGTCGGCCGGTACCTCGACGGATCTGCCCGCCCCTATCGTCCAGCTCGCATCACGGACGGGCCGGATGGACTATAGTCTGACGGCCTTCAAGCAGGCGCTTTCACAACGGTATGATCTGATCTTCTGCGGCCACCTCTTCATGGCGCCGCTGGCGGCGGCTCTCTCCAGGCTGGCACGCATACCGCTCTGGCTGCAGCTGCACGGCATCGAGAGCTGGGCCAGGCCGAACCTCGCCATCCGCCAGGCCACACGACAGGCCCGATTGATCACGGCAGTCAGCCGGGCGACGCGCAGACGCGCCTTGGCATGGTGCGACATCGAACCCGAACGCCTGCATGTTCTACCGAATACGGTCGAAGAGCGCTTTTCGCCTGGTACGCCGCCTGCCGATCTCATCGATCGGCTGGGCACGCGGGGGCGCAAGGTGATCCTCACCGTGGGCCGCCTGTCCTCGCAGGAACGCTACAAGGGCCACGACCGCGTCATCGAGGCCTTGCCTCGGATCAGCCGCCGCTATCCGGACATACTCTACCTCATCGCCGGCGATGGGGACGATCACGACCGCCTCGCCGGGATCGGGCGACGGCTGGGGGTATCAAACCTGATCCGCTTCACCGGGCCGGTCCCCCATGACCAACTGCCGGATATCTACCGCCTGGCAGACGTCTTTGCCATGCCGAGCACGGGAGAGGGGTTCGGCATCGTCTTCCTGGAGGCCGCCGCCACGGGACTGCCCATCATCGCGACCAACCAAGATGGTAGCTGCGATGCCCTGGCGGACGGAAAACTCGGCACCCTCATTGACCCTGACGCTCCCCAGGCTCTCGCCGAGGCGATCATTGCCTGTCTCGATAGAGACCGGCCCGACCCGGAGCGCCCCAGCCGCTTTGCCTTCTCCCAGTTCGCCGCACAGGTTGACCATCTTGTTTCAAGCCGATTCTGATCCGATGCGGGCCGACCCGCTTCCACCGGAACTGCCGCAGGTGGTCACGATCATCGGTCCGGATCGGTTGTGGAGCCTCACCGACCTGCGCGAGCTTTGGCGCTACCGCGAACTCGTCTGGGTGTTGACGCAACGCGACGTCAAGGTTCGCTACAAGCAGACCGTGCTGGGCTTTGCCTGGGCAATCATCCAGCCCGTTTTGCTGATGGTGGTTTTTTCCGTGCTGTTCGGGCGTCTCGCCCAGATCCCCGCCGACGGTTCGCCCTACCCGATCTTCGTCTATGCAGGCCTGCTGCCCTGGATCTTCTTCTCCAACACCGTGTCGGCGGCGGCCGGCTCGCTGATTGGCTCCATCAATCTGGTCGGCAAGGTCTATTTCCCGCGGCTGATCATTCCATTGGCCTCCGCGGGCGTCGGCCTAGTCGATTTCGTGATCGCGACCGTGATATTGCTGGCGATGATGCTGATCTATGGGGTGGGCTGGAGTGCGAACCTGCTGGCGGCTCCCCTCCTGATCGCCGGCACCATCCTTTGCGCCCTGGGTGTCGGCATCGGGCTCTCGGCTCTGACGGTTACCTATCGTGACTTTCGCTTCGTCGTACCCTTCCTGCTCCAGTTCTGGATGTTCGTCACCCCGGTGGTCTATCCGGCAAGCCTGGTGCCCGAGCCCTGGCGCTGGCTGTTGTTTCTCAACCCGATGGCGGGCCTGGTGGAGGGTTTCCGCTCGGTGTTTCTGGGACATCCCTTCGACTGGCCATCCATCGGCTTGTCCCTGATGCTGTCGCTGGGGCTGGTTGCCCTGGGTGTGTGGTATTTCGAACGCGTGGAGCGACGTTTTGCGGACATCCTCTGACAACGGCCGGGCTTTTCCCTAGACCATGACCGCACCCAGCATCCGCGCCATGGGCGTGAGCAAGGAATATGCCCGTGGCGGCTACAATCCCTCGCTGCGCACCTTTCGCGAAGCGCTGGTCGGCGCGGTAACCAGGCCCTTTGGCAGCCCGGGAAGGCCCGCCGTCGAGCAGGACCGTTTCCTCGCCTTGTCCGACGTCACCTTCGACGTGCAGCCCGGAGAGGTCGTGGGGATCATCGGGCGAAACGGCGCCGGAAAATCGACGCTCTTGAAGATCCTGTCGCGCATCACCGCGCCGACGCGAGGACGCGTCGAAATTCGCGGGCGCATCGCCAGCCTTCTGGAGGTGGGAACCGGCTTTCATCCCGAGCTGACCGGCCGGGAGAATATTCGCCTGAATGGCGCCATCATCGGCATGACAGGGGCCGAGATCGCCCGAAAATTCGACACGATCGTCGCCTTTTCCGGGGTCGAGAAATTCATCGACACGCCGATCAAGCACTATTCGAGCGGCATGTATATGCGTCTCGCCTTTGCCGTCGCCGCCCATCTGGAACCGGAAATCCTGGTCGTGGACGAGGTTCTCGCGGTTGGTGATGCCGAGTTCCAGAAAAAGAGCCTGGGCAAGATGAACGAAATCGCCGGCCGGGGCCAGACCGTCCTGCTGGTCAGCCATAATCTCAGTGCGGTCGGGGCTCTGTGCCAGAATGCCATCCTTCTCGATGGAGGACGCATCCTGCATCAGGGACCGGCTGCCGAAACCATCGCCCATTACGCCTCCTTGTTCCGCAGCGATGACGGCACGGTCACCGAGGACAGGCCCCCGCCGGGACCCCATATCGCCAGCGTCACGCTCGCCACCAGCCAGATCGCCTATGGAGACCGGCTCGTTCTCACCTGCGTCCTCCAATCTCCCGATCGGCGGCGGGCAGCGATCGAAATCGAGATTCACGACGAGTTGGGGCGCAAGCTCATCTATTCGTCGACGGCGCCGATGCATGGCCAGGAATTCGATCTCCAGCCTGGCGCCAATCGCATTTCCCTGGCGATCGGCCCGCTGCCGCTGGCACGGGGCAGCTATGAGATCCATCTGTGGCTGATCAAGCCGCGGGTCGAGGAATTCCATCGCCTGTCCCTGCCCGTGCGTTTCGACGTCGTGCAGTCCGACCCGGGAGGGGTGGGGTTCGATTTCCAGCAGTCCTATGACCGTGGCTGCCTGACCGTGCCGATCGCGATCGAAAGGCCGGAATGGTCGTGACATCATCCCTGCCCTGGCGGGCGAGGCTCTTGCGGTTTTACGCTCGTATGCCGGACCACCCGTTGAAGCTGCGGATCTACGACTGGCTGCGCTCCAGCCGTCCGTTCCGGTTTGTCACGGCACGCTTTACCTATGGCACCTTCAAGCTGGACCTGATCGACTACGTGCAGCACGCCATGTTCCAGGAGGGCAGCTACGAGCCGGCGAGTTTTGCGCTGTTCCAGTCCCTCATCGAAACCGATGCGACGATCGTCGATGTCGGTGCCAATGTCGGCCAGTACAGCCTGGCTGCCGCCCGTCTGACCGGTCCAGGCGGGCGTGTCGTCGCCATCGAACCTCATCCCGGCCTTTGCGCCCGGCTTCTCGACAATATCCGCCTGACCGGGGCCGAGGATCGTGTCCTGCCGGTGACGTCGCCGCTCTCGAGATCTTCCGACTTCATCGAATTCGGTCTTCCCGAAGCCGGCGCGCTCGGTACTACACGCCCGAGGAAGCCGGGTGAGGCGCGCGGCTTCCTGGCCATGGCCGTGACGATTGGTGACCTCGCCGGTCGGCTGGGGATCGAAAACATCGCCGTCATGAAAGTCGACATCGAAGGCCATGACCTTGCCGTCATCGACGACATGTTCCGTCACTCCACACTCAGGCCACGCCACATCCTGTTCGAACATCTGCCATCCCATTTCCGCTATGGGATCCCGGACGCAGACCTGCCCGCTTATTTCTCCGGCTTCGGCTATGAAGTGCTGACGGTCGACGGAAAGACCTATTCTCCGGGGCAGCCGCTGCCGGAAGACAATCTCTGGGCTCGGCGCATAGCCAAGGGAGACGGGCGCCCATGACTGCGGCCGTCTCGGTGATAGTGCCGACCTTCCGTCGCCTTGAAAGGCTGCCCGACCTGCTCACGAGGCTGGCGACCATCGACCACGCCGCCGATCTCGACATCGTGATCGTCGACCAGACCCCCGGCGCGGATCTTTCGGCCCTGGAGCGCTTTTCGGAGCATTTCGCCTCCTTGCGCTGCATGAGACTCGCTGAGGCCAATGTCGCCCTGGCCCGCAACACCGGTGCGGAAGCCGCGTCTTGCGACATCCTTCTCTTCATGGACGACGACATGGCCCTCGACAGGTTCTTCATTCCCCATCTGCTCTCGCTGGTGGGGCGGATGCCACGGACCGTGTTGGGCGCGGTCTGGCCGCATCAGGTAGCGATAGACCGGGCAGATGGCTTGCCCTCGACCGGGCAGGATGACGAAGCCCTGACTTTCCTGCCCACCGGTGCCCTCGCCATCAGCCGGTGGGATTTCCTGGCTGCAGGCGGCTTCGATGCCAGGCTCGAGCGCTATTTCGAGGATGCCGAGTTCTCGCACCGCCTCAAGCAGCTCGGATTGCGCCTGATCCGCCATCCCGACCTCAAAGCGGAACATCATGATCACCAGGAGAACGGGACCTGGTATTCCCGCTCCATGATGGAGGCGGCCCCGCGCCTGATGCAGCAAACCGCCTATTTCCGCCGCAAGACCGGACGAAGCTGGGCAAAAGTGCTCCTCGCCCTCCTGCGTGTGGTCGCCAGCGAGACGCGCCGGCCCGGCTATCTGCGTGGCGGCACGCAGCTGACGAGGGCCGCGGCTCTGGGCGTCTCGCTTCCGGCAGCGCTGATCTACGCGGCGCGCTCCCCCCTGCTTGCCCATGCGCCATCCTCCGGCGGAAAAGCGGGCTGACATGACAAGCGTCGCCATTATCATCCCCTGCTACAATGCCGGTCAAACCTTGGCGCAAACGCTCGAAAGCGCCATCGGCCAGCCCGGCCTCGCAGAACTCATCGTCGTCGACGATGGCTCGACCGACGGTTCGGCCGATATCGCGCGGCGCTATCTGCCCGCCGATCGCGTCATCGAAGGCCCAAATCGCGGCGTCTCGGCGGCGCGCAATCGCGGCATCGCCGAAACCCGCTCGGAATGGCTGCTGTTTCTCGACGCGGATGATCTGCTCACGCCCGGCACGATCGAACGGCGCCTTGCCGTTGCGGAGAACGCCGATGTGGTCGTCTGTGACTATCAGGAGTTCAGCACGGACGAGCAAGGCGCTCCCGTCCTCTCACAAATCCGCAGCATCGACTGGCCGGCGCTGCGGCAGGACGCGGAAAGAGCGATTGCCAGCCATGTCTGGATCACCACGGGTGCCCTGCTCTATCGGCGAGAGCTGGTCGAGACGATCGGCGGTTTTCGTCCCGATCTGCCGGTGATCCAGGACGCCCGCTTTATGTTCGACGCGGCGTTCCATGGTGGGCGCCTCGTGCCCAGCGCCCATATTGGCGCCCACTACCGGATCGCGGCACAGAGCCTGTCGCGGCGCGATCCCGTACAGTTCTGGCGCGACGTGCTCCGCAACGGCCGGCAGATCGAGGCGCTGTGGCGCGAACGCGGCACCCTGACTTCCGATCGCATCGCCACCTTGCGTGACCTTTACGACAATGCCGGACGTGGTCTGCTGCGCTGCGAGGACAAAAGCTTTTTCGAAGCGAGCGCCGCAGGGCGCACACTCGGCCTGCGCCAATCGCGGCATGCGCGTATCGCAACGCCGCTCGCCCGTCTGCTAGGGTTGCGCGCTACGCACGGCCTGCTGTCCATGATGGGGCGGCCATGAACGAGACGCCAGCCGATGTCGTCATGGCGACCGCCTGGTATCCGCCCTACGATCTCGGCGGCACCGAAATCTATCTGGAAGGGCTGGTGCAGGAACTCTCCCTCAAGGGCCTGAAATGCGCCGTGCTCGTGCCGCGAGTACCCGGCGCGCCGGATCGCTACGAGCACCGCGGTGCGACGGTGTGGACCTATCCGGTCGAACTGCCCAAGGCAAGACAGTCTGGTGGCGCAACGCGCCGGCATGGCCAGTTCGATCGTTTCGAAGCCCTGCTGCGGCTGAACCCACGCGCCATCTATCACCAGCATTCCTGGACGACAGGATGCGGTCTCGACCATCTGCGTGCCGCCCGCGCGCAGGGGCTGAGAACCGTCCTCACCTTTCACGTCGCCGGGACCGTATGCCTGCGCGGTACCTTGCTGCACTTCGGAGAGGTCCCTTGCGACGGTATGGTCGAGGAGATCCGCTGTGGCGCTTGCTGGGCGGAGAGCCGCGGTGCGCCCCGCGCGGCCGCATGGGCGATCGGCCGGCTGCCCCGTGCCTTTGCCGCCAGGGCCCTGCAGGGCCGCACACGCCTTGCCTCCGCGCTTTCGGCAAGGGCGCTCGCCATCGGGAAAGGGCAGGAGCTGAACGAGGCCTTCGAGCTGAGCGACCGCCTTGTCGCCGTCTGCCAATGGCTCGCCGACACGCTGACGCGCAATGGCGCGCCATCCGACAAACTCGTGCTCAGCCACCATGGCCTCGCGGCTTGCTACCTGGCGGAGGCCGTGCAGGCAGCGGCTCGGAAGAGATCCGAGGGTATCAATCTGCGGCTCGTCTATCTCGGACGATGGGACAGGGCCAAGGGCATTCATGTCGCGGTTGCCGCCCTCCGCAGGCTGCCGCTGGAGACACCCGTCGAACTTTCCATCCACGCCATCGGCGCAGCGGAGAACGACGGCTATGAGGCTGAAGTGCGGGCCCTGGCCGCGGGCGACCCGCGCGTCCGGTTCCTCCCGTCCCTGCCTCATCGAGACACCGCCGAGGCCCTGGCCGCGCATGATGTTCTTCTCGTGCCCTCGCTCTGGCTGGAAACCGGCCCGCTGGTGGTGCTGGAAGCCCAGGCGGCCGGTCTCTATGTGTTGGGATCGGATCTCGGCGGTATTGCCGAACTTGTTGCAGGCACAGAAGGCGGCGAATTGCTTTCACCCGGCTCCGTGCGGGATTGGGCCGAAGCCATCGGACGGCTCGCTGCGCGCAAATCCCAGTATCCCTTGCCGAAATTCCAGGGTCCTTTACGCAGCCAGGCCGATGTCGCCGACGACATGATCAACCTCTACCGTTCGCTGCCGCCCGCCCTCGCCCGGGAAAGCCGGCTTGTGAAGATCGCTCCATGAGGATTGCCCTCACCTGCGATCCCGAACTGCCGGTGCCGCCGCAATTTTATGGCGGCATCGAACGCGTGGTCGACATGCTGGCGCGCCGCCTCGCGGCGCGCGGCCATGACCTGACCCTGTTCGCACACCCTGCCTCGCAATGCCCGGTGCCGAAACGGGCCTGGCCCGGCGCGAGCAGCCTTTCGCGCTATGATACGTTCAGGAATGCCGGCGAACTGGCGAGAGCGATCGCCGGCCAGCGCTTCGATATCATCCACAGCTTCTCGCGATTGGCCTATCTGGCACCGCTTTTACCGCGTGCTATCCCCAAATTGATGACCTACCAGCGCGAGATCAGCCCGCGCACGACCGGGCTGGCGCAACGCCTGTCGCGCGGCACGCTGCAATTCTCAGCCATCAGCGAGCATATGGTACGCCATGTCAGGCACGTCGGGACCTGGCACATCGTTCCCAATGGCGTGCCGAGCGAGACCTATACCTTCCGGGAACAGGTGCCAGACGACGCGCCGCTGGTCTTTCTGGGACGTGTGGAAGAAATCAAGGGGCCGCACCTGGCCATCGCAGCGGCCCGGCTGGCCGGCCGGCGGCTGATCATTGCCGGCAATCTGGCCGGGGAACACCAGGCCTGGTTCGAGGCCCATGTCGCTCCGCATCTGCGTGATGGCGATGTCGAGTATGTCGGGCCCGTCGACGACCGGCAAAAGGACGAGTTGCTCGGCAGCGCCGCCGCACTGCTGATGCCCATCCTGTGGGAAGAACCGTTCGGCATCGTGATGGCAGAGGCGATGGCCTGCGGCACGCCCGTCATCGGCTTCGGTCGCGGTGCCGTTCCCGAAGTGGTCGAGGATGGGCACACCGGATATGTCGTCGACACCGTCGAGGAAATGGCGGCGGCAGTCGCCAGGCTCGAGAGGATCGAGCGAGCCGCGTGCCGGCAGCGGGTCGAAATGCTCTATAGCGAGGATGCCGTCACCGACCGCTATCTGCAGATCTATGAGGCCATGATCGCGGGACGGCGTTCGAGGGCTGC
Source organism: Labrys sp. F242 (assembly GCF_057813875.1). NCBI lineage: Bacteria > Pseudomonadati > Pseudomonadota > Alphaproteobacteria > Hyphomicrobiales > Xanthobacteraceae > Labrys > Labrys sp. F242. The sequence goes on along the minus strand of NZ_JBVASG010000004.1, from coordinate 153,069 downwards.
AGCATGAGGTCGGTGCTGAGCTACCCCGGTACCATGCCGCATGCCCAGCAGATCGCCCTGGCCTTGCATGAACAAGGCTGGCTGAAGACCTTCGTGACCAGTTTTCATTATTCCGGGCAAGGGTGGGGCGACCGCCTGCTGCGCGCCCTGCCGTCGGACCAGGCCGCGGCGTTGAGCCAGAAATTGCTGCACCGTTCGATCGAGACGATCCCGCACAGCCTCGTGCAGACCTATCCGGCATGGGAAATCCTGCGCAGCGTGGCGGCCAAGGGTGGCGCCGGACCAGTGACCGTCGACCGCCTCTGGGACTTGATGAGCCACCGCTTCGATGCGGCCGTCGCCAGCCGCCACGTGCCCAGCGCCGAGGCCATCCATGCCTTCGAATATACGGCGCTGGCGAGCTTCCAGCGCGCTGCGCATGAAGGAACTCGACGCATCCTGCATTTGCCCTCGCTCAGCAGCCGGCAATTCGAGAGCATCCGTCAGCGCGAACTGACCCGGTGGAAGCAGCTCGACGGCGCCAATGCCGCCTATTTCTCGGATCGCTTTGCGCGGAGGCAGGCGAGGCGCGACGCGGAGATCGGGCTCGCTGATCTCATCGTCACCAATTCCGCCCTTACCGCGCGCTCCCACATCGCCGGGGGTGCCGATCCCGCGAAGATCCTGGTCGTCCCCCTCGGCGCTCCTCCGGTGCTCGATCGGTCCCGGCCCCCGCGCGGGAGCGATACGGGACCTCTCCGAGCTGTTTATGCCGGCAACATCACCCTCGGCAAGGGCGTGCCCTATCTCCTCGAAGCCTGGCGCCGATTGCCGGTCGCCGCATATGCCAGGCTGGACATCTATGGCCAGATTGGGCTGCCTGCCGATCTTCTCGCCCCGGCTGATGACACGATCCGCTTTCATGGCTCGCGCCCGCGTGCCGAACTGTTCCAGGCTTTCGAGCAGGCCGATGTCCTGGTGTTTCCAAGCCTTGCCGACGGTTTCGGCATGGTCGTGGCCGAGGCCATGGCGCATGGCCTGCCTGTAATCGTCACAGACATGACGGGCGCGGCCGACCTCGTGACGCCCGAGAACGGGCTCGTCATTCCCTCAGCCGACGCAGAGGCCTTGACGCAGGCCCTTGCCTGGTGCCTCGACAATCGCCAGCGCCTGCAGGCTATGCGGACCGGCGCGCTCGAGACGGCCCGCCGTCATCAATGGCCGGCCTATCGCACTGCCCTGGCCGGCGGGCTCAGGCAACGCCTGGGAGGCGCCGACCACGGCTGTCCTGCCCACGAGATGGAGCGGACATGACGAGCCCCCACCCGGGATCGCATATCTGCATCCTCACCCCGGGCCAGCTCGGATCCAATCCGCGCGTGGTCAAGGAGGCGCATGCCCTCCACCAGGCCGGCTTCGCCGTCACCGTCGTCGCGACCCGCATGCTGGAGGGCGTAGAGCCGCGCGACCAATCCATCCTGCGCGAAGCACCATTCCGGATCGAGCGCATCGACCTGCGCTCGCGGGCGGGCTGGCGCCTGCGTCGGCTCGGCCAGGAACTTGCGGGCGTAGCACACGCCGCGAGCGGCAGGCGCCTTTTCAGCTCCCGGGCGTTCAGCGTGTTCACGCCAGCCCTGATCGCCGCCGCCAGCCGCGTCCCGGCGGATCTCTACATCGCCCATTATCCTCCGGCCCTGCCGGCTGCCAGGGCCGCTGCCAGCCGCTTCCACGCTGGCTATGCCTTCGATGCCGAGGATTTCCATCTGGGCGAGTGGCGCGACGGCCCGGCGGCCGAGGCGAACCGTTCGCGTCTGCGCGCCATCGAGGCAGCCGCCTTGCCGGGATGCCGCTATATCACCGCCGCCTCGCCCGAGATTGCGCGTGCCTATGCGCAGGCCTACGCAGTGCCCATCCCGCAAATCGTGCTGAACAGCTTTCCGCTGTCGCAGGCCCCGAATGTGCCAGCCGCCAAGGGTACGGCCGATCCGGGTCCGTCCCTCTACTGGTTCTCGCAGGTCATCGGCCCCGATCGCGGCCTCGAATGCGCGATCAAGGCCATTGCAAGGGCGACCTCGAGACCGCACCTCTACCTGCGCGGCCATGCGGGTGCGCCCTATGCAGGCCAATTGCGGCGCCTTGCGCAACAGGAGGGCGTGCCGGAGCGCCTGCATTTCCTACCCTCCGCGCTCCCTGGCGAGCTCGTCCGGTTGGCCGCCGGCCATGATCTCGGCCTGTGCGCCGAACCGGGACATACGGCCAACAATGCGTTCGCCCTCTCCAACAAACTGTTCACCTATCTCATGGCCGGGCTCCCAGCCATCCTGTCCGATACGCCGGCCCAGCGGGCGTTCGCCGGCTCGCATCCGCTTGCCACTGCGCTTTTCACAGCCGACGACGCCGTGAGCCTAGCTGCCAGCCTCGACAGCCTGCTGCAGGATCCGGCACGCCTGGCGCAGGCTCGGGCAAGCGCCTTCGATCTCGCGCAGAAAACCTATAATTGGGACCGGGAAAGCGTGATTGTGGTCGATCTGGCGCGTCAATCACTGAACGGCTCGTCGCGGAGGCGGGCATGAGTCTCCCGCGCACCGTCCTGATCGTCTCCCCCTATTTCCCGCCGTCCAACTTGGCCTGCGTGCATCGGGCCCGGCATCTGGCCAATCACCTGCCGGCAGCGGGCTGGACCCCTGTCATCCTCTGCGTGGATGACCGCTTCTACGAACAGGAACCCGATCCCCTGCTCGGCAGCCTGGTCTCGCCGGCTCTGGAGATCATCAAGGTTTCCGCCCTGCAAGCCCGCATGACACGCCGGTTCGGCATCGGAGATCTCGGCCTGCGGGCCTGGCCGGCCCTTTCCCGCCGCGCGGCCGACCTGCTCTCGACCAGACGGATCGACGCCGTGCTGATCACGGGATCGCCCTTCTATCCCATGCTGATGTCGCGCTGGATCGAGCCGAAATTCGGCGTGCCGGTGGTGCTCGATTTCCAGGACCCCTGGGTTTCGGCGTGGGGCGGAGACCAGAAACCGTTGAGCAAGGCTGGGTTATCCCATCAGCTCGCGCTTCGCCTCGAAGGACCGGCCCTGCGCAAGGCCCGCTTCGTCACATCGGTCTCCGAACGCCAGAACCAGGAACTGGCCGCGCGCCATTCCTGGCTCGATACATCGCGAATGGCGGCGCTGCCCATCGGCGGGGATCCCGGCGATCTGGACCTCCTCGGGACCATGCCTGGCACCCGCCAAAGCCGGCTCGATCCTGCGACGATCAATCTGAGCTATGTCGGCACGGCGCTGCCGCGCTCGCAGGGGCTTTTCCAGGCCCTGCTCAAAGGCCTTGCCGAAATGAGAGCACGCCAGCCACGTCTGGCGGCGCGCCTGCGTCTTCATTTCATCGGCACGAGCAATCAGGCCAATGGCGGCGATACTTTCTCCATCCTTCCGCTTGCCGAGGCGGAGAAAGTCGCCGATCTCGTCGTCGAGACCCCCCAACGCCTCGCCTATGCCGAGGCCTTGGGGCTGATGGCCGAGTCCCAAGGCCTCCTGCTGGTCGGCTCGGACGAAGCCCACTATACCGCGTCAAAGATCTATCCTGCCTTGCTGACGCGGCGCCCCTATCTTTCACTGTTTCACCGCCTGTCCAGCGCCCATGCCTTTCTCGCGGCGGCCGGCGGGGGCATCAATTTCTCCTTCGCCGACGCCAACGGCCTGGCGGGCCTGGCGCAGGACATCGCCGCCGGATTGGAACGCCTGGCCCTCGACCCCGCCAGCCTCGGTCAGGCCCGGCAGGATCTCCTGAAGCCTTTTTCGGCCAAGGCCATTGCCGGCCGCTATGGCGCCATTTTCGACGAGCTGCGCTGATCATGCGCCTGGCAATCCTCACCTCCCATCCCATCCAGTACCAGGCACCTATCTTCCGGGAACTCGCCAGGCGCATGGACCTGGAGGTCTTCTTCGCGCACCGCCCCACCCCCCGGCAGCAGGCCGATGCCGGCTTCGGGGTTGCGTTCGACTGGGATATCGACCTCGCCACCGGCTATCCCCATCAATTCCTCGCCAACAAGGCCAGGAAACCGGGCGTGGACCATTTCTTCGGCTGCGATACGCCGGCCATCGCCCAGGCCTTGCGGGAGGGTGGCTTCGATGCCCTGCTCGTTTGCGGCTGGGCGCTCAAATCCTATCTGCAGGGTATTGTCGCTGCCCGGCGCCTCAACATACCCGTTCTGGTAAGAGGAGACAGCCATCTGCTGACACCGCGCCGGCGCCTGAAGGCCTGGGCGAAGCAGGCCGCCTATCCCCGTTTGCTGCGCTTCTTCGATGCGGCGCTCTATGTCGGGCAGAACTCCCTGGCCTATTATCGCCACTATGGCTATCCGCCTACGCGGCTGCACTTTTCACCCCATTGCATCGATACGGACTGGTTTGCCACGCGGGCCACGCCGCAGGCCCGCGAAGCCCTGCGCGCCGGACTGTCCATTGCCGAGGGCAGCCGCGTCATAGCGTTTGCGGGCAAGCTGATCGAACGCAAGCGTCCGCTCGATCTGATCGAGGCGGCTGCGCTATGCCGCAGCGGAGGACACGCAATCGAAGTGATGATCGCGGGCGACGGTCCGATGCGCGAGGCGGTGCTGGCACGCGCCGCGCAGGCCCAGGTGCGGCTGCATTTCCTCGGCTTTCGCAACCAGAGTGAGATGCCGGCCTTCTATGCGGCCTGCGACGGCCTGGCGCTGACCTCTTCCGGCCAGGAAACCTGGGGCCTCGTGGCCAACGAGGCGCAGGCCTGCGGGCGGCCCGTCATCGTATCCGACCAATGCGGCTGCGCGCCCGACCTGGCTGTCGATTCCGACAGCGGGCGGACCGTCGAAACCGGTAACGTCAAGGCTCTTGCTGCAGCCCTCATCGATCTGCCCGGGGGTGCTGGCATGAAGGCAGCCCTGGCGTCGCTGGTTCAGCGCTATAGCGTAGGCGCGGCGGTCGATGGCATCGAGGCTGCCCTGTCGTCCTGCCTCGAGAAGGCTGCCTCCCCGCGCAGGATATCAGGAGCCTTGACCTGATGCCGATGTCGGCCACCTCCCCGCGCTCGGCAGCCCCTCTGCCTGGGCCCGTGATCGTCGGCGCAGTGCTGCTCGCCATCCTGAACCTGCCGGGCGAGAACGCCCTGCTCACCACCTTCAGTCTGGTCGTGCTCGTTGCGGGCATTGCCCTGCTGTGGCGGCCCGGCGAGCCGCCGATCGGGCTGTTCATCTTCGCCTATCAATGGCTGCAGGCATCGATATCGGCCTTCCATGCCAACTGGCTCGGCATCGATGTCAGCGCCTATACGATCTATGGCGGGGACAACAAGTCGGCGATCATCCTGACCCTGTTCGGCCTGCTGTTCCTGGCAGTGGGCATACGGCTCGGCAGCGGGCCCCCCGACAGGGCTGTAAGCCGGCAGGCGAGGGAACTGGTGCTGGCTCAGCCCCTCGCAACCTGGTTCTCACTCTATCTCGTGGCCTCGATCGTCGCGGTCGGCGCGCTCCAGGCTGCCGCCCTCATCCCCGGCCTTGCGCAGCCACTCCTGGCGCTGGCCGGATTGAAATGGGCGTTCTTCATGATGTTCGCCTATGCATCCTTCGTGCGAAACCAGTTGGGCAACCCCTTGTTCGTCTGTGCTTTTCTAGCCGAACTTGCCATGAGCACGGGTGGGTATTTCTCCGATTTCAAGACGGTGATGTTCTTCACCCTCTTTGCCACAGCCATGGCCGGAACCCGCCTGCGCGGTCTCCATCTGCTGGGTGGAGCGATCCTGGTTTGCCTGATCGTCGTCAGCGGGATCCTATGGACCGCCATCAAGGAAGACTATCGCAATGCCGCATCCGGCGGTTCGGCCTCGCAGGCCGTCACGCTCGACCTCGGCGACCGGCTGGCGACCATTGCCCAGCTGCTCGGCCGGCTCGACGGTGCATCGATGTCGGATGCAACCGGAAAGATGCTCCACCGCATCTCCTATGTCGAATTGTTCGCCGTCGTTCTCGCCCGCGTGCCGCAGACCATTCCCCACGAGAAGGGCGCGCTCCTGTTGGATGCAGCAAGCCGCCCCTTCATGCCGCGCATCGTGTTTGCCGACAAGAGCCAGGTCGATGACACCCGCCGCACCAATTACTATACGGGTGGCCTTTCCGGAACTTATCGCGGCACCTCGATCAGCCTGGGCTACATGGCCGAGCTTTACATCGATTTCGGCCCCTTGCTGATGATGGCCGTCATCTTCGTCTTCGGCTATCTCTATGGTCGCATCTACCGATGGCTCGTGCATGCCCCGCGCGCCGGGCCGCTGCTGGGCTTTACCTCGGCATGTGCCATCCTGGTCCAGGCCGCCCTGCTGGAAGTCAGCCTGGCGAAATTGGTCGGCGGCGTGATGGTTTCGGTTCTTCTCACTGCCCTGTTCATCCGGCTGGTGGCGCCACGCATGCGCTCCTGGCTGGAAACCAGGCTGGCAACGCGCTGACAAGACGCATTTGATGGCAGGCCCTTGTCTCCTCTTGACCGCCTTGCGGGAAAACCCAGCTCTCTCGAAAGCCCGCCGGCTGGCGGCGCTGCATCCGCCCTCGGCCCTCCGGATCGCCGCTGCCGATGACGTCCCCGATATCGTATTGTATCTCGACAGTGGCTATGTCGGCCTTGCGGACCTGCCGCTATTGCGGCGCCGGGTCAGGACCCACCCCACGGCCAGGCATTTCCTGTTCTCGGAATCGGACTGGCCCTACGCCGTGCTGCCCGGGGCCTATCCATCCCTCACCAGGACCCTGCCCTGGGCGCGGAGCTGGAGCTATCTCCCAGACCCCGATGCCCCCACCCCGGCGGCCTCCCCGCCGCAGAAGGAACCTGCCTATCTGTTTTCCTTTCTGGGCCGAACCAGCACCCATCCGATACGCGAACGCCTCCTGGCGCTCGACACTCCAGATACGCCGTGCCTCGATCTTGCAGCGGCGCCGGCCCGCTTCGCCGATTTCGACTATCATGCGACCTATCGCGAACTGCTGCTCCAATCGCAATTCGCCCTTTGCCCCCGCGGCTTCGGTACCGCCAGCATCCGTCTTTTCGAAGCGATGGCCCTTGGCCGTGCACCAGTGATCATCGCCGATGCCTGGCAGGCACCACCCGATATTCCCTGGCGGGATTTCAGCCTGTTCGTGGCCGAAAAGGACATCATGCATATACCGCATATCCTGAAGGAGGTTCGCGGACAGGCCGCGGTCATGGGCCAGCGCGCGCGTCAGGTATTTGCGACGCATTTCGCACCCGAGGTCTTCTTCGACCGCCTGCTCGCCATGCTGCTCACGCTTCCCTACGAAACAGGGACCGCCGCAATGGCTGGGCGCGCCTGGAAGGCACTGGGCTGGCGCGAAGGTTATTCATTGGCGCATCGGGTCAAGACCCGGTTCCGCGCCGAGCCGGGGCCGATATCTTGACCCTGCGCTGCCTCCATGTGGTGCCGACCTATCTGCCAGCCTTACGCTATGGGGGACCAATTCATGCCGTGCACGGATTGTGCCGTGCATTGGCGGGCCAGGGCTGCGATGTGCATGTCTACACCACCAATGTCGACGGCGCCGGCATCCTGCCGGTCCCGACCGACAGGCCCGTGCGGCTCGATGGGGTGGACGTCCACTATTTCCCCACCGGCCTCGGACGACGTCTCTACCGCTCTCCCGCCATGGGCCGTGCATTGGCACGGCACATCGCTTCCTTCGATATCGTGCATCTTCATTCCGTATTCCTGTGGCCCACCACCGTTGCCGCGAGGCTGGCACAGCGAAACGCCGTGCCCTATCTGCTGGCGCCACGTGGGATGCTCGTCGAGGGCCTGATCCAGCGCAAGAGCTGGATGTTGAAATCGGCCTGGATCCGGGCTTTTGACCGGGCCAACCTTGCCGGGGCGGCGGCCATTCATGTGACCAGTCGATCCGAACGCCTCGACATCGAGAAACTGGGATTGCCGGCCCGGGCTTTCGCCCTGGTGCCCAATGGCATCGACATGCCGCCTGCCGGTGCCAGCCTCTTTCCGCCGGATCGCTCCCGGCCCTATGTCCTTTTTTTGGGCCGGATCAGTTGGAAGAAGGGCATCGCGCGTCTGATCGATGCCATGCAGCTTGTCGCCGAGGCCGATCTCGTCATCGCCGGCAACGATGACGAGGGCGAAACCGCCCGGCTGAGGGCACGCGCGGCTGCGTTGGGGCTCGATGCCCGCGTCCGCTTCGTGGGCCCCGTGCATGGCGAGGAGAAATGGTCCTTGCTGCGCAACTGCGCCGCCTTCGCGCTGGCTTCCCATTCGGAGAATTTCGGCAATGCCGTCCTGGAGGCAATGGCCTGCGCCCGTCCCGTGGTCGTCAGCCCTGAAGTCGGCCTGGCCGACGTGGTCGCCAGCGCCGGCTGCGGCATGGTCGTCGACGCCTCCCCCAAGGCGCTGGGCGCAGCGCTTTCCTCCCTTCTGGCAGACCCGGATCTTGCCACCAGGCTGGGACAGGCCGGCGAGAAGACGGCACGCGAACAGTTCTCCTGGCCGGGCATTGCATCGGCCATGGTCGATGTCTACCAGGAGGCAGTCCTCGCCCAGGCGAGGGAAGTCGCCCTCGCCGGAAGAGCCGTTCATGTCTGACTTGATCGCACCGCGGACGACGGTCCTGATCCTGAGCTTCAACGAAGCCCCGAATCTGGCACGCTGCCTCGAGCGGCTCGACTGGGCGTCCCGTATTCTGTTGGTGGACAGCGGCAGTACGGACGAGACCCTCGAGATCGCCAGCCGATACGCCAATGTCGAGGTCGTGCATCGCCCCTTCGACAGTTTTGCCGGCCAGTGCAATTTCGGCCTTGGCCTCGTCGACACGCCGTGGGTGCTCTCGCTGGATGCCGATTATGAATTGAGCGAGGATCTCGTTCGCGAAATTCAGTCCCTCCGCGAAGAAACCGCGCAGGGCTATTCGACGACGTTCATCTATCGCATCCATGGCAGGGCCCTGCGTGGGACCCTCTATCCCGCTCGCACCGTGCTCTACCGCCGGCAGGCGGCGCGCTATCGCGACGAGGGCCATGGCCATCGCGTGACCGTGGCGGGCGAAGTCGGCACCCTGGCGGCGCCCATCTATCACGACGATCGCAAACCCCTTCTCAGATGGGTCGATTCGCAAAAGCGCTATGCGCATATCGAGGCCGACCATCTGCTGGCGGCCCCCAGGGACACACTAAACCGGGTCGACCGCCTCCGGCTGAGGGCATGGCCGGCGCCGCTTCTGGTGTTCGTCTACACCTTGTTCTGGAAAGGTGCCTTCCTCGATGGCTGGGCGGGTTGGTACTATACCCTGCAGCGTACGATCGCCGAATGCCTGATCGCCTTGACCCTGATCGATCGGCGCCTGGCAAAATGACAGGAAGGGTCCTGGTTTGATCATCCTCGGCCTCAACGCCTACCACGCCGATGCAGCCGCCTGCCTTCTCAAGGACGGGCAGATCATCGCGGCCGCCGAGGAAGAGCGCTTTCGCCGCATCAAACACTGGGCGGGGTTTCCCAGCCAGGCCGTCGCCTATTGCCTTCAGGAAGCAGGCATCGGGCTTGGAGACGTCGACCATGTCGCCGTCAACAGCGACCCGACGGTGCATCGCCTGGAGCGCCTGGCCCATCTGGCACGCCACAGGCCTGATCTTGCCCTTGTCGTCGACCGGTTCCGCAACAGGCGCAGGCGCCTCTCCATCGTCGATGAACTGGCCGCCGCCTTTCCGGGGCGGCGCTTCAAGGGCGTTGTGCATCGGATCGAGCACCATCTGGCCCATCTGGCATCGGCTTTCTTCGCCTCCCCCTTCGAGGAAGCAGCCGTCCTCTCCCTCGACGGCTTCGGCGATTTCTCCTCTGCCGCCTGGGGAAGCGGGCGTGGCAGCGAGATCGCTATCGAAAAACGGGTCCTGTTTCCCCATTCCATCGGCCTGTTCTATCAGACGCTCACCCAATATCTCGGCTTTCCGCATTATGGCGATGAGTACAAGGTCATGGGCCTGGCGTCCTATGGTAAGCCGGCCTTCCTCGAAAGGCTGCGCCGCGTCATCAGGCTCCAAGCGGCAGGAACCTTCGCTCTCGACCTCGGCTATTTCCGGCATCACCGCGAGAGGATAGCTTTCGATTGGCAGGGCGGAGCCCCGGTCTTCGCCCCGCTCTATTCGGATGCGCTGGAGGACCTGCTCGGCCCGGCGAGAGCGCCGAGCGAGGCATTGACCGAACGCCATCACGACATCGCGTCTTCGGTCCAGGCTTTCTATGAGGAAGTCCTCGATCACATCCTGCAAGCCGTCTGGGACAAATATCGCCTGCCGAACCTCGCCATGGCCGGTGGCTGCGCCCTCAATTCGGTGGCCAATGGCAAGATAAGGCGCACCACCGCCTTCCGTCACCTCTATGTGCAGCCTTCGGCCGGTGATGCCGGTGGGGCCCTGGGTTCCGCCCTCGCCCTCTGGCACAAGCTCGGCGGCCGGCGCATAGCCGCGATGGACCATGCCTATTGGGGACCGGGCTTTGCCTCCGGCGACATCGATCGGCTTGTGATGGCCGAGACGGCCCATCTTGCCGCCCTGGGCTGCGAGATCCGGCATTTTGGCGATGATGCCGAGCTTAACCGGGTAACGGCAGCCGCCATCGCCGCCGGCAATGTGATCGGCTGGTTCGATGGGCGGATGGAATGGGGACCGCGCGCGCTCGGCAGCCGCTCCATCCTGTGCGATCCTCGGCGGGCGGATATCAAGCAGCTTCTCAACCACAAGATCAAACGGCGCGAGTCGTTCCGCCCCTTCGCGCCTTCCATCCTCGCCGAACACGCCGCCGATTGGTTCGAAGGTATCGACGAGGTGCCGTTCATGACCGAGGTTCTTCCGGTCAGGCCCGACAAGTACGCCCTTGTGCCTGCGATCACCCATGTGGATGGCTCCGGGCGCCCCCAGACGGTACGGCAACAGGCCAACCCGGCCTATCACGCCCTGATTTCCGCCTTCTTCGAGCAGACCGGCATTCCGATGGTGCTCAATACCTCCTTCAACGAGAATGAACCCATCGTCTGCACGCCCGGCGAGGCGCTCGACTGCTTCCTGCGGACACGCATGGACATTCTCGTGCTCGGGCGTGTGATGATCCGGCGCCGGGAGGGCACGGCGCCTGCCGCCCTGCCAGATAGCCAGCCCGTCGCCGATGGCCATGTCGCCGGTTCCTGAAACAATCGCGCCCTCGCGCACCGTCTCCTGTCGGGCCGTCTATGGGTGGTGCCTTGTCCTTGTCTGCCTCGAATGGTTTTATTATCGGCTGGGCCAGCAGCCCTTGCGCCAGATCGGCGACCTGCCCAATGTGATCTCCGTCCTGGAATTGATCGAGATCGCGGTGATTGTGCGCCTGATCGGGCACGGGCGGCGCGATACTCCCTTCCAGGCCGGTGAGACTGCCTTCATCCTCGCGGCGATGGCCGTCTGCGTGCTCGTGCTGCGCCAGATACCTCTCGCGGCCGCGCTGGCGCTCGCCATCCTTGCGGCGTGGCGCTTGCGCAAGCGCCCGTCCTGCCGGGCCTCGGCCTTTGCGCTGCTGGCGTTCATCGCCCAATTCGTGCTCCTCGGCTGGCCCTTCCTCGCCCTTCACAATGTTGTTGGGCTGCTCGATGCCACCATCGTGCGAACAGTGCTCCAGATGGCGGGGCAGGATGTATCGGGCTACGGCACCTATATCCTTCGGCCCGCCGACAATATCGGCTTCGACGTCATGTGGGGCTGCGCCACCTCGACCACACTCGTCCAGAACCTTATGGCCTACGCCATCATTGCCGTCGGCTTCGGCGGGCCACTCCGTCGTTCCGACCGCGCAGCGTTCCTCATCGTCATTGGCGCGACCTTCGCCTTGAACTGGCTGCGCCTGATCCTGATCTGCGCGTCGAAGGAAGGTTATCTGGTCTGGCACGAAGGCACGGGCGCGAGTTTCCTGGCGGCATTCTACGCTGTCCTGATCCTTGTACTCGCTTATTGCCGGACCCGGCCCGGGCAAATGCAGCCCTCCGCATGACTCGCCTGTTCCATCTTCTGGCTGCTGCGCTGGTGGTCTGCTCGCTGACCCTGGCAATCCGTCAGGCCCGTGTTACCCCCCAGCCCGCCCCCGAAGCCCAGATCGCATCGGCTTTCGCAAAAGCCGGCTTTTCGCTCTCAGCCCAACGCAAGACCCTGCTCGGCCCCGAATTCTCTTTCATGCGGCCTGGTTGCACCACGCCGACACGAGCCGTGCTGACGGAGACCATCCACCGCGATGCTACCCAAATCCTCACCGACATGTCAGGCGCCAATGAAGAGCTGATCACCGTCTATGGCGGCGCGGCAGTGCCCAGCCTGCATCTTCGGGACCTCGCCTGGCCATGGCTGCGGCGTAAGCTCGACGTCATGCTGGGCCTTTCCCGATCGAGCGCCTGGGATTCCATCGGTCTTGCCATCTTTTCGCCCCGCCAGTGTCAGCGCAACAGCTTCGACTGGTCAGCTCTGCTCACCGGACCCTAAGTTCGACCCTGGCCTAAAGCGCGTTTTCGCGAAGCGGGCTTCAGGTCCAGTTGAAATTGTGAGCCGCGTTGCGCGTGTCCTCTTCGTAGCGGTCCTCCCAGACGCGCGTGAGGAATATCACCAGCGAGAATTCCGACATGAACAGAACGAGCGCCATGAAGGCCCAGACGATTGGTGCCGCGAACAGACGCAGCTCGCCGATCTGCGGGTAGTGGCTGAGAGCCAGATTTGCCCCCTCCATCACGAAGCCGATCTGCAGGCTGATGCCGATGATGATGACCAATAGGGAGACCGGTTCGCGCCATGCCGTCCTCAACGAGGTCCGGATCGGCCGGCGCTCGTCGAGGGATGCCGCTGGTCCCACCAATGCCAGGCCAGCCGTCGCCATGAAGCCGAGGGCATAGGACAGCAGGATGGCCCCGCGCAGGAGTTGCTCATGCGGAACAGGCGAAGTCGGCAAGGGCGGATGCTTGAGCAGGCCGATGATGGCCCAGCACAGCAGCACGTAAAAACCCATCCGCCGCGCCCGAGAGCCGGTGGGTATTACGGGGCGCCATTCTTCGTGGATGAGGCCCCGATGCAGGCGTAACGCGATGCGGGCGAGCAGATAGGTCGTCATGGCATGAAAAGCGACGAGCAGCCCGATCTGAACCAGCCCCGAAGGCCATGCCACCAGGAAAGATACCGGTGGCACCAACTCCTGAATGGCGAAAATCAACCAGGCGGCAAAGAACAGCCCCGGCTGGCGTATAATAGTCACGAATGCCTGTCGCCAGCTTTCGGCAAAGATATTGTAGGGCCGCGAGGAGGCAAAGAATCCGGCGATGCCGATACCCACCAGGATCACGAAAATGACCAGTGAAACCTCGATGGGCAGAGGAGGCATATGGGTTGCCCTAACGCAAGGCGCCGAAATGGAGCGCGGCTATGGGAATGAGATTACGCATCGGAACGACAATCCACAACCCGACTCTTGTTGGTTGAACGGGAACCGCGACGCGTATTGAAGGTCAATTGAATCTTCTTACGGCTAACCTCTCGACGCAGTCGTGACGAGGATTACGAGCTGCGCGTCGATAACAGGCCCTTGAGCCACCTCACCCCGTCCCTCATTTGCCTGCGTCCCAGCATCAGGGCCAGGAGGGCTACCACCAAATAGGAAATCGTGCTCGTACCCGGTACGGGACCAGGGATCTGCACCAGGGATACGTCGTCCAGACGCAAAGGCGATGTCAACAAGCCCGGCAAGTTCGTGAAGATCAGATTTGTTACACCAGCCGGCAAACTGACGGTAAGTGTATAAAGATTATAGCCGCCCAAACCAATGACCGTAATGCCATAGGTTAAATTGTAAGTCGTTCCCCCTATCTGGACACTGAAATTCAAAGTACCAAGAGAAAGAGACAATTGCGGCGCCAGATAGAAGCTCAATTGATAAGTACCGGCGGTAGGAATATTGATGGATTGCGAAATCGTTCCGCCGCCGGTGGCAATCGTGCCATAGAAACTCCCGTTATGCGCGGGTGGGTTGGTAGGAAGTATTCCACCCTCTTGCGTTCTCGTGGATCCTCCAGCGTATGTCCACCCCGTCGTCGTCTCGAAGCCGCCATTCGTAATGAGCTGGGCGCGGGCCTGTGCAAGCAGGATTGGCGAGACAATCAGGGCGAATGCCAGAAGCAACGGCCCCCATGCCTTGAGCAGAAATTTCATGCCACTCTCCCGGCGCCAGTCCCCACGTCAGGCCAGATGGTAGGTTAAACCAAGCCCGGCCAATCAACAATCGCATTGAAATCGCGGCCCATCCCAAGAGACGATCTCAAGACCTCATTGGGCGGGGCTGAGGCTACGTAGCACCCTGTGTTCGTCCGATCTCAGCAGATCCTCGAAATAGGCGATCGTCCTGGCCAGGCCCTCGCGAAGGCCGACAGAAGGAGCCCAGTCCAGAAGCGCGCGCGCCTTGGTAATATCGGGCTGGCGCTGGCGCGGATCGTCCGCCGGCAAAGGCCGAAAGTTGAGCCGGGACGCCGAACCCGTCAGCTCGATGATGAGTTCGGCGAGTTCCCGGACAGTCATCTCCACGGGATTGCCGATATTGACCGGTCCGTGAATATCAGCCGGCGTCGCCATCATGCGAATGAGCGCTTCGATCAGGTCGTCGACATAGCAGAACGATCGCGTCTGCCCGCCATCGCCATAGATGGTGATATCCTGGTTGCACAGGGCCTGGACGATGAAGTTCGACACCACCCGCCCGTCATCGGGCTGCATGCGCGGACCATAGGTGTTGAAGATCCTTACGACCTTGGCCGGGACGTCGTATTGTCGAATATAATCGAAGAACAAGGTCTCGGCGCAGCGCTTGCCCTCGTCATAGCAGGAACGCGCCCCGATCGGATTGACGTTCCCCCAATAATCTTCCGCTTGGGGATGGATGTGCGGATCGCCATAGACTTCGGAGGTGGAGGCCTGCAGAACCTTGATCTCCAGGCGCCGCGCCAGGTCCAGCACATTGATGGCGCCTAGCACATTCGTCTTGGTCGTCTGGACCGGATCGAACTGATAATGCTTCGGCGAAGCCGGGCAGGCCAGATTGTAGATCTCGTCGGTTTCGACATGGAGGGGTGTCGTAATGTCGTGTTGCAACAGCTTGAAAGAAGCCTTGCCGAGAAGTTGATCCACGTTGCGACGTGAGCCGGTGAAGAAGTTATCGACACAAATAACTTCTTTGTTTTCCTTCAACAGGCGCTCGCATAGATGCGAGCCGAGAAAGCCGGCGCCGCCTGTCACCAAGACGCTCCTCACAGGCGCATTCCTGTCCGTCTCGTGAGCGTGAAGCCGTGATTCAAGACCTTCATGACCAAGAAAACTATCGATTTTTGCGGAGTCGTCAAATCCCGTGGCGAACCTTGCCTGGTCGCTTGTCGGCGCCGCCCTCCCCTTTTGCTCGCCTGAACACCTCTTGCAATGGCTCAAACGGGGCTGTCATGCCGGGCGAAATGACTTAATAAGCCCCTCGTCGATCATCCGCGTTCAACAACGGCCAAAACAGACGAGCCTGGAGTACAATACGGCGATGGGCGTTCTTCGCGCACAGATCTCCAGGCTGGTGAAGCGGGTGCTGGCCCGGCACGGGCTGCTCCTGATCAGGGCCGGAGCCAAATTCGGTCACGACCCCTGGGCCGACATCCAGCATCTTGCCGAGGCCTGGCGCTATCCCATTGCCACCGTCTTCGATGTCGGGGCCAATGATGGCGAGACGGCGGTCCTCGCCCTCCGCAAATTCCCCGACGCGAAAATCGTCAGCTTCGAACCGCATCCGGACACGTTCGGCATCCTGATGCAGCGGCTCGGCAGGCAGGACCGGTTTACCGGCGTCAATACCGCGCTGGGAGTGCAGACCGGCACCGTCGACATGTTCGAATACCCCTCTTCGAAGATCAACAGTCTCAGCGACCGCGCGCAATATGCGCTGCGCTACCCGCAAGACGCCAAGCGGATCAGCGTGCGATCGACGACTCTCGACGCCTATTGCGGGCACAATGGCTTTGGGACGGTCGATATCCTCAAGCTCGACACCGAAGGTTTCGACCACACGGTTCTCCAGGGCGGCCGAGCCATGCTGGAACGGCGGGCCATCAAATTCATCTATGTGGAATTCAACGACCTGCAGCCCAAAGAGAATGCGGTGGGGGGCGATCTGATCTCCATCGATTCGCTCCTGCGGCCGCATGGCTACCGCTTCATTGCGTCCTACAACGATTATATCGTCACCGAAGGCGAGATGTTCTGCGTCTCCAACGCGCTTTTCGCTCTTCCTCCGGTCGCGTGACTTTCGCCGAAAATCGGCGCGTGACCGTCTTCAGAACCGGATGACTGTCGATAGCGGCCCGTCCGGTCTCCGACGTATTTTCGAGCTTCCAAGGCAGCCACTACGCCAGAACCGAATATGCGAGGCGGTCGCGCTACGCCATACAAGCGAGCGGCTCTGAGGCAACCGACCCCGCCGCGGGTGGTTGCCACTTCCGCTCGGGCCATGCTAGTCCTTCCCTGAGGGGATACGGCATCTTTCACCGTACTGGATAGCGCAATGCACCAGAGTCGTGGCCTTCTGCTTACAATTACTTGGATTGTTTTTGCGATAATCGGCCTGGCCCTCGGCGGCGGAGGGATCTGGCTGCTGATCCTGGGTGGGTCCCCTTATTATGTCGTCGCCGGGCTGCTGATGCTGGTGACGGCCTTCCTGCTCGCCAGGCGGCACTCTTCGGCCCTCGTCGTCTATGCCCTTCTCTTGCTGGGCACGCTCATCTGGGCGGTGTGGGAATCCGGCTTCGATTTCTGGCTGCTGGCGCCAAGGGGCGATATTTTCGCGCCGCTTGGCCTGTGGCTGCTCCTGCCCTTCGTCTCGCGCCCCTTGCGCTCACCCGCAACAGACAGGGTGAACCTGGCGGCCCGCGTGCCCCTCATCGTCGCGCTTCTGGCCTGTGCCGGCGTTCTCGGCTATTCGCTCACGCAGGACCCCCAGAGCTTTGCAGGCAACCTGCCGCCGGCCGCTTCGCCAGCCCCCGTCGCCGCCGATGCCGCAAGCCTGCCTGACGGCGACTGGCCGGCCTATGGCCGGACCCAGTTCGGCAACCGTTATTCGCCACTCACCCAGATCACGCCGCAGAACGTCTCGCAGTTGAAAGTCGCGTGGACCTTTCGCACCGGCGATCTCAAGGGCCCGAACGATCCAGGCGAACTGACCAACCAGGTCACGCCGATCAAGATCAAGGACACGCTCTATCTGTGTTCGCCCCATCAGATCCTGTTTGCGCTCGATGCAACCACGGGCAAGCAGAAATGGAAGTTCGATCCCAAGATCGCCTACGACAAGACCTATCAGCACATGACCTGCCGCGGCGTCTCCTATCTCGAGACCAAGGCCGACGCCCACACTTCCGACGGCACTCCGCCACCGGCGGAATGTCCGACACGCATCTTCCTGCCGACCAATGACGGAAGGCTGTTCGCGGTCGACGCCCAGACGGGCGCGCCCTGCGCACAATTCGGCAAGAACGGCGCGATCGACCTGATGGAAGGCATGGGCGTCACCCAGCGCGGCTTCTATTACGTGACCTCCCCGCCCGTGGTGACCGACAAGATCGTGATGGTCACCGGTTCGGTGATCGACAATTATTCGGCCACCGTGCCCTCAGGCGTGTTCCGGGGCTTCGACGTCCATACCGGCAAGCTGGTCTGGGCTTTCGACGCAGGCAATGACGATCCCAACCAGATGCCGTCGGCGACGCATAAATTCATCGACGCCTCTCCCAATTCCTGGATCGTGTCGTCCTACGACCCCAAGCTGAACCTGGTCTATATCCCGACCGGCGTGCAGACCCCCGATATCTGGGGCGGCAACCGCACGCCGGCGAGCGAGCGCTACGCTTCGTCCATCGTCGCCCTCAACGCCGATACGGGCAAGCTCGCCTGGTCCTACCAGACCGTCCATCACGATTTGTGGGACATGGACGTCCCCTCCCAGCCGAGCATCGTCGACCTCGCCAGGCCTGATGGCAGCGTGGTGCCGGCCCTCTATGTCCCAACCAAGACGGGCAATATCTTCGTACTCGACAGGCGTGACGGCAAGCCGATCGTGCCGGTTGAGGAGCGGCCCGTACCGCAGGGTGCGGCGCCGGGTGACCGGGTATCGCCGACGCAGCCCTTCTCCGCACTGACCTTCCGCCCCGAACAGAAGCTGACCGATGCGGACATGTGGGGTGCCACCATGTTCGACCAGCTTGCCTGCCGGATCATGTTCAAGCGCCTGCGCTATGAAGGAACCTTCACGCCGCCTTCGCTGCAGGGAACGCTGGTTTTCCCGGGCAATCTCGGTGTCTTCGAATGGGGCGGCATCGCCGTCGATCCGGTGCGCCAGGTCGCGATCGCCAACCCGATCTACCTGCCTTTCGTATCCAAGCTGATCCCGCGGGGGCCGAACAACCCGGCAACCCCCGATGCCAGCCTGCCTTCAGGTACCGAGCAGGGCGTGCAGCCCCAGTTTGGGGTTCCCTTCGGCGTGACCATCAATCCGCTGCTGTCACCGGTCGGCTTTCCCTGCAAGCAACCCTCCTGGGGCTTCATCGCCGGTATCGACCTGAAGACCAACAAGATCATCTGGATGCACCGCAATGGCACCATTCGGGACGTATCGCCGATCCCCCTGCCCTTGAAGATCGGCATGCCAGGCCTTGGCGGTCCCATCGTCACGGCCGGCGGCTTGGCCTTCATGACCTATACGATGGACAATTTCATCCGCGCCTATGACGTGACCACCGGCAACCAGCTGTGGGAGGATCATTTGCCCGCCGGCGGACAGTCCACGCCGATGAGCTATGAGATCGGCGGCAAGCAATATGTCGTCACCATGGCCGGCGGCCATGGTTCGTTCGGCACCACGATGGGGGATTATCTGATCGCCTACAGCCTGCCGTAATGCCGGTTGAAGGCTGATATTACCCAGCAGCCGATCCGACATCCCGACTTTGTTTCACGCCGGAGCAGGCTGGCCCAGGGCTGAGAGCTTTGCAAAAAAGCCTGCGGATTCCTCCAGCATGTCCGCATAATAGGCGGCATAATCGCGATAGAAGGCCGTGTTCGCGCTGTCGGCGCGGATGGGCTCGCCCACTGTCTTCACGAAGCCACGCGCCGTCGCCGCGATGTCGTCGAACAGGCCCACCGCCTTGCCGGCGACGATGGCGCTACCGAGCGTGCCGAACTCGTCACGGTCGAGCCTGCCATAGCTGAGCCCCAATATGTCGGCCTTGATCTGGCGGAAGGTCTGGCTGCGGGCCCCGCCACCGATGCCGGTGATGCGGGTCGGCACGAGATCGGGCGCGAGCGTCTTCACCGAGCGCAGATAGAGAAGATATTCATAGCCGATGGCCTCCATGACGGCTCGGACCATGTGGGATTTCTCGTGGCGCCAGGTCAGGCCGATGAAGGCACCGCGCATGTCGGTATTGTTGGGCGTGTTGCGCCCGCCCAGATGCGGCAGGAAGATCAGCTTGTCCGCGCCGGGCGGTGCGGCTTCGGCGAGGCGCCCAAGCTCGTCATAGGGATTGCGTCCATCGTTTTCCCAACCGGCCTTCTCGGCATGACAGATCGCATCGCGGAACCAGCGCAGGTTGAGACCGCCGCCGGCGACATAGGCCATGGCGTAGTAGAGGCCCGGCACCACATGCGGGCAGGTCATCAGGGCCTGATAGGTGGTATCGGTGGCGAAGGTGTCGAGCACGATCGAGAAGACCGAAGCCGTGCCGGCGGCGTCATAGATCATGCCGGGCTCGACAATACCGCCTCCCAGGACATTGGCTGCCTGGTCGCCGCAACCCGCGGCAATTGGCGTTCCCTGTCGGAGACCGGTCGCCTCTGCGGCCGCGTGTGTCAGCCTGCCGACAACGTCCCAGGGTTCGACGATGCGCGGGAGCTTGGTGGTATCGAGACCGAAATCGGCAAGCAGGCCTTCGTTCCAACGACAATTGGCCGTATCGGCAAAGGCCGAGAAGTTGAGATAGGTCCGGTCGATGAAGGCGTCATCGCCCTTGAGCCCTGCCAGGCGACCGGCAACATAGGCTGCCGGCTGGACGAAGGCGCGGACGCGCGACCAGATCTCGGGAAATTCATGTTTCCAGTAAAGGATCTTGGGCCCGTGATTATAGGATGGCGCGCAGCCGGAGGCCCGCAGGATCTCCATGCCGCGCTCCTTCAACCAAGGCAGATAGCCGGCACAGCGGTTATCGAGCCAGGAATCGTAGTGCGTGGGGGCATTCCAGTCGGCATCGATCGTGCAGACGCCTCCCATCTGGCCGTCGAGGGCGATCGCCACGACATCCGAAGGGTTCACGCCGCCCGTTTCCATCGCCGCGCGAATGGTGCGATGGACCGAACCTTCGATATCGTCGGGGCGTTGCTCGACCCAGCCGGGTCTGGGATAGATCAACACTGATTCCTCGAAAGCCGAGCCCAACAGCTTCCCTGTTTCGTCATAGATGCCGGTCTTGGTGCCGGTCGTGCCGATATCGATGCCGATCACGGCCTTTGCCATGGCGTCTCTCCCTGATTTTGAGCCGGCAGGTTCGGCCCGCCATGTTTCGTATCTCTAGCCCGTTACGGGCCGGCGTATGGTCGCGTCCGATCAACCGCGCAAAGCGTGGGCCGCAGCGCCGTTGAGAAGGCGTCGTTCGTCTTCCAGTGACCAGCGGACCGGCTGACCCTCCTGACGCAGGTCACCCACCGGCGTCACCGGCAGGTCGAGCAGGGCGGGATAGATGGCGATCTTGCCCGAGACCTTGCCCGCATTGACCGCTTCGAGTGCATCCGGCAGGGCGCCAAGCCCCGCCACTGCTTCCAGATTGCCCGAGAGTTCGAGCGAGCCTTCGACCACGCGATCGAGAACGGCAAGCTGGTCGGCGACCGTGCACCCGGTGGAACCGGTGATGCGCGCATTGACGCTGGAGACCAGACCGAGTGGCAAGGCGCAAGGCTGGCCGAAGGGCATGCCGGCGAACAGCACGAGCATGCCGTCGGGCCGCATCAGCCTTGCGCCCCGCTCGATCACCGCGACCTCCGGCGCAACCACCACCACATCGTCACAGCCTTCAGGCGCCAGCCGGGCGACGCAGGCCTCGACCTCGCCGTCCTCGATCACCACCAGCGTCTTGCCATGCTGGCGGGCAAGCGGTGCGAAGTCATCCTCCAACGCCTTGAGGCGAGCGCCCTTGCGCGAGGTGGCGATGATCGTCGCCGGCCCATCCTTCAGCTCCAAGGCACGATGGGTGTGGATGCGGCCCATGGCGCCGCCCGCCCCCAGCACCAGGGCAGTACCGCCTGCGCGCAGTTCGAAGCGCGTGCGAGCGGGCACAAAGGCTTCGGATAGCGAGGGGCCGGGCGCGCCGAGAAAGGAGAGTTCGTGATAATGAATGCGTGCGGCATCGAGGATGACGCTCTCGCGCTCCAACCCTGCTCCGATCAGGACCATCAGGCCGCCCTTGGCAAGGCAGCCCGCCAGCCGGGCCGTCGCCTCCGCATCGACCGGGCCTGCGAGGATGATATCGTCATAGCTCGCCTGCCCGGCCTCCAAGGCCGCGAAGGCCTCCAGGCTGGCATGGCACACCACCGTCGCCGCGCCGCCCACCCAGGCACGCGCGGCCCCGCCGGCTCCGACCAGGACAATCTCACCATCCGGCGCCGGCAGATCGAAGCGCGTCCCCGGCACGGTCTCCACCACCAATAGGCGGCCGCCCGGTTTCAGGCCTGTGCGGCAATTGGGGCGATAGGCCGCTTCCACACAGGCATAGGGCTCCAGCATGGCGATGGTCGCGGCGCTGATATCGGCGGGCACGGGAAAGACATAAGGCCCCTCGCCTGCCAGTACGCGCGCGTCGAGGCGGATAAATTCGGCGAAGGCACCCGGAAGATCCATGCCGACGGTGCGGCGCCTGCCCTCGACCATGATGGCCGGCTGCAGGCCGAGCCGGTCGCCGGGCCGGAACCGATCGCGCCAATTGGCCCCGGCGTCGACGATCGTCAGAGCCATCTCGTGCCCGAGCACGGCAGGGCTGTCGGCAAGGTCGCGATCGGCAAACAGGGGATGGGCCTTGCCCATGCGGATGATCTTGATGTCCGAAGAACAGATGCAGACGGCGTCGATGCGGGCGATCACCTCGTCCGGCCCGGCCGGCGCCTGCGGTTCATCGACATAGCGCCCGCCCATGCCGATATCGCGGATGCCGCCACCGGCAAAGGGCCAGCTCCGGTTGAGGGCTGGCAGGCCGGAGGGCGCGGCATTCTGGGAAAGGGCGGTACGGCGCATGGGATACTCGCTTATTTCAATCGGCTTCTGGCGATGACGCCATCGGTGTAATCGAGGCGCTCCAGGGCCTTGTCGTGATCCTGGAGGGCCACCAGCGCATAGAGCGCATCCATGGCGGTGAGCTGAGCCATCTTGGAGACCATCGATTCATACATGCCTTCGCCGCCCGTCGGTTCGGGTGCGGCGCCTGGCAGGGTCAGCACGGCGTCCGCATGCTTGGCGAGCGGCGAGCCGCCGGCGGATGTGATGGCGATGGTGGGCATGCCCAGGGCCTTCGCCTCGCGTAGCGCCTCGACCGTACTTTTGGTGCGGCCGCTGTCGCTGATGCCGATGGCGACGGCGCGCCCGGCCAGGCCCGCCACCGAGAACATCTGGATATTGGCATCGCGGTTGAAGATGCAGGCCTTGCCGATGCGCAGGAAACGCATGACGCCATTTTCGGCGGCAAGGAGCGAGGATCCGACCGCGAAGAACACGATGGTGTGGTGCTCTGAAACCAGGAGCGCCGCCTTCCACAATTCGGTGGGATCCAGCGTCATCGTGGCGCCCGTGATGATCTCGGCCTGGCGACGGGACACCTTGGCGATGATCGCCGCAGCATCGTCCCCTGGCGCGATGCCTTCATAAACCTCGTGCTCGGCCGCCCTGCCCCGGGCCGCTTTGCGCGTCAGCCCTTCGGCCAGCATGATGCGGAACTCTTGATAGGAGTCGGCGCCGACTAGGCGCACGAAACGGCTGACGGAGGACTGGGAGACGCCGGCTTCTTCAGCCAACTCCTTGATGCTCATGGCCTTGGCATCGGCCGTCCTGTCGAGCACGAAATCAGCGATGCGCCTCAGGGTTGGGTTGAGCCCGCCACGCAGAGCGTTGATGCGTCGCGTAATCTCCGTTTGCGGTCCCTGCACAGGTCACTCCCAAAACCGTTCGTCGGGCGCTCTGCTTAGCATCATTCGGAGCCCTCGCCTCTGAAAGTAACTTTCTTTCTTTGTATCTTGCAAGGAAATTTCCTTCTAGACACCCAGGTCCGCCGATGCTAGCGTTTCAGCCCATCGAACTTCCCCACGAAGTGGGAAGCGGCAAGAAATTATGAGGGAGAAAGCTCGTGAAAAGACTATATTCCTGCCTGGCTGCGGCAGCCTTTGCCTTGTCGGCCGCCACTTTCAGTAGCCAGAGCTCAGCTCAGGAACATAAGAGGACATATTATTATGCCTCCCAGTTGCAGGGGCATCCCTATCTTCTCGATTCTCTACTTGGCATGGACTATGCCGCCAAGAAATTCGGCGTGAACATCGTCACGCTCGGTCCGCAGAGCTGGGATCCTGTGGCCCATGCGGAAGCTGTGGAGCAGGCCATCGCCAAGAAACCGGACGGCATCGTAACCACGCTGTGGGAGCCCGGCGCCGTTCCGGCGATCAAGCGCGCCATGAGCCAGGGCATCCCGGTGGTGGTGATCGAGGCCGTAACGCCCGACAGCGGCGCGCTGACCTTCGTTGGCCTCGACAATTACGAAGCAGGCGTCGACACCGCCAAGGAGCTGATCAAGCGGGCCGGCAAGACAGGCAAGCTGGTGGTCTCCGGCAATTGGGGCGCCTCCAACACGGACGCCAAGTTCAAGGGCCTGATGGACTACCTCAAGGCCAATTCGCAGTGGGAGCTGCTCGGCCGGGTCGACGACAAGGCGACCACCGAGACGGCAATCGACGCCGCCAAGACCATGTTCAACACCTATAAGGACATGACAGCCGTCATCGGGCTCGATTCCTCGTCCGGAACCGGCATCTGCCTGGCAGCCGAAGAGCTCGACAAGGACATCAAGCCGCTCACCGTCATCGTGCATGACCGCGAGGCGCCCGTCCTTGAATGCGTTCAGAGCGGCGACATCGATGCCACGATCGTCAACAAGACGGCGTTGCAGGCCTACATGGCGATCCAATTGCTCGAAGCCTACAACGACGAGAAGGTCGGCCTCGCCACCGTGCCGATCTCCAGCGACAACAAGGCAGCCGGCGTCATCCCCTTCCCCCAATATATCTACATGGGAACGCAGGTGATCGATAAGGACAACATCCAGTACTTCCTGGCTGCCAACATGCCGAAGTTCAAATAGGGCAACGTCTCGCGGGTTCCCGTTCCATCATCCACGGAACCCGCTCCACCAGGCGAAAGCTCCCTGCCCTTCGCCCGCCCGCTTCTTCGCGAAGACCGCTTCGGATCATCAAGTCAGGAATACCAGCCATGGCGGACATCGTCCTCTCGCTGAAGGATGTCACCAAGTCGTTCGGTGCGGTGAAGGCGCTCGGCGGCATCAGCTTTTCCGTGCGACGCGGCGAGATCCACACCCTGCTTGGCGAAAACGGGGCCGGCAAGAGCACCACGCTCAAGATCATCAAGGGGGACGTCACCCCCAGCACCGGCACGGTGGTGATCGATGGCGAGACCGTCACCGAGTTCCTGCCCTCGAATGCCGCCAGATACGGCATTGCCATGGTGCACCAGGAACTCGCCGTCTTCGAGAACATGACGGTGGCCGAGAATGTCTTCGTCGACAGTCCGCCGCTGCGCGGCGGGCTCGTGGACGTCACGGAGATGAACCGGCGCACGGCTGAACTCCTGGCGATGTTCGAACTCGACATCGACCCGCGCACCCGCGTGCTGGAACTCACCCCCAGCCAGCGCCAGATCATCGAGATCCTGAGGGCCGTGAACGTCGAGCGCAAGATCGTCATCCTCGACGAGCCGACCTCCGGCCTCAATGCACATGATTCCGGCATCCTCCTGAACCTCCTCGCCAGGCTCCGGGCCAAGGGGCAGACGATCCTGTTCGTCTCCCACCGCCTCGGCGACGTCATGCGCATCTCGGACCGCATCACTGTCCTGCGTGACGGCATGGTGGTGGAGACGCTCGTCAACCAGGGGCTGCAGGAAAGCGACCTCGTCAGCCGCATGGTGGGGCGCAAGCTGGCGGAAGTCCATCACCGCGACCGCCCGGCCAAGGCGAGCCAGGAGCCGGTCGTCTTCAAGGTCGAGGGCGCAATACGGCAGGACGGTTTCGAGGACGTCTCGCTGTCGCTGCGCCGCGGCGAGATCGTCGGCGTCTACGGTCTTGAAGGCTCCGGTACGGCCGAGCTTTCACGCTCCCTCTTCGGCCTCGATCCGCTCGAAGGCGGGCAGATGGAAATCTCGGGCAAGGCGATTGCCTCGCCCGAACCGCGCCGCATGATGGCGGCAGGCGTGTCCTATCTCAACGCCAACCGCAAGGATGCGGGGCTCTTCATGCAGCGCAGCGTTGCCGACAATGTTTCGGCGCCGGTGCTCCACCGCTTCGCGCGCTTCGGCTTTCTCAGTGAGAAGAGCCTAGTGGCGCAAGCCGCCGAAGCAATCAAGCGCTTCGCCATCCGGGTCGCCGGCACCAATGTGCCGCCGCGGGAACTTTCCGGTGGCAATCAGCAGAAGGTGATGCTGAGCGCCTGCCTTTCCTGCGACCCCACGATCATGATCGTCAACGAGCCCACCCGCGGCGTCGATGTCGGCGCCAAAGTGGACGTGTATCGCGCGCTGACCGGCCTGGCCGACGAGGGGCGCAGCCTGCTGGTGTTCTCGTCCGAGCTACCGGAGATCCTGCTTCTCGCCGACCGCATCCTGGTAATGCGCGCCCGCAAGGTTGCGGGCTGGCTCACAGGCGCGGCGATGACGGAAGAGCAGGTCATGGCCCTGGCTGCCGGGAACAAGTGAGGATCGGGATGAGCCAGCAAGAGACAGCCCCGCTTGCCGCCGCCGCACCCGCGGCCCCTGCCCGGCGCCGCACCCGTCTGGGAACGATACCCCTCCTGGTGATCACCGTTGCGCTCTGCGCCTTTCTGGCCATCACGCGCGAGAACTTCCTGACGGCGAGCAATCTTTATTCGCTGGCCTTCGCCGTCTCGATCGAAGCGCTGGTCGTGCTCGCCTTCACCTATGTCATGGTGCTGCGCGAGATCGATCTTTCCGTCGGGGCTGTCTACGCCCTTTCCGGCGTCCTGTCGGGCTATCTCCTGCTGCAGGGCGCCCCGTTGCCGCTTGCCATTGCGCTGGCCCTCGGCGCCGCCGTCATTGTCGGCCTGGTCAACGGCTTCCTGGTCGTGCGCTTTCGCATCAATTCGCTGATGCTGACCATCGGCACCATGCTGATCGTGCGCGGCATCGTCGGCGTGATGACCACGACGCTGCGCGGCAACATCTTCCCGCGCGAATTTCGCAGCCTGGCCCGTCAGGCGTTTCTCGGCATCAACCTCACCATCATCGCCATGGCCGTCCTGGTCGTCGCCGCCCTGCTCTTCCAATGGCGCAGCGTGCTGTTCCGGCAGATGTGCTATATCGGCGAAAATCTGCAATCGGCGGCGATCTACGGCATACGCACGGGCCGTATCAAGATGCTTGCCTTCGCGGTGTCGAGCCTGATGGCCGGCATTGCGGGCATCTACACAGCCTCACGCATCACCCATGCCGATTCCAACATGGGCGTCGGGCTCGAATTCAGCATGATCACCGCCGCGGTGCTTGGTGGCGCCAGCCTCTATGGCGGACGCGGCAATGCCGCCGCATCGGTGCTCGGCCTCTTCCTGCTCGCCGTGATCATGAACGGCATGGCGATGTACGACATCGAACCCGTCTTCCAGCAATTCGTCGTGGGAGCCTTGCTGATCGCCACCGTCGCGGTCGACACGCTCCTCAATCGTCATCGCGTCTGAGGGAGACAGTCATGGCTGCCCGTTCCGCCACCCCCAAGACGATGCCCTTCCTGAAGCGCTGGCGACTGGAGCAGGAGGCGATCACGCTGGCCGTGGTCGCCGCGCTCGTGCTGCTGCTGGCGCTGGGCACACCGGCCTTCCTCAACGCCAACAATCTCGACTCCCTGCAGACCAGCATGGCACCGAACATGATCATCGCCATCGGCATGATGGTGCTGTTCATCACCGGCCTGTTCGACCTGTCGGTCGGGGCGGTCATGGGCCTGTCCGGCATCGTCACGGCCTATGCGCTGTCGGCAGGTTACGGCATGGCTGGGGCCATTGTCTGCGGCCTCGCGGTCGGCGCTCTGATCGGCCTTGCCAACGGCGTTCTGGTCGCGGTTTTCAAGATCAACCACCTCATCGCCACGCTCGGCATGATGTACATGGTTCGCGGGCTGGTCGAGGTCGTGCTGATCGGCACCGGCCTCGGCGGTTTCACCGAATTTCCAGCGGCCTTCACCTTGCTCGGCAACGGCCAGGTTTTCGGGATCTACGGCATGTTCATCTTCGCTTTGGCACTGGTGATCACGGGCGAGTTCATCCTGCGCCGTACCGTGCTCGGGCGCAGGCTCTATTTCCTCGGCGGCAATCCCGAAGCGGCCGGCATGATCGGCATCAACACCACGCGTCTGCGCATTGGCGCCTTTGTCTTCTCCGGCTTCATGGCGTCGCTGGCCGGCGTGCTGGTCACCGCCCGCATCGGCATGGCGAACCGCTATCTCGGCATCGGGCTGGAGATGAACATTATCATCGCGTGCCTCGTGGGCGGCGGCAGCATTGCGGGCGGCAAGGGCTCGTTGATCGGCGCCATGCTGGGCGTCGGCTTCATCAGCCTGATGACGAATGCCTTCAATCTCTTCGAGGTGCCCTCCGAATGGCAAAGCTCGGTGATCGGGCTCGTCCTCGTGATCGTCGTGGTGATCGATGCCATCATGCTGCTGCGCAAGCAGCGCCTGTCGTGGGCAACCCTATTTGGCTTGCGATCGCTCCACGCCGGGCGATAACTACCATGTCGCCAACATCGTCGATGGCGCGATGGATACATCCGGCGATCGCATATGGGGCCACAAGCCTCATCGACCGGCTCGGTTCCTGCCGGTTTGCGGCAAGGTTTTCCGCCCTGCATCGACACGCGGGCAAGCCTAGGCAACGGTGAGGACACCCAGGAGCACGAGCAGAAACAGGATCAACGCGATCCCGATCAAGACCCGGGCTCCCGTCGCGGCCGCTCCCGCAAGCGCAGGCATTCCCAGCAGGCTCGCCGCCGCCGCGACGATCAGTAAAATGAGGATCCAGTGGAGCATGATAGCACCTCCTTGACATGGCGCTATCGAACCTCATGAGCGGACTTTTGTTCCCCCGTGAAAGAAACCGCACTTGCTTCCATGGGATGGGACATCCGTGCATATCAGATAGATTGAGTTCTCCGGCCCCCGGGAGACGGCTCCGACTTGCCTGCATACCTCGGCAGCCACGTCGTTTACGTCCTGGACGCGTCGACCTCGCAAATTCGAAAGTGGAACGATCACCCCCGTGCGAGGTTCTTGCATTGTTGCAACCGGGGATATTGATCATGGCTGATTTGCTTAGAATTCTCGCAGCGGCCGGCATCGCTTTGTCCGTCACAGCCTGCGCGAGCGACAATCCGGGCGATCGCGCCGCTGGCGGAGCGGTCATCGGCGGTGTTGGTGGCGCTGCGGTGGGTGCTGCCGTCTCCAACCGTCATCCTGGACGCGGTGCGCTGATTGGTGGCGCCATCGGTGCCGTGGGAGGTGCCGCCGTGGGCGCCGCGACGACGCCACCCAGTGGCGAGCGCGGATGCGCCCGGGTCGGCTATGACGACTATGGCAACCGCGTGTGCACGGCCTATTACTGATGCAGCGATCCGGAGCTGCCCGCAGCTCCGGATCTCGATGCGCGCGGCCCTCTTCGACGGCGCGCTGTGCATTCCCGCCTGGCCAAAATCGAAAGGCCTCGATCGCGAAGCACCCTTGGCTTCGTGCCGGCAAGCCGCCAGCCCTTGCTGGCGATCATGGTCATGCTTCGACGCCGCCGCCTTGTCTCCGCCTTGTCTTGGAACAGCTCGCGTCCTGCTGACGTTGAAAGGCGCAACATTTTGGGTCGCAGTGCATTGCTTCGACGTTTCTTGGCATTGATTTACAGGCGAGCGACGGCGCAGGCGGGTCCGCATGAGAGCCCGCATACCTCCTCGCATGCCCAAATGCCCGCGATCTTGGTCGGGTTCATCATTTGGGTGTCGGGCCGACATCAGATCTGGATCGCCCTATGCGCCGTTTTGCTTTTTATCGCGGATACCGTGCCGCTCGAGATCCAGCGGCGCCTGGTCAATTCTGCCGTGAAGGGCGGCGATCTCTACGGCGTGCTGATGCTGGCGATCATCTTTGCTGCACTGACGTTTCTGCAGGGCCTGATCAAGATAGGCCTCAATCTCTATCGCAATTGGATCGGCGAGTCGGCGGTGCGGTGGCTCCGCAACGAGATCTCGCATGTTGCGCAACGCCCTGACTCGGTGCTGCCCTCAGGCAAGGCCGGAGGCGTCGAAATCGCCATGGTCGTGGCCGAAGTCGATCCGATCGGTGGCTTCGTCGGCGCGAGCCTATCCGACCCGATCCTCCAGATCGGCATCTTGTTGTCGGTGTTTGGCTACCTCATCTATCTCCAGCCGCTGATGGCGCTCGTCGGCATCCTCGTCTTTCTGCCGCAATGTTTCCTGGTGCCGCTGATGCAGGGCGCCATAAACCGGCGGGTGGGAGCGCGCATCTGGGTGTTACGCAAAATCAGCGTGATGCTGGTCGACACGGCCGAGCGCGACGAAACGACCAATCATTCCCAATCCAGGCGCGTGGACCAGGTATTCCGCCTGAACATGAGCATCTTCAGGCTCAAATTCGTGCTCAACTTCGCGATGAACTGGCTCAACTCCCTGGGAACGGCAATCATTCTGGGTATTGGCGGCTACCTCGTCGTCCAGGGCCGGACGGAGATCGGGACCGTCGTTGCCTTCGTCTCCGGGCTCGCCAAGATCAACGATCCCTGGAGCGATCTCGTGAACTGGTATCGCGACTATCGCGTCATCCAGGCCCGCTATCGCCTGGTGGCCAGTGCGATGCGCAATGCCGACACGTAGGCTGAAGCTCGCGAGCCCCCCGGCTCCCTTCCCCCAGGCTTCCTGTCACAACCGCAAGATTGACGAACTCTCTACTACTGCGCGGGCTCGTGCATCAGTCTGAGATAGTGCTCTGCATGCTGGTAGTAGTTTTCGGCGGCGATAGCATCGCCGGCCATGGCCTCGGCCTGAGCCAGTGTCAGATAACGCTCATAGCGGCCATGCGCTGTTTGGAGCTTGTTCGAGCTTTTGCCGGCCGTTTTCGGTTCTGAGCGTCGCGGCTCGGTTAAGGATTTATGATTTATTTGCTGTTTACTTGTTTTCATCTGTGTGCCGAGCCATCATCGATGGCTCTTTCATATTGTTCTGGAGAGTGGGATCAGCCGAGTTGGTCGGCAATGATCTTGCGCAGTTCCTCACGGCTGAGGCCGCATGGTTCGGGTTGCCAGGTCGAGCCGTGTGCCGAACGCGTTACCGGAACCGTGGTCGTGACGACGCGGGTTTGCTCCCCCACTTTGGAGGGCTGGTTGACAGTGTTTTTCATGAGTTCCTCTGACGCAGCAACACGTCGTCGTGCGTCACTTGTGTAAAAATTGCTGGGTGCAGGTCACACGAAACGGCATACGGCAAAAGCCGCAGTCAAACCCGTCGTGATGTTTGAAAACTTCGGCGTCTCAAATGACACCGGATCCAAGCTGACCTTAACCAGCGTTGTATCTATAGAGGGAAAATGTGGCTTTTTTTAAAGGCCCGCTCACCGTGACGTAAAAGTAATAAACCACATCACGATAGAGGTCTATTATTTAGTATCCAAAGTACTCAAACACAATGATCCCACGAGCCAGAATCTGGATTTTTATATCTCCTCCAACATCGTGGCTTATAAATACCTCACAGAAGCGAAGACCTACCTTAAAGAGAATGGCAGACATCATCTGGTTGCCGTCGCTGCCGAACGGGTGCCAAACCAGAGACGCTTGGGGTGAAATCGGGCGATTTGGCAACGCCCATCCATCGTTTACGGGGTGACGGCTTCCGAGACATCGGTGAGTTTGCTCATTCGCCCCTCGCCGGAACCATCATCCCCTCCTGGTGTTTCTCCCAAGGAGGTAACAGATGGCACCGACAATGTTCACCCGACCGATCGATATCGACGGCATTACCATCGGCGATGCCGATGCGGCCGCGGACTACCTGCTCAACAATTGGCCCGCTGACAGTGGCGAGCGCTATGACTTCGCCAAGCGCGTCTGCCTTGAAGCGATCGAGGGCAAGCGTGATCCCGAAGACGCCAGGGCGGCCTTCCTGCTCGCCGCGGAGGAAGCTGGGGTGATCCTCACATGACGAAGCCCGCCCGTCGGAACGAAATGCCCCCGCTGCAGTTCAGGTAGGCGGAGGATTGAAATGTACAACCGCGCTTGGCAGCGCCCGGTCGAACTCCAGACCTATATCGGAGACTACCGCATTGTCGGCTCGACAGACGAAGCCGTCATCTTCCTGCTGAAACACTGGCCCATCGACTCCGACGGGAAACCGGCGGCGGGACGTCAGGGCTTCCTGGATGCTCTTGAAGGAGCAGAATCCGTCGATGTTGCCCGAGCCGTCTTCATTGAGGCCTGTATTGAACTTGAAATGCATGTCGCCGGATGACGAGCGAACAGAAACCGAGTCCGCACCTGCAGGAACCAGATCGCCCCGCCGATGTTTGGTTCAAGGAGGTGCGCCATGAACATCGGTATCTGGAGTAGCCCTGTGAGGTTCGAGACCACTGTCGGACAGTTTCGGATCATTGCGTCGAGCGAAGAAGCTTCCGACTTCCTGCAGAACCATTGGCCGACCGAAGCCGGAGACAAGCATCTCCTTGCCAGGCGAGCCTGCCTCGATGCCCTGGCCGGATCAATCCCGGCCGATCTCGCCCGGAAGGCATTTATCGAAGCCTGTGACG
Source organism: Labrys sp. F242 (assembly GCF_057813875.1). Taxonomy (NCBI): domain Bacteria; kingdom Pseudomonadati; phylum Pseudomonadota; class Alphaproteobacteria; order Hyphomicrobiales; family Xanthobacteraceae; genus Labrys; species Labrys sp. F242. Next base: position 120,858 of record NZ_JBVASG010000004.1, on the reverse strand, counting down.
AATCCGGCATGCAAGTCATGCACTGAAGGAGAGCACAATGCCTGATCCGAAGGAGCCGAAGCCAGCCACCCCATCCCCGACGGAGAGCCCGCCGCCCATGCCGGAGCCAAATCCGACGCCCCCGAACGAGATACCGATTGTGCCACCGCCACCAGGGAATACGCCGATCGCGCCGGACGTCCCGAACCCGCCCGAGATGCCCCCTCTGGTTGATCCAAAACAGGTGTGACCTGAAGGCGCTTTTGCCGGCGCCAGCCAAATAAGTTCGGACACGACCTACTTTCGTGCTAGGGTGCCGCCTATGGTACGACGCTATAATCTTCGTAAGGAAGACGACGGCAAGTGGACCGTGTTCGATATCTTCACGGGCTTGGCGGCAGTAATCGACGACTTCGAAGTGATAGGTTTCGAGGTAGACGAGGCTGGAGATCTTCTCGAAAAGCTCAACACAGCTGATGTGGAGCGTCGGCGGCAAGCCGGCATGCTGTAACTTCATGCAATATATCGTAACCATCAGCCTGTTTCCGGGCCGATGGGCGAGAGGAATATTATGGACACCCTGCCTTGGAGTCGACCGGTCCAATTTGAGATCGATGCCGGCCAATACCGCATTCTCGTCTCGACCGAAGAGGCATCGCATTTTCTGCTGAACGACTGGCCCACAATAAGGGGACCGCGGCTCATCGACGCTCGGCGCGTTTGCCTCGATGTCATGGCAGGCATGGACGAACCCGATAATGCCAGAACGGCTTTCGTCGCGGCCTGCAAGGAAGCCGACATGCGCGTGATGCCGTGAAGGAGATTGGGATGCCCGCTTCGAAGCGCCGAAAACCATTCGACGGCCCATTCCGCGGGACCCGGAAGAAGGGGCCCGGCGTCGAGAAGACGCCACCGGACGAAACACCGCTCGTGCCACCGAAGGTCGACTACCCTGCACAGGCCGATGATAGACCTTTCCTGGAGCCTCACCCACGGTCTGCCAAGAGGAGGAAGGGTGGAGTTGACCGGATGCATGTCCTTTGACGGCAGCTTGGTGCGCTGGAGACAATCTGTCGTGCTCGACGCCATTTTCAGAAGGCTGCAGGCGGCTTTTGCGGAACCGCCCGGCACATTGAGGATGACCGGCAATGCAAGGCCCGATACATTCCTCGCCAAAGAGTGACGTCGCCTGGATAAAAACCTAGGACGGTGTCCTGAGCGGCCCGGCCGCCGAGGTCGCTGTGATCAACATTGGCCGGGCCGCCTCGACCGATCTCACCATCAGCCGAACGAAACGCCGAATGCTTTCGGGTGGATCGTTTCGCGCCCACCAAACATGTTTCCAGGTCCTTTGTTCCGCAATTCGTGCGGCGGCCCGGCATAGCTTTCTCTGGCAGGGAACGCTGGCCGGGCCGCCTCGTCAGCAACATCCCATTGCTGAAGCGCGAAGCACGCCGTGGTACTGTCGCGGGGAGAGAACAGCAAAACCCGCAGATAGGTTCCGTCTCGACCCGATTTCACCCAAGCACCTGAAATCGTGTTCCGAATGCAGGCGAGAAAATTGCCAGGGACTGTTTCAACGAGCGATCCTCTCGCTCAATCGATCAAGTCCGTCTTTGGCTCCGAGCTCAAGGGCCGAACCGGCTTTCATCTTGCAGCATGATTGCTGCAGGAGCCGCAAGTCTCAGGCCAGGGGCACTATCGATCGAACGGCCCATGCCCCTTTGTAATCGAGACCTTCATTCTCATCCAAAGTCGCCGCAACGGGTGTCAGCACCAACTGAGTGTCGGCGATGGCAACCACCACCTCGTCGGAAGTATGAGCGAGAACACGGCCGATCAGCGGTTCTCCCACCCCCGGCACAAGGGTGATGGGAGCGCCTTCATAAAAATCCGGTTGGCTATGGCCGGGGGCGGCAGAGAACGTGACGAGACTTCCCACCGTAAGGGGGTCGGGAATTTCGGAGACCATGGGTGCGATCCTTCCGGGCGCCATGAACAATCTTCAAGCGATGTGACGAGCCTGCATGGCTACCGCTGCGTCGCGCTCAGTCTCCACTCTCAAATTCAGCACGCGCGGCTAGCGCGTCGAAGTGTTCGGCTTCGAAGATCTGAGGTATTTTGCCGGGATCCCGAATTGCCGAAAAATCCGTGAGCGGGTCTGGATGGGCCTTGGCCTGCCGATACCGCATCACGGCCTCCTTCAAGCTGATATCATGGCCTTCGAAACTGACGATCTCTTCGGGATCGTAATCGAACATTGAGGTCATCGCCCCTACTCCCTCCAATCCTCCAACCCACGAACGGCTCGAAAGATCCGGCAGTGACCATAGCCAGTTCGTCGCGGGACCATTGCTCGATGACGGCTTCTTGATTTCGCGTGGGGTGAGACGGGGCTTCACCTCACCGCCGGCATGGGCGATCCTAAGCCGCGCGAAACTTTCGGCGTCGTCGCTGGTTCGACAAAACGACTCGATCGGGAATGTTCCATGTCAAAAACTGATTGTCCGCCACCGCGGGCGACCTACCGTTTGCAGTTGAATTCCCGCTTCAATTTCGCGGCGGTCGAAGCAATAGCCCCCTATCTCGCCCAATTGGGAGTGAGCCACGTCTATGCCTCCCCTTTCTTGAAAGCGAGGCCGGGCAGCAGCCATGGCTATGATATCGTCGACCATTCCACCCTCAATCCCGAACTCGGTTCGAAAGAAGATTTCGACCACATGACGCAGGTGCTACGCGCCCAAGGGCTGGGACTCATCCTCGATTTCGTCCCGAACCATATGGGTGTGAACGGCGCCGACAATCCGTACTGGCTCGATGTGCTCGAATGGGGGCAGGGCTCGGCCTACGCCGGCTGGTTCGACATCGACTGGCAGCCGGAGCCTTCGCATCTCAAGGGCAAGGTGCTGATCCCCGTCCTCGGCGACCAGTATGGCGCGGTGCTTGCCGGTGGCGGGCTGGAGCTATGCTTGGATGCCGCCGCCGGGGAGATCGCCGTTTGGGCTCGTGGCGCCCACAAGCTTCCCATCCATCCGGGACATTATGGCCGCATCCTTGGGAGCGATCATGCCGAGCTCGATAAACTGAGCGATGCCTTCTCCCATCTCGAAGGGTTCCATCCGCATGAACCGCGCAGGGCCGCGCAACTCAAGGCCGATCTTGCCGGCCTGGTTGCGGGAGATTCCAAAGTGGCGGAGGCCGTGGCCGAGCGTCTGCGGCATTTCGCCGGCATCGCCGGAGAGCTGGAGAGCTGGCGGCCACTCGACCGACTGATTGCCGACCAGCATTGGCGCGTGGCCTATTTCCGGGTGGCGGCCGACGACATCAATTATCGCCGCTTCTTCAATATCAGCGATCTTGCCGGACTGCGCATCGAGCATGAGGAATTGTTCGACCACACCCATCGTCTGGTCTTCGAGTTGATCGCCAAGGGCGTGCTCGATGGGCTGCGCATCGACCACATCGACGGGTTGCTGGATCCCAAGACCTACTGCCGGCGCCTGCGCGAAAAAGCGCCGCGGCCAATCTATCTGGTGGTCGAGAAGATCCTCGGAGCGGGCGAGGAACTGCGCGAGGATTGGCATGCCGACGGCACCACCGGCTACGAATTCGCCAACCTTCTCACCAATCTATTGGTCGACCCGAACGGCCAGGCGCGGCTCGACGAACTCTATCACCGCTTCGGCGGTGAGAGGCGCAGCTTCAAAGCCATCAGCCGCGAGTGCAAGCTGGCCATCATGGAAGACGAGATGGCCGGCGAACTCGGCGGGCTTGCGCGCGAGGCAGCCCGCATCGCTCGCTCCAATCCACGCACCGCCGATTTCACCCGCAATGTCCTGCAGCGTGCGCTCAGAGAAATCGTCGCCGGGTTTCGGGTCTATCGGACCTATGTCGACATGGACGGCGCCAGCCCTGCCGACCTGCAGGAACTCGAAAGTGCCTTCACCCATGCACGGCGCTCCGGGGCTGGCATAGACCGCTCGGTATTCGACTTCCTGTTCTCGCTGCTCAGCACCCAGGCGGTTGCAAGGCCCGGAAGCGGTTTCAGCCGGCAGGACGTGATGCGCTTTGCCATGCGGTTCCAGCAATATACCGGGCCGATCATGGCCAAGGGTGTCGAGGACACCGCCTTCTATCGCTATAACCGGTTCATTGCCGCCAACGAAGTCGGGGGCCATCCCGACCATCTCGGTGCCAGCGTCAACGCCTTCCATGCCGCCAATCTCGCTCGCCGCCCGGGCGCCATGCTCGCGACTTCGACGCATGATACCAAGCGCGGCGAGGACTGCCGGGCTCGCCTTGCCGTTCTCAGTGAAATTGCCCCGGATTTCGCCGAAGCCAGTACCCGTTGGCGTGCCATGCTCGGCGGCGGCGAGGCCGAGCCGGATGGCAACGACATCTTCCTGTTCTTCCAATTGCTCGTCGGCGCCTGGCCTACAGGCCTGGTCCCTGAAGACATGAGCCAGCTCGAACGTTTCCAGGAGCGCATCCAAGCTGCCATGCTGAAATCGGTGCGCGAGGCCAAGGTTCACACGAATTGGGCCGCACCTGACGAAGCCTATGAAAAGTCCCTGCACCACTACATTGCCGCCGCTTTCGCAAACCAGGATTTTCTTGCCGACTTCATCGCCTTCGAAAAGCGCGTCATCGAGCTCGGTGCCTCCAATAGTTTCGTGCAAACCGTATTGAAGTTCACCGTGCCCGGCGTGCCCGATATCTACCAGGGTGCCGAAGCCTTCGATCTCAGCATGGTCGATCCTGATAATCGCCGTCCCGTCGACTGGGACTGGCTCACCAGGCGCCTGAAGGACATCGGGCCGATCGCACGGGACGATCTTCTCGACGGCAGTGCCAAATTGGCGACCACCGCCAACCTGCTTGACCTGCGCCGCCGACATGAAGCCTTGTTCACACAAGGTGACTATCGGCCCATCGCGATGGCAAACGATCGCTTCATTGCCTTCTCGCGGCAGCATGGCGATTGTGCCTTCGTCGTCGTGGCAGCCCGGTTCCCATGCCGCGGTCCCATCGATGGCTTTCTACCCCTCGCCCATCATTACCCCGTCTATGGCGAAATACTCTCCGGACGCCAGATCACACCTGGAAAGGAAGGCATCGACCTTGCGATGCTCCTGGCAGAGTTGCCCGCCGCCGTACTGGTAGCGCAAACGCCACCGGCAGTTCGGCAATCGCAGCCATGACCATGGCGTCGAACCGCTACGAACCACGCTTCGGCCCTGTCCTGCGCAACGGCAAGGTGTTGTTTCGCCTCTGGGCACCAAAGCAACGCCGGGTCGGCCTGCAATTGGAGCAAAGAGCCTATTCGATGCGAAGCCACGGCGGCTGGCATAGCCTGTCGGTGGCCGCCGACTTTGGTGCCCGATATCGCTTTGTGCTGGAGGACGGCGTGATGGTGCCGGATCCGGCGAGCCGCTTCCAACCCGAGGACATTCATGGCCCGAGCGAACTGATCGACCCCGCGGCCTATCGCTGGCGCAATTCGGGTTGGCGGGGACGTGCCTGGCATGAAACGGTGCTTTATGAACTTCATATCGGCACCTTCACGCCGGAGGGCACTTTTTCCAGCGCCGCCAAACGGTTGGGCTATCTCAAGGAACTGGGGGTGACCGCCATCCAGCTCATGCCGGTGGCCGATTTCCCGGGGCGACGCAACTGGGGCTATGACGGCGTCCTTCCCTTCGCGCCGGATGCGGCCTATGGCCGGCCGGAGCAACTGAAGGCCTTCATCGATGAGGCGCATGGCCTCGGCCTCGCTGTGCTGCTCGACGTCGTCTACAATCACTACGGCGCCGAGGGTAACTATCTGCCGCTCTATGCTCCCATCTTTACCGAGCGCCACCGGACGCCGTGGGGACCGGCCATCAATTATGATGACGAGGGATCTGCAGAGATCCGGGCCTTCACCATCGAGAACGTGCTCTATTGGCTGGAAGAGTTCCACCTGGACGGATTGCGTTTCGATGCCGTGCACGAAATACGCGATGCTGGGGCATTCCACCTCCTTGCCGAAATTCGTGCCACGGTCGGCTCCGCCATAGGCAATCGGCCTGTTCATCTCGTGTTGGAAAACGAAGAGAACAGCGCCGAATGGCTCGATCGGCCAAGAGGCGGAACACCCGCTTTCACCGCGCAGTGGAACGATGATGTCCATCACGGCTTGCATGTGGCCGTGACCGGGGAGGATGCAGGCTATTATGCGGACTATGCCCGCCGGCCCGAACTGCTGGGCCGCGCATTGGCGCAGGGCTTTGCCTTCCAGGGCGAGACGATGGCCTATCGCGGCAGCAGCCGTGGGCAGCCATCGGCCCATTTGCCGCCGGACGCTTTCGTCTCTTTCCTGCAGAATCACGATCAGATCGGCAATCGCGCCTTTGGCGATCGCATCCATCACCATCATCCGCTCGGGGCCGTCAAGGCTGCTGCGGCAGCCTATCTCCTGGCACCGCAGATCCCCATGCTGTTCCAGGGCGAGGAGTGGGCCGCGTCCACGCCGTTTACCTTCTTCTGCGATGTCGAGGGCGAACTGGCCGACGCCGTGCGCAAGGGACGGCGCGACGAATTCTCGCGATTTCCCGAATACGCCGACCCGCAGGTGCGCGAAACGATCCCCGATCCCGTCAGCGAGCAGACCTTTCATTCGGCCAAATTGCTTTGGCCGGAACGCAAGGTTAGCCCGCATGCCGACATGCTTGGCTGGTACCGGCGGATCTTGTCGGTTCGCGCCGCGAGGATCGTGCCACTCATACCGACCCTCCCGCAGGCCGGACGCTACCGCGTCGGGGAGAATGGGATCGTCGATGTTCTTTGGCAGAGCACGAACGAAACGATGCTCCGCGTCGTTCTTAATCTCGGCGACATGCCCAAACGGATGCAGGAGGCCATCAAAGGGCAACCCATCTGGATCGAGGGTCACTGGGAAGGCGCAACTCTCGGCGCCTGGACCACGATTTGGACGATTGAAACGCCGAATGAACCTGCCTGAACGTGATTGTACTGGGGGAAGGCTAGGCGCCTCCAAGACAACCGACTGCGCTCGACACCAGCGATTAGTGGGTGAAGGAGCAGAAATTCCTGCTCCTTTTCTCTTTGTACTGCGTAAGGCTGAGCTGAGGCTGGGCTCACCCTTCCATCATGTGCCCGCATAAGGGCCTTTGAGCCCCAGCCTATCCACAAGTGCGGCATAGCGGTTGGTGTGCTGCACGAGCGAGGCGCCGTAGCGTTCGATCAGCGCCGCCCGCCGTTGCGGGTCAGTCGTCGCACAAAGAGCTCCCCAGATAGCGGCAAGCGCCTCGGAGGCTGCCCTGGTCTGGGCAAGCACCTCCTCATCGCCGACAGCTCGCGCAATGTCGCCCGCACTCACCGCGCCAATGCCAGGCACTGTCCGAGCACCGGCATTGCTGTAGCCCGGTGGCAGATCACCTTTCAGATTGGTGACGACGCCATAATGAATGACGTCGAAGATCTGATCGATCGCCTGCCTGGCGCCCTCGACCCGCGAAGGATGGTCGGTGTCGGCGGCAGCATGCGGCAGGAGCTCAAGCTTGCCGGGGTGGCGCCTTTCCAGCTTGCGATAGGGCACCATCGGGCCGGACAGCGTACCATCAGCCGCGTCGCGGAAAAGATCGGCGTCGATACAGGCATAGGAAACCTTGCCCTTTTCCAGCGCCGCGTCGAGGGCCTCGGCATCAATGACCTCGCCGCGGTCGTAGTTGATGAGCACAGCGCCGTCGGCAAGGCGATCGAGAATATCGAAGCCGACCAGCGACTGGTTGGCGAAGCGCCCGCTCTCGGCATCGAGCGGGCCGAGGCCCGTATGCACGGTGAGAACATGGGCCCCCTCGGCCGCCGCCTCGGCGGTCGGAGCGTATTCGAAGCCTTCCGACTCGATCCACTCCTTGTGGCGCACACGGGCGTGGATGGCGACCCGCATGCCGAAGGCGCTGGCGAGTTTGGCGAGCTCGCGGCCGATATTGCCATAGCCGATGACCGCAACACGGCGGCCTTCGAGTTTTTCGGTCGGGAAGTCGCGCAAATGCTTGCCGGTATCGAATTCGCCGGCAACGACGCGCCGGTGCATTTCGTCGACCTTGAGATCGGGCGCTACCTTGAGCAGCGCCTTGAAAGCCATCTGGGCCGTCGCACGGCTGTTGAAGCTCGGCGTGTTCATCAGGGGCGCTTCGCCGCCGATGCCGCTGCCGCCACCCCAAGAGGCCGATCCCATATTGCCGGTGCCGGCGCCGATGCGCACGCCGCCAAGCGGGAAGACCGAACCCTTGGGCAGGAACGTCGCCGCGGCAATCACGGCGTCATACTGGCCCTTGTCGGTCTGCGGCAGGATCTCCGCCTCGGTGCTGAGGTCGGGCTGGTAGAAGAAGTGGATGCGTCCTTTCTCCAGCGCCCCCTCGTCTAGGATCGGTCCGAGATGAAAGACACCGCCCTTGGCTTCGATGTGGCGGCGGACTTCCTGGTGATCGGGTTCCCCCTTACCGTTGAAGCGCATGCCGACGAGATCGGCCACCAATACCTTGTAGGCGCGATTTGAATCGTCGCGACGCACGCGCTCGCCGCCGGCGCCGGCGCTCACCGGGAAGGTCTCGCCGAGCTTGGCGAGTTCCTCCTCCAGCACCAAGATCTTGGCGCGCAGATAGGCGTATTCGAGATTGTCGAGCAGGGCGTCGATGTCCTCCGGCGGCCTGATGCCGCCGATCCAGGCACGGTAATCGCCAGGCGTGCCCGGGAAGGCGTTGACATAGCGGGCGACGTCGAGGCCGCGCTCATACTCCCCATTGGGATGGGTGATGCCTTCATAGGCCAGAACCTGCTTGGAGCGCGCGATGATGCGGGCGTGGATGGCGGGGTCGGTGATGTCGGCATCCTTGATGCGCAGCAGCGTCACCGCCGCGCCGCGCCGCTCGGGATCGGCGACGCCGAGTTCGAACAGGGGGTGTTTGGCCACCCAATCATTCACGGCGGCGCGGTTGCGCACCGAGCGCTTATAGAGATCCTGCACCGACCCGAGGCGCTTTTCTGAACGCAGCAGGCCGAAGGTGGTCTCGGCGAAGGCAAGGGTGGAATAGGTGTTGATTACGCCGCCCAGCATCTTGTCCTGCGCCGGATCGTAGATCGGCCCGACATTGACGGTCCGCTCGCCGGTGAGCGGGCGCTTGGGATCGACAGGCGCCACGATCTTGAGTTGGCGCGGGATCGCCCAGGATGGCGACTTCTGGTTCTTCTCGACGAGGTCCAGCGCCTGCGGCGTGAACGAGACGACAAAATAGCCGGAAATACCGCCGATCGCCTTCTGGAACGGCATGAACATGCAGCATTTATCGATGACGTTCTTCACCGCTTCCTCGCCCCAGGGCATGGCCCCGAGCATGGAGGTGGCGTCGAGCACGGCATGGTGTTCGGCCGGATTGCGGTTGAGCCATTCGATCAGGTTGGCGATGTCCTGGGCGGTATAGGTCGTGGCGCCCGTGGTCTCATGACCGACGCCGATGAAGAGCTTGGCGCCCATCTTCTCCAGGGCATCGGCACTGGGAATGGCGCCTTCCTGCTCGGCGAAATGAATGCGGCTTTCATCGCCATTGCGGGCATGGCGGTGCATCTCGATGAGCTGCGCCCCCCAGGACTGCCGGAAAAAGCCGCCTCCTTTGGCGGCTTCCGATTCCGGTCGGAGCGTGTCGACATAGACATGCTGGCTGGGATCGTTGGCGGTTACCAGATGAAGGGCACAGACCGTGAAACCACTATGGCCGCCGCCGAGCCCTACAGCCATCTTGTTGGCCTTGGGAAACTCGAAATAACGATGAATCTCCCGCATCATGTCAGTGAGGAATTTGTCGGCGGGATAGCCCCGATGCATGCTCCGTCCGACTTCGGCGGTGGTGAAGGGACCCAGATCCGCGCCGTGGTCATCGAGCTTGCGATAGTTCCTCTCGAGCCAGTTGTCGAATTCGAAGCGCAGGAGGCGCGCATCGACCTCGTCCAGCGTGCCGTCAGTGATCGGCCCGACGCCGAAGAAGGGATTGGAAGTACGCGCCGGCGGCCCGGAACGCGTCAGTTCGAGAGTCTTGTCGCGCTGTGCCTTCAACGTCTGGGCATTCGCCATCGGTCGGCGTCTCCTATTTGGGTGAAAGAGGCTCTTGTTGCCCGATAATAGCCGGCGCTTGCTGCCGCAAATATCACGAGGCCGACTCAACATTCGCCTTGTTGCGCATTTCCGCGTGCATCTGGCGGCCTGGCCAATCCTACCGGATCGCCATGATGACAGTGAGGCAGACCGGGAGGCATTCAAGCCCTCCAGCCCGAAGCCCGATGCGAACCTTCTCCCCTCCCCCATAGGGCTTGCGCACGGCCCGGCGGATATCCTTGATCACCGCCTCGGCAGGTAGCTTTCCATTCCGGTTTTTTGTCTCATTGGTGTTGACGCCACACAGTCAGTCCGCCCGCGTTGGGACTACGAGCTGCTCCCTGTATTCGGCCGGCCCGACCTGAACGTCCTTCAGGAAAGCCCGCCGCATGTTCTCCACGTCCGAGAACCCACATTGAACGGCAATGGAGGAGATGCTGTTGCTCGTCTTTTCCAACAGGCTCCTTGCCACCTCGATGCGCATGCGGCGGATCGTCTTGGCGGGGGTGTCTCCAACGGCCTCCTTATATTGACGGGCAAATGTCCTCGGACTCATGCCCATCCAGTCGGCGAGCACCTCGATATCAAGCCGGCGCGATAGATTTGTCATGACCCATTCATGAAGGGCGCCGAAGCGGCTGCCGATGTCTCGGCTCTGTGCGGCCAGCGGAATGCTGATTTGCGCCTGGCCTCCCGGCCGGTGCATGAAGACCAGCAGGGTTCGGGCCACGTCCAGGGCAAGAGCCCTGCCATGATCCTCCTCGATCATTGCCAGAGCCATGTCGATCCCCGACGTCATGCCGGCGGAGGTCCAGACATTGCCGCGCCGCGCATATAGACAGTTCGATAATACCGTCATGGAAGAGAAATGCTTTGTCATCGACGCATGCCATCGCCAATGCATCACGACGTCGGCACCATCTAAAAGGCCGGCCTCAGCCAATAGAAATGTACCCATAGACAAGGATCCGATACGTCTAATCCTCGTCTTTGTTTCTTTCAACCATCCTATCAGTGCGGATTCACCCGTGTAATTCAAAAATTTATATGAACTAATAACCAAAAGTGTATCTATTTTTTCCGCACTTAAATCAAATATACAATTTGAATCCAGTTTTATACCGCTATCGAGCGGAATTACTCCACCATATGGTGAAGCGACAGTAATTTGATATGCCCTATCCTTGTACCTCAAACCAACTTCGTGAAAAGCCTGTATCGGGCCAGCGGCATCAAGTGTAATCGCGTTTTCTGTGATCAGGATTACGACTTCTCTCGGAGAATTTGATGCGGTCGTGGCAGAAAATGAGGTCAATTTGTCCTCCACAAATCTGCGAGAGCACACCTAATCTCTATCTTGTCCCGATGATGTAAATGGACGCTCCCCCAGAAATAGTGGATATCACCCCTTAGGTATCTAAATCGTCTATGACCGTCATCCGGAGGGTATTTGCCATGAACGGAGAGGCACTGGTCGCGTTCGTCATTTTTCTGTTTCCACTCGCCTACAGCCCAGGACCGGGCAACACCTTCTTCGCAACGCTCGGAGCCACCGGCGGCTTTCGGGCAGCAGTGCCGGCCCTTGTGGGCTATCACGTCGCCACATTCATCGTGACGTTGCTGATCGGACTCGGGGTGGGGCTGACCCTCCTGTCGGAGCCCCATGTGGCAAAGATCCTGAATATAGCCGGAGCACTCTATGTGTTGTGGCTGGGCATCAAGTTTGCTCAGGCAGCTTTCGCCACCCCCCAAAGCGAACTGGACGCGACGACGGAGGGGCGCGCAAGCTTTCTGGATGGAGCCGTAATACTTCTTCTAAACCCAAAGGCTTACTTAATAATAGGTCTCATATTTACTCAATTCATGGGAAATTATGACGACAAAGTAGGTCACGTTTTTAGCATAGCCACAATATTTACTGTCAACAATCTGATTGCCTTTGCCGTGTGGACTCTGGCTGGAGCCGCCATCGCACGCCTGTTTAGCGGAGGAACGTCGGGTCGAGGTGTCAACATCTTCTTCTCGGTCTGCTTGATCGGCGTAGCGATATGGATGTTCCTGCCCGTGCTCCACACCTAACTGGTGGCGCCAGCCACCGTCCCAAACAGAGGTGGGCACCATGCATATCAGGACGGAACGAGCTGACGGTTGGACTGACGAATATGGCGGCGCCTTTCGCCGGCTCTATCCCTGGAAGGGCGTGACGGTGCCGCCCTGGGGTGGAGCCGTCATGAAGGTCATGCCGGGTCAGCAATCGATTCCACATGATCACGATGAAGAAGAAACATTCATCTTCATTTCGGGAAGCGGCACGATAACGGTGGACGGCGAAACCAGCCCTGTAGCCAGCGGTGACGTCGTCTATCTGCCCCGCTTCTCACGGCACTTCGTCGACAATACCTCCCGGGACGAGGAGCTTGCATTTCTCTGCGTCTGGTGGGGCGCTCCGGAAGCAGATGCGAAGGGAGCCTGACCCGATGTCCCGCACCTTTATCGTAACGGCCACGCCCCCCACACCGAACGGTGACTTTCACGTCGGACATCTTTCGGGGCCCTATCTCGGCGCCGACATCTTCTCGCGCTATCAGCGTATGCGCGGCAATCAAGTCCGCTATGTCTGCTCGGCCGATCGCAACCAGAGCTATGTCGTGACCACGGCCGAACGCCTGGGCAAGAATCCCGATCGCATGGCCACCGCCTGCCATGGCGAAATGCGCCAGACGCTGGAAGCCGCCGACATCCACATGGATGCGTTCAACATGGTGGACGATGACCACGTTGCCTTCGTCCAATCCTTCCTCGCAAAGGTGGAGGCCAATGGCCACGCCGTGCGCAAACCATGGCGTTTCCCCTATTCGGTGTCAGAGGATCGCTATCTGTTCGAATCCTTTGTTTCCGGCCATTGTCCGGTCTGCTGGTCGCCGACAGCGGGTGCTATCTGCGAGGCTTGCGGCCATCCCAACGATACGCGCACTCTCGAACTGGTTTCCTCCAGCCGCTCGGCCGGCGACATCGACTATCGCGAGGTCGAGATCGCCGTCCTGGAGCTCGAACGTTTCCGCAGCCAGTTCACGGCCTTCTACGAAAGCAAGCGCGGCATCTGGCGACCCCATGTCGTCGAATTTGCCTTCGAGATGCTGTCCAAGCCGCTACCGGACTACCCTCTCACCTATCCGTCCGACTGGGGCATCCCCGCCCCCTTCGCCGGCCTCGAAGGCCAGGTCCTGAATGTCTGGGCGGAAATGCTGCCAGGCCTGATCAATTCCACGCGGATCGCGGACGGCGAAAAGTCAACCGGCGACGGTGGAAGGACCGGCCTTTGGAGCCTTGGCCGGCAGGCCGAGCTCGTCGAGTTCCTCGGCTATGACAACAGCTTCTTCTTCACCTTCGTGCATCCGGCCCTGGCCTGGGCCCATGGCGATTGCAGGATCGTCGACACCATTCTCACCAATGAATTCTTCGAACTCGAGAACTTCAAGTTCTCGACATCGAAGGGACACCTGATCTGGGGACGCGATCTTCTGCGCGAACGGGACGTCAACGCCGTGCGGTTCTATCTTGCCCTGGCAAATCCCGAATATCAGAAGATGAACTTCACGCAAGGCGCCATGGACGAACTGGTCGAGGTTCGCCTGTCCCGGCCTTATAAGGAAGCGGCCAGCGGCATCCTCGAGGCGGCCGCGGCACTCGGGTTATCGGGCCAGCGCTGGCGTATCGACGAGCGGACCGCGGGGAGTCTTGGCGGCGTGCTTGCTCGCTTCGCCCGTTTCCACGAAATCGAAACCTTCAGCCCCCAGCGTATTGCCGAGCATCTGAGCCAGCTGCTGGTGCGCATTGCTGCCGGCAGCCGGCATGCCCTTTCGCCCCGCCTCGCCAGGGCCGAGGCAATCGAGGAAGTTCGCTACCTGGCGGCGCTTTTCCAACTGGTCCTGCCGCTCATAACCCGCCCCTTGATGCCCGCCTTCAGCGATCGCCTCAGCCAGGCTTTCGCGAAAGGCGCCACCGACGCCTGGCCAGCCAGCCTGGCTGGCCAGGAGTGTCAGATCGAGGCTGCGACCTATGGCCAGGCGCTCGCTGCCGCCTGGTTCGACCGGGAACCCGCCCTGAGGAGAGCATCGTGAAGCCTCCCGTCATCGACATCATCGGCATTGGCTTCGGCCCGGCCAACCTCGCCCTCGCCGTTGCCCTCGACGACGCCGGCTTTTCCGGGTCCCTCCACTTCATCGAGGCCCGGCCCGCATTTGCCTGGCAGCCCACCATGCTGCTTCGCGGCAGCGACATCCAGCATAACCCGCTGCGAGACCTGATCACCCCCGTCAATCCCAGGAGCCGCTACGGCTTCGTGAATTACCTGCATCAGTCGGGGCGTTTCTTCGACTATCTCAATCTCGGCAGCGCCTATCCGCTACGCCGTGAATTTGCGCATTATGTCGAATGGGTGTCCGGGCACTTCTCGCATCTGGTTTCCTATGATCGGACCGCGAGCAGTCTACAGGTGGTTCACGGCTCCGGTGCGGACCGACTGCTCCAGGTCGATTGCGTTGACGGCAGCCGCTATCTGGCTCGCGCTGTCGTCGTAGGACCGGGGCGCAGTGCCAACATCCCGGAGGCTTTCGCCGGCCTCCTGGGCGAGAAGATCTTCCACCTGTCGGACTATCTGCCCAGGATCACGCAGTTGTCCCAGCCGGAGAAGATCGTCGTCGTCGGCGCCAGCCAGAGTGCCGTCGAGATCATGCTCGATCTCGATGGCCGCTTTCCGCAAGCCGAGATCTACGGCCTGATGCGTGGTTATGGCTACAGGCTCAAGGATACCAGCCCCTTCACCGGCGAGATCTACTTTCCGCAGTTTACGGATTACTTCCATGCCGCCTCCTGGGACGGGCGGATGGCGCTGTCCCGGGAACTGAGATCGACCAACTACTCGGCTGCCGATGCCGATGTGATCAATCAGCTCTATCTCCGGCGCTATGAATCGCATCTGGAGGGAAGGCCGAACCATCTCAACATCATCAACAACGCCGATATCCGGTGTTGCATCTCGGATGGCAGCAAAACCAGGCTCACAATCCAGGATCGCTATGCGCAGGCAGTGCGTGAACTGGCGGCGGACGCAGTGGTCCTCGCCACCGGGTTCCTCGACTTGGGAAGCGGCGGCCAGCGGGAGCTGATCCATCCTCTCCTGAGCGACCTTTGCGGCGACTATGAGTTCCACCCTGTCCAGGGACTCGCAGTTGCGAGGGATTACAGCTTGGTGGGGTCGGATGCGCCGCCGGTCTATCTCAACGGCCTGTGCGAGAGTTCCCACGGCTTCGGCGATGCGGGCTCCTTCTCGCTTCTTTCGATCCGGGCACGGGACATTGCAATATCCGCCGCCCAGCGTCTCGACAGACGGGCACCGATACGCCCTCCTCCGAAGCTGGCGACCGCCATGCGTGCTTAGAGCGTTTTTCAGGAAAGTCGATAGACGTTCCAATTAAGAAAACGCGTTAAAACAAAGAGTTAGAGAAAAATGATGTTTCGAAGACAAGTCATTTTTCTCTAGCGCGGCTTCCCAACGAAACAAGCCTGCCCCTGTTCGAGATGGTTCGGACCACGATCCGCCAACCATGCCGCACAACCTGTATCCAGTATGGAGAATGCCAAGATGACAGGTTCCATCGACAATACTCACGAACTGGTCTGCATCGGCTTCGGCCCAGCGGCGATTGCCGTGGCCGCCGCCATCGAGGACAATGTCCGCGCCGGCTCGTTGCCCCCCGACATGCGCCACAGGGTCGTCTTTCTGGAAAAGCAATCGAGCACGGCATGGCAGGGCGGCCTCCTCCTGCCGGGGACCAACATCAACCACAACCACTATCGGGATCTGGCAACGCCGAGGGACCCTGGCAGCGCTTTCACCTTCGCGCGCTATCTCAAGGCCCAGGGCAGGCTGTTCGAGCACGGCGCCTGGAGCGGAGCCGTAAGCCGGATCGAATGGTCCGACTATGTCGGCTGGGCCGCCGGCCAGCTCGGCCAGTATGTGCGCTATGGCGAAGCCGTGGAATCGATCGGCCCCGCTTCGGACGGCGAGCGACGCACCCTGACAGTCACCTCCGGCAAGGGGCGCTATCGCGCCCGCCAGGTGATGCTGGCTTGCGGCATGGAACCCTTCCTGCCCGAACAGTTCGAGGCGGTCCCCCACCATCTCGCCCGTCACGCCGGCAACTATCTCTATTATCGCAAGGAACTCGACGAGCGCATTCATGCCTCGGCCGGCAGACCCCTTCACGTCGCCATAATCGGCTCCGGCCTCAGCGCCGCGGAAATCATGCATGATCTGTTGACGCGACATGAGCCGGACCGCATCCATGTCACGTCGCTTCATCGGGGACTACCGTTCCGGCAATATGACATGTCCCAGTTCTCGAACCAGATCTACATGCCGCCCGAGGCCGTTCGCTTTTCGGCGGCAACGCCGGCCGCCCGGCGCCGGATCTTCGAAAAATCCTGGGCTACCAATTTCTCGGGCGTCGACGCCGAATGCTCGGCGCAGGAATGGAACTTCCTCTACGAACGGCGCCTGATGGGCCTGTCGAACGCCACGATCATAGACCGGCACGAGATCGATACCGTCCAGGAGATCGGCGGGCGCATCAGCCTTCGGCTACGCGACATCATGACGGAAGATCATGCTGCCCCGATCGAGGCGGATTTCGTCATCCTCGCCACCGGATATCGCGATACCGCGCCCGATCGCCTGCTTTCGGGCATCGAGAGCGAGGTCGAGCGCGAATATGACGGCCTGCTCGCCATCACGCCCGACTACAGGCTCAAGACCTCCGACCGGGTGAGTGTGCCCATCTGGATGAACGGCCATTGCGAGCATACGCATGGCATTGCCGATACGCAGTCCTTCAGCCTGATCGCCTACAAGGCGGACAGGATCTTCGAGGGCATTCGATCGCACCTGCAGGCCAGCCTGCCGCACCCGATCGATCAGCACGGTGAGGAGAAAAAGCAGATGACTGCCGCCTAAGGCATCTTGCGGCTTGAGGCAGCCGCCAGTCGCAAGGGGCGCTCCAGCTACTCCATCGGATTGGCTTGGAACCCAGGCGTTGGAGCAAACAGGCATCCAGCCATGAACGCGCTTGTTCCAGCGCGCTCGACAAACTGTTCTTCAGGGAGATTGAAATGTCCATTGAAGTCATCGAGCGACACGAGTCGCAGGTTCGCACCTATTGCCGCCATTTCCCGGCGCTCTTCAAGCAGGCGGAAGGGAGCCATGTCTTCGACTCCCAGGGCCGACGATATCTTGATTTCCTGGCGGGGGCCGGCTCGCTCAATTATGGACACAACAATCCATATCTGCGCGAGGCCCTGATCAACCATCTCAATGAGAATGGTATCTGCCAATCGCTTGACCTCTACACCACCGCCAAGGCCGAGTTCATGGAGGCCTTTTTCGATCATGTCCTGACGCCGCGAAACCTGGCGGACTATCGCGTTCAATTCGTCGGTCCCACCGGCACCAACGCCGTCGAGGCCGCCTTCAAGCTCGCGCGCAAAGTCACCGGCCGAGCTCAGATCGTCGCCTTCACCCGTGGCTTCCACGGCGTGTCGCTGGGTGCCCTCGCGGCCAGCGCCGAAAACGGCAAGCGGCGGGCCGCGGGCCAGCCTCTCAACAACGTCCTCAGGGCGCCGTTCGAAGGCTATTTCGGCCAGAAGGTCGATACGATCGCCATCCTCGAGAAATTTCTCGATGATCCCAATTCGGGATGGGAGGCTCCGGCAGCCTTCGTCGTCGAGGTGGTCCAGGGCGAGGGAGGTCTCGAATCCGCCTCGCCGAGCTGGCTGCAGCGATTGGCCGCCCTCGCCAGCCGGCTGGGATCGCTGCTGATCGTCGACGAAATCCAGACCGGCTGCGGGCGTACCGGCGACTTCTTCGCCTTCGAGGCCAGCGGCATCAAGCCGGACCTCATCTGCGTCTCCAAGTCGATCAGCGGTTTTGGATTGCCGATGTCATTGCTGCTGATACGCAGCGAGCACGATCAATGGGCACCCGGCGAACACAATGGCACTTTCCGCGGTTCGAACCTGTCCTTCGTGACCGCGGCAGCCGCCATCCGTCATTACTGGCTCACCGACGATTTCATCGACGAGGTCCGCGCCAATGCCGTCATCGTGCGTTCGGGGCTCAATGAAATCGCCTCGCGCCATCGCGGCGTGACCGTGATGGGCCGGGGCATGATGCTCGGCCTGCGCTTTTCCGCAGAAGGCCGCGCCGACGCCGTGTCCAGGGCCTGTTTCGAGCAAGGCCTCATCGTCGAGACCTGCGGGCCGCATGGCAACACGCTCAAATTGCTGCCGCCCCTGACGACGCCCGAAGCCCTCCTGGAAGAAGGGATCGAGATCATTGCGCGCTGCACGGCCTTGAGCGAGCCCAGAACCGAGCTGCTTGCGGGTGCTGCGTGAGCGGATGACGACGGTGGCGGCACCGTGGATGCCCATCTCGGCCGCCGCCTCTTCGATGGCGCATGACGCCCGATCTCCTGCCACGGAGGACTTTGTTCTTGAACAAGCATCTGCGCATCGGACTGTCCGCCAATGACGGCGGTGCTCACACGCAAGAACTGCTCGATGCCTTCGTGGTGGCCAAGGCCTGGCTCGGCGTCGAGGCGTCCTATATCTGGGAGAACGACGAACGCGAGCCAAAGGCGGCGGCGCGGGCCGCCCAACGCATGGCCGACAGCGGCGTTCCCATCGTCGTCGGCCATCTCAGTGCGGCCGCAGCCGTCGCCGCCGTTCCCGTCTACGCAGCACGGAACATGGCTTTCATTGCCCCGGCCACCAGCCACCCGCGCCTCAATCCCCAGGGTTGGCCCGGGGTATTGCGGGCTTTCGGCACGGACGGCCAGACAGCGCAGTCGATGGTGGCGATCGCTCCCCCCGGGGAGAGCTCCGCAATCTGCTTTCAGCGCCAGACCTATAGCCAGGCGCTAGCATCGGAACTGCGGCAACGGCTCGAAGCGAAAGGTCACGCGCCCGCTTTGATCGAAATCACCGGCGACGCCGGCCTTGCAGCGTTACCTTCAGGGGTTTCTACGCTCTATATTGCAGGAATTCACGAATTCTGCGCCGACGTGGCGAGAGAAACAAGAAAACGGAAACTCGGTTGCACGATATCCGTTGGCGATGATTGCTATACGCCCAGTTTCGTCCAACGAGCATCCGGAGCGGCCGAGGGATGCCGCATCTCGACCCAGATCCTCTCCGCCCTGCTGGGCGAGAGTGACGATGCGCCGGCCCAGGGATATCTCCCAACTTCGGTCATAGCCTTGACGGTCGCCCTGCAGGCAACAGCTCTTTTTCCCGAGCTGAACGGAGCCGAGCTTGGGGAGGCCATTCGAGCCTGCAGCTGGAACACGCCCTATGGCGCGATAACGTTCGACGAACACGGCAATTTGCGCGACCTGAGCGCCATATCCTTCGTGGTCGACAACGGAACTATCCGCCATTTCCGAGGGACCGCGTCCTAGGAACGCGCTCGGCCCGTATCATCGATACGGGCCGAGAAACGTCTTCTGCTCAAATCTACCAGAAGATGGAAATAATGCCTGAATCAATCCGTATAATAGCGATAGGTGATTAAAATCTGGATCGAGAGGAAAGAGATTACAGAAACAGGATAGATATATTTTGCAGCCGGGAGAATGACGGTGAGTATCTGATCGCTCATTTTTGCCTCGCAAATTTGGTATCGCTCTTGCCATAAATATTTTGTGCGACTGTGAAGAGCAGATTTGAAGATAACTCTAGAATACCGATAGTAGTCATCCTTATCGACAGATCGTAGAAAATCGTCGGCCCGATCCTTTAATCAACCATCACCGAACGAACGGCACATTCCTTATCGCCATTGTTTTGATAATAGCTGGCAACTGCCTCACAAGTTTGTCGGGAAGCCGGTTGTTTTGTAAGAAAGTGTCGCAGGGCCCTGTTAAAACCAGAGCGAGCGCAAGTGTCCTGGCTTTTGCGGCATTCGGAGAATGAGCCTCGTCGGAGACAAGCTCCGAGCCAGGCAATGCCGGGCCGTTAGCAGCGACGGGATCGTGACGGCGATACACTGGAAGCGTTGATGACATCGCGAATGGCACCTGCCCGATCGAGTATCCGTAGGGGCGGTCCCAACGGTATCCAAATGTCACAGGGCGCGCCGGCACAAGCTTTTCGACAAATCTCCGGCCAGCCGGCGAAGTCACGCGACAAACGGTGCTTACGGTCATGCCATGCAACTGGAGGCTGGACCGTGACATCCTTTGCAGATTTTTCCACGCGATCGAAGATCGTCGACGATGGGGTGCCTTTTGTCGGCGACCCGGCCTATGAGCAACTGGATGGCCCTGCTGCCATCGCCTATCGCCGCGCCGGCGGCACGCTTTTCGATATCCTGGTCATCGCCTCGATTCCCATGATCATCGTCTTGAACCTGCTCGTCTCGCCGGATCCGCATGCAAAAGACCCGACCGGTCCTATTTCAGTCGCTACAATCACCGGCTCATCGCCGACGGCGACAACACCGCGCCAAATATACCTGTCGTCCATCAAATCGGCCAAGCTGCCCTGCGCCCTTGCGATTTGAAGCGCGCCCCTCAAATCACCAGACGCCACAGCAGCTACGGCGCACGCTTATCGTGCCGATTGAAGAGGTTGGCATACCGTCCCATGCTCTGAAAGCCACGACATGGGTCCATGCTAGGGTAATGGTAGTATCGACCGGAAGACGCACCGTAGCGCGACGGCATTGACGCCTGCGCGCAGTCACGCTCGGGCCCGGCGGGCAGTGACGAGCGGCAGACCGATCACTGCCCGCAATCCCTTGGTCTGGTTGAAGAGCCGGATATCACCGCCATGGTGGCGGGCGATAGCCCGGGCAATCGATAAGCCGAGGCCGACCCCGCCCGTTTCACGATTGCGCGAATGCTCGAGGCGGAAGAAGGGAGCGAACACCTGTTCGCCCGCATTCTCCGGGATGCCTGGCCCATCATCTTCGACGACGATGTCGATACTCTCCGCCGAGCGCGCCAGTGTTACCCGAGCACGCTCGCCATAGCGTACGGCGTTCTCGACCAGATTGCGGATGGCACGCCGCAAGGCGTCGGGGCGACAACGATAGCTGATCTTCGGGCCGTCGAGAAAGGCAACGTTCTGGCCGATCTCGACCAGATCGTCACACAGGCTTTCCACCAAGGCGGAGAGATCGACGGTGCGGGTGGTCTCGGCGGTTGCCTGCTCGCGCGCAAAAGCCAGTGCCGATTCCGTCATGGTCTGGATCTCGGCAATGGTCTTGAGCATCTTTTCCTGGATCTCCGGGTCCGAAACAAATTCGGCTCGAAGGCGCAACGAGGTCAGCGGCGTGCGCAGATCGTGCCCGATGGCCGCGAGCATGCGGGTGCGGTCTTCGACGAAGCGCTGCAGCCGGGCCTGCATGCGGTTGAAGGCCTCGGCAGTCTGCCGGATGTCGTCGGGGCCCGACTCCGGCAAAGGCGGCACGGCCTCGCCTCGCCCCAGCAGTTCCGCTGCGCTCGCCAGGCGTCGCATCGGCCGGGCAATGCCCCGCGCCACCAATATGGCGATGACTGACAGCACCAGGGCGGTGATGCCGAGGGAGAGAGCCGATTGCGAGGTCCAGAAGGTGTTGTGATAGTTCTTGGCATAGGCGGCGTTGAGCCACATCCCCCGATCGAGCTCGACGGCCAGCCCCATGCCGATCGCGGTGTCGAGATATTGAAACTTCGCCGGGCGGGCCAGCAGCCAGGACTGGGGTGCGATCTCCATCCAGCGGGCCGGTTCGCTGGCAAAAGCAGCACCGGTTGGCGCGTCCGGCACGGCCGCGATCACCGGGCCGCGGTTCGATTTGGGATGGACGGGCATTTTGGCAGGCGGGAGTGGCTGGTGAAGGCGCCCCCAGGCGTCCTTGGCCCAGGCCGTCGCATCGACAGGCTCCTGGTCGGACAACCAGAAGCGCGAATAAATCGTGCCACTAACGGCAAGAATGTCGCCATGGACCGCGTCCGGCGTCGCATTCAGCGACAAAGCGAGTGAAGCCGCCCGGCTGAAGAACTCCCCCTTGGCCGCCGCCCGCATGGCCTGGCCGCGCTCATCCCAAGAGACGAGAAAGCCGATGCCCTGCGAAACCGCCAGGGCCAGCAGCATGAATGTGATGATCTGGGCAGCCAGGCTGCGCCGCCACAAGGTCATCATGCCTGTTCGACCTCCGCGGTAAAACTGTAGCCGCCGCCCCAATGAGTCTTGATGAGCATGGGATTTTTCGGATCGAACTCGATCTTCTTGCGCAGCCGGCTGACCTGGTTGTCGATGCTGCGGTCGAAGGTGTCGGCCGCCCGGCCGACCGTGAGATCGAGCAATTGATCACGGCTCAGCACCAGGCCGGCATGGTCGAGGAAGGCCGTCAGCAGCCGGAACTCGGCCGTGCTCAGGGGGATGGCGACACCGTCCGATCCAGCAAGCTCGCGGCGGCCGACATTGAGCTGCCAGCGATCGAAACGCAGGGTCTTGGCCTTCAACGCACCGCGCTGGGGCGGCAGGCTGTTGACCCGGCGCAGCACCGCCTTGATCCGCGCCAGCAATTCGCGCGGATTGAACGGCTTGGTGAGATAGTCATCAGCCCCCATTTCGAGGCCGATGATCCTGTCGGTGTCATCGACCATGGCCGTGAGGAAAATGATCGGCACCACCGTGGTGCTGCGCAGATGACGGCAGACGCTCAATCCGTCCTCGCCCGGCATCATCACGTCGAGGATGATGAGATCGGGCGCATTGCGTTCCAGCAGACGCCGCAACGCCGCCGCGTTCTCGGCCACGCTGACGCGATAGCCATGCTGTGTGAGATATTTGCCGACGAGGTCACGGATGTCACGATGATCGTCGACCACCGCAATATGGGGCACCGATTCCATGCATGACACTCCGACCTAAGGCGACCGGGACAAGGTAGGTTCTTCGTACCGCATCCATCGCTTCCTGTTCCACTCTCCATTGTAATGGCGTCGTAGCGGGCTGGGTAGACCGGCCGCGATGGCAAATCGACTTGAACTGTATCGAATTGTATCCGGCCGATATCGCGCCATAGCTTGTGACACTTTTCCTGCGCCTGCCAGAATTCTGCAGATCTCGCCGCTCGCGCGGCCCCCGGACTCGATGGCGAGAATTTCCTCGCCCTCGAGGAGACATCGACTTCTCGGCTAGGAAACCTTGATCGCGGTCGTGACAGGTTTTCGGCGGCTTCCTCCTTCGAGCATCCGGCACAGCACATAGAAGACCGGCGTGCAGACAAGGCCGAAGGCGGTCACGCCGATCATGCCGAAGAAGACGGCCGTGCCCAGCGACTGCCGCATCTCGGCACCGGCACCCGTCGCCAGGAACAGCGGCAGCACGCCGAGAATGAAGGCGAGCGAGGTCATCAGGATCGGCCGCAGACGTATGCGGGCACCCTGGACCACCGCCTCGACACGGTCGAGCCCCTCCGCTTCGGCCTTGCGGGCGAACTCGACGATGAGGATGGCATTCTTGGCCGCCAGGCCGATCAGGATGACAAAGCCGATCTGGGCCAGGATGTTCACGTCCATCGCGAAGATCAGCAAGCCGCTCACGGCCGACAGCAGGCACACGGGCACGATCAGCAAGACGGCGAGCGGTAGCGTCCAGCTTTCATATTGGGCCGCCAGCAGCAGAAAAACGAAGACGACGGAAGCACCGAAGATCAGAAGGCCGGTATTGCCGGCAAGCCGCTCCTGGAGAGCCACCTCGGTCCATTCAAAGCCAAAGCCTTCGGGCAGGTTGTCGCGCGCGATCTGTTCCATTCGGTCGAGCGCCGTGCCGGTCGACGTCCCCGCCGCCGCGGCGCCCTGTATCTCCGCCGCCGGGTACTGGTTGAAGCGCGGAATGCGATAGGGCCCGGACTTCTCCTGGAAGGTCGCAACGGCGCTCAACGGGACCATGGCACCGCCATCGCCGCGCATCTTGAAATTGCCGATCGAGGTAAGATCCGTGCGGTAGCGCCCATCGGCCTGGGCCCGCACCTGGAAGGTTCGGCCGAGCATGTTGAAATCGTTGACATAGGCCGAACCCAGATAGACCTCGAGCGCTTCGAAGATGCTTCCGGCGGACACCCCCAGCATCTGCGCCTTGATGCGATCGACATCGGCATAGACCCGTGGGGTAGCCGTGTTGAACGGCGAGAAGGCGTTGGCAATCCCGGGCGCCTGCGATGCGGCGGCCAGCACCTGCTGCGCTGCTGCCTCCAGCGCCTGGGGCGACTGGCCATTGCGATCCTGCACCATCAGCTTGAAGCCGCCGGCATTGCCCATCCCACGCACGGAAGGAGGCTTGATCGGGATGATGCGTGCTTCATAGAGATCGGCGAAGCGCGCTTGCAGCGAGCCGATGATCCGATCGGTGGTCAGTCCCTGGCGCTCGCGCTCCGCATAGGGCTTCAGGATGGTGAAGGCGATGCCGCTGCTGGATGCATTGGTGAAGGTGGCACCGTCCAGCCCGGCGATGGCCACGACATTTGCGACGCCCTCCGTGGCAAGGAGCCGGCGCGAGACCTCCTTCATCACCGCATCTGTCCGGCTCAGGGCCGCACCCGGCGGCAGGTGCACCGCATTGATGATGTAGCCCTGGTCCATCACCGGGATGAAGCCGGTTGGCGCGCGCGCAAATTGCCAGCCGGAGAAACCGACGAGGCCGGCATAGGCGACGAGGACGAGAACACTGACACGCAGGAGCCACCGGGTCATGCTGCCATAGGCAATGGAGAGGCGGTCGAAGCCGCGGTTGAACAGGCCGAAGAAGCCGTGGAGCAGGCGCATCGGCAGGAAGCGGCGGTGCGTCTGGTCTTCGGCCGTATGCGGCTTCAGCAAGAGCGCGCACAGGGCCGGGCTCAGCGTCAGCGAAACGAAGGCGGAAATGGCGGTGGCCGCCGCCACGACGACGGCGAACTGCCGGAAGAATTGACCCGAAATACCCGACATCATGGCGGCGGGCACGAAGACGGCGCACAAGACCAGCGTGATGGCGATTAGCGCGCCACCGATCTCGTCCATGGAGCGGTGGGCGGCCTCTCGCGCCGAATGCCCGGCGGCAAGATGGCGCTCGACATTCTCGACCACGACGATGGCGTCATCGACCACGATGCCGATCGCGAGCACCAGGCCCAGCAGGGAGATATTGTTGAGGGAATAGCCCAGCGCCGCCATGACAGCAAAGGTGCCGACCAGGGATATCGGGATCGCGAGGATGGGAATGATGGCGGCACGCCAGGTTTGCAGGAAGAGGAGCACCACCAGGACGACCAGGCCGATGGCCTCGAAAATCGTCTTGTAGACTTCGCGAACCGACTCCGCGACGAATTCGGTGGGATTGAAGGGAATGGCGTAGCTCAGGCCGCCGGGCATCTCCGCGCCAAGACGCTTCATGGTCGCCGTCACGCGCTCGGCCGTCTCGATGGCGTTGGATCCGGGTTGCTGGAATATCTGGATCGGCTGGGCTGGTTGGCCGTTGAGATAGGCCGTGCCGCGGAAACTCTGTGCCGTCAGCTCGACGCGGGCGACATCCCGGATGCGGATGACGCGTCCCTCAGCATCGGTGCGCACGACGACGTTTTCGAATTGCGCCTTGTCGGTCAATCGCCCGAGCGTTTCCACATTCAGTTCGAAGGCCCCCTGGCGCGGCACCGGCGACAGGTTCATCACCCCTGCCGACACCTGGACATTCTGAGCCCGAAGGGCCGCCACCACCTCGCCTGCCGAAAGATTATGGGCCGAGACCTTGTCCGGATCGAGCCACACGACCATGGCGTAATCGCGGGACGCGGCGAGGCGGACATCGCCGACGCCGTCAAGGCGCAACAATGCATCGCGGATACGCAGCGTGGCATAGTTGGCCATATACAAGGGATCGCGCGAGCCGTCCGGGGAGAAGAGCTGCACCACCATCAGCAGATCCGGCGAGGTCTTGCGCACGGTCACGCCGAGGCGGCGGACCTCCTCCGGCAGGCGAGGCTCCGCCACGGCCACGCGGTTCTGCACCAGCACCTGGGCTTCGTTGAGATCGGTACCAAGCTGGAAGGTCACGGTGAGAGTGAGTTGGCCGTCACCGGTCGCCTGCGAGGACATGTAGAGCATGTTCTCGACACCGTTGATCTCCTGTTCGAGCGGCACGGCGACCGTATCGCCCACCGTTTCGGCCGAAGCGCCGGGATATTGGGCCTGGACTACGACCGTCGGCGGGGCGATCTCCGGATATTGGGCCAAGGGCAGGGTAAAATAGGCGGCCACGCCAATGATCACGACGAGGACGGACATGACCGTCGCCAGGATCGGGCGATCGATCGAGAGATGGGCGATGCGCATCCGTCTACTCCGCGAGGCCGGCCGTCTGTATGGCGATGTTGCCCGGTTGGGGCGCGACCTTCTGGCCAGGCCGGGCCCGCAGCAGGCCGTTGACGACGATACGATCGTCGGGGCCGAGCCCGCTGGTCACCACCCGCAACCCATCCGGGCGGCTGGGACCCAGCCCGACGGTGGTGGCCTGCAGCGTGTTGTCGGCTCCCAGCTTGAGCACGATGCGGGTTGCCTGGTCGGTGAGGATGGCGGTCTCCGGGATCAGCAACGCCGCATAGTCCCCGGAAGCAGCCATGCGAACCCGGCCGAATTGGCCGGGTGTGATGGAAAGGCTCGGATTGGGAAGCGTGGCGCGGGCGCGGATGGTTCCGGCGCCCGGCTCCAATCGGTTGTCGACGAAACTGATGACGCCACCATGGGACCAGGCCGCCTCGCCATCCGGCCGGGCCTGGACAGCAACGCCCTTGTCGCGCATGGACGGCATGGCTCCTGCCTTCATGACACGCTCATGGTGCAGGAAGTCCCGTTCGCTCATGTCGAAGATGAAGTCGATCGGATCGAGCGCCACTATAGTGGTGAGAACCGTGCCGCTATCGGAGACGAGACTGCCGACATCCAGCCGTCGGTTGGAGACCCGTCCGGCAATGGGGGCTCGAATGGTTGCGAATTCGAGATCCAGTTCAGCCCGGCGCAGGGTGGCCCATGCCGTCTCGATCGCCGCGTCGGCCGCTGCCTTTTGTTGCAGGCGCTGGTCGAGCGTTGAGCGCGAGACGGCAGCCGTGCCGACCAGTTGACGGGCCCGGTCCAGTTCCTGGCCGGCCAGCTCCGCCTGCGCCCTGGCGCTCTTCAGCTGGGCGTTGGCCATGTCGAGCGAGGCCTGATAGGTGCGCTGGTCGATGACGAAGAGTACCCGGCCTTTTTCGACCAATTGTCCGTCTTCGAAATTGATGGCATCCAGATAGCCTGGCACCCGTGCCCTGATCTCGACCATCGCACTGGCCTGGAAGCGGCCGGCGAATTCCTGTGTGTCGGCGACACGCATTTGCAGGGGTTGGGAGACGACGACCGCGGGTGCGGGACGGATGGATGCCGGCGTCACGGCCGCCCGTGCCTGATAGAGGCTCCATCCGGCGGCGCTCATGCCCACCAGGATCGTCAGGCCGGCCAGCCCTGTGATTGCCTTTATATTCTTCAAGTCCGTGCTCCGCGCCATGCGTGCTGCCGACGTTCCGCCTGCTGCCGGAGCGCCTTTATCGGGGGCCAGATTGATTGAGGCCTGTCTTGAAAGTGTGCCGATCAAGGGGGCAGATTGTCGAAGGATGTACCCGGTTTGCTGCGTTGCACAATTTGCGACAAAGCCGGTATCTTTTGCCTGGGGGTATCGATGACGTCCGTCGAGCCAAGACAGCCACCATTTAGAGGGTGACTCATGTCCGCTGGATCGAAGATTTGGTTTTTTCTTCGTTTCCGCGGCAAATAATCTTGTTTTAAGAAGTAAAAATTAAACCATAACTATCAGCATCATCTAAAATTGAACTTGTTCGTTTAGTAGATAATATATAAACAATTTAACATATATGTTGATTCAAATTTTATGAAATCAAATCTATTTTTATTTCGTATGGTATGAACAGAATATAACCTTAGGGCATGAAGCGCCGGCAGAAAGCATAAGAAGATGCGGCTAGCTCTTTCCTGAGGAAACTTTTGTCGTTGCGGTACCTTGTAAAAATCAGAACACCATCTAAGGTCATCCGCAGCTAGTCTGGGTATAATTCTGCATGAATTATTCAGTTACAGTGTTATGCGGGGCTTGAGAATTTCGTATTGAAAGGATG
The DNA here is from genome assembly GCF_057813875.1 of Labrys sp. F242. Lineage (NCBI taxonomy): Bacteria > Pseudomonadati > Pseudomonadota > Alphaproteobacteria > Hyphomicrobiales > Xanthobacteraceae > Labrys > Labrys sp. F242. The sequence continues at coordinate 92,485 of NZ_JBVASG010000004.1, read as the reverse complement.
ACGTCAACGTCCGGAAGATTGGGCAGACAATTCTCTCTCAACATGTATTCGACTGAGCCGAAAGCAATTTTTTGCTCAAGCCATATGGCGCGCGCCGTTTGTGGACTCAATATCGGGGTGGGAATGTAGTGTAGCTTGATAAGGCGACGCACTGTTATGCGACGAATTCCTCGATTTAGTTGCTTATTAAGATTGGATGCGAGTCTTTTTTCTTTTAGGGATTGCACAGCATCATGATCAGCAGGCGTGTTCTATTTCTGGCAGCACCCATTCTCGCCGTATCGCCGGTTGCCGCAGCAACGCAACCCGAGCAACCCGACATGCCTCCCGTAACAACGCCGTTGGCCGGAGACATCGACGAAATTCTGGCACGCAAGTCCCTCGTCGTTGCCATGCCGGGTTTCCAATCCTTGCCATTCTTCGGAGGAAGCAACGACAGGTCGCAGGGCATCGATGCCGACACCAGCCAGCAACTTGCTGACGCCCTCGGCGTGCAGCTGGTCCTCGACCGGAGTCCTTCCACTTTCGATGGCGCGGTTGCGCTCATCCAGCAGGGCCGCGCCGACATCGTCGTCGCCAAGCTGAGCCGCACCCTCAATCGGGCACGAAACATCAGTTATTCCCACCCTTATGCCCGACTGAGCCATGCCCTGATCATCAATCGGGTCCGCTTCGCGGTCCTCTCGAATGGGCGGCAGCCGGAGGAAGTCGTGCGCTCCTTCGATGGCGAGCTGGGCGTAATCGCCGGATCATCGTTCGAATATTATGCGCGAGCCAATTTCACCAAGGCGAAGGTGCGCACTTTCCTGGCCTGGCAGGAACTGGTCGCGGCAGTGCGAGACGGCCGCGTCGACGCGGCCTACCGCGACGATCTGGAAATCAAGCGGCTGCTGCACGAGGACCCGTCGCTCAGCATTGTGGCGCGATCCGTTACCTTGACCGATCTCACTGACACGATCGCGATCGGCGTGCGCCGAGGTTCCCCCCATCTCCTGGAATTCATCAATCTGTTCCTCGAGCTGTCCGGCCGCGACAAGCCCATGACGGCCGACGAACTGGTGGACCGCTACCTGCACAAGGCCTGACGTCATGAGTTCCGTGTCCGTTTCGAGCGAACATAAACTGTCGACCTGGAATGTCGGCCTGCGGCGCATCTCGCAATCGCCCTGGACGGTCATCGCATCGGTGATCCTCGGTGCCCTCTGCGGCGCGTATCTTCCGGATTTCGCCAAGTCCCTCGCCCCGATCAGCGACGCCTATCTCAATCTGTTGAAGATGGTCGTCTTGCCCTTGATCGTGTCGGCGACGGTCTTCGCGATCAAGTCGATGACCCGGGATCCGCAAACTGCCGCCTATCTTTCCAGGGTTGTATTGGCGATCGTCGTAATATCCGTGGCAACGGTCGCGATCACGGGCATGGTGACATTGCTGCTGAAGCCGGGCGTGATTACCGACGTGCAGGAACGCATCGAGCTCGGCACCGTGCTCAACAGCAGAGGGACCATCGGCACGGACCTGCAGATGACGCTGGCGCCGCCCAGCAAAACGCCCTCGAACGAAGGCGTTTTCTCTGGCCTGCTGGAGTTGATACCCAGCAACATCTTCAATTCGCTGTCGGTGGGCAATACCATGCAGGTGCTTGTCTTCTGCATATTGTTCGGCATCGGCATCGGCCGCGTCCCCGCAGCCACCTCCGTCAGCTTCGCCAATGCACTCGAGACGATCTACCGGGCCTGCCTGATCATGACGGGCTGGTTCAACGTCCTGCTGCCCCTCGCCTCCTTCGCGATCATCGCCAGCCAGACCGCGTTGACCGGTGTCGAGCCGCTGATGCTGATGGTCGGCTTCATCGCCACCTTCGCCATTGCAACGGGCATCATCATGATGCTGTCGCTGCTCGTGGTCTGGTTTCGCAGCGGCGAGAGCCTGTGGGCGACCTTCAAGGCCCATCAGCCCCTGTTCATGATCGCCATCGCGACCCGTTCCAGCACGGCGAGCATCCCCTGGATCATCAGCCTTGTCGGCGAGCGCCTGCGCTTCAACCGCATCGTGGTGGAAATGCTGGTGCCGCTTCATGTCACCATGTTGCGCGCCGGGCCCATCATGCTGTTCGTCTGCGGTTCGTTGTTCATCGCCCAGCTCTATGGGCGTTCGCTCAGCACGAGCGATTACGTCTACATCGCCGGTGCTTCGATCCTGGTCGGCCTGACCACTGCCGGAATGAGCGGTGCGGTAACGCTATCGCAGATGGCCATCCTGTGCGCCCATCTGAACCTGCCCTTCGAAGCCCCCTTCGTGCTGTTTCTCACCATCGACGCGCTGACCGACACCATGCGGACGCTGACGATCGTATCGACGATCGCCGCGGCGACGGCCGCGATCGCGCCCAAGGACCTGGCCCAGCATCCGGTCGATGACAGCGAGGAGTACGCGCTCAACCTGCCCAAAGCAGAAGCTGCAGCATGACCGGCCGGCTCCTGCGACCCCGTCTCGGTGTCGTTGGCGGTCTCGGCCCTCTTGCCACCGCGGACTTCTATCGCAAGACGATCGACGCGGTTCCTGCCGAGAACGATGCCGACCATATCTCCATGGCAATCTTGAGCGTGCCACAGATACCGGACCGTTCAGGGGCGGTCCGCGAGGGCAATGACAAGCCACTGCCCTGGCTGATCGAAGCGGTCGAGATGCTCAACAGCCTCGATGTCGAAATCATCGCCATCGCCTGCAATACCGCCCATCACTGGTACGACGCCCTGTCCGAAGGCTCCAGGGCCGAGATCATTCACATCGCCGACGCGGCAATCGACGCGTTGCTTCGCCAGTACAGGGGGAACAAGGCGGCCGTCATGGCAACCCGAGGTACCCTGCATTCGGGGTTCTACCAGCAACGCCTGCAAGAGGCGGGCATCGCTTGCCGCAACCCCATCGGGCCGGCTTTCCAGGACGCCGTCGATGATGCGATCCGGCAGGTGAAATTGGGCAACCTCAAACAGGCAAAACTCGCCTGCGCGGCGGCCTTCGAGCACTGCCGGGAAGACGGACTGGAGGCAGCCATTCTCGCCTGCACGGAACTTCCCATCGCGGCAGAGGACATGGTGCCGGAGGGCATGTTGGTGATCGACGCCTCGCGAGCCTTGGCCCTGACCTGTGTTCAACGACTTCGCAATCCAGATCGCAGGCGCAATGCCGCCATGTGAGGGGCCCGGATGTCTGAGGTTTTCGACGGAGACCCGAGGCCACTAAGCCATTTTGCCGGGCGACAAAGGCTTATGCGTATGCGCTGCCGCCGGTCTCATCGGGTCCATGGCTCGCGGCGCATCGAAGGCCTTCGCACTGGCCGTGAGAACGACGCTGCCACCCCGAGGCCTGTTGGCTGGAGAATCATTCAAATCGAGGGCCCATCCGTCTCAACCGAGGAAGTACAGCATATGTCCACGCGCTACGCCAAGATCGTCATGTGCCTCTGCCTTGCCGCTTTCGCCTTTCTCGTTACGTTTGGCAATATTACCGACTATGGCTCGAACTACGAATTCGTAAAGCACGTCCTGTCGATGGACAGCACGTTCCCAGGCAACAGCTTGATGTACAGGTCGATCAGCACTCCGGTTTTATGGAATTCTTCCTATATTCTGATCATAGCCGGTGAAGGAATTACCTGTATTTTATACTTAGCTGCGACCGCTTCGCTCTGGAAAGCCCGTCACGCGCCGGCAAGAAGCTTCCATGCTGCCAAGAACTATGCCGTCATGGCGTCCACGATCGGTTTTCTCGTCTGGTTCTTTGGCTTCATGGTAATCGGCGGGGAGTGGTTTGCCATGTGGCAATCGTCAACCTGGAATGGCCAGAATCCCGCCTTCAGATTCTATGTCACCATTCTCCTCGTACTGATCTTCATCATGCAATCCGACGAGGACGTCGAACGCCCGACGGCGTGAGAGGGACCTGACCTTTTGCGAGCCAACGGGCTGCCGTCCGGGACGTCACGACAGTGGAATGGTCATGCGCCGATAGATTGTCGGCCGCGGCGCCCCTAGCGCCCTGCCCATTATTTGCCTGGCGAGGGTGAAGACTGGGCATAGTTCGGGCTTGTTCCGGGGGCCGAAGTCTCTTTTGATGACTGGCTAAGAAACATGATGAGGCAGCAGAGTGCTGATCGCCCATTTATCCGATCCCCACTTGCGAGAAAAAGGCCATCTCTATCAGGGGCTTGTGGACTCCAATGCGATGTTCGATCTGGCGATTGAAACACTCAAAGCGTTCAGGCCGGAGCCAGACATTGTCATCATCGGTGGCGATCTGGTCGATGAAGGGGCTGAAGCGGAATACGAGACCGTCCGGCACGCGCTATCCAGATTACGCCAGCCCGTCTATGCGATTCCAGGCAACCACGATGAGCGGGAGGCGTTCAGGGCCTGTTTCAGCGAAACAGGCCACCTGGTGGCGGCTGGCCCTCTCCATTTCGATACAGGTGGGCGATGGCCGGTCCGTGTGATCGGCTTCGACGTCACCGTTCCCGGCCAGCATTACGGAGAAATCGATGATGCAGCCCTCCTCTGGCTCGAGAAAGCGCTGACGGAACACCTGGATCGGCCGACCGCCATCCTGATGCATCAGCCACCGATCGACAGCGGCATCGATGTCATCGATGCCTATAAATGCCTTCGTGGAGAGCGCCTTGCCGAGCTATTGCTCCGCCATGGCAATGTCGAGCGCGTCCTCTGCGGACATATTCATCGTTTCATGCAAGCACGGTTCGCAGGAACCACGCTCCTGACCGCACCGAGTACCGCAACTTCCATCGCGCTCCGCCTGACAGAGGGCGCCCCACCTGCCTCCTATGTCGAGCCACCGGCCTTCTTGTTGCACCATTGGCGGCCCCGACAAGGCCTGGTGACCCATTGGGTTCCGATCGGACGCTTTCCTGGGCCGATGCCCTTTTTCTGAACGACGACCTCGTTCTACATCCGGTATCCGCTTTTCGGCACGATGCAGCAAAACGTGTTTAGACGGAAACGCTATTTTGCTCTAACTCTTTGATTCGACGCATCTTTGCGATTCTTGGCAATTCCGCCAAATCGCAAAACACTCTAGTCATTTCCGATGTATGAGACCCGATCCTGGGCCACGCTCGCCTGCTGTTCCGGGGGCAGCATCGAAAAGGCCAGATCGACGAGCGCCCGCCCGTTGGGCAGATCCCAGGAGAACCAGGGCCCCGATGGCATCGCCACGGGCGACAGTCCCGTCGATGAGGCAATATAGCCGGGCATGGCCCGAAATCCGGATGGTATCGCCGCCAGACGGGTCTCCTTGCCGCTGTAAAGATCATACACCGTCGACGACGTTCCAGCACTCGCGAGCACGAAACGCCCCGTTGGATCGAAGGAGACGTCCATGACCAGGCCCTTGGCTGACAAGACCCTCTTCTTGGAACGAAGATCCCAGACCATGAAATCAGCCTGTCCGCTGAAGCCATTGTCGGGCATGACCGTGAGAGCGACGTAACGCCCTGCCGGGTCATAACCGAAATGTGTCACGGACCTTGCGGGAACATGATCGATCAGCGTCAGCCGATGCTCCTTCAGATCATAGGTCGCAATCACGGGCCGTTCGGGTTGCTGGCCCGACGACAGCAGCAGGAGCAGCCTGTCTTCGTCTATATATCTTACCGTGGGGGCCTGGGTCGCATCCGGGACGGGGGCAAAACTGGTGCTGTCGAAGGCTTCGACGACACTCCCCGTGCGGGCGTCGAGGATCTGGAGAATTTTCTTGTCCGTTGCGGTTGCATAAAAGAAGCGCCCATCCGGACTGAAGCCGATGTCGAAGATCCATGTGCGCGGGCCGAACAGGCCACCGACAGCCTCATGAGCGATCACGGTCTCGAAGCGCTTGACGCCAGTGGCCACGTCCCATCCCGCGACGGTGCCGTTGCCATAGCTCAACAAGAGGGTGCCATCGGGGCTGAATCTGGCGCCATGGGCCTCGTTTGCGGGATATTCCGTCACCGGGCGCAACAGAACCTGGCGTGATCGAGACCAAAGCTCAAGGCTGGAAGCACCGTTCTCGAGCAAGCGAAACACCGCGACCTGATCACCGTGGATATCGCCAAGGGGCAAGCCGTTCACGGGCAATTTCGACATGCTGGCATGCATGGCGGAGAAGACGGCGAGATAGGCATCCGGAAACGCTTTGAGCGTCGCCTCGCTCGGATCGGCCGGCAACCCTTTCAAGGCGGCAGCCAGCGCGGCTTGCCGGCCCTCGTGGGTCCACAACAGCTTCAGCGACAGGTTCGCCCAATTTTGCGAGACCGCCTGGGCCTCTTGCAAGGTCTGTTCACCATCGAGCTTGAGCTCGCTGGTGAGCGAGGATTTCATCCAGGGTGTTTGAGCCCATGTCGTCTGCTCACCGACGGCGTTCGTCACCTCGCTCATCACCCGCTGGATCGAGTAGCCGGGTGAGAGGACCTTGTGGATGAAAGCATCTGTGAAGGGGCTGAGGTCGCCATCGCCATCCACGGCGACCGAGTTGGGCGAGGTCGAATAGGCCACCATCAGGCCATGGGTCTGCGGCGAAGCGGATTTGGCGACAGGGACTCTGCTGGCCACGACCTGGATGCCGCGGCCGGTCGACACCGACAGGCCTTCACGGCCCTGGCGCGCCAGCGGATTGTTCCGGCAGGCGTCGAGGAATACGAGTGTCGCGGCGGCCCGGCGTTGGAGCTCATCGACGATCGGCTGCACGGGCACAAAGCCCGTCTTGAGATTTCCTGCGTGCGCATTGAGAGCAACGAGGTAGTTCTCATCATCGACCTGGATGCCATGGCCCGAATAATAGAACAGGCCGATGGCGGCGTGCGACATTCGCGCGCTGGCGAGCGCCAGGCAGGCCTGCAATTGCCGGCCCGAGGCATCCGTGATGAGGAAGACCTCGAATCCAAGCCTGCTCAATGCCCCGGCGACGGCGGCGGCATCGTTGGCAGGGTTTGCAAGCGCCGGTAATCCATGCAGATAGGCCGCATTGCCCACGACCAGCGCCACGCGCCTGTCACTGCTATCGCGGCCCGCCGGGATCTGGCGGCAAAAGCCAGCCTCGGGCGAGGCCGCCCTGACTCTCTCGACGATACCGAATTGGAGCAGGATCAATGCAAGCAGGGACAGGCGGGTGAGCAAGTTCGGCATTTCCTGCAGTTGATCGATTGCTTGAGCCCCGCCTCCTTCTATAGCCGCAATTGACTTGCCTCTTCCAGCAGCCAGTTGATTGAGCGGGACGAACGGATTGCGGACGGCGGAAAAGACTGTGCCGAACCGTTGCAGGCCTGCCGCGGATCGGAAGGCCCGCATTCCCGTTCCCGCCTTCGCAGGCCATCAGCAAAACGCCATATGCGCGAACAAGCCCGCAACAGTCATAAGCGCGACTGCTGAACCGAGATCGATCAAGGTTCAGGATCCTGCAGCGGCACCACCAGGCTTTCATGGACATTCTGAAATGGCAAGTCGCCAGCAGGGCCGAATTCGAGCGCCTGGCCGCCCAAGATCCTGCCACCTTTACGGACCTCGAACACGCCGCGCAGTTCCTATATTTGCAACGCCTGTCTTCGAAAAAATGGGCATCCCCCTTTCGGTACGATGCTCGAGAGAACAACAGGACGGGTCAGGTCTTTCGCCAATAAGGGCACCCTTCCGTCAGAACGGCAGGCGCGCATTGTCCTTGACCTCCCTCATGACGAAGAAGGTGCGCGTCTGCCTCACGCCTGGCAATGCGATCAGTTTCTGCCCATGCAACTTGTTGAAATCCGCCATGTCGCAGACGCGGATTTTCAGCAGGTAGTCGAAATCGCCCGCCACGAGATTGCAGTCCAAGACCTCCTTGAGCTTGAGTACCGCTCCCTCGAAGGCAGCAAAGCTTTCGGGTGTCGAACGGTCGAGCACCACACCGACCATCACGAGGGCACCGAGACCGACGGAGACGGGGGCGATCTCGGCACGAACACCGGTGATGAAGCCCTCGTCGAACAGGCGTTGCGTGCGCCTGTGGCAGGTGGCCGGGCTGACATTCACGCGTGCGGCAAGCTCGGCATTGCTCAGCCGGCCATCGCCATGGAGGGCGCGCAATATGTTGATATCGATGCGATCGAGATCGGAGATGGAAGGTTCTTTCATTTATACCCTATTGTTAGGAACAAGTTGCACTCAAATAGTAGTTTGATCGAGATTTTTATAAAAGATGAAGGTGAAATTCGAAAGCACCCTCCAGGACTTTTCGACTAGGCTCGGTTCCTGTCTCATGGAGCCAGTCCGATGTCCCTTCTTGAAAAATTCGAGCGCTATCCGCTGACCTTCGGCCCGACGCCGATCGAGCACCTGCCGCGTCTCACCCAAGCCCTTGGCGGCAAGGTTCAGATCTATGCCAAGCGCGATGACTGCAACTCCGGCCTTGCCATGGGTGGCAACAAGCTCAGGAAGCTCGAATATATCGTGCCGGATGCCATCGCCTCGGGAGCGGACACACTGGTGTCGATCGGCGGCGTTCAGTCCAACCACACGCGCATGGTGGCGGCGACCGCCGCCAAGATCGGCATGAAATGCGTGGTCATCCAGGAAAAATGGGTGCCGCACTACGACGCCGTCTACGACCGGGTCGGCAACATCCTGATGACACGGCTGATGGGCGCTGACTGCCGGCTCGTCGAGGACGGCTTCGATATCGGCATCCGCAAGAGCTGGCAGGATGCGATCCAATCCGTCGAGGCGGCCGGAGGCAAGCCTTATCCGATCCCGGCCGGCGCCTCGGTTCACAAGTTCGGCGCCCTCGGCTATGTCGACTTTGCCGAGGAGGTCGCAAAACAGGAGGCGGAGCTTGGCTTCACGTTCGACTATGTCGTGGTTTGCGTCGTCACCGGCTCGACCCAGGGCGGCATGATCGTCGGTTTTGCCGCACAGGGGCGCGCCGATCGCGTGATCGGCATCGATGCTTCGGGTACTCTCGAGCAAACGCGGGCACAGGTACGCACCATCGTCGACAACACTGCGGCGTTGGTCGGGCTCGGCCGCAAGATCGGCGAGCACGAAATCATCATCAACCCGGACTATGCCTATCCGGCCTATGGCGTCCCGTCGGCTGAAACCAACGAGGCGATCCGGCTCGCCGCCCGCACCGAGGCGATGATGACGGACCCGGTTTACGAGGGCAAATCAATGCAGGGGCTGATCGATCTGACGCGCAAGGGCTTCTTCCCCGAAGGCTCACGCGTGCTTTACGCCCATCTCGGCGGCGCACCGGCCTTGAACGGCTACAGCTACTATTATCGCGAAGGCTGACATGGATTGCCCATTCCCGGGGCTTGCCGGGAACGACACCGGCGCGAGGGCACGGCCCCGGAAGAGACTGGCCTCCGGCTCTCGCGCAACAAGCTGTACGGGGCCGTCTCAGCCGCTCGCGGCAAGAAATGGCCCATCGAGATCGCGCCGGAGAATTGCGGCACATGCACTCCATCGTGGCCCCCGGGATCGGCGTTGCTTCCCGGGAAGCCTTCATAAGCATGTATCGATCGCAGGCGACACAGCAAACCCGTTCTCACGCAGTTCGATCAGGCGGCACACGCCTGAAGCGATCTCATCGGGATGATCCTCCTGAAGATAATGCGCACCGCTGCCCAGGTGCACGACCTCGCAATTGTGGAGCTGCCTCGCAAAGCCTTCGGCGAATTCTGGAGAGACGAGTGCTCCCGGCTCACCAACGAACAGGATCTTAGGATAGGAACTCCTGCGCAAAGCGACATGAGCTCGTTCGAGCAAGGTCCAGACGTCGCTCGGCTCGCCTGCAATCGGCAATTCGTTCGGCAGCCGCCAAATCGGACGACGCGATTGCGGGGTTGGAAATGGCGCCCGATAGGCGTCCATTTCGTCGACGCTGAGCGCGCGCTTGATGGAACCGGGCAGGACATGTTCGATGAATACATTGTCGTCCAGAATCAGTTTCTCGCCGATCCCCGCCGTTCGAAACTTCTGGAACAGCGCCCTCGCCGCCTCGACCTGATGAAAGTCGTCCCAACTCGCCATCGGACGAATGAATTCCATGAAAGCAAGGCCGCGGACGAAACCGGGCCGCCGCGCCGCAAGTTCGAAGGCAAACCCCGTCCCCCAGTCTTGCGCGACGAGATAGGCCGAGGATATGCCGAGCCCGTCGATGAACGCTTCGAGATAGCGCACGTGGTCGACGAAGCGATAATCGATTTCGGGTTTTCCTGACTCTCCGAACCCGATCAGATCCGGGGCCACGCAGTGGGAACGCGACGCCACTGTTCCGATAATGTGGCGCCAAATGTAGGAAGACGTTGGGTTTCCATGCAGGAACAGCGTGACGGGGGCACTCTTCGAGCCCGCATGGCGATAGGCCATGTGCGAGCCGAGTACCGCCAGACTGGATGTTTCGATATTTGCTGACATGACAATCGCCTCCCCTATATACGTACGAGCGTATTGTGGATTTGACTTATAATACGATCGTGCGTATTGTCAATGCATGCCGAAACCATCGAACAAGAACGAGTTCATCGCAGCAGGAATGCGGGTAATGTTCCGCAAGGGCTACCATGCGACTGGAATACGCGACGTCGTCGCGGAAGGAGGCGTGCCGCAAGGCTCCTTCACCAACCATTTCGGATCGAAAGAGGCGTTCGCCCAGGAAGTCCTCGACCATTACTTCATGCAGACCCAGGCAATCGTCGAAGAGGCCTTGGGCGACCACTCCCTTTCCCCGCGCGGCCGGTTGCTGCGCTATCTCGACATCATTACCGACCGGCTGGCCGCCGATGGCTATTTGCGTGGGTGCCTCATCGGCGACTTCAGCATCGAGGTCTCTCAGGTCAGCGAGCCGCTTCGCGAGCGGCTTGTCGCCATCTACCGCGAGTGGCTCCGCCCCTTCGAAGAATGCATCGCGGAAGGGCAAAAAGCGGGGGAGATCGAAGATCGCTTCTCTCCCCAGGATCTGGCGGATTTCCTGCTGACGTCCTGGGAGGGGGCCATTCTCCGCATGAAAGTGGAACAGAGCGAAGAGCCGCTGGAGCGTTTCAAGAAGATTGCGTTCACCAGGATATTTGCAAAGGGATCGTAGGACGTGTCGGACAGGCGGGTCACGGTCCTTTGGACCCGCCGGAATGCTCCCTGTTTGATCCCACGTCGCTTTGTCGTTCTGGCCTTGCTCCGACAGGAAATCCAGGGTGCCGGCCCAACCTGCCGCCCTCTTCGGCGAGCCCTGACGGCCTGACGACCGCCCAGTTGCATGCCGGATTTGCGATCGTTGCGAATGTCGACCCCGCACCAGGGATCAGGCTGCCGAACACTGCCCTGCGTCGGCGGGATCAAGCCGCCGCGTATCTTCCTGCAACCGCCGGACGGAACTTCACTGCCGCCGCAAGGCCCAGCACTACGAAGAACAGCAATGTCAGGCCCTGCGTGATCGTAAAGGGCGGCTCTGAAGCCGTCGGTGCGGCCTCGTGCAGCACACCAACCTTACCAAAGGCCTGGGCGATGGCGACGAAGACCAGAAGGTAGAGGCTGGCAACCATGCCGACGGCATAGATCCAGCGCCAGAAGGCGCCGGCGAGGAGGCGGGTCCTGGCAATGAGTACGACTGCCAGGATGACCAGCGCGATGATAGCGACGATCACGGCCGGCGTCAGGCCGGCCAGCGGCAGGATGAAGCCGGTGGCACTGGTGAGGATGGCGGTGATCAAAAAGAACCATGTCGACCCCGAGCTCGCACGCGAGCGGAAAAGGTCCATCACGGCGGGCACGCCGGCAAGAATCGCGGCGATGCTGATCAAGGTGTGAATGACGATCAGAGTGACGTTAAGTGTGCTCATGGTGCCGGCTCCTGGCTGGAGGAGCAACCCGCCCAAGCTATGCTGGTGCGAAGGAACAGTAGAGCGACGCAGCCATTGTCTTTCCAAAATTGACGCATCGAAACCCCCTCGCTGCGATGATCGCCCCGTATTATCACAATCCGTAAGTAGGCCGTCGGTTCTCACCATCCCCGCCCTACATTGGGAAAATTTCAGGAATGGAATGGTACTATAGAGCCTCTTTCTGGAACTATTCAAACTAAAACGCAACCGCTTGCAATGCAGTCTGAGGCCCTTTCCGTTGAGGGTCAAAATCGCGGCGAATCTCTGTAATTCGCAATTATATCAATAGCTTATCGTAGAAAACGACGTCTGGACTGCCGATCCAGTAGAATTTCGCTCCGTCATGGGGCGAGAGGATCGACTTCGCAGGGGACACCAGCTCAACCAGGGGATAGCATCGAGGACTGCGCAGAGCTACGAAAACGGCACAGATATCTCAACGAGCCAGCACAAAGCCCCCTCACCGGAAGGAAACCCCCATCATGGCCAAGGTCCTCGTGCTTTATTACTCGTCCTACGGGCATATCGAGAGCATGGCCAATGCCATGGCAGACGGTGCTCGCGCCGCCGGCGCTACCGTCGACATCAAGCGTGTGCCGGAAACCGTTCCTGAGGACATTGCAAGGAACGCTCATTTCAAGCTCGACCAGGCGGCGCCGGTCGCCAGCATCGCGGACCTCGAACATTATGACGCGATCGTGGTCGGCACAGGCACGCGCTTTGGCCGGATGTCCAGCCAGATGGCGGCTTTTCTCGACCAGGCCGGCGGGCTGTGGGCACGCGGTGCCCTGACCGGCAAGGTGGGCGCGGCCTTCACATCGTCGGCAACCCAGCATGGCGGAAACGAAACCACCCTGTTCTCGATCATCACCAACCTGCTACATTTTGGCATGATCATCGTTGGCCTGCCTTACAGCCATGCGGGCCAGATGACTCTCAAGGAGATCGTCGGCGGCGCTCCTTATGGCGCAACCACGGTTGCTGGCAGTGATGGCTCGCGCCAGCCCTCCGAAATCGAACTCCAGGGCGCCCGCCATCAGGGCGAAATCGTTGCGCGAACAGCGGCCAAGCTTTTCGACTGATCCGAAAGGCCGGGCCGCATACCCCGCAATTCCAACCGATATTGCCGAGCCAATTCATGCGAAGGCTAAACCTTTGCAAAGGAGAAGCCATGCCCGAGGACTTCGAAGGCAAAGCCGTGCTTGAACCGATGCAGCCTCCCGTGAACCGCACCGGGTTTGCCGGAGGCTTCGACACATGAGAGATTGGAGCCAATATGGGCAAGACGACGAACAAGTTTTGACCTGAAGTCCGCAAGTGGGCCATTCGAACGGTTTTGGATCACAAGGCTGATCTCTCGTCGCGATCGGCAGCTGTTTCATCGATCGCAGCCAAGATAGGTTGCTTGCCGAAGACGCTGCACGGATGGGCAAAGAAGACCGAGGTCGTGCGGCAAGCGAACTGGTCAGCCGAGTGACGTCGTAGAGAAGATAAAGCTTCTTGAACGGGAGAATCGTGAGCTTCGTCAGGCCAACGAGATTTTACGCAAAGCGTCGGCCACAAAGCCAACTTACCCAAGAAACCTATTTGATACAGATATCACGATGAACCGAACGCGAAGCGGACCGCCTGATTGATGGCGCCCGGCAGCACCGACATGTGGTTTTCGCCGTCCTGCAATTGAAAGGATGCCACAAGGCCCGGCACGCCGGCCAGGCGGTGCACCATGGCCCGGGCATTGTCGACGATCCGGCTGTCTTCATAGCCTCGGACGCGGTCGGCCGCGTCAATCGCCCCGACCTGAAAGGGAGCCAGCCGCTGTTCATACTCGCCGGCCATCACCAGCAGCCGTCCCGAGGGTTTTGCCTGCGTTCGCGCCACGAAGCGTTCGGCCTCGTCCACGATACCAGCCCCTTCCCACCAGATCGCGGGGCTCGCAGCGATCCGGGCCGAGAAGGCTTCGGGCTTGCGAAATAAAGCATGCAGCACGAACAGACCACCGAAGGAATGGCCGAATATGGCCTGCTTCTTTCCGTCGATGGGGACTAGGGATGCGATCACGGGCTTGAGTTCGTCCTCGATGAACGCCAGGAACTGGTCGGCTCCCCCGGTGCGCACCTCGGGGCCATCCTGTGTGTGAGGCGGATAGGTCATGCCGGGTGGAGGACCCATGTCCCAGGATCGGCGGACGCTGTCATAGGCTTCCGGCGTGGGATAGCCGATACCGACCAGAACACCCGGCATGATACCGGTGCCAAGTGGATAGGCCGCCTGGACACGTACGATGTCGACCATCGTTCCAACGATGGCGTTGGCATCGAGGAAATAGAGGACGGGCCACCCCTGTGGCGGCAGTGCTTCCTTGGGAATGCGCAGGAAAATGCGATAGGGCGGCATCTTCGATGCTGGGGTCAGATCGAAATAGATCGTGTCGGCGATAGGGGCTGGTGTGCTCATGATGGTGACCTGCGTGATAAGAGCCAAATCAAGGATGGGCCTCCGATCAAGGATGCCGCCAATCCAGCCGGAATCTGCCGCGGGAAGGCAATGGTGCGGCCGAACCAGTCGGCTGCGACCATGACCAGCCCTCCTATGATGGCTGCCCCTGCCAGTTCCGCCAGGGCCTGACGCATGCCGAGGCGACGCGCCAGATGCGGTGCCATCAAGCCCACGAAACTCAGCGGCCCTACGATCAAAGTCGCCATGGCGGCAAGGAGGGCGCTCAAGCCCAGGGTGAGGACATGGCTGTGCGTAGGATTGAGGCCGAGAGCCAGCGACATGCCCCTGCCGAGCGGCAGGATGGTCAGCATGCGCACGGTCAGCAACAATCCGCCAAAGAGCACTGATGCCGCACCGATGCTCACAAGAGCTGCCGTGGCATCCACCGAATAGGTCGAGCCCATCATCCAGTTTAACAGCAGCATCGCACGCGGATCCCCGCCGGCCATCAATACGTTGATCATGGCGTCAAACATGGCGCCAAACGCTATTCCGACAATCAACGCTCTATCAGGGCTTGCCTTGCGGTCGAGAGCCAGGATGGCTGCCAGTGCAATGAAAGCGCCGATCGATGCTGCAAGCATTTGTGCGCCTTGCCCGACCGTGGACAGGGAAAACAACGCAACGGCAAGGCCGAAGGCTGCTCCTGCGCTGACACCCAAAACTTCCGGACCGGCCATGGGATTTCCCGTCAGCCGCTGAAGGAGACATCCGGCCAGGCCCAGCATCGTGCCTGCTGCCAGAGCCGCAATCGCGCGGGGCAGCCGCAAGGGCACCAACCTATCGAACTCATGGCCGAGGCTCAGATGCCACCCTCCGCCATCCCTTCCGACCGTGGTGGACAGCACGAGGACGATGACCAAGAGGATCATCAACCCGATGAGACGGTTACTGATTGCGGGAGCAAGGGGCGCTTTCTCCACGAAGGGAGGTGGAGGCACCAGCGGGACACTCCTTTGCCGCACGAGCAAGACGATGAGGAGAGGCGCGCCGAGCAGGGCCGTTACAGCGCCTGTCGGGAGGCTGAGACCTGATAGCGCGTCTGCCGTCTGAACGCCTTGGTCCACGAGCCACAGAAGGCCGGCGCCCATTGTCGTCGACCAGACCAGTTGGTGGCCCGCACGCCGCGCTCCCAGGGAGCGGGCCAGCACGGGAGCTGCGAGGCTGACGAAGCCGATGACGCCGACCGCACTGACGACATTGACGCTGAGCCCGACGGCGAGCGCCAGCGCACACAGCCTTGCGGTAGCAACGGAAAGACCGAGACTTCGTGCTTTGGCGTCGTCAACCGTCAACAGCGTCAAGGGCCGTACCAGCAAAACAGCGGTCAGTGCGGCCGCCACGAGGACAGGCGCGAGTTTAGCCGCCACCGTCCAGCCCTGTTGGCTGAGCGAACCACTGCCCCAGATGAAGAGCCCGGCTAGATACTCGGTCTTGAAGAGGGCCAGCATGGCCGTAAGAGCCGCGCAGAAGAGGCCTGTGACAAGTCCCGCGAGAACGACTGAGATCGGGGCGAGGCCCTGTCGCCAAGACAAGGCCAGGACGGCCGTGGCTGCCAGCGATCCGCCTGCCAGAGCCGGCCAAACCCGCCCGAAGGCAAACAGCCATGGTGCCCATAGCATCGCCACGCTCAGGGCAAGGCTCGCTCCCGCCTCAATGCCCAGCGTGGTCGGAGAGGCTATAGGGTTGCGCAATGAAAGCTGGCACAGCGCGCCGGCCAGCCCCAGCGAGGCTCCGCACAGGAGACTAACGACGAGGCGCGGCAGGAAGCTGTAGGCGAACAGCATCTGGGCCGTGTCGGCGGTGTCCCCCCTCCACAGGGCCTCAAGCCAAATTCCGAAGGGCAGGCGCCCGGCGGCATGCGACCAGCTCAAGGCTCCCGCTGCTACAAGCAGGATCATGGTGAGAGCTGCGGGGCCCCCTCGGCGCGCGTCCTCAACCATTGGCATTTTCGGCAGCTGCAAGATGAGCGCCCAGCAAGGCACCAAAGCGCATCGCGGAAGGCAGCATACCGAAGGCCGACACGGCAGGCAGACGATGGATGCGCCCCGCGCGAACGAACGGCAGGCTATTCCACACCGGGTTGCTTTCGAGGCTTTGTAGAATATCGGGGGCGACCGGTTCCAGATAGAGCAGCCGGCTTTCCGGATTTATGACCAGATCTTCCAGGCCAATCGTCGAAAAGCCCCAGTAATTGGTCGAGCCAGTCCAGCCATTGGCAAGACCGCATCGCTCGATCACATCCTGGAACAGGCTGCGTTTGCCGTAAATGCGCAGATGCCCCTCATCGAGGAAATTGACAACCAGCAAGGGCCTGTCAGCGGCCCGACGAAGTAGGTCGCGCAGCTGCGCCATCGTCGCCGCACTCTTTGCGACCAAAGCCTGTGCCGGGCCATCGCGCCCGAGCAACGCGCCAAGCCGAAGCGTTTCCCTGACGCTCAGTTCATAGGGACGTCCCCCTGGGGGGGCGTAGATGGAGAAGGTCTGCGTCGGTGCAAGGCGTGCCATCACAGGCTCGATTGCGGCCAGATAGGGCGTGGTGATGATCAGATCCGGCGCAAGCTGCGTCAGGAGTTCGAGATTGGGCTCTCGGTCGGTTCCCAGATCGACGATGCCCGGCGGCAGGCGCGGTTCGACCACCCAGTCGTTCCAGGCTTCGACCTGCGGCATGGCGACCGGTGTCACGCCCAGACCGAGCAGGGTTTCGGTCAAGCCATCGTCGAGCGAGGCAATACGCGCGGGATACGCAGCCATTTGCAAGGCCGACGGCGCTGCCGATGCAACACCAAGCCCATACGCAAGCGCGGCCAGCCCTCCGGTCATGAAGCCCCGGCGGCTGCGCGAGAGACATGAAGGTTTGCCGAACTGCAAGACGTCACCAGCGATAGCGCAGGCTGGCGGTCATGACCCGACGCGCGCCCTGGTAGCAGAACCCGGCCTCGCAGGTGGTGTATTTCTTGTCGAACAGGTTACGGGCATTGGCTTGCACATCCCAGCCTTTCAACCCCTGCTTGATCTGCCCGAGATCATAGCTGAGTTTGGCATCCACCAGCGCAACCGCTTCGTTCTTGAAGGAGTTCGTGGCGTCGCCATAGCTTTCTCCGAGGTAACGCAAGCCGAGGCCGGCACCGAAACCTGCCAGGGCAATGTCGCCAGGCGCCTGATAATCGACCCAGGTCGAGAAACTGTTGCGCGGCGTCGCGGTCGGCACCTTGCCGATGGTTCCAATCTCCCCGGTGATCGTCTTCAGATCCAGGAAGGTATAGGCACCGCGCAGGCTGAAGCCGGCACCGAGATTGGCCACGGCCTCAAGCTCGAAGCCGCGTCCGCGGATCTTGCCTCGCTGCGACGAAACATTGTTGATGGAGACGATGCCGCCATCCTGCGTGATGTCGAAGATGGAGGCAGTGACCATGCCGTCGAACCAGGTGGGAGCATATTTGATACCACCCTCGATCTGCCTGCCGGTCGTGGGCTTGAATCCGATTCCGTTGGCTGAACCAAGGTTGGGATTGAAGGAGGTGGAATAGCTGACGTAGGGAGCAAGGCCATTGTCGAACAGATAGGTCAGGCCCACGCGCCCGGTGAAGGCACTGTCGGACTCGCTCTGCCGGGTGTTGCTCACCGGCTCGCGGGTTTGGATATGGGTCCGGGTTTCAACCCAGTCCTGCCGCCCGGTCAGTGTCAGGATCCATTTGTCGTATTTGGCCTGTTCCTGCACATAGAGACCGAGCTGGTTCTGCTTCTGCCTCGTGATGGTGTCGAAGGCTGGATCAATGAACGGCCCAAGCGAAGCGCCGGTCGCAAGATTCTGGTCCGGCCCATCGCCAAAGCCGATGCGGCTGTTGAGTGTCAGGTAGGAATAATCCAGGCCAGCCAGCAGCTTATGCTCGACGGGCCCAGTGGAAAAATCAGCCTGAAGCTGGTTATCGACGGCGAATGAGTCCATAACGTCATGGACATAGCCCAGCGAGCGTTTGGCGATCATCGTCTCTGTATCGACACTGCCGACGCCGGTATAGCGAACCTCGGTGTCGACGCTGCCGTAGCGAAGCTTCTGCCTGAAAGTGAAGGTATCGTCGAACTTGTGTTCGAACTGGTACCCAATGCGATATTGGGTCTGCTCGAGGCTGTTGTAGTCAGGATCGCTTTGCGAATACTGGTTCGAGGGTGAACCGGCCCACCCGTAATAGGGGAAGGCGGCCGGCGTCTTGGCCTCGAGATATTCGCCGAGCAAGGTCAGCGTCGTCTGGTCGTTCGGGCGCCAGGTGAAGGCCGGCGCCAGGCTGGCCAGCTTGTCATCGCCGCCGCCGAGGACGTTGGCTGCCTTCCCGTCCCTGAGGGTTCCGGTCAGGCGATAGAGCAGCGTTCCATCGGCGTCGAGCGGACCGCCAAGGTCGACATTGCCCTGAATGTGGTCCCTGTTGCCACCCTCCAGCGTCACTTCACCAAAGCGCGTATCGACAGGAAGCTTGGAAGTGATGTCGACCAGCCCGCCGGGCGATCCCAGTCCGTACAAGGCCGAACTCGGACCGCGCAGCACCGCAATGTTCTCGACATTGTAGGGATCGACCTTGA
Source organism: Labrys sp. F242 (assembly GCF_057813875.1). Taxonomy (NCBI): domain Bacteria; kingdom Pseudomonadati; phylum Pseudomonadota; class Alphaproteobacteria; order Hyphomicrobiales; family Xanthobacteraceae; genus Labrys; species Labrys sp. F242. The sequence continues at coordinate 73,506 of NZ_JBVASG010000004.1, read as the reverse complement.
AGACCGCCATGTTGGCACCGGGAAGGCGCAGCCCATCGCGATAGATACCGTTATAGGTGACGTCGAAACCGCGGATGGAGAAGGAGTCGAAACGGGAGTCGAAACCCGCGGACTCCGTACGCACGCCGGGCGTGTAGGCGACGGCCTGCGTCAAGGATTGCACATTGCGATCGTTCAGCTCCTTGCGGGTGAGCACCGTCACCGATTGCGGGGTCTCGATCAGGGGCGTGTTGGTCTTCGTGCCAGTCGCGCTACGCGTGGCAACGTAACCGGTGCTGCCGTCGCCATTGCCCTGGACCACGACCGGATCGAGCTCGATGGCGCCGGAGATGCTGGCCGTTCCGTCCCGGACAATGGGCGCCGTGATCGCGACCGTGCTCGAATTCGTAAAAGTGTAGGACAGGCCCGTTCCACGCAGCAAACGCGAAAGCGCCTGCTGCGGCGTGACCGAGCTGGCGATACCGGGCGATGACTTGTCTCGCGCGATCGCGGGCAGATAGGTGATCTGCAGGCCGCTTTGACGTCCGAACGCCGCCAGGGCCTGGCTGAGCGGTCCCTTTGGGATGATGAATTGAACCCGCGCGACCTGTGCGCTTGCCGGGCTTGGGAGCAGTGTGTGGGCAATGGCGCTCGAAGCTGTCAGGGCAACCCACAACACCCGGCCGGATAGGCTCCCACGCAAGCACCGAGCCAATACCATCGATAACCCTCCTCGTCGACACCGGGGCCCAGCTCCACTCGACGATCGGATCGCGAGCGGGCCCCTTGAGTGAAGACGAATGGAGGGTGCGAAATTTCTCCCCTCTGCGAAGCTTTTTTAAGCGCGCGATATCACGGTGAGGTAAGGGCCGATCGAACGCACCCGGCCTCCCAGCGGGTGCACTACCGCTTCCAGGGCGCGCAGGGGATTGCTGGGATCGAAGACCCCGCTGATGCGGTTGGCGCCAAAACCGGCATCGGCAATCAAGACACGTCCCGGTTGCCAGCGCGCGATCCTTGCCACGACCGCCCGGATCGGCTCGTTCTCGACCAGGATCTGGCCGCTGCGCCAGGTGCCAATCTGCCGGATATCCCGGCTGCCCCGCGTGGCAAGGCGCGTGCGCTCGTCGAAAGTGGCCCATTGGCCGGGTGCCAGCCGGTTACCATCGACCAGACTTGGGCCGGGAACGTCTATCTCGACCAATCCGTGTTCCACCGAAACCGAAATGAGCCCGGCGTCATTGCCGAGGTCGAAAGCCGTGCCGCGCGCGGTGGCGACCATCTCGGAGGCCGCGGCTCGGAAGGGGCGTGAGGGATCCTTGGCAACTTCAAAAAATGCCATGCCTGCCAACAAGGTGACGGTTCTTTGGCTACTGTCGTAATGCAGAGCGATGGCGCTATCGGGACCGAGCGTTGCCGCGCCACCGTCGGGAAGCGTGATGCGACGGATTTCCGCCGTGCCGGTCAGATGGTCCGCCTGGGCACGAAGGATCAGGCCCGGTAAAGCGAGATATCCGCCAGCCAGGGCCCCTGCCCCGATCATTCCTCCAGCCAAAAGACTACGACGCGTCAAACCCCTCGGGAAGCGCGGTTCAGCTTGATAACCGGGGGCAAGGACCCGACCGGCGATGCCGTATATTTCCGAAACCTCGAGCCATGCCTTCTCATAGGCCGGGCCTCTGGCGCGCCAGCGCCTCACCATCTCCCGGGACACCGGATTGGCCGGATCATTCTGGAGGCGGATCATGAGATCGGCTGCTTCCTCGAACAGCCGATCTTCCTGGGGGGAAGTTTCGTTCATTGATGGTCCTTGGGCTGACGATCGGGCGCCAGCCAGCCACTCCTGACTACATCAATAGAACGGATGAGCGGAAACGATTTTCCCAACACGGACAAGGCTTCACATAATGCCGGATTGGCTGACGCCTTTCACCGCACCTACGGCGTCGGCCCCGATTTCGGGTTGAGGCCCGACGCTGTAGGTTATTGTCGTCGCATCGTTTTTGCCGAAAATCGGCGCCCGCTCGTTGACGCGATGCTCTAGGCCTTCTCGCGCAGCCGAGCTCGAACATGAAGATAGGCTTCACGGATCAGCGTCCAGGTCCTGGTTGTCGACAGGTCGAGTTCTCCTGCGATTTGGCTGATCGTCTTCTCGCCCAGGCGGTGCATTTGGAAAGCCCGGCGCGTGCGATCCGGCAATTCCGCCAGCGCGGCTGCCACGATCGCAAGGTTCTGGCGGTCGATGACGATCGTCTCCGGCGACGGCTTGCCATCCGGGATCGCTGCGAAGTCCTGGTCTGCGAGGTCGTCCTTTAGCATCAGCCGGTCGCGGCGCTGCTGATCAATGCGCAGATTGCGTGCAATGCTATGAAGCAAGGCCCGGGGATTGGCATGATCCACATCGGTGTGCGATCCAACCGAAAGTAGCCTGAGAAACGCTTCCTGCGTCAAATCGGCGGCATTTTCAGCCGTGGCCCCCTTACGCCGCAGCGTGTTGGAAATCTCCTTGGCGTAGCGCTGAAACAATGTGCGGATGTCCAGACCCACTTATTGGTTTCCCCCGAGACCAGGGTGCCGACTTGCCATCAGGTCATGCGGCGAGGCTTGCGGAGACATTTCCTCATCAAGATCCACGCAGATACGGACGAGGGATGACGAAGGGAAGAGGCACGGAGCTTGAGTCACGACATCGGCCAGCTTGAGGGAGCATGCCTCCCTTTGCCATTCTCGGAATTCTCTTGCAATAACAATGTTTTATATAAGTTCTAGACTGGGCGTTGATGGCGAGAACCGCCATCGTCTCGGCAACGAAGGCATCGAGGGGCATAGCCACTTCTGCCTCGCGGCTGTTCATCAGGTCGGTACGCACCCAACGGGGCACGAACTCGAGCACGCCATGGGCACAAAGCCCGCGAATTTCATGAATCCAGTTCCTCGATTGAAGCTAAAGAATTCAATGCGGTCATGCGGGAAAGGCGTTGCCTAACATCGGCAGCCCGCTGACGGATTGACCTTGGTCGCTTCCTCCTGAAGCATGTCCCAACGCTCGGCGAGCCGGCCGACACCGTTCAGGCTGCGATGAGGGCGAAGCGCTTGCGATATTCCGCCGGCGTTACGCCGACATGGCGCGTGAAGGCGCGTCGCAACGTGTTGGCATCGGCGAACCCGCAATGTACTGCGACCTGTTTGGGGGCTTCGTGCCCCTGTTCGAGCAGCCGCCGCGCCGCATGCACCCGTACCTCCTCGACCCATGTTGCCGGTGTGATGCCGACTTCGCTGCGAAACAGGCGAGCAAAGTGGCGCGGGCTGAGATCCATGCGCTTTGCAAGGCTCGCAACACTATGGCCGTGTCCGGGATTGGCTGCGACCCAACGCTGCAGCTCCTGAAGCGCAGCCCGCCCTGCCGGCACGGCTTCGCCCTTGCGGCTGAACTGCATCTGCCCGCCCGGGCGCTTGAAGAACATCACCAGCTGGCTTGCCACGCGCATGGCAATCTCGTGGCCGAGATCCTCCTCGACCAGGGAAAGGGCGAGGTCGAGGCCGGCCGTCACGCCCGCGGCGGTGCGTAGCGCTCCATCACTGACCTGTATGGCGTCCTCGTCCACCGTGACGCCCGGAAACTGCCTTGCCAGTTGCTCGGCCACAGCCCAATGCGTGGTCACGCGCCGGCCGTCGAGCAAACCCGCCGCCGCCAGGAAAAAGGCACCACTGCATACCGATCCGAATCGTCGGGCCATTGGTGCCCTCCGGCGTAGCCAGTCGACGACGACGCGATCCGCCGGCATCTCGGCTGCATTCGGGCACCCGGCCACGAGAAGCGTGTCGATCGCTTCCTCAGTATCGCCGTCGATGATGCGATCCGGCATCAGCCGCGCCCCGGAGGAGGCGCGGATCGGCCCCGGTTCGCTCGCCGCAATGAGCAGGCGATAGATCTCACGGCCGGCCTGGGCATTCGCCTCGGCGAAGACGTCCAGGGGACCGGAGACGTCGAGAAGCTGCACGCCCGGCAGTGCCACCATCACGATCGTTTTCGCCATGACCTGCATTCACGTCCGCTTCGATCTGAATTTGTCTGCTTTTGATACATTACATCGATTGCAGACAAACTATCCCAGTTCTAGCCTGCCTGCGAGTAGAAAATACAGGAGCAGGCAATGCCACTCATACCGAAAGAAGCGAAGATCCCCGACAGCACGTTGGCGCGGGCAATCACCGAGTTTATTCGCGATAGTGAGACAGAACTTCTCTTCAATCATTCCAGTCGCGTCTATCATTTCGGTGCGCTGGCGGGCATCCAGAAGGGGCTCAAATTTGATGGTGAGCTTCTCTATGCTGGCGCAATGTTTCATGATCTCGGCCTCATGCCCGGCCATAGCAGCAAGAACGAGCGTTTCGAGGTCGATGGCGCCCATGCCGCGCGTGGCTTCCTGAGAAGCCACGGTCTTTCCGAAGAGGAGGCCTACACCGTCTGGACCGCGATCGCGCTCCACACCACGCCGGGCGTGCCGCAGCATATGCACCCCGTCGTCGCCCTCGTGACAGCCGGCGTCGAGATGGACGTGCTTGGGCTCACCTACAGTCACTATTCCGATGCCGAGCGTGAGGCCGTCGTCAGCGCCTTTCCGCGTACGCCGACATTCAAGGAAGACATCATCCAGGCCTTCTACGACGGCATCAAGCACAAGCCGCAGACTACTTTCGGCAACGTCAAGGCCGACGTCATCGCCGACAAGGAGCCCCATTTCCACCGCGGCAATTTCTGCAGCGTCATTCGCTGCTCGCACTGGCACGGTTGAAACGGCCGCCGCCATCAACACGCTGTGCGGCTAGAGCGTTTTACGATGAGACGGAAGCACCAAGAGTCGCAAATACGCTTCGAAACAAGGGGTTAGGGCAAACAAGCATTCAAACCTGAACGCGCTTTGGCCTTTGACTGGGAGACCAGCATACCCACAATTCATCGCCATCAGGCGACTGCCTTGACGCCGAGCAGTACATCTCGGGTCTACCCGATTTGGGACCTGCAGGCCGGAATTCATTTCGGGGGCTTGGCGTCGTGACCTCACTGTGCGAACTGCCGCGAAGTGGCTGATGAAGCTTTAAAGTCCCGATGGCCCACCCTTTTCCAGGCGAGCCATCGGCGTGCCGTCCATCTTACTTCGGCGCGCGGATCGTCAGCGCCGGATTGTGGGCGAAGAAATTATGCGGCTCGATATGGATGGTCTTCCATTCGGTCGACATCACGGGCCAGTCCTCCATGCGCGGGATGTGGTGGAAACCGGCGGTGAACCAGGTCACGATATCCTTGCCCATCAGAGGTTTGTTGGCCTTGACCCATTGAGGCAGCGTATCGGCGCCGTCGCTCTGCATGGCAAACTTGCCGCCGGCATATTGCTGTTCGGGGTCATAGACCGTGTTCCAGACCGAATACTCGATATAGGCGTTGCGCTTCATCGGCGGATCGTTGGCGAAATCGAACGGGCCGTAGGCGACATCACCATGGTGGATCATCCATCCCGGCTCCTGGCCGAGATAGCCTTTGCGAGAGGGATCGGAGATCATGAAGTAGCGTGGTTTCAGTGCCGAAAGCTGGTAGCGCGCCTCCAACTCCGTTTTCGGCATGGTGTGCTGGACTGTCCACATCGATCGGCGCGGGCTCTTCGGGTCGAGCTTTGCGGGAACGATGTCCATCGTGCCGAAATGATTGATCGACTGGTCGATGTCGAAGTCGATCCGGAAGTTGAAATAATGGTCATGGTTTGCGGCCACCAGGTTCGGCGCGATCAGCGTGCCATGGGCGGTGTCGCTGGCCGCCGTCGGATCTTTCATCGAGGTCGATGCCACGCCCTTCACGGCGTCGAGGCCGGTCGCTCCGATCATGATCCTGATCTGGCCGTCCTGTTGCAGACGATAGTCGATCAGATAGTCGTAATTTCCAACCTCCGAGGCTGTGCGCATTACCAGTTCGGTGGCCGGCCGGCCTTCCGCGGGAAGCGGTTTTTCCGGGCTCTGGGCGAAGACTTCGAAATGGCGCCATGCCGGGTCGCCGATGCTGCGTTCGAATATGCAGATGGCGTTGGGTATGGTCAGCGGATTGCCCTTGTCGTCGGCAATGGTTGCCGGCAGGAAGGTCGCATGGCTCGGGCAATCGACGCCCGCCCGCAATGGGCTGAGGAACAAGCCAAACCCATACTCGCCGCTGTCCATATAGGTGCGCCAGTACCAGCCTTCCGTCGGATCCATGTAAGGCACGAACACTTCCGACAGGTGCGACTGATAGATGACGGAACGCCATTGGTCCCCGTCCCTCACATCGAGGTTGGACACCACCAGGCCCGGCCGCTTGTCGACCCGGAAGTTGAAGCGCCACATGTCCCATTCGAGATGGCTGCCGGTGATCTTGTAGTTGGGCCCGCCCGGCTGCGAGAGGGTTGCCGGGCTCATTTCCGGACGGAGCGGCTCGCGCGCGGCCACCTCCTTCTCGGTATAGCCCCAATTGTCCTTGGGGCCCTCGATCACGCCCGTATCGATGACACGAAGCACCTTCTTCTTGCCGACATCATAGACGGCGAAAAGACCTTCGATCGGCTTGGCGTAGTAGTTGGAGCCTTCCGGAACCCGATAGCACGGCACCTTCATCAGACGGGAGTCTCGATACTCCTCGGTGAAGAAATTGCCTGCCGTCAACGGCAGGCAGAACGCCTGTTCCGGCGCCAAGCCGCGCTTTTTCAGGCCGGCGATCATATCCGGATCGGCCAGGGCGCCCTGGAGAGCGCCCATGAACTCGGTGAACAGCACCATCGGCTGCCCCTTGATCGGCGTCGCGCTTTCGACCGTTCCCCTGGTGATGTTGACCACGGCTTCCTTGAAGCCTTGCGGACTGGTCAACTGCACATTGGCCTCGCGATCGAGCAGATCGCCCTCCTTCCACGAGAGCACCTTTTCCTTTGCAGGCTCCTTGAGCTCGATCAGGGGAAAGAGAGTGTTGTCGTCGACAACCTTGCCTTCGCGCAGGATCTTGTTGATCTTCTGATATTCTTCCGCGGTCAGTCCATCCAGCGGATGGGCCACTGCGGCAGAGGCGCTGAGCGCCATGATCACGCTGGCGGAGGCCAGATATTGTTTTAGGTTCATTGCATCCTCCCTGTCTCGATGTTCTTGCTGCCTACGCGAATACCACCTGGATATCGGTGTATTCCTGCAGTCCCTCCTCGGCGAATTCGACGCCCAAGCCTGAAGCCTTGACGCCACCGAACGGCGCGTTCGGTTGAATGGCGCCGTGCTTGTTGATCCAGACGGAGCCGCATTGCATGCGGCTCGCCACCGCCTTGGCCGCCGCGATGTCGGATGACCAAACCGAGCCGCCGAGGCCGTTGGCACTGTCATTGGCAAGGTCCACGGCTTCGTCCACGGTCCTGTATTTGATGACAGGAAGCGCGGGCCCGAATTGCTCCTCATCGACCAGCGGGTCACCGTTGCGCAGGCCCGCCACGATCGTCGGCGGAAAGAAGAGCCCCTCGCCGGGCTCGCCGCCCAGCAGCACCCGGCCACGCTCCCTGGCGTCCTTGACCAGGCGCGAGAGCTTCTCGAACTGCATGCGGTTCTGCACGGGACCGAGCACGCTGCCCTCGTCCATGCCGTTGCCAACCGGAATGTTACGCGCATAGGCGACAAGCGCCTCGCAGACAGCGTCGTGGATGGATTCATGCACATAGAGGCGCTTCATCGCAGCGCAGGTCTGGCCGTTATTGATGAACGCGCCCCAGAACAATCCTTCGGCGATCGCCTGCGGATCGGCGTCCGACAGCACGATGCCGGCATCGTTGCCGCCCAGTTCAAGCGTCAAACGCTTCATCGTCTCGGCAGCCGCGCGCATGACCTTCTGGCCGGTCGCGCAGGAGCCGGTAAAGACGATCTTGCGGATATCGGGATGCGCGGACATGGCCGCGCCGATGTTGAACGCGCGGTCGTCACCCGTGACGACATTGAGCACGCCAGGTGGCAGTACTTCGTTCATGATCTCGACTAGGCGAAGCGTGGCGAGCGGCGTCAGGGGCGAGGGCTTGATGACGACGGTGTTGCCGGTGCGTAGCGCCGGCATGACATGCCAGATCGCAATCATCACCGGGAAATTCCAGGGCGTGATCGAACCGACGACACCGAGCGGCTTGCGGTGTAGTTCGACGCGCCCGTCACTATTATCCTGCAGGATTTTCGGCGATAGCGAAAGCCCCGTCGTGTATCCGGCCCAGGCGACGGTGCCGCCCAGTTCCCAGCGTGAGCCGAGGCCGTTCAGGGGTTTACCCTGCTCGAGCGTGAGGATATGCGCGAGTTCCTCGGCATGGGCCTCGATCTGCGCGGTCACGGCGGCACAGGCAGCCTGCAGTTCCTGATCGCTCCTGGCCGACCAGGCCGGAAAGGCCGCCTTGGCTGCCGCTATGGCAGCGCCGAGCTCGGCCGGCCCCATGTTCGGCGCCCGGCCGGCCTCCGTTCCCGTCGCGGGATTGAGCACGCTGAAGCTGTGCTCGTCGCCGATCGGCTTGCCATGGATCGTCGCAGTCTGGACGGTCATTTCATTCCTCCCCGCGGAGCCCCGGAGCCGGGACTTGTTTGACGGAGAAGGTAAGGGAAAGCGGGTGCTTCAAGCTTGGGCGGTGCCGTCGCGGCGATTGGACAAACCCGTCAATGGCAACGTGCGACTGCTCCCGGCGTCACACCATATTTCTTCCGGAACTCCCGGTAGAAGTAGGATAGGTCGTTGAAGCCGACATCATAGGCAATGGCGGCGATGCCGCTCAGCTGCGCGTCCCGGGGCGTTGCCAGCCGCGTCTTGGCGAGATCCAGCCGCCGATTGAGAAGCCGGTGGCGCGGCGTTTCGCCGAGCGGTTGGAAATGGCGTTGCAGCATGCGTTCCGATACGTTCAACCGTCGCGCCAGTTCACTGGCACCGAAGTCGGGATCGGCGCAATGCCGGTCGATCATCGTCAACGCCCGCGACAGAAGGGTTTCCGCCGATCGGACATCGCCGTTCCTTTTGCTCCCCCTGAGGTAGGCGCCCAGCAGGCACAGGAAGGCCTCGCTGAGTTGCTGCGCGACGGATGGCTCTTCCAACAGCTTGGCGATCACCGCCCGCATGGCTAGCCACAGGGGATCATTCCGGCTGATGGCGACGCCACCCGTGCAGGCCTGGCCAAACCGATGCAGCATCTCCTCGCGCGGCATGTGAATGGAAATCTGGTTCGACCGTGCACCGTCATAGACGAAGGACGATGGCTTGACGGAATCGACAAGGAACATGTCACCGATTGCGAGATCTGTCGATCGTTCGCCCTGTTCGACGCGGCAATGGCCCTCGTCCTGGATCAGCAGGAACAGATGCTCGCCCGGGTCCTGCCGAATCGCGCGTGCCCCGCGTTGGACATGGCGTGCATCGAGCGCGACGATCGCCGTATCGAAGAAACCGACGCGGCGCGTGGCGACATCCCCGGCCACCAAGCCGGCACGCGTCATCGGTTCCAGATCGAAGGCGCCGCAGGTTTTCCGGATTTCGGCCTGCAAGAGTTCCACCGCCATTGGCCTGTGGGTCGGGGTCATCAACGGCTGCATCGTTCCCTCCCTAGAGCAAAGTGCGATTTCTTCTAATCGCACTTTCTCTCTATCTCTTTGTTTTGGCGCGTTTTCTTCATCTAAAAGTCCAGAAACTTTCTGGAAAACGCTTTAGTATTTGTGGAATGCTCTGTTCTTTTTTTTCAGCTTCGCTCTTCCATCGCCCCAGCCCAATTGCCGACAACGACCGCACGCCTGAGAAGGCCGCATGGTGGCTCTGCAAGACCTGCCGCCGCCAGGCGGTCGAGAGCCGCATCAACATCGGACAGGCCACGACGTTCGGCATAGTGCATCGGGCCGCCCCGCCACCGTGGAAAGCCGTAGCCATGGATCTCGACCAGATCGATGTCCGAAGCTCTGAGCGCGATCCCTTCCTCCAGGATCTTTGCCGCCTCATTCACCATCGGCAAGACGATGCAGTCGGCCACTTCGCCATCACTCCATCGTTGCTGGCGCCAACCCTTGGCCTCCTCTGCGACGACATCGTCAACCGTTCTCGACGGCTGAGGCGTGCGCGTACCCTCGGCATAATCATACCAGCCGCCGCCCGTCTTCTGGCCAAACCGCTCCATGGCACAAAGCCTGTCTGCGATGGGTGCGAAGGGGGCCTCCCCCCTGGCGCGAGCCGCGCGGCGCTGAAAGGCAGCGATGTCCAGGCCGCCAAGATCCTGCGCCTCGAAGGGGCCCATGGGCAGCCCGAAGACACGCATGGCGGCATCCACCATCTGGGGCGTCGCGCCGGACAGGAGAAGCCGCTCGGCTTGGGCGCGCATGACTTTCAAGATCCTGTTGCCGATGAAACCGTCGCAGATGCCGGCCCGCACGGGGATCTTGCCCAGCACGCGTGCCAGCGCAAAGCCGGTGGCCAACACAGCAGGCGCCGTCGCATTCGTCGGCACGATCTCCAGCAGCTTCATGACATGGGCCGGGCTGAAGAAGTGCAGCCCGAGGAACCGCTCCGGCCCGGCAATGCCGTCTGCTATTCTTTCGGGATCGAGATAGGAGGTGTTGGTTGCAAGCACGGCATCCGCGCGGCAGACGCGCGCGAGTTCGATGAAGACCCTGCGCTTGACGTCGAGATCTTCGAACACGGCCTCCACGACGAGGTCGACATCGGCAAGAGCGGCATAGCCCGTCGTGCCCGTCACCCCAGCAAGCCTTTCAGCCGCAGTTTCCGGGGTGATCCGGCCACGTTTGGCCGAGCTGTCGAAGATCGCGCGAAGATTGGCAAGGCCGCGTTCGACCGCCTGATTGTCACGTTCGACCAGCGTGACGGGATGACCGGCATCGCGAAACGCGGCTGCAATACCTGCCCCCATCGTCCCGCCCCCGATAACGGCCACGGAGCGGATCGTACGGGGCGAAATGCCGTTCAGTTGTGGAGGACGCGGGGCCGCTCGCTCGGCGAAGAAGACATGTCTGAGCGCAGCGGCCTGTGTCGAACCGCGAAGTTCGAGAAAGGTCTCCCGTTCGAACGCCATTGCCCGGTCGAAATCCACCTCCGTGGCCCTCCTCACGCAGGCGAGTGCGCGAAGCGGTGCATCTTCCCGTTTAGCGCGAGCACCGACGGCTCCTGCCGCCGTTTCCCAGAAGTCCTCGTCGACGGCCCGCACAGCTCGCTCGCGAAGTGGGAGCGGCAAGGATTGCTGTACTGCTGTTCGGGCAAAGTCGACGGCGCCGCTTTCGAGATCTCCGTCGATGATCGCATCGACCAGGCCCTGCTGGCATGCCTTCGGCGCAGCGACCGGGGTTCCGGTCGTGACCATATCGACAGCGAACGCCGGATCAATCACACGCGGAAGGCGGACTGTGCCGCCGGCGCCCGGCACGATGCCGAGCCGCACCTCGGGCAATCCCAGGCTCGCGGGTGCGGAAGCTACCCGAAAGCGGCAGCCGAGCGCGACCTCCAGCCCTCCTCCGAGTGCACTGCCGTGAATCGCCGCGACCCAGGGCTTGGATGCGGCTTCGATCCGCGCAACGAGGTCCGGGAGATGTGGCGGAAGCGGAGGCTTGCCGAATTCGCCGACGTCCGCACCGGCAATGAAGGTGCGCCCCGCACAGATCAGAACAACCGCCCGCACCGCACCGTCGGCGTCCAGCGCTTCGGCGGCTTGCCATAGATCCTGGCGTAGCCTCTGAGAGAGAGCATTCACGGGAGGATTGTCGACTGTGACGATGGCAATCTCGCCATCGCGCGTGATGGATACGGTCATCGGCTGAACCCAAGGTGAGTATAACGAATTCGCACATCGACGATCTGCCTACCGACTGATCCATCGGGCAACCAAGCATGGTACGGTCGTTGTCTGCGGTCGTGCACTTTTGCAAGAGCGCGGACAACGGTGTTCGATCCGCTGTTACGGACTGGCGGACCACCGCCTCTATCCGGACCGCGAAGGCCCCTGCCCTTCCAAATTTCGGGACCGCCGCGATCCTGCTCCGCGTCCAAGGCCCTGCCGCGCATAGGTCGGCAGCGGTCAAACCAGGCGTTCATCACATTGTCCTCCCGAGACGCAGCTTTATAATTGACCGGCCGGTCGGTATATGCAAGAGTTTTGTGAACCGCCGCTCGTTACGGTGGAACTGGAGGAAACATGGTTGCATCGGACACCGTCCTGGTGGCGTTTGGCGATGGCGTCCTGCGTCTGACGCTCAACCGGCCGGACAAGCTCAACGCCTTCAATGAGGAGATGCATCGGGCGCTGCGCGCCGGCTTCGAGCGGGCCCATGAGGATGCCTCGGTTCGCGCCGTGCTGCTCACCGGTGCCGGCCGTGGCTTCTGCGCCGGGCAGGATCTCGGCGACCGCGATCCACGCAAAGGCGGCGCGCCTCCTGATCTCGGACAAACCATCGAGGTCTACTACAACCCATTGGTCCGTCTCATTCGCAGCCTTGAGAAGCCGGTGATCTGCGCCGTCAATGGCGTGGCAGCCGGTGCGGGCGCAAATATCGCCTTCGCTTGCGACATTACGCTAGCCGCGCGTTCGGCGCGGTTCATCCAGGCCTTTGCGAAGATCGGTCTCATCCCGGACTCGGGCGGAACGTGGAGCCTGCCACGCCTGCTCGGAGAGGCTCGCGCCAAGGCACTGGCGCTGACAGCCGAACCGCTGGACGCGCAAACGGCAGCGAGTTGGGGCCTGATCTGGAGGGTATGCGATGACGACGCATTGTTCGACGAGGCGGTCGCCCTCGCAAGCAGGCTGGCAGCAGGGCCGACGAAAGGCCTGGGCATGACCAAGCGCGCAATTCAGGCGGCGGCAACCAATTCGCTGCACCAACAATTGGAACTGGAACGCGACCTCCAGCGTGAGGCCGGGCATAGCGCCGACTATGCCGAAGGCGTTGCCGCATTCTTGGAAAAACGCAAGCCGGAGTTCCAAGGACAATGACAACAGCGGATGTTTCGACGGCACAGGAACTCGCCAAAGCCTGTGCCGATGCCATGTGGGAAGAAGACGCCGCGACCCGTCACCTCGGCATTGCGATGGAACGCGTGGCACCGGGTATGGCGGTGCTGTCGATGACGGTTCGTCCTGAAATGACGAATGGCCACCGGACCTGCCACGGCGGCTATATTTTTGCGCTGGCCGACTCCACCTTTGCCTTTGCCTGCAACAGCTACGATCAGCGCACCGTCGCTCAACACTGTTCGATTACCTACATTGCGCCCGCCTTTGCCGGAGATTGCTTGACGGCAACGGCGCGCGAGGTTTCGCGCCGGGGACGCAGTGGCATCTATGACATCAACATCACCAACCAAAACGGCGACCATATCGCTGAATTTCGCGGCCATTCGCGCACCATCAAGGGCACCCTGTTGCCAGGGCGGGAATAGGCCTGCGGTCGAAAATCTCGGAGGAAACGACAAATGGAAGACCTGGCCCCTCGTCCCGGCGATCTTGACGCCATCGAGACTGCCTCGCGTGACGAGATCACCGCCCTTCAGCTCAGACGCCTGAAGTCGACGCTCGACCATGCCTACCGGAATTCGCCTCACTACAAAGCCACCTTCGCCGCGGCTGGCGTTCATCCCGACGATCTGAAAACGCTGGCGGATCTGTCGAAGTTTCCCTTCACGGTCAAGAAGGATCTGCGCGACACCTATCCTTTCGGCATGTTCGCGGTTCCACGCGAGAGACTGGCACGCATTCATGGCTCCTCCGGTACGACCGGAAAACCAACGATTGTCGGCTACACCGCAAATGACATCGAGATGTGGGCCACCTGCGTGGCGCGATCGATCCGCGCGGGCGGCGGACGGGCCGGCGATATCTGCCATGTCGCCTATGGCTACGGCCTGTTCACCGGCGGCCTCGGCGCGCATTATGGCGCCGAGAGACTGGGCTGCACCGTCGTGCCGATTTCCGGCGGCATGACCGAACGCCAGGTCACCTTGATCCAGGACTTCAAGCCACGGATCATCATGGTGACGCCATCCTATATGTTGTCGATTCTCGAGGAGTTTCGGCGCCAGGGCCTCGACCCGCGCTCGTCCTCGCTCGCTGTCGGCATTTTCGGCGCGGAACCATGGACGAATGCCATGCGTAAGGAGATCGAACAGGACTTCGACATGCATGCCGTCGACATCTACGGTCTTTCAGAGGTGGTCGGCCCCGGTGTCGCCAGCGAATGTGTGGAAACCAAGGATGGCCTGCACGTCTGGGAAGATCATTTCTACCCGGAAATCATCGACCCGGAAACCGGCGAGGTATTGCCGGATGGCGAAATCGGAGAACTGGTCTTTACATCGCTCACCAAGGAAGCGCTGCCGATCATCCGCTATCGGACGCGTGACCTGACCCGGCTTCTGCCCGGCACGGCTCGATCGATGCGCCGCATCGAGAAGATCACCGGCCGCTGCGACGACATGATGATCCTGCGCGGCGTCAATGTCTTTCCGACCCAGATCGAGGAGCAATTGCTGAAATGTACGGGGTTGGCCCCGCAATTCCTGATCGAGCTGACACGCAAGGGCCGCATGGACGAAATGGTCATTCATGTCGAAGCGATGCCGCAGGCAGCCAATTCCGACGCCCGGCTGGCCGCGGCGAAGGATCTGGCACACCGTATCAAGAGCGTGGTCGGCGTCAGCACGAAAGTCCTGGTTGGCGATCCAAACTCCCTCCAGCGTTCGGAAGGCAAGGCTAAACGCGTGATCGACAACAGGCCGAGGGAATAAGGCCGCTGGATTGGCTCATTCTTTGAAACGACTGAACGGCACGGGTGGGCTGGCCCGATAGCCAGACTTGCATCGCCCGACAAAAGCATGGTCGATGTTCACGAAGGAGGAGGAGCACATCGACGACATTGATTCGGCGGAATAGAACGTCGGCAGCGATTGCAGGTGAAGGATACGAGACATGGCGCGAACAAGGGCGGCCGATTTCGACGACAAGCGCCGCAGCATTCTTGAAAGCGCAGCTGCCGTCTTTGCCAAGCTCGGCATGGAGCGAGCGTCGATGGCGCAGATCGCCCAGGAAAACAATGTCTCCAAGGCGTTGCTCTACCATTACTATCCGAGCAAGGAGTTGCTGATCTTCGACATCGGTCGCACCCATCTCGTCGAACTCGAGGCCGCGATCAGCAAGACCGACGATCCGGCCTTGGAGCCGCGCCAGCGTCTTCGCAATCTGATCGGCAGCGTCCTGGAGAACTACCGGTCGGCTGCGGATTTTCATCAAGTGCTTCTCAATGCGACGGGATCGCTGCCCGATAGGCAGCGTGCGGAACTCCAGCAGATGGAGCGCCGTATCGTGAAAGCCTTTTCGGACGTGCTGATCGAAATCAATCCGGCGTTGGCGAAGAGCAAAGCGGGCGTCACGCCTGTTACCATGTCCCTCTTCGGTATTTTGAATTGGGTCTATACCTGGTTCAAACCGAGTGGAGCGCTGAACCGCGACGGCTATGCCGACATGGTCACCACGCTCTTTCTGAACGGCGCAGAGTCGCTTGGCCGCTAAGGCATCGACGAGGCGAGAAGCGATTTCGAAGCCGCCTCTTCGCCCCTGCGCATTACACCTGCCTGCTCGAACTCGATCTCACAGGGTCTTGGCTACCATGGTCAGCACATCATATTGGGCGACCACCTCTGCATCCTGGTTCGATACCATGCAATCCCAGCGCACTTCGCCATAATCTTCGGTCTGGCGAGGATTGATCTGCTTGCAGGTCAAGGTCACCCGCAGCGTGTCCCCCGGATTGACCGGCTTGAGGAAACGCAGACTGTCGACGCCATAATTGGCGAGTACCGGTCCCGGCGCCGGATCGACGAAAAGGCCCGCCGCGAAGGACACGATCAGATAACCATGTGCCACGCGCCCGTCGAAGAAGGGATTGGCCTTGGCAGCGGCCTCATCCATATGGGCATAGAAGGTATCGCCGGTGAAACTGGCGAAATGCTCGATGTCCTCCAACGTTACGGTACGGGCAGCTGTGACCATCTGGTCGCCGATTTCCAGTTCAGCCAGCGATTTGCGGAACGGGTGAACACTGTCCTGCTTCACCTTGGCGCCCTGCATCCAGCGGCCGGTCACTTCGGAAAGCAGCCAGGGGGCCGCCTGCACGGCGGTACGCTGCATATAGTGCTTCACAGAACGCATGCCGCCGAGTTCCTCGCCGCCACCGGCGCGTCCGGGTCCGCCATGCACCAGCCCAGGCAATGGCGAACCGTGACCCGTCGAGGATTTGGCGCTGGCCCGATTGCCGATCAGCAGGCGGCCGTGCCACGGCCCCAGCGCCTGTACGGCCTCGCGCGCGAATACGGGATCGTTGGTGAATACCGAGGCAACCAGGCTGCCCTTGCCGCGCCGGGCCAGCGCGGCCGCATCCTCGATGGTCTCGTAGGGCATGATCGTGCTGACGGGGCCGAACGCTTCCACATCGTGAACCGCCTGCGCCGAGGCCGGCTTGTCACAATAGAGCAGCACCGGATTGAGGAAGGCACCTGCCTCGGCGTCACCCGATATGATGGTCGGCCGGTCGGGATCGCCGATGACGATCTCGGCATCGCGCTGCAGGTCCTTGATGCGCTGGCGCACCTCGTCGCGCTGTGCCAAGCTCGCGAGGGGGCCCATCCTGGCCGTATCCTCGGCCGGATTGCCAACAGCCGTCTTCGCTAGCCTGTCGCCCAACGCCTTGACCAGTGCCTCGACAGTGCGGTGCGGCGCGAACACGCGGCGGATTGCCGTGCATTTCTGGCCGGCTTTCACCGTCATTTCGCGTGCGACCTCCTTCACGAACAGGTCGAATTCCTCGGTGCCGGCCACGGCATCGGGGCCGAGGATCGCGGCATTGAGAGAATCCGCCTCCATGGTGAAGCGTACCGAATTTTCCACGATCGAAGGATGCGACCTCAGCTTTCGGCCGGTCGCTGCCGAGCCGGTAAACGTCACGACGTCCTGGCAGTCGACATGATCGAGGAGATCTCCAACCGAGCCGCTGATCAGTTGCAGCGCGCCTTCCGGCAGGATGTTCAGGGCGATGATACGGCGCACCATCAGTTCAGTCAGATAGGCGGTCTGGCTGGCTGGCTTGATGATCGCCGGCATGCCGGCGAGCAGGGTCGGTGCGAGCTTTTCGAGCATGCCCCAGCATGGGAAGTTGAAGGCATTGATGTGAATCGCCACGCCTTCCAGCGGCGTCAGGATGTGCTGGCCGGAGAAGCTATTGTCACGCGACAGGGCTTCCACCTCCCCATCAATGAGCGTGCGCGCATTCGGCAGCTCGCGCCGGCCCTTGGAGGCGTAGGATAGCAGCGTGCCGATGCCGCCCTCGATGTCGATCCAGCTATCGGTACGGGTCGCGCCGGTTGCGGTCGACAGTGCGTAGAATTCTTCCTTGGCTTCCATCAGCGCCTGCCCGAGCGCCTTCAGCATCAGGGCCCGTTCATGGAAGCTCATCTTGCGCAGGGCCGGCCCGCCTGTACGGCGGCCGTGATCGAGCATGGCCTTCATGTCGAGGCCGCTGGCATCGATATGGGCAATCACATTGCCGGTCGCTGCATCGAGCAGCGCCACCGCCTTGCCGGCGCCGCGCACCCATTGCCCCGCAACATAGGACTCCAGTTGTCGGCTCGTGATCACGGGTGCGTTCATCGCAATTACTCTTCGGTTTGGGGGCGAATGCGAAAGGTCGATCGGAGGGCGCTCAGGCCAATCCGATGTCATGGAGCAGGACGCTCACCTGGCGCTCCCACTCGCTGGCGAGGTCGGGATTGCTCGTGCGGCGCAAGCCAAATTTCTTCTGCGTTTCGAAATGCGCGGAAGTCCCGCTGCCGAAGCTCGCCGCGACGCGCGGTCTCCAATAGGCGATCGAGGCCTCGACCGCCGGTCTGGCGGATCGGTCCTCCAGGATCTTGCGCAAGCCTTCCTCGCCAAGTTCCATGTGCCGGCGCTCTCGCGGCGCGACGGTGCGGAAGATCTCTGCCAGCGGCTGATAGGACAGTCTCGAAAACTCACCGAGCTGGATGACCACCGCGCGGCCCATCAGCACGTTCATCACCACCGCGTCGGTCCAGCCTTGCAGCGGATAGTGCAACACGGCAAGCCGCATGTCCGAACCATGACGCGCGGCCCCCAGATCCCTGTCGCGCGCCACGCGCTCGGTCCAGGGATGGTGGTTGGCATAGCGCGAGACGTCGGCACCGAACTCGCCCATGATCTCCAGCACGCGCTCGGCATGATCGAGTTTCTCCAGCACAATGCGCGAGGCGGCAATGCGCTCCTTGATGCCTGGTCCTAGATTGACGACATCGGCGAAACCCGCGGCCCCGGCCAGTTCGCTGTCGACGAAGGTCGCCATCAATCTGAGCAACTCGCCACGATAACGCGGCGGCGCGTTTTCAGGCGTCGTCAGCATGCCTCCCTGCGCCAGATAGCTCTCCAGCGGCATGGGGGCGGCGATGTCGGCCGGCTCATTGGTCATAGCTCACCACCACATTGTCGCTAAGGGGGAAGCATTGACAGGTGAGCACATAGCCGCGCCGCACTTCGTAGTCTTCGAGAGCATGATTGGTTTCCATTTCGACCTCACCCTCGAGCACCATCGCCCGGCACGTCGAGCAGACCCCTGCCTTGCAGGCATAGGGTGCGTCGAGATTGGCGCCCAGCGCCGCATCGAGAATGGTCTGGCCCTTCTTCGGCATCTCGATCACGCGGGTCGAGCCGTCGAGCGTGATCTTGGCCTTGCAGGTCTCCGCCCTGGCGCCATCGGCCGCGGCCTTGACGGTAGGCGCCGCCCGACGCGGAGCCGAGGCGAACAGTTCGAACTTGATCTGGTCATCGCGCAGCCCGTGCTCGCGCAGCGATGCGGCGATGGCCAGCATCATCGGCTCGGGTCCGCAGATGAAGGTCATGTCGACGCTGTCGATGTCGATCCAGCTCTTGAATAGCCGGGTACATTTGTCAGCGTCGATGCGGCCGGAAAAGAGGTCGATGTCCTGCGACTCGCTTTCCAGCACATGGATCACGTTGAACCGCCCGAGATGCATGCTTTTGATGTCCTCGAGTTCCTCTCGGAACATGATCGAATTGATCGAGCGGTTGCCATAGATCAGTGTGAAGCGAGACCTGGGTTCGCGCGCCAGCGTCGTCTTGATGAGCGACAGCACCGGCGTGATGCCGCTCCCGCCGGCAAAGCCGAGATAATGTCGCCCGCATTCGGGCTGCAGCGGCACGTGGAAGGCACCCATCGGCGGCATCGCCTCCAGCGTGTCGCCGGGCTTCAGCCCCTCATTGGCCCAGGTGGAGAAGGCGCCGCCGTCGACGCGCTTGATGCCGACCTTGAGCACACCCTCGTCCTTGCCAGCGCAGATGGAGTAGGAGCGGCGCAGTTCCTCACCGTCGAAAGAGCGGCGAAAGGTCAGATATTGGCCTTGGGTGAAATCGAACGCCGCCCGATGCTCTTCGGGAGGTACGAGTGTGACGACCACCGCATCACGTGTCTCGCGGCGGACGTCGGCGACTTTGAGTGACAGGAAGCGGGCCATCGGTCCCTCAAATGCTCTTGAAATAGTCGAAGGGTTCGAGACATTCGGTGCAGCGGAAATGCGCCTTGCACGGCGTCGAGCCGAATTGGCTGATACGTTCCGTCCGTGTGGAGCCACAGCGTGGGCACGAGACCTCGCGAGGCTGCAGGGATCCTGCACACGCCGCTGTTCCCTCGACGGGCGGCGCAATGCCGTAGGCCGACAGCTTGTCTCGGCCTTCGGTGCTGATCCAGGCCGTCGTCCAGGCTGGCGAAAGCTGGCGCTTGAGCCGGAGCTTGGCGATACCTCTCGCGCGCAGATGGCGGTCGATCTCGAAATTGATGACACTGGTCGCCGGGCAGCCGGAATAGGTTGGCGTCACGGTCACTTCCAGTGTGTCGCCAGCCCAGGCCACCTGGCGGATGATGCCGAGATCGGTCAGCGAGATCACCGGGATCTCAGGGTCGGGAATTTCGGAAAGCCACGACCAGACACGCGCCTCGGACGGGTGAACCGGTTCGCCCGTTCCGGACGCCGCGTCGTAACGGGCCGCGGGCACGACCGGCATGGGGTGTGGTTCAGGCATCGCCGCACCTCACCAATTCGCGCCGGGATAGGCGCGCTGCAGGAACTGCATTTCAGCCAGGATGTAGCCCAGATGCTCGGAGTGCACGCCGCGCTTGCCACCCTTCTGGGCGTATGACTTCTCTGGCACCTTCAGCGTCGCGTCGGCGAGCGTGCGGCCCACATGCTGATCCCAGGCCGCGCGCAGCGATTCCGGCGCCGGTGCGACGCCGCTCGATGCCAGCTCTTCGTCAACCTCGTCACTCTGGAACATCTCGCCGGCATAGGGCCACAGGACATCGAGCGCGGACTGCATGCGCGCATGGCTTTCTTCGGTGCCATCCCCCAGACGCACCACCAGGTCGGCGCTGCGGTCGAGATGATAGGTGGCTTCCTTGGAGGCCTTTTCGGCGATCTCGGCGACCCGCCTGTCGCTCGACGTCATCAGCGCCTTCAGCATCGGCAAGTGCCAGGCATCGAACAGATATTGCCGCATGATGGTGCGGCCGAAATCGCCGTTCGGCTGCTCGACCAGCAGCAGGTTGCGGTAGGCCGACGCGTCGCGCAGATAGGCCAGAGTATCGGGCGTGCGGCCCTTGCCTTCGGCCTCTGCGGCCAAGCCCAGCCAGAGCTGCGTCTGGCCGATCAGATCGAGCGCCGTGTTGGCCAGCGCGATATCTTCCTCGAGCGCGGGCGAATGACCGCACCATTCGGAATTGCGGTGTCCGAGGATCAGGCAGGTGTCGCCCATCCTGAGCGCAAACTCGGCCAGCACCGGCAAGCCGGAGGAAACGTGCGCCATCACATATGCCCCACTTCATCCGGCACATCGAAGAAGGTCGGGTGCCGATAGACTTTCGAATTGGCGGGATCGAATAGCGGACCTTTCTCGGAGGGCGCGCTGGCGACGACGTCGGAGGAACGCACCACCCAGATGCTGATGCCCTCGTTGCGGCGGGTATAGACGTCGCGCGCATTGTGGATCGCCATTTCGGCGTCGGGCGCGTGAAGGCTTCCGACATGCCGGTGGTTCAGACCGTGCTGACCGCGGATGAAGACTTCCCACAAAGGCCATTCTTTGGACATTTGGGTCACTCCTATTGACGAGTTGCCGACGTCATTGGTGATCATTCCGCCGCGATCTTGGCGGCCTGCCGGCGTTGCGCCTGCTTGCCTGCATGGGCCGTCAATCCGTCGCGGAACCAGGCGCCGTCGTCCCAGGCCTTACGGCGCGCCTCCAGGCGCTCCCGGTTGCACGGGCCGTTGCCGGCGATGATTTCAAAGAATTCGTTCCAGTCCGGCTCGCCGAAATCGTAGCCGCCCTTCTCCTCGTTCCATACGAGCTTGGGATCGGGGATAGTCAGGCCGAGGAACCTGGCCTGCGGCACGGTCTGGTCGACGAATTTCTGGCGCAGTTCGTCATTGGAATCCTGCTTGATGTTCCAGGCCATCGACTGCGCCGAATGCACCGAATCCGTGTCGGAAGGACCAAACATCATCAACGATGGCCACCACCAACGGTTCAGCGCATCCTGCGCCATCGCCTTCTGCTCCGGCGTGCCCTTGCACAATACCGCAAGGATGTCGAAGCCTTGGCGCTGGTGGAAGCTCTCTTCCTTGCAGATGCGGACCATGGCGCGCGCGTAGGGCCCGTAGGAGCAGCGCTGCAGCGGCACCTGGTTCATGATCGCCGCGCCGTCCACGAGCCAGCCGACGGCGCCGATATCGGCCCAGGTCAATGTCGGGTAGTTGAAGATCGAGGAGTATTTGGCCTTGCCGGAATGCAGTTGCTCATACATCTCGTCGCGGCTGATGCCGAGGGTCTCGGCGGCGCAGTAGAGATAGAGCCCGTGGCCGGCTTCATCCTGTACCTTGGCGAGCAGGATCGCCTTGCGCTCCAGTGTCGGCGCGCGGGTAATCCAATTTCCCTCCGGCAACTGACCGACGATCTCCGAATGGGCGTGCTGGCTGATCTGGCGCACGAGCGTCTTGCGGTAACCCTCCGGCATCCACTCCTTCGGCTCGATCTTCTGGCCGGCATTGATGCGCTCCTGAAAGGCACGCTCGACCGGATCCATCTCGTCGAGGGCGAGGACTCGCGCGGCATCGGTCTTGACCATCTGTGCGTACATCGCGTCGTCTCCCTTTCTACGATCCGCGCGTCAGACGCGCTCGAGGATCAATGCAATGCCCTGGCCGACACCAACACACATCGTGCACAGCGCATAACGTCCGCCGGTGCGCTGCAACTGCCAAGACGCCGTGGTTGCCAACCGGGCACCACTGGCGCCCAGCGGATGGCCGATGGCGATGGCGCCGCCATTCGGGTTCACATGAGGGGCATCATCTGGCAAACCGAGTTCGCGCAGCACGGCCAATGACTGGGCGGCAAATGCTTCGTTGAGCTCGACCAGGTCGATCTGTCCGAGCGTCAGGCCAGCCGTTGCGAGCGCCTTGCGCACGGCGGGTACCGGACCGATGCCCATGATACGGGGAGGCACACCGGCGGCAGCCATCGCAACGACGCGGGCACGCGGCGTCAGGCCATTTGCCTTGGCGGCCGCTTCACTGGCGATGATCAGCGCCGCGGCACCATCATTGACGCCCGAAGCGTTACCGGCCGTTACCGAAAGATCGGGACCGTTGACGCCTCTCAGCTTGGCGAGCTGCTCGATTGTCCCATCGGGGCGTGGGTGTTCGTCGCGCTCGACCGCGATCGGGTCCCCCTTCTTCTGCGGCAGGCGAACCGGAACAAGCTCGTCGGCAAACCGACCCGCGATCTGCGCCGCGGCCCAGCGCTGCTGGCTGCGGAGCGCGAACATGTCCTGGTCCGCACGCGATACGCCGAAATCCGCGGCAACGTTGTCGGCGGTCTCAGGCATGGAATCGACGCCATGCACCTTCTTCATGTTCGGATTGATAAAACGCCAGCCGATCGTGGTGTCGTAGACCGCGTTGGCACGCGAAAAGGCCGTATCCGCTTTCGGCATGACGAAGGGCGCGCGCGACATGCTTTCCACGCCGCCGGCAATCATCAGACTGCAGTCCCCGGCCCGAATGGAGCGTGCGGCCAGTCCCACTGCATCGAGCCCTGAGCCACAAAGCCGGTTGACGGTGGTGCCTGGAACATCGACGGGCATGCCGGAAAGAAGCACTGCCATGCGCGCAACATTGCGATTGTCCTCGCCCGCCTGATTGGCGCAGCCCAGGATAACGTCGTCGACAGCGGACCAATCCACACCATCATTGCGCTGCATCAATGCAGCCAGCGGAATCGCGGCCAGGTCGTCGGCGCGCACGCCCGCCAGCGCTCCGCCATATCGGCCAAACGGCGTACGAACGGCATCGCAGATGAAAGCGTCAGGCATCGACCCTCCGTGGCCCGGGGCATCTTAAATAATTTACCGACCGGCCGGTTATGTAATTACACCTTTTCCTGATCGAGTCAATCAGGACCGTCATCTCAGGGGTGGTCGCTGTAAGGCCCGGATGATGTCCATATCCCATGCGACGTCACCGTCTCCGGCCCGCTTTTGCTCGACATACCGTTTGGCTGTTTCAGTGGCTCAGCTCGAACCATCGCAACATCGAAGAACGCATGGCGGAGCGCAGATGTGACACTTTCTGTGAAAACGTCTGTCGCCGGGTCACCGATTTCGGGCCGCAATGAAGTCGATCAAGTCGCACTCATTCGGAAAATGCCACCCGATATCGGAAGATGGCAGTCGGCGAGTGGCGGCTACTCTGGTGGCTCCTTCGTTGAGGCAAGTGTCCCCATGGGTGGCGCGACGCTCAACACAGGCAGCTCCTGGGTCGAAGTGCGCTGCCCGGATCACGCAGACATATCCTTCCGGACCGCCGCCGATCACGAGAACGTCGTAGTCAAGACCCTGGTCACAGCGGCCACTCCTGCAGCGTTTTTACGAAATGACTCAGCCATGCGTTCGTCTGGTGCCCGTCAAGCGAACGATGATCGATGGTCAGCGACACGTAGGCCATCGGCCGGATCACCAGCGCATCGCTGCCGTCGATCTCGCGTACTACGGCACGCTTTTGCAGCGCGCCGACGCCTAGGATGGCCGACTGTGGCTGATTGATTATGACGGGTGTCGCCACCAGGGAGCCGGAGACACCATGGTTCGAGATGGTGAATGTTCCGCCGCGCATATCGGCCGGGGACAATTTGCCGTCACGGGCACGGAGGGTCAGGTCCTGGAGCCCGCGGGCAATGCCCTCCAGGGCCAGATCCTGAACTTGATGGATCACCGGCACGACCAGCCCCTTGTCACCCAGTGCCGTGCCAATACCAATATTCACATCACCGAAGATTTCGAGCGCATCGTCGTGCCAATGGCTGTTGACCTCCGGCACCGCGCGCATGGCGGGGACGCAAGCGGCTGCGATATAGGCGGTATAGGACAGATTGATGCCGTCTTCGGCGAACCGCCGCTTGTGATGGTTGCGGTGGCGAATGATGGCGCTGAAATCAGCCTCGAACACAGCCGTCACATGAGGCGCGGCCGCAACCGAGTTCGCCATGTGCTGAGCAATGGCAAGCCGCATCGGCGAATGTGGAACTCTACGGGACCCTGCCGGTGTGGACGCTTTCGCGCTCGCCGGTCGCGGCTGGGAAACTATCGGTGCAATCATGGTCTGTTGTGGCTCGGCCGCCCTCCTGTCTGCCGTGAGCCCTCGCTCCGCGACGGCGGTCTCCATATCGGCGCGTGTGACGCGCCCGCCCTTGCCCGTTCCGGGGATATTCGCCGGGTCGATGCCATATTGCTCAGCCGCGCGACGCACTGCCGGCGAATAGCGGATTGCCCCGTCCCCCGCTGCAGCTGGGACAGCCGTTTGGGTTGGACGGGGCTCGGCGGATGGGGAGGACGCCTCTCCGATAGTTACCCGGGCCAGCACCGCTCCCGGAATGGCGATCTCGCCCGTATCGAGTACGATTTCCGACAGCACGCCGGCGACAGGCGAAGGAATTTCCTGCGTGACCTTGTCTGTCTCCAATTCTACCAGCGGTTCGTCGATCGCGATCTCGTCGCCGCTTTTTTTCAGCCAGTTGGCAACGATGGCCTTTGTGCCTTCGCGTTCCGGAGGAACGCAGATGTCGATGACCTCGGCCATGATCAGAACTCCATAAGCTCGGTGATGCGCTCGCGGATGCGCGCTACCGATGGAACCGCCCATTCGAGCAGTTCGAGATTATGTGGGCTCGGGATGTCGGGCATGGTAAGACGCGAGACAGGCGCATCCAGATCCATGAAAGTCTCGTCCGCGACGACGGCCGCTATCTCGGCGCCGAAACCGCCGGTGGACAAGTCCTCATGAACGATCAGGCAGCGCCCCGTGCGTCTCACGGAATCCAGCACCGACTGACAATCCCAAGGCATCAGAGTGCGCAGATCGATCACGTCTGCGGAGATGCCCTCGGTAGCCTCCTGACAACGATTGACCATGGCGCCCCAGGTGACGATCGTGATGTCTTTGCCGCTCCGGACGAAATCTGCCTTGCCAAAGGGCAGGACAAAATCATCTCCGGGATAGGGCCGGCGCGCCCAGCTATGATCCAACATTTCCCGATGCTCGAAGAAGATGACAGGATCGTTGCCCCGCAACGCGGCACGCAACAATCCAACGGCATCGCGCGCGTTGGAGGGCACGGCCACCTTCCAGCCGGGCTGGTGGACGAAGGCCACCTCGTTTGTCTGGCTATGCCAGGGATCTCCGCATTTGAAGAAGCCGCCCGGCATGCGTACCACCATAGGAGCGGCGAAGCGGTTGTTGGTACGCCAGCGAATCGTACCGCAATCGTTGATCTGTTCGGTTGCCGGCTCTGCATATTTGCGGAACTGGATCTCCGGTACGGGCAATAACCCGGCAAGCGCCATGCCCACGGCCCGGCCGATTATGCCTTCCTCCGAGAGCGAGGTGTCGAAGACACGGCCAGTGCCGAATTTTTCCTGCAGACCAAGCGTTGAGGCATGAACGCCGCCCTTTGTGCCGATATCCTCGCCGAACAGGACCACACGCTCATTGATCGTCAGTTCGTGCTCGAGGGTGCGCCGGATGGCCGTGACCATGTTGATGCGCTGCCCCTTGTCGGCTGGTCTGTCGGTACTTGGGGGCACTCTATAGCCGGCACGATGCTGGCCTCCCATCGCCTGCATTTCGCCCTCGTAGAAGACGTTTCGCATTACGGTCTCGGGCTTCGCAGACGGGCGCGCTTCCGCCACCTCCAGCGCCGCTTCAACGGCGCTTTCGGCATCAGCGGACACGGTCTTCCATTCCTCTTCGCTCATGATGGCAGGCACGAGATATTCCTTCAGCCGCGGCAATGGATCCCGCCTCCATTCCGCTGCCACGATTTCCTCCGACTTGTACGTTTGGGTGTCCTGAAAGCTGTGGCCTTGGAGGCGAGGCACCGTCAGATGCAGCATCGCCGGGGTCCGGGTCTCGCGCACATGGGCTATGGCCTGGTGGGACAAACGTGCGGCCTCGGCCGGATCCGTGCCGTCGCCTGAAAAGATTGCCAACCCCTGCCAGGAGGACAGGTTCGCCGCGATGTCCCCCCCGGGCGTCTGGAACGTCGAGGGAACCGATATGCCATATCCGTTGTCCTCCACGTAGAACAACATCGGCAGACCTTCCGTCGTGGCAATCGTAAGCGCTGCCCAGAAGCCGTTGGAGGCAACCGACCCGTCACCTCCGAGAACCACGGCGATCGAACGTTCGTATTCAGGCCTGTGCAAGGTCTCGCTGTAATAGCGGATGGCTTGCGCCCATCCCGCCGTCGGCGTGTACTGTGTACCGACGCCGCCGCACATCGGCAGCGCGGAGGCTCCTGTCGGATTGGGATAGTTGAAGACGACTCCGATGTCGCGACCGTCGGAGTAGCCACCCGACCGCCCCATGGCGGATCCTAGCGCATCCGCAGGATCGACACCCAGTGTAAGCAGCAGGGGACGAGATCGGTAGTAACCGCAAGCCGCGTCGTGTCGATCGGACAATTGCAGCCCGAGGAGTATTTGGGCCATGTCATGTCCGCGTGCGGAGAACTGATAGAGCACCTCTTTGCTCGGGACCAGTTGGGTCTCCTCCAGACTGTCGAGTGTCCTCGACAGATGCAGCAGATAGACGACACGACGCCAGTCAATCTCGGGGGCGGGCAGGACTGGCAATGAGCTGCTGAGCTGCGCTTGCGCCATCTATTTCTCCCCTGGTTCCAAACCAGAACGCCTGGGAAAGCAATCGTATCTCGACAACTCAAGAAATACGTTTCATTCTCGACCGGATTTTAATGAAACTTGGTATGAGTGTTTCGATAATGCGGAGAAAGTGAATGACAGCCGCCGAGCTCGATGCGCTTGACAGACGCATTATCCGCGCCCTGCAACGCGAGGCGAACATAAGCCACGTCGTATTGGCCGAGCAGATTGGAAGCTCCCCTGCATCATGCTGGCGCAGGATCAAGAAGCTTGAGGAAATTGGGGTTCTGGGGCCGACAGTGCGTCTTGTAAGCCCCGAATCTATCGGGCGGGGACAGACCGTCTTTTGCCAGATCCGGATGAAATCCCAGGATCCGGCGGCCCGCAAAAGTTTCGAGCTTTTCGTCGGAAGCTACGAAGAGGTATTGGAATGCTATGCGATGACGGGAGACTGGGATTATGTGCTGAGGCTGGCGGTCAAGGATATCAAGAACTACGAGCGCCTGCTCCTGGACGGAATCCTCGCCCACAGCTCGGTTGCGACCTCTTCGTCTCACTTCGCTCTAAAGGAGGTCAAATACACAACGATCCTGCCACCATGACGAGCATCAGGCCCTCGCACAATTGCGCCCCAGAATCGCCTGGCAGTAGAATTTGGTGACTGATCTGGCCAGGTCGCAGTCTCGGCGGGAAAACACGTACCAGTAGTATTCAAATACAAGGACCGCCCGGGTTGATCAGACCGGGACGGTTAGCGATTTATGACCAAATTTGTTGCGGGGATCCGCAACCAGGTCTTACGCGCGCAGCGCATCACAATGGCTGAAACCGCGATTTCCCTCGGCATATTACGATAGAGGCGATTGGCCGAACCGTTCGCGCCCTAGCCGTCAAGGCCCCAAAGATCCGTGTTGCGTTTGAAATACTCAATCAGCATCTCCGTGAGCACCCGCACTTTCCGCGTGGGATGCTGACCGGGCGGGCGGACGACATAGGCGGCCCCCGGAGGTACCGGATAGCGTGTCATGATCGGGACCAGTGCGCCGGAGGCCACATATTCATGTGTGATGCAGTCGGGGAGCCAGGCGATGCCGAGACCTGCCGCCGCCGCCGCGGCAAGCGCCGTGGCACTGTCGGCCTTGAACCTGCCCTGCGGCTGAACCGTGAGGATCTCGTCACCATCCATGAACTGCCAGGCTTCCGTTCCCTGCATGAGGGCCTGATGGGCGGCGAGTTCGCCCGGAGTCCCGGGTGACCCGTGCACCTCGATATAATCCGGGCTTGCGACAAGCTTTCCATGGATCGGCCCGACACGCTTCGCGATCAGGTTGGAGTCCTGAAGGTAGGCGCCCCGGATCGCGCAATCGAAACCCTCTGCGATGAGATCGACGAAGCGATCGCTGTAGGAAGCATGGATGTGAAGCTTCGGGTGCAGACGCGCCATTTCCGCAAGCACGGGGGCGAAGTGGGTCGCTCCGAACGTAAGCGGCATGGCAACCCTCAGGCTGCCGCGCAGCTCACCGGTGGGCAGGATCGCTTCCCGGGCCGTATCGATCTCGGCGCTGGCTCTGGCCGCGTGATCTCTGAACGTGATTCCTGCTTCTGTGAGCGCCGCGCCGCGGGTCGTTCGTGCAAGAAGCTGGACGCCAAGCTCCGCTTCAACCCGAAAGAGCCGCCGGCTGACGATCGACTTGGAGACGCCGAGCCGGCGCGCCGCCGCCGATACGCCCCCGGCATCGGCCACTGCGACGAATGTCTGTAGATCTTCGATATCCAATTCAGCGTTCCTCATTTCGCGACACAGCTTACCGAACTACGGCGCTACCGCATCGGGATGGGGAACGGCAAATTGCAGCCGGCAAGCGTCGCCCGCTGGCGCATGTCTCACGCAAAACCAATGTCGCACAAAGCGGCAGCAAAGGACGCAATAATGACCTTTCGCAACGGCCTTGATTCGCTTCTTCGGCCCGAAGACTCGGTCCTCGTTCTGATCGATCATCAGCCTTACCAGCTCGCGAACCTGAACAGCCACGACCCGCATATGGTGGTCAACAATTCGACGGCTCTGGCGAAGGCCGCCAAGGCGTTCGGCGTGCCCACCATCCTGACCAGTGTGATCGCTGACCGGGGCGGCGTCATCTTCCCCCAGATCACCGATGTCTTCCCCGGTCAGGAAGTGATCGACCGGACGTTCATCAATACCTGGGAGGACCAGAAGGTTGTGGATGCGGTGAAGGCGACGGGCCGCAAGCAGCTGATCATCGCGGGCCTGTGGACCGAGATTTGCGTGGCAATGCCGACGATCCAGGCGCTCGGCGAAGGCTGGGATGTGACGGTTGTCACCGATGCGTCCGGCGGCACTTCGGTCGAGGCACACGAGGTCGCCATCCAGCGCATGATCGCGGCCGGCGCGAACATGATGACCTGGCTGGCGGTGGCTTCGGAATGGCAGCGCGACTGGGCTCGCACAGAGCATGCCGCCGAGCTTTCGGAGGTGCTTGTGCAGCATGCCGCTGGCAGCGGCATTGCCTTTCTCTGGGAGCAGCAACTGCTTAAAACGCCTGTGCCGAGCAAAGGCTGATCCGGGCCGGGATGGCGAGTTTCGATACGAATCCAGAGCGATCCGTATGTAGAGCCTCGCCAACCTCACCTCAGAGGGAAGCCTTGTGATGTCAGCGATGAATATTATCGCCGCAGCCGGAGGTCACTTCGGCACCTTAAAGAAAGGCCCCCTTGCTGATGCGTCTAACCGTTCCCCCAAGAGTGATGACGCAGTGAGAGAACCATGAAAGCAGCCATCTATGATCACCCCGGCCCGCCGGCTGTCCTTCACTACGCGGATGTGCCCGATCCGATTTGCCCAAACAATGGCGTCCTGATCCGTGTCGAGGCTGCCGCCATCGAGGGCGGCGACCTGATCAATCGCGCGTCCACGCCTCCACCCCATCCAGCCTTCGTCGTCGGCTATGCCGCCGCTGGCGAAATCATCGCGGTCGGAGAGAAGGTGAAGAACCGTCATGTGGGCCAGAAGGTGACGAGCTTCGATCTCGCCGGGTCGCATGCGGAGTTGCGTGCCGTCGCCGTCAGCCGGACATGGCCCGTGCCGGCAGGACTCGACATCGCCGCTGCCGCAGCTCTGCCCATCGCATTCGGGACCGCTCATCACTGTCTCTTCGCTCGGGGCGGTTTGAAGCGTGGCGAAACTGTCCTCATCCAGGCGGGCGCCGGCGGCGTCGGGCTCGCCGCCATCCAGCTTGCGCATCGGGCAGGCGCAACTGTGCTTGCAACGGTCTCCGGGGCGAAGAGGGCCGAACGCCTTGTCGATCTTGGCCTCGATCATGCGATCGATCATCGCTCGGCCAACGTCGCCGATACGGTCATGCGTCTGACAGAAGGCCGTGGCGCAGATCTCGTCGTGGACCCGGTAGGAACCACCCTGAAAGGCTCCCTGGCGGCGCTCCGGCCCGAGGGGCGTTTGATAGTCGTGGGTAACGCCGGTGGCTCGCAGCTCAATATTGATCTGTGGTCGGCGCTACAGGCGAACCAATCGCTTTTCGGTGTCTTCATGGGAACGCAACTGGAAAAGCCGGATGTCTACCGCACGGTCTCCAGCATGCTGGAGCTGGCGGCAACTGGGGATCTCAAGGTGATCGTGGACAGGACGTTTCCCCTTGCGGCCGCCTCTGAAGCCCACGCCTATGCCGAAGGCCATTCCATCCTCGGGCGCGTTGTAATCGTCTCGGCCAGGCAATGAGCACGTAGGTCGGGTGAGCCATCGTCGCGCCCTCCGAGGGCCAGGGCCGCAGCATAAAATGCATCACCCTGCTTCTGTCGGGCGCGGCAAAGGCTACAGCGCGGCGGAACTCACCCGAATGCATGGATTCAAACGCAAAACGCCATCGGGGCCGTAAGGCCCAGATGGCGAGCGACTTATGACAGAATTGGTTGCCTCCATCCGACCGCGGCTCCCGATGCGTTAGCGTTGTCACAGCAGCCGGCAAAGACCGCCGTCACTCGGCAGAGGCAGTCGCTACCTTCTGGCATCGAGCTGATCGATGGCATGCACATTTCCGGCCGAAGGGCCTTGGGGATCGAAACTCGAGGACAGCCAGGTGTCGACGATGGCCTTGGCCAGTTCCGGACCGACGACCCGCGCACCCATGGTGATGATCTGGGCATTGTTCGACTTGGCGGCGCGTTCGGCCGAATAGGTATCATGCGTTAGGGCCGCGCGGATGCCCGGCACCTTGTTGGCGGAGATGCATACGCCGATGCCGGTGCCGCAGAACAGGATGGCGCGATCATGCTTGTGGTCGAGGACATCCTGGCCGACCTTGGCGGCGAGATCGGCATAGAAGCCCGACTGGCTGAGGTCGGTGATCTCCAGGTCCGGGCGATTGGCCAGATGCGCGGCGATGACGTCGAGCAGGGGCTTGCCCGCGCTGTCGGCTCCGAGTGCGATTTTCATGGCGGTCTTCCTTCCTTGCATAAGGGGATGGGAGCGCATCAGGGCCGTGCCGACAGGGCTCGGGCCGTGCGATCGAGGATGTCGAGATAGCCCTCGGCCTGCCAGGCGGAGCGGCCGATGAAGAGGCCGTCGATATGGGGTTGGCCGATAAGGTCGGCGGCATTGCCCGGGTTGACGCTGCCGCCATAGAGAACCGCAGGGGTCGTACCGAGACGCCCGGCCGCAACCTGCTTGATCAGGGCCTGCTGGCGATCGGCATAGTCGGCGCCGGCTGGAATACCGTTCTCGCCGATGGCCCAGACCGGCTCATAGGCGAAGATGATTTCGACGCCGGGCGTGCCGCTGCCAAGCTGCGAGAGCGCCCCCTCGACCTGCGCCGCCAGTACCTCTTCGGCCCTGCCGCTCTCGCGTTCCGCCAGGGTCTCGCCGACGCAGATCAGCGGTATCAGGCCATGGCCTATGGCCGCCGCCGTCTTGAGGCCGACGGTGCGATCCGTCTCACCGAAATGCTCCCGCCGCTCGCTATGCCCGAGTTCGACCAGGTCGAGGCCACAATCGCGCAGCATTCGCGGCGAGATTTCGCCGGTCCAGGCTCCCGCGTCGGCCCAGTGCATGTTCTGCGCGCCGACCTTCACCCGCGTCGCGGCCAGCGCCTGCTTGACCTCGCGCACCAGGGTGAAGGGCGGGATGACGAAGGGTTGCAAGCGATCATCGACCGAAGCCAGCGCTTGGGCCAGGGCGTTCGCAAAGGCCAGGCCCTCCTCCAGGGTCTTGTTCATCTTCCAGCTGGTGCCGACCCAATAACGTGTCATTTTCCGTGTATCTCCGTGCCGACCGCTGCCGACCGGCTTGCAAATTCGTGTGTTTGAAGCGGGCCTAGCCGAGCAGCGCCCGCGCAGTGGCCTCGTCGGTGATCAGGCCTCGGAGACGGCCACTGAGCAGCACGGCCCGGACGGCCTCGGTCTTGTTCGCCCCGCCTGCGATGCCGACGATGTGATCGTCGGCGCGTCCGTTCAACGCCACGCCCAGGGTTCGCGAGGTCAACGAGTTCTCGAGCACGCGCCCCTGGGCATCGAAGAAGTAGCCGAGCATTTCGCCCACGCCGCCCTCGGCCTTGATCTCCCGGATTTCCTGCGGATGCATCATGCCGGACGAGACAAGCTGGGCGTCGGCATCGACCGAACCGATGCCCACCACCTTCAGCCCCGCGCCATTGGCCATGGCGAGCACCTCGCCGATGCCGCGCTGGGCGAGCAGGACTGCCTTGTCCTCGGCGGAATTGGCGAAGAACGGCACCGGCATCACATAGGCCTGCGCACCGGTCTTCTCGGCGATGGAGTGCATGACGTCGTGCGGGTTGACGGCATAATCGCGGGTGAGCACGCCGAGCAGCGAGACGAAGCGCATCTGGCCGGCCGCGATGCGCGACATATGCGCGACGGCAGACGTCAGGGTCCGCCCATGGCTCAGGCCGATGGTGCGATGGTCGCCGCGCTCGATCTCGCGCCGCAGGAAGCCCGCTCCGGCCTGGCCGAGCGCGCGCAGCGGGATGCCATCCTCGCCGAGATCGGGAGCGACCTCGCAATGATCGAGATGGAAGCGCCGGCAGAGCTCTTCTTCCAGCTCGACGCATTCGATGATGTCGCCGTCGATGGAGACCTTGACCACGCCGCTCGCCACCGCTCGCGCGATGAGGCGGTGGGTCTTCACCGAGGGCAGGCCGAGCCGCTTGGCCACGGCCGCCTGGGTGAGGCCGCCGACATAATGCAGCCAGGCCGCGCGACGGGCGAGAGACTCCTCCAGCTCGTTCTCCGTGACGGCGCGTCCCATCCCGCCTCCCCGTCCCCGTTCCGCGTCAGACATGAAGATCCTCCACACCTGTCTCGATGAAAGGCGCCCAGAAGGCGATGCTTTCGGCAATCTGGGGCACCACCTGGCGGTCGTTGGGCTCGCGCTCCTTGAAGCTCAGCTCCAGGCAGATCTCGTTGTCTGCAGCCCCGCCCTCGGCAAGGGCCGCCAGCAGCGGTTCGGGCTGGATCCGGCCCTTGGCATTGAACTCGGCCGTGAAGGGGCGATGGCCGCCCTTGTCCATCAGGCTCTGCTTGATGTGGATGATCGGAGAAACCTTCGGCACGGCCCGGGCCCAGGCATAGGGGTCGTAGTCGTCGGGATTGGACGAGGTGACGTCGCCGTGATCAATATCGGCCATCATCCACATCGGCACGGCCATGTCGGCGGCCGTCAGCCGCCGCTGCAGCGACAGGCAGGCCTCGATGGTCTCGCCAAACTCGCGGCCGATGCTCATCGGCTCCCAGAAGACAGAGGTGAGACCGGCAGCCTTGGCATGCTCCGCGACCTGCGCCCAGCACTCGATGGCGATCTGGACCAACTCGTCGCGGCGGGCCGTGTCGTCATAATCGGCATAGGTGAAGATGGCGAACTGCGTGCCGACCGACGTGCCGCCGAGATCGCCGATGATGTCGGCGAAGGTCTTGAACCAGTCGACATAATAGCGCCGCACATCTGGATCGGGATGTCCAAAATGATTGAGCCGGCCATAGGGCCCGGTCATGCCACTGGTCACGCGTACGCCGGTGCGGGCCAGGGCGCTGCCCATCTCGCGGACCAGGCGCCTTATGGTGGGCGCGGGCCAGCTCGGATTGATGAATTCATGGGTGAGCTGGAGGTCGCGCAGCCTGAGACCGCGCGCCACCGTGTCGATCAGATCGTCGGGATCGGCGAAACGGTTCACCAGCGGATTGGTATTGAGGGACAGCGTCAGAGGCATCGGATCCTCAGGCGGAAACGTTGGAAAAACGGGTCGGCGTAGCCTCGCCTGCGGTCGGCATCTCCTGCTCGAACCAGGCGATGAAAGCCGCCTTTTCGGCATCACTCAGGTGGAGATAGTGCTTGGTCCGGCGCACCAGCACGTCCTCGGCGCTGCGGGCCCATTCATGACCGGCGAGATAGCGCGCCTCGGCCTCGAAGAGGCAGCCGCCGAAATGACGGCCGAGATCGGCAATGCTGCTTGCCGAGCCAACGACCTGCCGGGTGCGTGCCCCATAGGCATGGCCATAATGCTGGAGCAGCCGGTTGGGCATCCAGGAATAGGCGATGCGCAGGCTCTCGACGAAGCTTACATAATCGGCATTCTCGATCTCGCCGCCCGGCAGCTTGGCCTCGCGCGTCCAGTCACCGCCCATTTTGGGGAAGAACTTGCCGAGCCTGTGCATCGCGCGCTCGGAAAGCTCACGGAAGGTGGTGATCTTGCCGCCGAAGACGTTGAGCAGCGGCACCCCGCCCGTCTCATCGAGATCGAAGACGTAATCGCGCGTGACGGCGGATGGATTGCCCTTGCCGTCATCGAAGAGCGGTCGGACGCCCGAAAAGGCGTGCAGCACGTCCTGCCGGCGCAGCTTCTGCTTGAAGTAGCGGTTCACCGCTGTGATCAGGTAGTCGATTTCCGTCTCGTCGGCAGCGACGTCCTCGGCGGCGCCCTGATAGGCTATATCCGTGGTACCGATCAGCGCCATGTCCCCTTCATAGGGATTGATGAAGATCACGCGCTTGTCGTGGTTCTGCACCAGATAGGCCTGCTGCCCCTCCCAGAATTTCGGCACGATGATGTGGCTGCCCTTGACCAGGCGCACATTGCGCGTGGAGTTGGAGCCTGCCACCTGTGCGATGACATCGGAAACCCAGGGCCCCGCCGCGTTGGCGATGCAGCGCGCTCGGTGCGTGCGGGTTTCGCCTGTGGTCTCGTCACGAGTCGTGACCGTCCAGGCCCCCTCCTCCCGCCGCGCCGAGACGGCCGCCATACGGGTGAGGATCGTGGCGCCCTTTTCCGCGGCTCCGAGCGCGTTGAGCGCGACGAGCCGCGCATCATCGACCCAGCAGTCCGAATATTCGAAGCCCTTGGCATATTGATCGAGGATCGGCGCACCGACCGGATCGCGCCGCAGATCCAGCACGCGCGTACCGGGAAGCTTCTTGCGGCCACCGAGATGATCGTAGAGGAACAGGCCGAGGCGCACCAGCCAGGCAGGCCTGTCCTGCGGGCTGTGCGGCAGCACGAACCGCATCGGCCAGATGATGTGGCAGGCCGAGTTCAAGAGGACTTCACGCTCGATCAGCGCCTCGCGAACCAGACGAAACTCGTAATATTCCAGATAGCGCAGGCCGCCATGCACCAGCTTGCCCGAGCGCGAGGACGTGCCCTGGGCCAGATCGTCCTTTTCCACCAGCGTGACGGACAGGCCGCGGCCTGCCGCATCGCGGGCGATGCCGGCACCATTGATGCCGCCGCCGATCACCAGAAGGTCAATCATCGGGAGGTCGATCATCTCACTCATACTGCAAGGCTCCTTCCCGCGCCCGGTGCTGCGCTTGCCCCACCGGCATCGTGCCGGGCAGCCGCAAGTGCATTCCAGGCCGGGGTCAATTCGAGGCGCGTGGCCCTGAAGGCGGGGAACAATTGATCGTAAACGCTCGCCAGGGTCGGATCGGGAGGTTCTGGCGCCCCCAAGAGAGGCGTCACCCACTGGGCGACGCAGGCATCCATGTCCTTGAAGGCGCCGACGGCAACCGCCGCCATCATCGCCGCGCCGGCAGCCCCGGCTTCCTCTCGTGAGGAAACGCGCAGCGGGGCGTTGATCGCCGCTGACAGCACGCCGCGCAAGGCGCGCGAGCGGACCGCGCCACCGGCCAGGCGCAGTTCGGCCGGTAGATCGCCCATCGCGGCATAGCAATCGCGCATGGCCAGGCCGAGCCCTTCGACGACGGCGCGCACTAGGTCTGCATAGCGATGGCCGGCGGACAGGCCGATGAAGCCGGCCCGCGCATCGGCATCGACGAAGGGACCGCGCTCCCCGGCATCGGAAATATAGGGATGGTAGATCAGCGATCCCGGGCGGCTTTCGGCCAGCCAGCCGTCGATACGCCTCACCAGGTCCTGATGCGCCACCTTCTGGCCCATCTGCGCCAGAATGTCGGCCGCGATCATCAACACCCAGTCGATGTTGAGCGTGGCCGCCATGTTGGTCTGGACCTGGGTGACGACCCCGGGCACGGGCAGGGCAATGACATAGCCGGTACCCTCCGCATTGAGATGAACGTCCGCCGCTCTCTTGGCCCGCATATGGACGCCGGTGGAGCCGATGGTCGAGCAGGCCGCATCGCCCGAACCGCCATAGACACCCGCCCCCAGCGCAGCCATGACCATGTCGACATAACCCAGGCTTACTGGCGTGCCCGCCAGCAATCCCGTCTGCTCCGCCGCACGCTTCGTAAGGGCATGGGTGACCTGGCTGCCATCGAGGATTTCGGGCAGCAAGCTGCGCCGATGCGTCAAGCCGAGGGCTTCCACGACCCCATCGTCATAGCGGCGAGTGCGGAAATTGCCGAAGGTGAAGCTGGCTTCCGATGGATCCGTGGCGCGCACGCCTGTCAGGTTCAGATAGAGCCAGTCCTTGCAATGCAGCGCCACCTCGGCCCTGTCGAGCAGATCCGGATTGTGGCTGTCCATATGGGCCATTTGCGAGCCCTGCTGGCAGGTATTGAGGCCCGTGCCGGTGGCCTCGAAACGAGCCCTGTTCAGCGGGGAGGCTGCCAGGCCGCGCACCGTGGGCGCCGCCCGCGCATCCAGCCACAGCCAGGCATCGGCCACCGGCGCGTTGTCCGCACCGACCAGCCAGGTGCCATCGCCCTGCGCCGTGACGGCGAGCGCCGCGGTGCGGGCGGCCAGATTCTTGATTTTGTCGGCCAATCCGCGCAGCGCCGCGACACAATCGGCCCAGGTCGCCTCCAGCGACTGGGTCGCCGAGCCGTCATCCCCGCGCAGGTAACGATTGGGTACGGAGGCGGCGCCGACCTGGCGGCCGCCGAAATCGAAGGCGACGGCCTTGATCACCGAGGTCCCGGCATCCACCCCGATCAGCAGATCAGCGGACATCGCAACATCCTTCGCGAACTGACGGGTCGACACTTCCGCGCATGATCCATCTCCCTGACAGAGCCAGGCCTCCCACACGCGCCGGCGATTTTCACCGTCCGCATCGATCTCCGATCACTGTGATTTTCATATATCACAAAGATATCATAAGTCACGTAATTTATTGCCAATATAACATATTATTTCAGATAACCGAACCCATAGCCAGAAAGAGAAGGCCCATCGCAAAAGCCTCGGGCGCCTACCGACGCCTCCGCTCGGAATGCGCTGAAAAACCGTCATCTCTTTCGTTTTTCAATCGCCAATTCTTAGTTATATAATTGATTTATATAGATAAATTTTCATACCCTCGTCTTTTGAGCATAACGACTCGCTCTATGAAAAATGCAGCAGCGGGCCACTCCAACGCCCCGCAGGCTGCCCTGCTTCGCCGGAGAGATTGCCGCGGGATAATATCCTTCCCGGAAAACTTTTATGCCAAATCAACGAGTCAAGAATATAACTCTGTTGACGTTTTATGAAACACAGATATAACATATCTCAATGATCAGCGAGAGAGCCGTCCGGCCCGTGAGAGCGGGCCGCATCAGCGGCAGAATGGGAGGAGCCATGCTGCGCATTCCGCGCACCGGGCCCGCGTTTGCGGCGCAAGCCGGAGCGAGCCTCGGCCAGACATTCCTTCACGCCGCGCTGGTCGAACACCGCAAGAATGTGGGGCCTGGTCATGAGCAATAGTCATGGTGCATCCGTGAGGGCGTCGGGCGCCGGCGGGCGTGTCCGGCTGGTGGTGCCGGCCCTTGCTCTTCTCGTCATTGCAGGAATCGCGTTCGATACCCGGATCGTGCAGATCGGCTCCAAGGACGATGTGCGCCAGGCGGCCTTTTCGCCCGACAGCTATGGCATCGAGCATTTTCCGCAGATCAAGGCAGCCATCGAACAGCGCGCCGTCGAGGCCAAGACCCTCGCGCCGGAGGTCCTGGCCAATAAGGCGGCAGCCGCCACGAAATATGGCACGGCAGCCTCCACCGGCTCGATCATTCCCATCCGCCTCACCGGCATCGCCGGCGAGCAGAAGGCGGGCATCTACAAGCTCACGGTGGACGGACTGCCGGCATCCATCGGGGTGCGCGTGCAGACCGGCCCCGCCATCAACGGGACCGATCTTCG
This sequence comes from Labrys sp. F242, assembly GCF_057813875.1. NCBI lineage: Bacteria > Pseudomonadati > Pseudomonadota > Alphaproteobacteria > Hyphomicrobiales > Xanthobacteraceae > Labrys > Labrys sp. F242. The sequence goes on along the minus strand of NZ_JBVASG010000004.1, from coordinate 34,597 downwards.
CGATGCGCCTGGCGACATCGCTTTCGGCCAGTTCAAGAACCAGATCGAGTATCAGAACGCCGGTTCGGCCATCAATCGCGAGATGAAGAAGCAGGTACTCACCGGCATCGACACCGCCAATCTCACCGGCAAGACCCTGGAGATCGTTGGTGCCTTCCGGCTGGTGAACCCGGAAAACTGGCTGATCACGCCCGTAGCGGTGACGGTGAAATGAGCGGCGAGCCCTCTCCTTCCGGCGCTCAGATGCCCGGGGTCGTGCTGGCCGCGCGCCACGTGGCCAAGTCCTACGGCAATGTCCATGCCCTGAAAGGCGTGAACTTCGACATTCATCGCGGCCAGGTCACAACCCTGTTCGGCGAGAACGGCGCCGGCAAATCGACCCTGATGAAAATCCTGTCGGGCATCGTGACGCCGACATCGGGCGAGATCCTCCTCGACGGCCGGCCCGTGGTGTTCTCCTCGGCATCGGACGCCCGCGACCAGGGCATCTCGATCATCCACCAGGAGCTCTCCCTCGCGCCCAATTTGTCGGTACGCGACAACATCTTCATGGGACGCGAGATCATGGGCCTCACCGGCGTCGACTTCGCTCGGGAGGAAGCAGAGACGCGCGCCTTGATGGCCGAGCTCGAAGAAGACATCGATCCCCTCACCCCGGTCGGCGAATTGCGGCTCGGGCAGCAGCAGATCGTCGAGATCGCGCGCGCCCTCTCGGTTCGCAGCCGCATCCTGATCATGGACGAGCCGACCTCGGCCCTGTCGGCGACGGAAGTGGCGGTGCTGTTCAAGGTCATCGGCGATCTCACCAGCCGGGGCGTCTCGATCGTCTACATCTCCCACCATCTCGAAGAGGCGCTCGAAATCACCAATCACGCCGTCGTCCTGCGCGACGGCACCATGACGGCCTACGCCCCGCGCGCCGAGATCGACCTCAAATGGATCGTCCGCAACATGGTGGGCGAGAACTATGATCTCGGCTCGCCGCCGGAGGGCTACGCCTTCGGCGCCACCGCGCTTTCGGTGCGCGACCTCACGGTGCCGGATCCCGCCAGCGGCGGCTACAACGTGGTCGACAAGCTGTCGCTGGACGTCAAGGCCGGCGAGATCGTCTGCATCTACGGCCTGATGGGCGCCGGCAGGACCGAATTGCTGGAGACTCTGGCCGGACGCCTCAAGGCCTCATCAGGCCAGATCCTGCTGGAGGATGACGAGATCTCGGGCCTGACCATCGCCCGGCGCATCAAGGCCGGCCTGGCCCTGGTTCCCGAGGACCGGCAGCGCGATGGCCTGGTGCAGACCATGAGCGTGGGCCAGAATCTGTCCCTGGCGTCGATCGCCGACTTCACGCGCGGCTTGTTCACTTCTCTGAAGATCGAGCAGCAGCTGATCGAAGACACTATTCGCAAGGTCACGGTCAAGACGGCCGGAGGCGGAGCGCCCATCGGCTCCCTGTCCGGCGGCAACCAGCAGAAGGTGGTGATCGGCAAGATGCTGGCCACCAACCCCAAGGTGATCCTGCTCGACGAGCCGAGCCGCGGCATCGACATCGGCGCCAAGGCCGAAGTGTTCCGGTTGCTGGCCGAGGGCGCACGCCGGGGCCTCGCCGTCGTCTACTCCACGTCCGAAGTCGGCGAATGCCTCTCCGTCGCGCATCGCATCATCGTCATGCGCAAGGGCCGCATCGTCGCCGAATTCGGCGCAACCGCAAGCAAGGACGAGATCATGGCCGCCTCGGGCGAAGCCGTGGTCCATTAGGCTGGAGGCCTGCCCATGTCGCACACCGCTGCAAGTACGAGCGCCAAGGGGCAGAGATCGGGCCCCGGCCTCGGCCGGCTGCTCCTCGAAGGACGCGCCTTCTTCGCGCTGATCCTCATCGTCGCAGTCTTTTCGTTCTTGTCGCCGAATTATTTCACGCTCGGCAATTTCCTGACGATGGCTTCTCATGTCGCCATCTACGGCATCCTGGCGCTCGGCATGCTCCTGGTGATCCTCAACGGCGGCATCGATCTTTCGGTGGGCTCGGTACTGGCCCTGTCCGGCTGCGTCGCCGGCTTCCTGATGGGAGGTGTGACCCTGCAGGTGGCCGGCGTCATCCTCTACCCGCCGGTCTGGGCCATCGTGATCCTGACCCTGGTGGCCGGCGGGCTGGTCGGAGCCTTGAACGGCGTGCTCATCGCCTGGTTCCGCGTGCCTGCCTTCGTGGCGACGCTGGGCGTGATGTATGTCGCCCGCGGCGTGGCGCTGCTGATGACCAACGGCCTCACCTACAACAATCTCTCCGGCCATGCCGATCTCGGCAACACCGGCTTCGAGTGGCTGGGCTTCAATCGCCTGTTCGGCGTGCCGATCTCGGTGCTGATCCTGGCGGCGCTCGCCATCGTCACGGCTCTGGTGCTCGGTCGTTCCGCCTTCGGCCGCTGGCTCTATGCCTCGGGCGGCAATGCCCGCGCCGCCGAATTGTCGGGCGTGCCGGTCAAGCGCGTGCAGATCACCGTCTATACCGTCTCCGGCATCCTGTCGGCGATCGCAGGGCTCGTTCTGTCCTCGCAGCTGACCTCGGCCGGCCCGACGGCGGGCACCACCTATGAACTGACGGCCATCGCGGCCGTGGTGATCGGCGGCGCGGCGCTCACCGGCGGCCGCGGCACGGTGCAGGGCACGATGCTCGGCGCCTTCGTCATCGGCTTCCTGTCGGACGGGCTGGTGATCATCGGCGTGTCCTCCTACTGGCAGACCGTCTTCACCGGCACGGTGATCGTGCTCGCCGTCCTGCTCAACTCGATCCAGTACAAGGCCCGCGGCCGGCAAGGCTGAGGGCCCGCACAGAAACCTTCCCATTTCGGCAACAAATAACAGATCTGCAGTGGGATCGTTGCCGTCTTGCGACGGCAGACAACTTCACCAATCAAGGGAGATGCCCCATGTTCAAAAAAGGCATGCGTTTGCTGGTCGCGGCCGCCGCCGTGACCCCATTGCTGATCGGCTCGGCCTCGGCGGCCGGCCTGATCTCGATCATCGTCACCGATCCGGCCAATCCATATTGGTACACGGAAGGCGAAGTCGCCAAGAAGACCGCCGAGCAGCTCGGCTACACCGCCTCGGTTTCGGCCCATAAGGGCGACACCAACACCGAGAGCACGCTGGTCGACACCGCCATCACCAACAAGTCCGCCGCCATCATCCTCGACCCGGCCAATGCCGATGGATCGGTCGGAGCGGTGAAGAAGGCGGTCGATGCAGGCATTCCGGTGTTCCTCGTCAATGCCGAGATCAACAAGGAAGGCCTCGCCAAGGCGCAGCTCGTCTCCAACAACGCGCAGGGCGCCGCCGTCGGTGCCGAGCAATGGGTGAATTCGGTCGCCAAGACGGGCAAATATGTCGAGCTGTTCGGCAACCCCGCCGACAACAACGCCGCCACCCGCTCCAACGGCTACGAAACCGTACTGACGCAATATCCCGACCTGACCAAGGCCGCCAAGGAAGTGGCCAACTGGGATCGCGCCCAGGGCTACCAGAAGATGCAGTCCATGCTGCAAGCCCATCCTGACATCACCGGCGTGATCTCCGGCAATGACGAGATGGCGCTCGGCGCCATCGCGGCGCTGAAGGAGGCCGGCAAGCTCAGCAAGGTCAAGGTCGGCGGCTTCGACGGCTCGCCCGATGCGGTTGCCGCCATCAAGGCCGGCGAGCTGCAATATACCGTGCTGCAGCCGGTTGCGGTCTTCTCCAAGGAAGCGGTGGTCCAGGCCGACACCTTCATCAAAACAGGCAAGACCGGCGCAGCGACCGAAAAGCAGCTCTTCGACTGCGTCCTGATCACCAAGGACAATGTCGACAAGTATGTTTCGGCCTTTACGCTCGCCAAATAATGACGAAGCCGGGATGGCCGTTGGCTATCCCGGCTTTCTTATGGGTCGGTGGCGCGTCCTTCCACAGCGGTGATTGCTGCAGGCAGGCATATTCCAGCACTTCGGGATATCCTGCCAGCGCTCAACCCGGAAACAGACCGACATGACATCGACGAGAGCCACGCAGGAAGACACGCTGGAACAGATCATCGCCGATCAGGTGCCGAGCGACAGCCGCCATGCTCGCCAGCTTGCCCGCCGCCAGCTCATCATGCAGGCGGTGATGGCTGAGGGCACCATGCGCATCGAGGAACTGGCCGAGCGCTTCGCCATCAGCCTGATGACCGTGCACCGCGACCTCGACGAGCTGATCAATCGCGGCCTGCTGCGCAAGTCGAGGGGCATCGTCTCGGCGACACCCACCAGCTTGGTTGAGTCGAGCGATGTCTATCGTTCCATGCGCGAGGCCGTGGAAAAGCGCGCCATCGCCCAGGTGGCGGCCCAATTCCTGGAAGCCGGCCAGGCCGTCTTCTTCGACGATTCCACCACCGTGCTGCAGATGGCCCCGCATATCGCAGCCCGCGTGCCGCTGACGGCGATCACCAACTCGATCCCGCTGATGAACGAGTTGAAGGAGATGAGCGACGTGACGCTGCTCGGCCTCGGGGGGCGCTATTACAATTGGTGCAACGCCTTCATGGGCCCGGCCACGACGGCCGAGATCCGCCGGCTGCGCGCCGACTGCGTCTTCCTGTCGATGTCGGCCATCACCGATGACATGGTGTTCCACCAATCCGCGGAGATGGTCGAGACCAAGCGGGCCATGTTCGACAGTGCGGCCAAGCGGATCCTGCTTGCCGACCACACCAAGTTCCAGCGTCGCGCCCTGCACGCCATGGGCACTCTGAGCGAGTTCGATGCCATCATCGTCGACGACGGCATGGCCCCGCTCCAGGTCGAATTGCTGCGCTCGCGCGGCATCAACATCGTGATCGCGCCGATCAAGCAGCGCTCACCCCACCCCGCGTGACGCGACGAGGCGTTTCGTCTCCGTCGGACATCGCGATTTCTGCAATATCCTTTCGAGACGGAGTGCCTGCCAATGCCCACCCTCATCGGAATCGACAACGGGCTGACGGTGACCAAGGCGGCCGTCTTCGATGAAAAAGGCGTGCTGCTCGCCGTGGCCCGCCGGCGCATTCCCCAGATCATTCCCCATCCCCACCATGTCGAACGCGACATGGTGGGCCTGTGGCAGGCAACGGCCGAGGCCATCGCCGAGGCACTCGAAAAAGCCGGGCGTCCTGCCAGCGATGTCGCGGCGGTTGCCGCGACCGCCCATGGCGACGGCCTCTACCTTCTCGACGCGGAGCATCGTCCGCTCGGCCATGGCATTCTCTCGCTCGACAGCCGCGCGGCCGCCATCGTCGCCGAGTGGGACGGGGATGGCACCTCCGCCACCGCCCTCGCCCGCACCGGCCAGGTCGCGCATGCCTCGGCCCCATCGGCACTGCTGGCCTGGATCAAGCGCCACGAACCCGAGCGCTTTGCCAGGATCGCCCATGTCCTGGCCTGCAAGGACTGGCTGCGCTTTTGCCTGACCGGAACGCTTGGCACGGATCTCACCGAGGCCAGCACATCGTTCACGGCGATGGAAAGCCAGGTCTATGAACCTGACATCCTGCCGATCTTCGGCCTCGAGGGCCTTGCCGGTGCCCTTCCCGCCGTTACCCGGCCCGATGAGATCATCGGCACGGTTTCTCAGGCCGCGGCCTCCGCGACCGGCCTGACGGCCGGAACCCCGGTGGTGGCCGGCGTGCATGACGTCGTCGCCTCCGCCCTCGGCATTGGAGGCCATCGCGAAGGCACCGTGGCGATCGTGGCGGGGACCTATTCCATCAACGAGACGATCGCCAGCACGCCGAAGACCGATACCCGCTGGTTCTGCCGCAACGGCATCAAGCCGGGCGAATGGAACCATATGAGCATATCGCCGGCATCCGCCGCCAACTACGACTGGTTCCTGGATACGCTCTGCGCCGTCGAGCGACGCAGCGCGGAGGAGACAGGCGGCTCCATCCACGCCGCCATCGGCACCGAAATCGAGGCGGCACTCGCGCGGCCCTCCACCGTGCTCTTTCACCCCTATCTCTACGGTTCTCCCCATGGCGCGACCGCCAGCGCCGGCTTTCTCGGGCTACGTGGCTGGCATGATCGCGGTGACATGCTGCGCGCCGTCATCGAAGGCATCGCCTTCAACCACCGGGTGCATGTCGACGCCCTGCGGGAAGGCTTTTCCCCCGGCACCATCAGCCTGACGGGCGGCATATCGAGGAAGCCGCTTTACGCCCAGATCTTCGCGGACGCTCTCGGCCTGCCCGTCACCGTGAACGAGACCGAGGAGGCCGCCGCCTGGGGCGCTGCCTTGTGCGCCGGCGCCGGAGCCGGCCTCTACGCATCGCCGACGGACGATCCCCGCGATCTCGCAGCTCTCGCCCGGCATTACCAGCCAGATCCCACGCGCAGCCGGCAGTTGCAGGAGCGTTATGCCCTGCATTGCGACATCGCCACGCAGCTTGCACCTCTCTGGCCGCGCATCGAGGCCCTCGCCTCGCAAGCAGCGTAGAGCAAAGTGCGATTCCGTTGAAACGCACTTTGCTCTAACTCTTTGTTTTGACGCGGTTTCTTAATCGAAAAGTCTATCAACTTTTCTAGAAAATGCTCTGGCGCGGCCCCATCGGTATTTGACATGACCAAAGACATTGACGTTCTCATCCTCGGCGCCGGTATCAATGGAGCCGGCCTGTTTCGCGATCTCTGCGAGCAGGGCCTGACCTGCCTGATCGCCGACAAGGCCGATTTCGGCTCGGGCACCAGCGCCGCCCCGTCGCGGCTGATCCATGGCGGCATCAAATATCTGGAGACCGGGGAATTGCGCCTCGTCGCCCAGTCGACGCTGGAACGCAATCTCCTGCTGCGCAATGCGCCGCATCTGGTCGAGCCCCTGCCGACCGTGATCCCGATCTTCTCGTGGCTGCAGGGTATTCCGGCGGCGCTGCGTACATTGTTCGGCTCGACCACGGCTCCCCGCAACCGCGGCGCGGTGCTGATCAAGATCGGCCTGGCGCTCTACGATTTCTATGGCTCCCGCCACCGCGTCATGCCCCGGCATGCCTTGTGGTCCCGCCGGCGCACGCTGAGCGAAATCGCGCCGATGACGCCGAAGATCGTCGCCGCCGGCACCTATTACGACGCCAAGGTCACCTGCCCGGAGCGGCTGGTGCTGGAGTTACTGCAGGATGGCACGGCAGCCAATCCAGCCTCAGAGGCCCTGAACTATACGAACATGATCTCGGCCGAGAACGACCTCATAGGCCTGCGCACACCGGATGGCGGGGAGCGAACCGTTCGCCCACGGATCGTCGTCAATGCGGCCGGCCCTTGGATCGATCACGTCAACCAGGCTCTCGGTTCACCCACCCGGCTGATCGGCGGCACCAAGGGCTCCCATATCCTGCTCGACCATCCCGAGTTGATCGCGGCGCTCAAGGGACGGATGATCTATTTCGAGGCCAATGACGGACGTATCTGCCTGGTCTACGACTATCTCGGCCGAGCACTGGTCGGCTCGACCGACATTCGCGCTGACGATCCCGACACGGTTTGCTGCGACGACGAAGAGATCGACTATTTTCTCAAGAGCCTGCGCGATCTGTTGCCCGGCCTTGCCTTTTCGCGTGACCAGATCGTCTACGCCTATTCCGGCATCCGACCCCTGCCCGCCTCGGGCAGTACGGCGGCCGGGCTGATCAGCCGCGACCATTCGGCTCCCGTGCTCGAGCCCGCCGATGATCGTCCCTACCCGGTCATCTCGTTGGTGGGCGGCAAATGGACGACCTTTCGCGGCTTTGCCGAAGAGGTCTGCGATCTCGTCTTGGGGCGTCTTGGCCATAATCGCCGCCTGAATACGCGGGCCCTTCCGATCGGCGGCGGACGCGACTATCCGACGGAACCAGCCGCACGTGCCAATTGGATCGAGCACACAGCAAAGGCGACGGGTGCATCCGCCATGCGCACCACCGAGTTGCTCGGGCGTTATGGCACGACGGCACGAGCAATCCTCGCCCATGAGGGCCCGCAGGCACAGCGCCTGACGGACACCAACAGCTATTCTCTAAGCGAAATCGACTGGATTGCGCGCTACGAAAAAGTCGTTGAACTCGAGGACATTGTGATGCGGCGTAGCACGCTCGCCATCACGGGCCGTCTGAGCGAACGTGATCTGGCAGCGATTGCGGACATTGCAGCTGAAGCACTTGGATGGAGCGCAGAGCGACGGAATGTACAATTCGCCAAAACGCGAGATCTTCTTGCAGCGCGCCATCGCATCCAATGGGAAAAATCGCATCCTTGAACGAGGCGTCGATCGGCTCCCGGGGAGAGTGGCAATCGCATCGTCATAGTTCGAGCGCTTCCTCGTTCTCGGGGCCGCGGCTGCGCGGATGGCCAACCCGTTTATGACTATGTGGTTCACGCCTCCGAAGGACGGAGACAACTTGTAGGAGGCTTTCGCAGGAAAGAACCCGTCAGATAGCGGCAGATCCTCCGCCCATGAGCGCTAACTTTGGGTGGTGGCACCAGATTTGGAGGGTCGATCTCCAGATCGACCCTCTTGGAAATGTCGAGCCAGATAGAGGACAAAGGTGGTCGATCTCGCTCCATCAATTGATGGAGCTGTGGAGATCGACCCTCCACGCTACCCGCGCCTCCGGCCGCAAAGTTAGCGCCATGGATCCTCCGCCTGCGCCCGCAGGCCTACTCCGCGATCCTGGTCAAATAAGATGCGATCGACTGCGGTGCCGGGATCACCGCGACAATCTTCATCTGCGCAATATTGCGGTTCTTCGCTTCTTCGAGGTGAGCATCGAACATCGCAGCCGCGGCGTCGATGGCGCCGCGCGTCAGCAATTCGACGATCAGGCGATATTCGGCAATGGCGATACGATCACGCGGCAGGCCTAATTGGCGCAACAGGCGCTCCGAGGCCACGACCGGCAACAGATTGTCCCGTATCAGGTCACGCAGCCTTTCGTTCGGGGTGGCCATCACGCAGGTCTCGACCAGCTTCGTCTCCAGATCCTCCCACTCGACCAGGTCGGCATCCGATTCGGTTCTTTCGGCCTCGGACAAACTGTCAAGAAGGGCCGTCAATCTCGCACGATCGATGCGCGGCGCCGCCGACACCAGGGCAGGAGGCTCGAGGATGCGCCGCAACGCAAAGCGGTCCTTGATCGATTTTGCCGTGAGCGGGCCGGCGATCCAATGGGAGCTCTGGTTCTTATGCACCAGTCCCCTTTCCTGCAGGCGCCCGAGCACGTCGCGCACCACGGTGCGGCTGACATGGAAGTGATCCGCCAGCTCGATCTCGATGATGCGATATTGCCCGAATACGACACAGGCCGCGACATCCGCCTCGATGGAATCGTAGATGCGTTCCCAGGTCGACCGGCTTTGCAACGCCTCGTCGATGGCCTCGGGTACCACCAGGCCCAGGGTCTTGATATCGGTGCGCACCGGCGCGATGCGCCGTCCCGGCGCCCCGACGAGATAGCCGCGCCCATCGAAGCGATGGATGAGCTGCTCTGCCTCCAGGCGCAGCAGCGCCCTCTGAACGGGGGCACGCGACGTCTGAAAGATCTCGGCGATCGGCCCCTCGAGCAGGACCAGCCCTCGTGGCAGCAGCCCGTCGGCGATATTGGTACGCAAGACGTCTTCGACAATTTCGTAGCGCCGCTGGGCGGTCTGGCGAGGCTTGGACAATGGCATGCCGTAAACGGACCTCCTTGCGGGCGTCATCGCAGACCGCCGCTCGAACTGCCCGTGTCTAACGCGTTTGACACAACCTGTCCTATATTCGGATAAATGATCTTTGAATACCATAGTGCAATTTTTCTTGGGGAGAGTCCATTTTCATCAATTTCCAGCGAAATTTATCGCAAATTCCACCCCCTGGGCACTTCCGCCCTCCTCCAGCTTCCGCTCCGCCCTTGCCATCCACCATCTTTGCTAAACGAAACATGCGCTGTCGAAAGACGCAAAAAAACTCGCTTAAATAGCCAATTCCCTAAAGAATTACGCAAACTTCGGCCATCTCTCGTCAAGGATCCAAATTCCGGATCCGCTCGTAATTTAAGCACCCGATGCACAAAAAAGATTGTTGCATACAAAAATCGATTGAACTAAGATCCAAGCACTCATTGCCGAAGAAGCAATGCAGAGGCGAACTGAATTAAGAAATCTGATTGATATTATGTTGGGCGCAGACGTATTGCGACCAATTAATATTTATCACCTTAAATTATGCTGCTGATGATTCATGCTGTTCTCAGGAATGGCAAGGTATTGGCGTGGTATAATACGTTCTGGGAGGCTCGTTTGGCAGATGTACTTCGTCTCTCCGGCGTCAGGAAGTCGTATGGCGACCTGCAAGCGCTGGACGGTATCGACCTCGCCATCCCCGACAATACCTATGTATCGCTTCTGGGGCCTAGCGGTTCGGGCAAGACGACACTCCTGCGCGTGATCGCGGGTTTCGAAGACCCTGACCAGGGCAGCGTTGCCCTCGGTGGCCGCCCCGTCGACAATGTCCAGGCCCATCGGCGTGGCATCGGCTTCGTCTTCCAGAACTTCGCCCTGTTCCCTCATCTTTCCGTTGCCGGGAACATCGCCTACGGCCTTGAAAACCGCGAAGTCGCCGTACTGACCGATCGCGCCGCCATTCGCCGCAAGGTCGGGGAGATGATCGAACTGGTCGGCCTGGCCGGCCTGGAGGATCGCGGCGTTGCCCAGATCTCAGGCGGTCAGCGCCAACGCGTGGCATTGGCGCGCACGCTCGTGACCGAACCGCGCCTGGTGCTGCTCGACGAGCCGCTGGGCGCCCTCGATGCTAATCTGCGGGCCCGGATGCGGGCGGAGCTCAGGAGCATCCGCGAGCGCCTCGGCGTCACCTTCCTGCATGTCACCGGCAGTGAATCCGAAGCGCTGGCGATGGGCGACATCGTATTGGTGCTCGATCGCGGCCGCATAGCCCAGTCGGCGGATGCCGACACGATCTATAACCGCCCGGCCGCGCCTTCGGTCGCGCGTTTCCTCAATTGCTACAATCTGTTCGAGGGGGCGATCTCAGGCGAGGACTTTGTCGGGCCGGCGGGCAGCTTCCCGATTGAGGGAAGCACGCGCCTCGCAGGCGGGAAAACTGCGTATGCCGTCCGTTATGACCGCATCCAGGTGCGCCCGACATCGTCGGCCCTGGCGAGCGACGAAGTGGGCTTCGAGGCTGCCTTCATCGCCAGCGAATATAGCGGCGCGGCCGTGAACTCCTTCTTTGCACTCGATAGCGGCCAGGTGGTGGAGGTGGAGACCCATCTCAGCCATCGCCCCCCCGCCGACTACGCGCCGCAGGAACGCTACGGCCTCGTCTGGAAGCGCGACCTTGCGCTCCTCTTTGCGTGAGCAACGCCCATGTCCCTTGCTGACCCTCGACCCGGAACGGAGATCGACTGGATGACGACGCCTCCCGGCAGCGAAGCGGCGGCGCCGCAGGCTGCATCGCCGCGCAGGTCCCGCAACAAGACAATGTGGCTGCTGGCTCCAGGCGTCGTGTGGATGGTGCTCTTCCTGCTCGTCCCCATCCTGATGATGGTCTATGTCTCGTTCTGGACGCAGACCACCTTCAAGATCGAGCCCATCCTCACTACCAAGAGCTGGGCCACCTTCTTCACGAGCGACACCTATCTCCAGGCCCTCTGGACCACGATCCGCATCTGGCTGACGGTACTGGTCGCGACGCTGGTGGTGGGCTACCCGACGGCCCTGTTCGTGGGCCTCTTCGTGCGCAACAAGGCGCTGCAGACGACGCTCCTGGTGCTGTGCGTCATCCCATTCTGGACTTCGTTCCTGATCCGCGTCCTTGCCTGGCGCCCGATGCTGGGCAAGGAGGGCGCCATCAACCTGATCCTGCTCAAGGCCGGCATCATCACGCAGCCGATCGAGGCCCTGCTCTTCTCCGACCTGTCGGTGGTGATCGGCATGACGCAGATCTACTGCGTCTTCATGGTCGGCCCGATCGCCTTCATGCTCGGCCGGATCGACCCGAACGTGATCGAGGCGGCGCGCGATCTCGGCGCCGGCTTCTGGCGCATCTTCCGCACCATCATCCTGCCTCTGTCCATGCCCGGCGTGGTCGTCGGCTCGATCTTCGTCTCGGTGATGGTGCTGGGCGAATTCGCCACCTCCGCGGCCCTGTCGGGACGCAAGGTCAACCTCCTCGGCAACATCATCGTCACCCAGGTCGGTTCACTCAAATGGGCCTTTGCCGCAGTGGTCGGCGTGATCCTGACAATCGTCATGGGAGCCGTGGTCGCCGCCCTGCTGCGCGTCGTCGATCTCAGGAAGGAGCTCTGAGCCATGCAGGCACGCGGCGTCAAACCGGTCCTGGCCATCTATACGGCCCTGTTCCTCTTGTTTCTCTATGGCCCCTTCGTCGTGCTGGCGATCCTGTCCTTCCAGACCGGACCGGAAGGCGGGCCGCAATTCCCGATCATCGAATGGTCGACCTACTGGTACCAGCATCTCTTCGGCCTGACACCGCCCTCCCGCATCGCCCCGCTGCCGATCGAAGAGAGCCTGGGACGTTCGGTCGTCCTTGCCATCATGACGATGGTGGTCTCGACCGTCCTGGGCGTGACGTCCGCGCAGGCCTTCCGCAAGAAGTTCCGGGGCTCGGGCATCGCCTTCTATCTGATCGTCCTCGGCATGATGGTGCCCGGCGTGCTGGTCGGCCTCGGAATGGCGCTGGTAGCCAACGTCCTCGGCATCGACCGGCACTGGTGGGGCACGGCCTTCGTCCTCCACGTCGTCTACACCTATCCGTTCGCCTTTCTCGTCATGCTGGCGATCTTCAACCGCTTCGACCAGAGTGTCGAGGAAGCCTCCTGGTCCCTTGGCGTCTCGCCGATCCGCACATTCCGGAAGGTGACGTTCCCGCTGATCTTCCCGGGCGTCCTGTCGGCGATGCTGTTCGCCTTCACCCTTTCCTATGACGAGTTCTCACGCACGCTCTTCGCCTCGGGGCGCGACCTCACTTTGCCGCTGGCGATCTACGGCACGTTCTCGGTCGAGATCCATCCCAATGTCTTCGCCTTCGGCGTGCTGACCACCCTGTTCTCGTTCGCCCTGCTCGCGGTCTACGCGATCCTGATGGGCCTGTCCGTCCGGCGCGGCCGGCGCATCGCCATCCAGGAGGACGCATGATGCCCAGCCAGAAAACCGCCATCGTCACGGGTGCGGGCTCGGGCATCGGCAGGGCCATCGCCGAACGTCTCGCGGCGGACGGCTATGGCGTGCTCGTCAACGATCTGGCGCTGGATCGCGCGCAGGCCATCGCCGAGGCCATCCAGGCGGTTGGCGGGAGGGCGGTCGCCGCAGCCGGCGATGTTTCCAGCGAGGCTGATGTCGCGACCATCGCCACGGCGGCCAAAACGCATCTCGGCCCGGTGGACCTGCTCGTCAACAATGCCGGCCACGTCCATCAATGCCTGTTCGAACAGCTCGAACCCGGTGATTTCGATCGCATGTTTGCCGTGCATGTGCGCGGCACCTTCCTGATGATACGGGCCGTGTTGCCGGCGATGCTGGAGACGGGATCGGGCATCATCATCAATGTCGCATCCCAGCTCGGCCAGATCGGCGGGATCGAACTCGCCCACTATTCCGGTGCCAAGGCCGCCGTGATCGGCATGACCAAATCGCTTGCCCGCGAAGTGTCGAGCCGCGGCGTGCGGGTCAATGCCGTCGCACCGGGGCCGATCAACACGCCGCTGGTGAGAGCGCTCTCGGATGACTGGAAGGAGCGCAAGGCCAGGGAGTTGCCGCTCGGCCGCTTCGGCGAACCGGAAGAGGTGGCAGCCACCGTCGCCTTCCTCGCCTCCCCGGCCGCCAGCCTCTTCGTCGGCCAGACGCTCGGGCCCAATTCCGGCGACGTGATGTTGTGAACGAGCAGAGGGAGAAGACAGCACCATGACGAAGGCACGCATCGTCCTGATCACCGGCGGAGGCATCGGCATCGGCTGCGCCAGCGCAAAGGCCTTCGCCGCGCTCGGCGACCATGTGGTGGTCACCGACATTCTGGAAGCGGAAGGCAAGGCTGTCGTCGAGGAGATCAAGGCCGCCGGCGGCTCGGCCGAATTCGCGCCGCTCGACGTTCGTTCCACCGACAAGGCCGACGCCCTCGTAGCCGATGTGGAGGCTCGTCACGGCGGCATCGATGTCGTCGTCGCCAATGCCGGTATCGCCCACCGCGTGCCGCTCGCCAGGCTCGATGACGACAAATGGGACCTGACCTTCGATATCGACCTCAAGGGCATCTTCCGCGTGGCGCGGGCAGCGCTGCCCAGCATGCGCGCCCGCAGATCCGGCGCCATCGTCGCGCTCTCCTCGATCATGGGCGTCGCCTATGGCTGGGACGAGCATGTGCATTACTCCTCGGCCAAGGCCGGTGTCGTCGGCCTGGTGCGGGGCCTCGCCGTCGAGGTCGCCCGCGACGGAGTGCGGGTCAATGGCGTGGCACCCGGGTACATCCGCACCGCCCAGCTCCTCTCCAAGGAGCATTCCCTCGGTCCCGAGGGCGCGGAGACCGCCGGCGCCTTCATTCCCATGGGCCGCATCGGCGAGCCCGATGAGATCGCCGACGTGATCGTTTTCCTAGCCTCTTCCAGCGCTCGCTACCTCACGGGCCAGACGCTGGTGGTCGATGGCGGCCTGCTGGTGGGTCGCTACTGAAACAAAAGCAAATAACCAGAACCGGAGAAGGAACGATGTCTGACCGAAGCGAGATGACGCGCCGCTCTTTGTTGAAGCGATCCGCGGGAATGATGGCCCTGGCACTGGGCGGCGGCACGCCGTTCCTCTCCTCCCGGGCCGCCTGGGCGCAAGGTACTGGCCTGGCGAGCGAGAGCCTGCGCACGATCGGCCTGTCCGTGACGGTGCAGGAACGCATCCTGGCCGAGTTCAAGGCCGCCTCCGGCGTGGGCACGACCTCGGGCACGGCCGCGACCTTCCCCGATGCCCAGACCAAGATCTTGTCGGGTTCGAAGGACTATGATTGCTGGGAAGTGATCGCCGAACGCCTGCCATCGGTGGTGATGACCAACAATGTCGCGCCGATCGCCGCCTCGTCGCTGAAGAACTGGGCCAATATCCGCGATACTTTCACCAAGCCGAGCGACAAATGGGATCCCAAGGCCCAGATCACCGGCCAGATCTGGCAGGACGATGCCCATAGCCAGCTCTGGATGGTGCCGGCCGTCTATAATTACGACTCCATCGGCTATAATCCGGACGTCCTGTCGGATGAGGAGGCCAACACCTGGGCGGCGATCTTCGATCCCAAATGGAAGGGCAAGTCCGGCCTCAACACCGACCCCCTGATCGCCTTCGGGCAGGCCGTGATGGCCATGAACTCGCTGGGCCTGTCGGCCGTCAAGAATCCCGGCAATCCCTCGGAAGCCGAGATCGACGAGGCTGCGAAATTCCTGGTTTCGAAGAAGAAGGATGGGCAGTTCCGTGCGCTCTGGGGTGATTTCGGCGAGCTCGTCAATCTCCTCGCTTCCGGCGAGATGGTGGTGTGCGACGCCTGGCAGCCGGCCGTGATGGCGGTCAAGGCCCAGGGCAAGGCCTGCAAATATGCCCGCCCGAAGGAAGGCTATCGCGCCTGGGCGATCGGCCCCTCGCTCATCGCCGGTTCCACCAACAAGGAAGCCGTTGCCGCCTATGCCGATTACTGGCTTTCGGGAAAGCCCGGCATCACCGTTTCCGAACAGGGCTATTACTCGCCGACGACCAACATCAAGAGCGAGATGGCACCGGAAAAATACGCCTTCTGGTACGAAGGCAAGCCCTGGGTCGGCGCAGCCGAGCGCGGCATCAAGGAAGGTGACCTGCGCGACGGCGGCAGCCTGGCAGAACGGGCCGCCAACGTCGCCTATTGGCACCAATGGCCGGATGCCTATGACCATCTCATTCAGAAATGGGACGAGTTCCTGAACGCCTGATCACGATCCGGGCGGAAAGTGCGCCTTTCCGCCCGCCTCCCCTGCCATTCCCGCGGAGCACGAAGCGATGATCCACGATCTCGAACTCATCAAGGTCGGCAAGGTCTATGACAACGGCACGCCCGCCGTCGCCGGTTTCGACCTGGCCGTCGCCAAGGGAGAGTTCATCGCCTTTCTGGGGCCTTCCGGCTGCGGCAAGACGACAACCTTGCGCATGATCGCCGGCTTCGAATCCATCTCGTCCGGCAACATGCTGATCAGGGGAACGCGCATCAACGACGTGCCGCCAGAACGGCGCCCGACATCGATGATCTTCCAGAACTACGCGCTCTTCCCCCATATGACCGTACGCCGCAATATCGGCTATGGCCTCGAGGTCAAGGGACTGGCGAAAGCCGAGCGCGACGCGAAGGTCGATCGCATCCTGGACACGCTCGGCCTCGAGGATGTCGCCGACAAGCGTCCCGACAAGCTCTCCGGCGGCCAACGCCAGCGTATCGCTTTGGCGCGCGGCCTCGTCGTCGAACCCGATATCCTCCTGTTGGACGAACCGCTGGGCGCGCTCGATGCCAATCTGCGCAAGGCGATTCAGAACGAATTGAAGCTCCTGCAGAAAAGGCTGGGTGTCACCTTCGTTTTCGTCACGCATGCCCAATCCGAGGCCTTGGCTCTTTCCGATCGCATCGTGGTGATGAACCAGGGACGCGTCGAACAGATCAGCCCGCCGCACCAACTCTATACAAGGCCGAACACACCCTTCGTGGCGCAGTTCATCGGCCGCAACACCATTCTCGACGGCTCCATTGGCGGTGTCGAGGACGGGCGCGTGGTGGTCGATACCCCGCTTGGAATCCTGCGCGGCACGGCGAACGGCAGGCTGGCCAATGGCAGTGCCGCCAAGATCGTCGTCCCGGCCGAAGCCATAGAAGTTCGTTCGGCCTCGGACGGGCGCGTCACCGAAATGGGCAATACCATCGCCGCGACCGTCCGGCGCCTCGATGTCGTCGGGCACATCTCGCATCTGTCCGTCGAGCTTCCGGGAGGCCGGGCGATCTCCCTGGAAGCGCATGTCGAAAAATACCCGCCGGGCCTCTTCGCCCCCGGCGGTGAAGTCGTGCTGGCCTGGAATGCCGCCGAGGCGACCGTCATTCCAGCCGCCTGACAGACCATTCTTTCAAGAAAACATCGATTTCAACATGAAATGAGGAGACCTCACCCATGGCAAAGGAAATACTCTGCGGCTTCGGCGTCGACGTCGATGCGGTCGCCGGCTGGCTCGGTTCCTATGGCGGCGAGGATTCGCCGGACGACATCTCGCGCGGCCTTTTCGCCGGCGAGGTCGGCTCGCCCCGCCTGGTCAAGCTGTTCGAACGCTTCGGCATCAAGACGACCTGGTTCATTCCAGGCCACTCGATCGAGACCTTTCCCGAGCAGATGCAGGCCGTCGCCGACGCCGGCCATGAAATCGGCATCCATGGCTACACCCATGAAAACCCGATCGCGATGACGCGCGAACAGGAGATCGAGATTCTCGACAAATGCATCGATCTCGTCACCAAGCTCTCCGGCAAGCGTCCCACCGGCTATGTGGCACCGTGGTGGGAATTTTCCAACGTCACCAATGAGTTGCTGCTCGAGCGCGGCATCAAATACGACCATTCGCTCATGCACAACGACTTCACGCCCTATTATGTGCGCGTCGGCGATTCCTGGACCAAGATCGATTATTCCGGCAAGCCGAAGGACTGGATGGTGCCGCTGAAGCGGGGGCATGAAACCGACCTGATCGAAATCCCGGCTTCCTGGTATCTCGACGATCTGCCCCCGATGATGTTCATCAAGAAGGCGCCCAACAGTCACGGCTTCGTCAACCCGCACGATATCGAGCAGCTCTGGCGCGACCAGTTCGACTGGGTCTATCGCGAGATGGATTATGCCGTCTTCCCGATCACCATCCATCCCGACGTCTCGGGCCGCCCGCAGGTCCTGATGATGCTGGAGCGCCTCTATGCGCATATGGCCAAGCATCCCGGCGTCAAGTTCGTCACCATGAACGAAATGGCCGACGATTTCGCCCGCCGCTTCCCGCGCAAGAAGTGACGAGGGAGGCCGGGTCCCCTATCGTGGGCCCGGCCATCCATGCTGTCGGGAAAGGGCGACAGCCCTTTCAAGTCGAAAAAATGCGCCGCAACGGGGAAGATCTGCATGTGTTCGCTCTGCGGCATTCTGGGTGGCAATGAGCACTGGGCCGATGCGGTGGCCCGGCCGGGCGTCTTCACGCGCAATGGCGACAGAATCGATCGCCGCCGTGAGCGCATGAACCGCGTGCGCATTGCCTGCCAGGTTCTGGAACCCTTCGGCATGACCCTCTCCGATTGGCAGGGCGCTTCCTTCCTGCTGTCGACGAAAACCGGCAAGACCGAGATCATCGACGATCTCGGCCATCTGTGGCCCGCGGCCGAAAGGCTGGTCCGGCGCGCCTGCGATCCGCTCTCCCTGCCGGTGATCGAGGCCATGGAGAAGCGCCATGGCGGATGACGTCCCGGCCTTCACCCCGGTCCACCTCCTCACCGGCTTCCTCGGTTCGGGCAAGACGACGTTGTTGCGGCGGCTGCTGTCGGACCCGGCCATGGCGCGCACGGCCGTGCTGATCAACGAATTCGGTGAAATCGGGCTCGACCACCATCTACTCGAACCCATCGACGAGACCATGGTGCTGCTGCCGTCGGGGTGCTTGTGCTGCACGATACGCGGCGAACTGGCCCAGGCGATCCGCGATATCCATGCCAAGCGGGCGCGTGGCGACATTCCACCCTTCGACCGGCTGGTGATCGAGAGCACCGGCCTGGCCGATCCCTTCCCGATCCTGTCGACCATCAAGGCAGATCCCGTCCTGCGGCATCATTTCCGGCCGGGCACGGTGATTGCAACGGTGGATGCAGTGAACGGCCAATTCCAGCTCGAGAACCATGTCGAGTCGACACGCCAGGCCGCGATCGCCGACCGGCTCGTGCTCACCAAGACCGATATCGCCGACGAAGTGACAATTGCCCGGCTCCTCGATCGACTTCGGCGCTTCAATCCGGATGCACCGATCCTGCGGTCGGCCGAGCGGGATTTCGACGCCCCGGCTCTGTTCAGTCAAAATGACTTCGCTGCTGCAGGCCAACCGGAGCGCTCGACCCGCGAATGGTTCCGCCAGACCTTTCAAAGCGACGATCCGCTCACCCCCGAAACAATCAGCCAGCCCGGGCACGAACATGGTTCAGGCGACCGTACGCGGCATGGCGAGCGTATCCGCTCCTTCGTGGTCACGGTCGATGAACCGCTCGACTGGACGGCCTTCGGCATCTGGCTGACCATGCTCCTCAACCGGCATGGCGATCGCATCCTGCGGGTGAAGGGCATGCTCAACCTTGCGGGCGAGAGTGCCCCGGTGGCAATCCACGGGGTGCAGCATCTGGTGCATACACCCGTGCATATGCAGGCCTGGCCCGATGGCGATCGACGCTCGCGCATCGTTTTCATCGTGGATGACCTCGATTCCAGCTTGATCCGGCGCTCCCTGGCAGCCTTCAACAGATTGGCGGCTCCAGTGTCGCAACAATCATGATCAAGCGATTTCGAATGCCATTGTCTCAGCTCCGTTATCCGAGCTCCCCATGAAGGGGGCTGCATCGGAAGAAAAGTTCTCGGCACCCACCTTGCATCTCACGGAACGGCCGACCCTGCGGGTATTGGGAACCGAGATTTCGCATCTGGAGGAACTGCGCCTCAGGGCAGAAGCCGATCTGGGGATCAATGTCGTCTTCGATACCCAGGACTTCATCACCACCCAGCACAAGGCGGCGGCGGAGCCGGGCAGCTATGATGTCTATGACCAGTGTTTCCACAACCTCGACATCGTCTGGTATTGGCGCGCCATCCAACCCATTGATCTCACGCGCATCCCGCTCTGGGGCGAAATCACCGACCTGACCAAGACAGGTCGGCTCGATCCAGGGGCCCGCGTCGGTTTCGGCGATGCCCCCGTGACCAAGCTCTTCGTCCAGCCCAACCGTGCCTTGGGCCCGACGCCGTCGCGCTGGCTTTCGATGCTGCCGACCACCCATAATTTCGATTCCTTCGCTTTCCGACCAGATCTCGCCAATGGCGATGCCGAGCAGATCGTCTCCTGGGGTGCCCTGCTCGACGAGCACTGGCATGGCAAGGCAGCTCTGGTCGATGAGCCGGCGATCGGTGTTTTCGACGCGGCTCTCGCCGCCCAATCGCTGGGATTGATGAGCTTCGAGGATATCGGCAACATGTCGACCGAGGAGATCGACACTCTGCTGGGCATCCTGATCGAACGGCGCAAGGCCGGCTTTTTCGCCGGTTTCTGGAAGACCGCGGCGGAAGCCGCCGGCCTGATGCGCGATGGCGGTGTCGTCATCCAGAGCATGTGGTCCCCCGGCATCACCGCCCTGCGCCATTGCAACGTGCCGGTCATGGAGGCCGTGCCCCGCGAAGGCTATCGAGCCTGGCACGGCGGCCTGTGCCTTTCGAGCAACCTATCGGGGCGCATGCTCGACGTCGCCTATGACTATCTGAACTGGTGGCTGTCCGGCTGGCCAGGCGCGGTGATGGCACGCCAGGGCTATTACATGTCCATCCCCGCCCGCGTTCGGGCTTATCTGACACCAGACGAGTGGGCCTACTGGTATGAGGGCCTGCCGACACAGACTGAGTTGCCCGGTCCGGACGGAACCATCACCATCAAGGCCGGATCCGCGCGCGATGGTGGATCCTACCGGCAGCGCGCCAATTCGATCGCCGTTTGGAACACGACGATGGACGAGCACAATTATCTGGTGCGGCGGTGGTCGCGATTGGTAACCGCCAATTAGTGTCCGCTGTCATGCATAGAAAAACGTCTCGATCAGATCGAATTAACTGCGATGACTCTGTCGTAAAGGTGGCCGGATCCCAATGACTGGTCCGGTTTGAAGTTAGTGCAGGGTCTGTTTGATCCGCGCCCATTTGGGGGCACCACCGGAGTTCTGCAACGAGATCGGGGTCTTATGGCCTATCGCACCGTGCGGCCGAACCTCATTGTAGTATCTGAGCCAATCTTCCATGTTTTCGGCAGCATCTGCAAGCGACAGGAACCAATGCGTGTTCAGGCACTCGGTGCGGAACCTCCCATCGAAAGCCTCTATAAAGGCGTTGTCCGTGGGCTTGCCGGGCCGCGAGAAGTCCAGCGTGACGCCCTTGGCATAGGCCCAGAGATCCAAATCTCGCGAGACGAATTCCGAGCCCTGATCAACCCTTATCGTCTTGGGATAACCTACCTTGGCACAGACGCGCTCCTGTGTGGTGACCACGTTTTCTCCCCGGTAGCTGAACCTGGGGTCGACCACCGGCGAGAAACGCGAGAAGGTATCAACGACGGTCAGAATGCGGATTTTCTTGCCGGTCGCCAATTGATCATGGACGAGTCCATCGCCCAGACATCGTTCGGGCGGGCCGCCGGCGCGCGGTCGTCGCGAAGCTTCGCCTTGACCCTGCGCTTGGATGTCTTGTTCCTGAGCTGCAGCCCCAACTCATTGTAAATCTATGGTTCTCTTGATGTTGATGCTCCAGCCCTCGCGCCGGAGCATGACATGGACACGCCTGTAACCATACCGGACCCGTGTCTGGCAGAACTCCTTGATCCGGGCTGCGATGCCGGCCTGGTCGGGTTTGCGTGACCGGTAGTGATAGGTCGAGCGATCGAACTCCAGAGCACCGCAAGCTCTGCGGATCGAGACGCTCCACTCCCATACATATCACGCTCACGAGCTTGCGCTTCCGACCAGGCCTTAGAATTTTCGCTGACGCGTCCTTCGGTTCGGCGGAAGATTGGCGAGGATTTGATCAAGCGCGAAATCCCGGATTTCCGCGAGCGTATCTTTTACATCTCGGGGCCGCGCGCGATATTTGTCGGTTTCCAGGACGCTCTAAGACAGCTTGGAATCGCCAGGTCTCGCATCAGGGTCGATTTCTTTCCCGGCTTTACTTGACGAAACGCGCGTCACCCGCCGAAACAGCCGACGCCTATGAATAAAAGCGTATCTGCGGTGTTTATGGACGTCCTTGATATTTGAGAGGAAGCGGCCCGAAAAAAACGGACCACTCCACGGAGGAGTCATTCGATGAAGACCTTACTCGCTCTCGCCACATCTTTGCTAATGTTGTCTCTGCCATTGGCCCCAGAGGCAAGCGCCGCAACGACGCTGACGGCCAGAAACGGTATGACGATATACGTCTTTGACAAGGACACCGGTGGCAAGCCGTCGTGCTATGGCGGCTGCGCGGCAAAGTGGCCTCCATATGTCGCCAAGGCTGGCGAGAAAATGGGCGAAGGCTGGGCAGCCGTAAAGCGGACGGATGGTTCACTGCAATGGAGCTATGACGGCAAACCAGTCTATTTCTACGCGCCAGACAAGAAGAAGGGCGACAAGACCGGCGACGGCATCGGCGGTGTCTGGCACGTTATCAGCGAATAGCTGATCCAGCGAGGCAGATTAGCCGACTTTTCCCCACGCCGTAACGGAGCCGAATTGGCCCCAACTGCGTGAATTCCGTTCGTAATCTCAAATCCAAGACCGAAAAAGACGATCGTGCCTTTTTTCAAGCAGCCAAAATATCAAGCTGCAAGAAGCCTAGAGGCGGAAGAGGGCAAGATTTCAGGTACCCAAGTGGAAGGCCCGAGCATTATCTACAGGGTCGCTTGTCGAGCCTCACGGCGCTTGCTGAGAAAGGCCCTTCCACCTGGCATCCGATAGGCAACCTTCGCCGCTTTTCGCCCGGATCCTTACGCGCAAAGTTTTGCTCCCGCCATGGTCAAACGCGCGCTCTATTTGCTGGACGCTTCCGTCGGGGTTAGCCGCCAGCCCTCATTGTTGCCCCATACCGAGCAGGATGCCGGATTGTCGGAATCCCGCGCCAACAGGAATTGCTGCAATTTGGTTCGAGATTCTGGAGCGGGAAGACCAGGTAACCGGTCAGTCCGGCTTTAGCCGTGTGCCGCTGCTCCCATCGAAAAGATGCAGGGCATCCCCCTCGCCCCTTACGGAAACCCTATCCCCAACTTTCACGGCGCTGTGACGCGGAAATTCGACCGTAATCATCCGGTCACTGCCATGATCGAGATAACCGAAAGTCTGTCCGCCGAGACGTTCGACCATGGTCAATTCGCCGGTGAACCAAGCCTGGGAAGCATCGCAGGGTGAAAGGTCTTCCGCCCTAATGCCGAGGATGACGGACGTTCCGGGAGCTAGCGACAGCCATGGCAGGACAATTTTGGCGCTACCGACCGAGAGCTCGCCATCACCATTCAGCCGCAGCTCCACGGTATTCATGGTCGGACTGCCGATAAAGCGCGCGACAAACAGACTTGCCGGATGGTGATAAAGTTCGAGCGGAGGGCCGACCTGTTCCATGCGGCCCGCATTCATCACCACGATACGGTCGGCCAGGGTCATCGCCTCGACCTGGTCATGCGTGACATAGACCGTGGTTGCCTGGATGCGACGGTGGAGCTTTGCGATCTCAAGGCGCATCTCCACCCGCAAGCCAGCGTCGAGATTTGAAAGCGGTTCGTCAAACAGGAAAGCCTGAGGATCGCGAACGATGGCCCGCCCCATGGCGACACGCTGACGTTGCCCTCCCGACAATTGCCCCGGTCGACGCTCCAACAAGGGTGCCAGTTTCAGGGTTTCAGCGGCCTGTCTCACGCGCTGGTCGATCATTTGCGGGTTCTGGTCGCGCATGCGCAGCCCAAATCCCATGTTCTCGGCGACCGTCATATGCGGATAGAGCGCGTAATCCTGGAATACCATGGCGATGTTGCGCTCTGCGGGCGTAAGCGCATTCACCACCCTGTCCCCGATGCGCATCTCTCCACCGGTGATCTCTTCGAGCCCGGCGACCATGCGCAGCAAGGTGGATTTGCCGCAACCCGAAGGACCGACCAGTACGAGGAATTCGCCTTCGGCGATATCGAGGTCGACACCATGGATCACCGTATGGGTGCCGTAAGATTTGCGAATATCCCTGAGGCCAATGCCCGCCATTGCGTTTTCCCCCGATACTGCCTGCGACAAGCGAGGCCATTCCAGCTCTTGACCTGATTATCAATATCAATAATGATAATTGCAAGAGGTATGCGAACACTCTCAAGATGGCGCCAGCACAAGGGGGAGACATGAGCGAGCGGCCAGCATCTCGGCGTTTCGACCCGGCATTGCGCGCCAAGGGCGGCCGGCCGGGCCCTGTCGCCCGCTCGGCGATCGCCTTCGACGCCCTCAAGCACGACATCATGCTCGGCGAACTCGCTCCCGGCGAACCCCTGGTGGAACTGGAACTTGCCGCCCGTTTCGGCTGCAGCCAGGGCACGGTGCGGGAGGCCCTGCTGCAGCTTCAGGAGGAAGGGCTGGTGCACCGGCGCGGCCATCGCGGCACGCAGGTCTCAGACTGCACGGCGGACGAAGCCGTCGAGATGTTCCGCGTCCGCAAGCAGATCGAATGTGCCGGCGTGCTGCGCGCCTTGCGCAACCCCAGCCGCGGCCTGCTTTCCGATCTGAAGGCACTGGTCGAGGCTATGGAGGAGGCCGCGCGGGAGGATGACGAGATGGGGCTCGCCGCCTTCGACCGCGACTTCCACCGCCGTCTATTCCACGATGCAGACCTGCCCGCCCTGGACCCGATCCTGCATCGCTGCCTGATCCACAACCATCGCTTCAAGATTTCGCGCACGCAAGGCCAGCGCGATCTCGTGCTCACGGCCCAGCGTCATCGGCCGCTGGTAGGCGCAATCGAGGCCGGCAACAGCGCCGCGGCCGTGACCTCTCTCGAGCATCATATCGCGACCATCGTCGATTTCGGGCCCAACGTTTTTCCTGGAGCGGGGCAATGAATGCCCCAATCCCTGATACGGCGGTCGAACAGCTGCCCGGCCAGCTCGATCCGGAACTGGCACGCCTCCTGGCCGCCATTGATGATGAAATCGGCCCGCAGCCGGATACGACGCTGCTACCGCCGGCAGAGGGTCGGGCCCTTGCCGCGCAACTCAACCAGCGTTGGAACCGCGATCTGCCGGCAATGGCCTTTACGGGCGACTTCGTCGTTCCTGCGGATCCGACATTCTCGTCAGCCGATTGCCGCGTCAAGGTGCTTATCCCACCGGAGGCGGGAGCCGGTGCACTGATCTTCGTCCATGGCGGCGGCTTTGCCTTCTGCAGCCCGCAGACCCATGAGCGTTGCGCCCGGGTTCTTGCCATCGAGACCGGCCTGCCCGTTCTCCTGCCCGATTACCGCCTGGCCCCGGAACATCCTTTCCCGGCCGGGCTGCACGACGTGATCGCCTGTATCGGCCGCGTTTTCGAACACACCGTTGCACTCGGCATCCGTCCAGGTCCGCTGCTGCTGGCGGGCGACTCCGCCGGCGCCAATCTGGCGCTCGCCGCCATGCTTCATCGCCAGGCCGACGGACGCAGCCTGCCCGACGGTGCCCTACTCTTCTACGGCGTCTACGACGCTGATTTCGAGACACCCTCCTATCGACGTTTTGCCGAGGGTCCTGGCCTGACCACGGCGCGGATGCAGCGCTATTGGAACTGGTATCTGCCCGCCCCGAAGGCACGCCAGACGGTGCTCGCCTCGCCCCTTCATGCCAGTGACGAGGCACTAGTTGGCCTGCCGCCCCTCTTCCTTCTGGCCGCGGAGATCGATCCGCTCTTGTCCGACACGCTCAACCTAGCGGCGCGCCTGCGATCGGTGGGGCGGCAGGCCGACATACACATCGTCAAGGGTGTGACGCACGGATTTTTGCAGATGAGCGCCGGGCTGAGCGCGGCCCGCAACGCCCTCAAGACCGCGGCCCAAGCGGCAAAGTCAATGATCAAGCCGGCGTGAACCGGCACCAAAAACACATTCTTCGGGAGGAAATGATGAGGACAGGACTGAAGAAAATGCTGAAGGCGCTCGGTGTCGCCTGTGCCCTGAGCGCCAGCATGATGCTCGGGGCGGCCAAGGCGCAGACCGTGCGCTTCTGGTATCATTTCGATAATCCGGCCAACCCGATGGATGACCTCATCAAGAAATTCGAGGCGGCCAATCCCGGCATCAAGGTCGAAGCCGAAAACGTGCCGTGGAACTCCTATTACGACAATCTCTACACGGCGATCGTCGGCGGCAATGCGCCCGACGCCGCCATGGTGAAGCTGTTCGCCCAGCCCCGCCTCGTCGAGATGGGAGCCCTGGAGCCGATCGGCGAACGCATCGATGCCTGGCCCGGCAAGGCGGACCTGCTCGACAATCTCCTCAATCTCAACAAGGGACCGGACGGCAAGCAATATTACCTGCCGATCCAATATGTCGTTCTCTATCTTTATTATCGCACGGACCTGTTCAAAGCTGCCGGGCTCGAGCCGCCCAAAACCTGCGACGAGTTCCGCGAGGACGCCAAGAAGCTCACCAAGGCGCCGGACACCTATGGCTTCGGCCTGCGCGGCGGCAAGGGCGGCTGGGATCAGTGGGGCACCTTCGTCTTTTCCAAGGGCGCCAAGCTCGAGCCGGGCGGCCTGACCACGCCGGAGGCGATTGCCGCCAACAAATGGCTGGTCGACATGTTCCGGGAAGACAAGTCGATTCCGCCCTCTGCGCCGAATGACGGCTTCCAGGAAATCATTGCGGCCTTCAAGGCCGGAAAGACCGCGATGACCATCCACCATGTCGGCTCGTCCAACGACCTCGTCAAAGCCTTGGGCGACAAGGTTTCGGCGGTCCCCGCTCCAGCCTGCAACGGCAAGCAGTGGACCTCCTATGGCGATGAATCGCTGGCGCTCTTCTCTTCCTCGCAGGTGAAGGACGCTGCCTGGAAATGGATCTCCTTCCTGGCGGAGGGACAGAACAATGTCGAGTTCAACAAGGCCACGGGCCAGATGACGGTGACCAAGTCGGGTTCGGCCAACTGGACACTGCACCAGCGGCGCTTCGTGGATGTCACCGTGCAGTCGCTGCCCTTCGCCTCGGTGCTGCCGCAGACGCCAGCCACGACCGAATTCGTCAACACGGCCTGGCAGACCAACATGCAGCAGGCCCTGACGGGCGCGGCGACGCCCGAGCAGATGATGCAGCAATTACAGACGCTGTTTGCAAACTAGGCAAGGTGCCGGACTTTCTGTCCATCGTGCAGAAGGTCCTCTTTTTCTCCCACTACGACGCCGAGCCATGTCGCTGCATTCATCCACCTCCCAGCTCGATCGGGAATTCGCGGTCCGCCTGCGGGCGCGTCTAATGCCTTATGCCCTGTTGGCGCCGGCTCTGCTGGTGGTGTTCGTCGTCGTCTTTGTCCCGATGATCGAGGCCATCTACACGAGCCTGTTCGATCTCGTGCTGTGGAAGCCCAATGCCGCCAAATTCGTCGGCTTCGGTAACTACATCAAACTGTTTGCCGACCCGGTGTTCTGGACCGCACTCTGGCACACCGTGGTCTGGATCGGCCTCACGGTACCGCTGCAGATGGGGCTCGGCCTGATGACCGCCCTGCTGCTCAATCGAGATTTTCCATGGCGGGGTCTGGCCCGCGCGATGATCATCGTCCCCTGGGCGCTGCCGAGCGTCGTCATCGCCTTGATGTGGCGCTGGATCTACGACCCCAACACCGGCGTGCTCAACGACATGCTGCTCAGCGTGCACCTGATCCAGAGTGCGGTACCCTGGCTCGCCGATCCCAATGTCGCGCTCTACGCCGTGATCGCCACGCTCACCTGGCAGGGCTTCCCCTTCTTTGCCGTGATGATCCTCGCCGGCCTGCAGGGCATTCCGCGGAGCCAGTACGAGGCTGCATCCATCGACGGCGCCACGCCCTGGCGTCAGTTCGTCAACGTCACCCTGCCCGGCATTGCACCGGTCCTGGCGACGGCCGGGCTCCTTCGCGTGATCTGGGTCGCCAATTCCATGGACGTCATCTTCGTGATGACGGGCGGCGGTCCGGGCTACGCGACGCACACGCTCCCCCTCTATGCTTTCATCAAGGCGCGCCAGAACCTCGATTTCGGATATGGCACGGCGATCGCGGTGACCTTCACCGTCCTGCTCGGCGCCTTCGTCGCCATCTACATCATCCGCACCATGAAGGAGGTCGAACGATGAACAAGCCGTCGACCCTTCGGCGCATTCTCACGACCGACCTGCCGGTGGCGGCGATCGTGCTCTTCGCGCTCGGGCCTTTCGCCTGGATGATCCTGACCTCGCTCACACCGTCCGAGCGCATCGCGGCGAGCGGGGTTTCGCTCTCGCCCATCGGCTGGAGCTTCGACAATTACATCCGCCTGTTCGAGCAGACCTCCTTCCTCGGCAATATGGGCCACAGCCTGATCATCGCACTCGGCACGGTGGTCGTCGGCCTTGGCGTCTCGGTCACAGCCGCCTATGCCTTCTCGCGCTTTCGCTTCCTCGGCCGCAGGGCGATCATGCTGCAATTCCTGCTGGTGAACATGTTCCCGGTGGTGCTGCTGATCCTGCCGCTCTTCGTGCTGATGCGCCGGCTCGGCCTGCTCGACACCCATGTCAGCCTGATCCTGGCCAACGCGACCGTCGCCATTCCCTTCGCGGTGTGGATGCTGACGAGCTATGTGGCAGCCATACCCAGAAGCCTCGACGAAGCGGCGATGATCGACGGCTGCTCGCGCCTGGCGGCGCTGCGCCGGGTGGTGCTGCCGCTTGCCATGCCCGGCATCATCTCCACCGGCATCTACATCTTCATCACCGCCTGGAACGAGTACCTCTATGCGCTCACTTTGGGCGGCAAGAATGTGCGCACGGTGACCGTGGCGATCCAGACCCTGATCGGCGAATACCAGATCGAATGGGGGCTGCTCGCTGCCGGCGGCGTGGTCGGTGCCCTGCCTGCGACGCTGCTCTTCCTCATCGTGCAGAAACGCCTGGTCGGCGGCCTGACCCAAGGAGCGGTGAAGGGATGATGAAGCCAACGCCGCGCCTGCCCTCTGCAAACCGTGAAATGATACAATGAATCCTATCGGCCTGATATCGATGCAATATGCCCGGCCCTTTGCTGCCGAGCATTTTCCCCTCTTCACTCGCATGAAGGAACTCGGCTACGACTTCGTCGAACTCCTGGTGCCCGAGCCCGGGGAAATGGACCTGGCGGCGGCGCGCGCAGCGCTGGCCGATGCAGGCCTCGGGGTGGTGTTGGCGGCTCGCGTCAATCTGCAGCGCAACCTATCTTCGGAAGATGCGGCCAGCCACCGGGCCGGCATCGATTATTTGAAATATGCCGCCGACTGCGCGGCAGAACTCGGCGCGACAGTGGTGGGTGGCCCCCTGACGGGCAATCCACTCGTCTTTGCCGGCCGTGCCCCCCAGCCGGTCTCCGAGACCGAGCGCCTCGCCCGCAAGCAGCGTTGTGTCGTCGGCCTGAGGGAAGCAGGCGATCATGCCGCACGCCTTGGCGTTACCCTCGCCGTCGAGCCCCTGAACCGTTTCGAAAGCGACGTGCTGTGCACCACGCAGCAGGCAATGGAATTACTCCATGCCATCGACCATGTCGCTGTGCGGTTGATGCTCGACACGTTCCACATGCATATGGAGGAAGCCTCCATCTCGGAAGCCATTCGCCTTGCCGGATCTCTTCTCGTGCATTTCCAGGCCAATGAGAACCATCGCGGGTTTCCGGGAACGGGCGCCACGGACTGGGTCGACGTCTGCCGCGCCCTTCACGACATCGACTATAGCGGCCCCATCTCACTCGAGCCCTTCCGGCGCAACGATGATCGTTTCGGCGTGCCCCTGGCACAATGGCGCGCGCCACATGAGGACGAGAGCGAACGCCTCGCCGCCTCAGCCTCCTTCATCCGCTCCCATATCTCGCTGACGGAATTTCGCAGATGACCTTGAATATCGGCTGGATCGGCTGTGGCGTGCACGCCACGCAGATGCTGTTGCCGCAGCTTGCACGCCACGACGTCAAAATCGCAGCCCTTTGCGACATCGACGGCAAGCGCCTGGCCGATGCCGGCCGCCAATTCGGCGTTTCGACGCTCCTCACCGACGCAACGGAGTTGATCCGCACGCCCGGCATCGATGCCGTCGGCATGGCCGTCGGCCCCGACCAGCACCTTTCCTTCGGCAAGGCTGCGCTGGAACACGGACTGCCCGTTTTCATGGAAAAGCCTCCCTCAGGCTCGGCCGAGGGGGCTCGCCTATTGCGTCAAGCATCCGAAAAGGCTGGCAAGCCCCTGCTTGTTGGCTTCATGAAACGCTATTCAGTGGGGAACAAGATTGCACATAACATCTTGAAATCCGGCCGTTTCGGCCCCGTTCTTGGTCTCACCGGCTACTACATGACGGCGCCCGGCTATTTCGCCGGCAGCGTCGATTACACCGGCTTTTTCCTGCATCATTGTGTGCATTACATGGATCTAGTCTCCCACCTTGTCTCGCCCGTCAGCGCCCTGACAGCACGCAAAGTAGAGAAGACGCCGGGTCGGGTACTGTTCCACATTGCTCTGGACTTCGATTGCGGCGCCATCGGCACCGTAGCAATGGGCACGATCCAGTCCCGGGGCACGCCAGTCGAGCGGATCGAC
Source organism: Labrys sp. F242 (assembly GCF_057813875.1). Taxonomy (NCBI): domain Bacteria; kingdom Pseudomonadati; phylum Pseudomonadota; class Alphaproteobacteria; order Hyphomicrobiales; family Xanthobacteraceae; genus Labrys; species Labrys sp. F242. Next base: position 4,006 of record NZ_JBVASG010000004.1, on the reverse strand, counting down.
GTCATGGGAGATCATCAACGTTTGGAGATCGAAGATGTGGTGGAGGTGCGTTGGCACCGAGATCCCCCTTTCAAGGCAGCCGATGCAGCGGCAACCCTCACCGACACCCAGGACAGTTTGACCTGGAAACCCAATTTCACTGCAGCCGCCAACGAGGATTTCAAGGGATACCATGCCCTCCTTGCTGACGTTGTCCCAGGGCTCAAGGGGGAAAACACGCCTGCTCCGACCATCCACGACGGCGTTGTTGCCATGGAACGGCTGGAAGCTCTCCGCAAAGCCCTCGATCTTTGACATCGAGAACAGACTTGGAATGCAATCCTTGGAGGCTTCGTCCTGCGGCGGTGCGGATGCGGACAACTTCGAGCCAGGCGCTCATCGCCGCTCTCGCTCAAGAAAATATCAATGCATCTGCGGAAATTGCAGTCTTGCCCGTCCCCAGCAGGACGATGGCGACGATTTCCGGCCCACAATTGCGCATCCTGTTCCGGAAGGCTTAATGCCAGAAAGTGTGGCTAAGTCGTGGCTGTCTGGTAGGTGATCGATCCTGGCAGGTCCTCGCCAATCTCTTGTCGTAGCTTTGGCTTCTTGGCCAGCCGACAACCGAACTCGATAACGAAGGAATCCAACTTCTCGCCAAGTTTTGCGCGAGTGGCTTACGCAGTAGACTCCGGCAAAGCCGGTGTTGTGGCCGGCCAGAAGCGCATGAAAATTGCGGGCGACTCGACTGCGATTCCAAGATCGCGCCTAAACCGCACTCTGTGATGATCGAGCCGGTCGAGCCGTTGGGTGATCGCCGCCCCTTGCCACGAGTGAGCGTTATTGACCACGCAGCAAAGCACGCTCGGCGAGCCTGCTCATGACGAGCCAGGTTCTGCGTACCGGCGCGGGGCCATTTGATTCATGTCAAAGCAGCTGTGACCGCATGGCCTATAAGTGAAGATTGCGCCGTCGCTGTGCACTGCGACCCTTTAATTGACCCAGCACTCCGACAACTGATTCATTCTGAATGTGGAGTGGCTTCATTGAAAAATAAAAAAGACAAATTCGCACGAAATGACCAGCCAAAAAATACTGACATGTGTGTTGCTTCGACGACATATTACAAGCAGCGCTTGGATATTTCTCACGAAATACAGAGCGACGACATAGAAGACACCCGCGAAGAAACGGTCAGCATTAAAATCGCCGATGTGGCACCGTGCAAGCGAACGAGAGCCCAAAAGACTTCCCTACGAAAGCGACCGGTCGGGAGAAGGCGCTTATCCCGCCCGTTCTCCTAGGGTGCCTTGTTGCGCACTTGCAACAAGCAATAAAGCGGGAAATGGGGCGTTGGCGGAGGTCAACGCATTCCCACCACGGAGCGTCGATCCCTCGCGATCCGCAACCTGATTTAGATCAATATGCCTGTATCGATATTCTGGCAAATGAGAAGCAGCGGCGGGCTTATGCGTTATGGCACGTTGCCAACTCGCCCGGCCCCCCAAGGGAACCAGGCTTTCTGGGAGCCGATCCGGGCCGGCCTGCCGGCTGGCCCGGTCATTCCAATCCTGGACGGACGATCATGAAACAATTCATTTTTGCGCCCTGCCAATTCCCAGAATGTCGAGGCCATCGACCAAACGACCCGCCTGTTGTCGGAGAGCCTGAACCGGCACGCAAGCCGGATGAAAAACGCGTCGTGGAGGCGGTGTTTGCCGCTTTGCGGGCCGCCAAGGGCGCACGCCAGCACCTGAACTTGTTGCCGGCATGCACGGGAGGGCATGACGTGGCTGAATACAATGTCATCCTTAAGGACGCAGATGGCAGCGATACTGCCAGTGACCTGATCGAGGGCCTTCCCGCTGTGAAGAAGCGCGCTCGGCGCCTGTTCAGCAACGAATTTGCCCAATTTCTCGGAGCCACGCACGAGTGCGTTTGATTGTGTCGTTCGCTATGTCGACTTGATCTGCGAGGGCTATCGAAGCGCTGAGTGCTGGCGCGAAATGGCAAGACAGCCCCCCCAAGGCCACTTAGATGGGGCAAATCGAAAACCAAGGGGCGATCTCGTTGGACGGAAGAATTCATCGGTCTGCTTTAGACCATCTGCCGTTTTTTATCACCGCACCTGGCGAAACCGACGTCCTGTTCAGCGGGATGGTCGTCGTCATGCTGGTGTTAATCCTCGTCATTGGCAACCTCTACTTCCAGCTCCATGCCCTTCCCGAACGGATGGCGCACAGAACCAACTTAGTCCAAATGGAAGTTGTTGCCGTTCTGGTTTTGATTTCTCTTTTCACGCACAACCATTTTTTCTGGATCGCCGGCTTGTTGCTGGCTCTCATCCGTATTCCCGACTTCTCTACCCCGCTCGCATCCATCGCGGGTTCTCTTGCAAAGATCGCCGAACAACATGACGAACATCAGGAAAATCCAACCCCTGTTCGTGATCCATTAAGCGGCGTCACCCCGAACCGCCCAGCCGAATTGCCCCTTCGCTCAGCATCTGACCTGAATCCTAATCACGACGAGCATGACCCTGCGCCCGAAGGAGTGCCTAACGCACCTCCGTTGAACAAAGGAAACTAAACGGTGTTTGAGCTATTGCTGTGCTCGATGTTGACGATTCTTCCCGATTATCTAGTTCGCCGCTATGTTCAGAACAAGCGTATTGGTCGTGACATTACTCTCTATTCTGTTTGGTATGAATTGCGATGGGGAATCAGCGCCTGTGTGATTCTGACGGTATCGTTGATCACACTGATCTTCTACTTTCACCCTTCGACCAAGTACGCCACCACCATTTACCGCACCGTCTCGATTCTACCGGAAGGAAACGGAAGAGTGGCGAAGGTGTTTGTCAACACCAATGAAAAGGTCCTGGCCGGAGATCCGCTGTTTCAGCTCGATGACTCAGATCAGAAAGCCGCTGTGGAGGCTGCCAAGCGCAGGATCGCTGAGATCGATGCTCAGATAATTGTAACTTCGACCAAACTAGGAGCTGCAGACGGGACAATTCAGCAGGCGCAAGGAGCTTATCAGCAAGCTTTTGACGAACTGAAGACAAAGCAGGAGCTCATGCGACGCAATGCCGATGTAGTCGCCGTACGAGAAATTGAACGCCTGCAGGTTTCCGTTGAGGGCTTAAGGGGGGCAGCCGATGCCGCCAAAGCGAATAAGCAAACCCTCCAAGCACAGATATCCACGCTTCTGCCAGCGCAAAAGGCCAGTAGCGAGGCAGCCTTGGCGCAGGCACAGGTTGAGTTGGACAAGAAACTCGTGCGCGCTGGCATCGCAGGCACTCTGCAGCAATTCACGTTACGACCGGGTGACGTGGTAACAACGTTTCGACCGGCAGGTATTCTGGTGCCGGCCGGAGCAGGACGGACCGCGCTCGTAGCTGGGTTTGATCAGATCGAGGCTCAAGTACTGAAGGTCGGCATGATCGCCGAAGCGACCTGTATAGGTAAACCCTTCACTATTATTCCGATGGAAGTAACCTTGGTTCAAGATGTCGTCGCTACCGGACAGTTTCGTCCCACAGACCAGTTGATCGACGTCCAGAAGGTAGGACCGCCGGGATCCATCACTGCTTATCTGGAACCGCTTTATGCCGAGCAACTAGAAGACGTACCGCCCGGTGGCAGCTGCATAGCCAATGTCTATACCAACAATCATGACGCGTTAGCCGCGCAAGACATCAGCCCGGGACGCTGGCTCTTTCTCCATATCGTTGACACGGTCGGTCTGGTACACGCCATGATCCTACGGATCCAAGCCATGCTTCTGCCCGTACAAACCTTGGTTGTGAGCGGTGGGCATTAACAACAAAGGACCGGCAGAGGCGTATTGCGGCAGTGCAGTCGTCGCCTTGCGAACGTCTAGGAAAGAGCCGTTCGGTATTAAGACATCGGATTTACGATCGGCTCGAAGAGAGACTTCAGGGGAGATTCATCGTCTCCATTGGCAAAATGACGTTGCGGCAGGGCCGGAGTTCTTTTGTGATTCGAGTGCAACGGTGACATGG